>CAVPYG010000074.1:0-32247 GCA_963709835.1 uncultured Acidobacteriaceae bacterium
CCCCTCGCAGGCTTGGCACCAGCCGCGCGAAGCGAGTGCGGCCCTCGCGAGGCCGGAAAATGCCGGCTGACTGCCCTCTTTTGGCTACGAACGAGGGCAAGTAACCGTCCATACCCGCTTGGTTACCCTTACTAAAGGGCTACTCCACCTACGAGATTGGGCTATGTACCAACGTGTATTCCTGCCATACTTTCATCACAGTCCCAAGCAAGCTCACTACCGGAGACCTGATGAAGTTCCTCCTCTCGATTCTTTTGCTGAGTGTTGCGGTGCAGGCGCAGAGTTTCAAGGTGAACCGTTTTGCGCTGCCCGATGCGCCCAGCCACCATCCTTTTTGGACCGCCGAGAAGAAGGTGGACTTCAGCATTTTGGCCGGACTGATTGCCGCCGACGCCATCACCACGCAGCGCGGCTTGAGCCAGGGGTTTCACGAAGCCAATCCATTGATGCGTCCCTTTGTGACGCGCGGCTCCGGCGGGGAGGCTGCGGGATCGGCGTTGGGTTTCGGTGCCGCGGTGGGCGCCGTTTACCTGTTGCATCGCACTCACCACTACAAGGCCGAACGGATTACGATGCGACTCATGGTTACCGGTGAAGCCGGGTTTGTTGCCAATAACATGGTCGCGATTCGCTGAGGTTCCGTCTCTAGAGACCGGTCTTGCCGCGTCTCTAACAGCCTGCGGTGAAGTTCAAAAGTCCAAATCCAGCGCCTAACGGCGCGTTGATGACGCAGCACTTGCGCCATCGCTGATGCGATGCCCTGATACGACCCTTCGTTGCAGCACCGGCGGCTACAGGAAATCGCCCCCTTTCCGCTTCCACGTTATAATCCATTTCAGAAGGCGAATTTTCTTCGATCGGCCACTGATCACGGATCACTGATAACTGATCGTTGATCACGATCCATCGGAGAAGCCCCGGCCCGCTTCGGCGACGCCTCGGCACAATAAGGAGTCTGTATGGCGATTCAGAAAACGGAAAAAATCTGGCACAACGGCAAGTTCATTGCCTGGGAAGACGCCACGCTTCATGTGATGTCTCACGTGGTGCACTACGGTTCTTCGGTGTTTGAGGGCATTCGCTGCTACGAACTGCCCAGCGGCCCGGCGATTTTCCGCGCCACCGAGCACATGCAACGCCTCGTCGATTCTGCACGCATTTACCGCACCGACCTGCCCTTTACCCGCGACGAGCTGGTCCGCGCGATGATCGATCTGGTGCGGCAGAACGGCGTCTGGCCCTGTTACATCCGCCCCATCGCTTTTCGCGGATATGGAGAAGCCGGCGTCAACCCGCTAAATTGTCCGGTTGAAGTTTACATACTTAATTTCTCCTGGGGAAAGTATCTGGGCCACGATTCGGGCGAAGGCGAAGGCGTCGACGTGTGCATTTCTTCGTGGACGCGGATCGCTCCCAACACGCTGCCCGCCATGGCCAAGGCAGGGGCGAATTACATGAATTCGCAGCTCATCAAGATGGAAGCCATGGCCAATGGCTACTCCGAAGGCATTGCGCTCGATGTGAACGGCTATGTCAGCGAAGGCTCGGGCGAAAACCTGTTCGTGGTGCGGAACGGCGTGCTGCACACAGCCCCGATGGGCAACTCCGTTTTACCCGGAATCACGCGCGACTCGGTGTTGCAGATCGCCCGCGACCTCGGCATCAAGATCGTGGAGCAGCAGATTCCGCGCGAGTCGCTTTATATTGCGGACGAGGTTTTCTTCACCGGCACCGCCGCCGAAATTACTCCCATTCGTTCGGTGGACAAAATCAATGTGGGCTCGGGGAAGCTCGGTCCGATGACGAAGTCTTTGCAAGCGGAATTCTTCGGCATCGTGCGCGGCCAGAAGCCGGACCGCTACCATTGGCTCACTCCGGTCCCGGTGGGAGCGAGGCAGCCGGTGGGCGTTTAGATTTGATCCTTTAATTTTGTTGCAACGGGCATGGGGAGAATCGAAGGGCAGTTTTCTTCTCCGGGAGCTAAGTTGTAAGTTGGTTTCCGGCCCGGCTATTGCTTTAGAACGGAGCAGGTTTAGCTGTGAAGGTAGGCATAGATTTCGGCACGACTCGCATCGTAGCTGCGGCCGTGGACCGCGGCAATTATCCTCTCGTCAACTTCGAAGCTCCGGATGGGAATACGCGCGAGTGGTTCCCTCCGCTCATCGCCGTGCATGGGGCGACGCGCGTTTACGGATGGGACGCGTGGCTGCGGCAAGGGCAAGCCGGCTGGACCATCGTTCGCTCGCTGAAACGCTGCCTCAGGGACGCCGGTCCCGAGACGCGGATGGAAATCGCGGGCCAGACTTTTGAAGTCAGGCAACTGCTGCGGGAGATGATGGCGGCTCTGAGGGTGCAACTGCGCGAACATTCCACTTTGTCGTTGCCGGGCGAAGGCAACAAGCCCCTGGAAGCCATGCTGGGAGTGCCGGCGAATGCCAACAGCAATCAGCGCTTTCTTACCACCGAAGCCGCCCGCGAGGCGGGGTTCGAAGTTCTCGGACTGTTGAACGAACCCTCGGCGGCAGCGGTTGAGTTTGCCCATCGCGACCTAGTGAACCGTAAGGGCCGTGCCGGGGGCCGGCTGCTGGTTTACGATTTGGGAGGCGGCACATTCGACGCATCGCTGGTCGAACTGGGCGACGGCGAGCACTCCATTATTGCGTCCGACGGAATTCCAACCCTGGGCGGCGACGATTTTGACGAGATACTGGCGGAGCTGGCGCTGGACGCCGCCGGGCTTTCTCGCCAGGAGAGAGACAGCCTCACGGCGGCGGAATGGTTCGTCCTGTTGGACGAATGCCGGGAGAGAAAGGAAGCGCTGAGCCCCAACTCGCGCAAGCTCTCGATCGATCTGGAACGGGTGCGGCCGGGATGGAGCGAGGCCTCAATCGGCGTGGGCGCGTTCTACGAACTGTGCCGGCCGCTGATCGAATCGACGCGCCGGGTGGTCGATGAGTTGCTGGAGGAGCACTCGGATCGCCCCATCGAATCCCTCTACGTGACCGGCGGTGGTTCGGAGTTGCCTCCGGTGGCGCGCATACTGCGCGAGAGTTATGGCAGGCGGGTGCGGCGCTCGGCCTACATGCGATCGGCGACGGCCATCGGATTGGCGGTCCGGGCCGATGCGCAATCGGGCTGCGTGCTGCGCGAGCGCTTTACGCGGAATTTCGGATTGTGGCGGGAGGCGGACGAAGGGCGCGACGTGGTGTTCGATCTGGTGTTCGCCCGCGGCACGGAGTTGCCGGGCCCAAAACAACCGCCGCTGCGCAGCGTGCGCGGTTACCATCCGGCGCACAACCTCGGCCATTTTCGTTATCTGGAATGTGCGCGCCTGACGCGGGACGGGCGGCCCATAGGGGAAATTGCCGAGTGGGACGACATTCGATTCCCGTTCGATCCGGAGTTGCAGGGCCAGGCGGAGTTGGCTTCAGTGCCGGTAAGGCGAACAGCCGCGGCGGCGGAATTCGCCGTAGAAGAAACCTACTCTTGTGACAGTAGCGGCAATCTGGCCGTGGCCATCGCCAATAAGTCCACGGGTTATGAAAAGAAGTTTCGCCTCGGCCGGTGGTCGGAAAAACAGCCCAAGATTTTGCCCATCCGAGCTAAGCGCAGCCGCTGAAAACTCTATCGAAAATCGAGATCGAATCCAACCGTACGTGTAGGGCGGACACCCTTGTCCGCCCACCCGAGCGCTGGACTTGCTCTAACGGCAATTCGGAGCCCTGTCGCTCGCTGCCCAGGCCCCGTCCGGCAGCCGGGTGCGGGCTCAGGGCAAGCCAATGGTGTCGTTACTTCCGTCATCTCGTGCGCCAGCCCGGTTCGGGTCATGATAGTAACGATCGCTGGAGTCCTGCCCGCATGAATATTGATGACCTGCTCCGCATCGCCATGGAGCGACGCGCTTCCGACTTGCACCTGAAGGTCGGGAACTATCCTCACCTACGCGTCGATGGCGACCTGGTGCCACTGACCGACGAGTCGCGGGTGACCGCCGAAGACATGTTGAACATGGCCTTCAGCATGATGTCGGCGCGGCAAAAGCAAAAATTCAAAGAGACCACGGAAATCGACATGGCGTACGGCGTTGCCGGACTGGGACGCTTCCGTGTGAACGTATTTCAGCAGCGCGGCAACGTGGGACTGGTGCTGCGCGTCATTCCGACCAAGATCCGGGCGCTCGACGAACTGTTTCTGCCGAAGGTGGTGGAGCAGATCTGCGACATGCCGCGCGGCCTGGTGCTGGTGACGGGAGTAACCGGCTCCGGCAAATCGACGACGCTGGCGGCCATGGTCGACCGCATCAACTCGACGCGCGCCGAGCACATCATCACCATCGAGGACCCCATCGAATTTCTGCACCGCGACAAAAAAGGTTACGTGAACCAGCGCGAGGTGGAAGTGGATACGCCGACCTTTTCGGCGGCGCTGCGCGCTTCTTTGCGCCAGGACCCGGACGTGATTCTGGTGGGCGAAATGCGCGATCTCGAAACGATCGGGACAGCGCTGCACGCGGCCGAAACCGGGCACATGGTTTTCTCCACTTTGCACACTTTGGACGCGGTGGAAAGCATCAACCGAATCATCGCCATCTTCCCGCCGCCCGAGCAGAAACAGATCCGCCTGCAATTGGCGGCGGTGTTGCGCGCGATCATCAGCCAGCGCCTGGTGCGCCGGTCGGATACCGAGGGCCGTGTGCCAGCGGTCGAAGTCATGGTCACGACCTCCTATATCCGGGAATGCATTCTGGTCCCGGAAAAGACGCGCTCCATCCGCGAAGCTATTTCGGCGGGTACGTCGCAATACGGCATGCAGACCTTCGACCAGTCGCTGTGGGATTTGTTCCAGGCGGGGTTGGTGAATTACGAAACCGCCCTGGAGAGCGCTTCGAACTCGGATGAGTTCAAGCTGCGCATGCAGGGCATCGCGTCCACTTCGGACCTCTCGCGGCAGTCGATGCAGTCGGCGGGGTTTGGACATTGAGATGGCAGTGGAGACGGCGTTCTTCCTGCTGAGAGTGATTGCGGGTTAAGTTTGTTCCTCCTGAACCTTGGGCGCGCTTCGGCGCGCCCGTTTTTTTGGCGGCGGAGAAGTCTTGCTCGGCGGTCGAATTTTTTGCCGCGACGCGGCTTGCCTCGTCTCCGACACCGGGCCCCAATCCTTTGGCCGGTTCGCAGTGATCCGCCGCTGGCAAGACTACTCGACGCCGGGCATCAAAACACAAGGCCGAATCATCCAATTTAGTAACGAGATTGGAGGGTGCGAAAATGGCGATGACGAGGTTCATCTCAATCGTCAGCTTGTTCCTGGCCGCGGTTCTTTCTCTGCCCGCGTATGCAAGCAATGCGGGCGCGAATGCGGCCGTGCCAGGGTCTCTCAATTATGTCGAAGGCCAGGCGTCGATGGGCGCGAAGGCTCTCGACTCGAAGTCGATCGGAACTGCCGAGTTGCGGACGGGGCAGTCGCTAACCACGGAAAAAGGCAAAGCCGAGGTATTGCTGACGCCAGGCGTCTTCTTGCGAGTCGGCAAAAACAGTTCCATAGAAATGGTTTCGCCAAGCCTCACCGACACGGAGGTCGCTCTCGACAAAGGGCGCGCCATGGTTGAAGTTGCGGAGATTCATTCGGAGAATGATATTCGCATCATCGAAAACGGCGTCACAACCAGATTGTTGAAGACAGGCTTGTACGATTTCGACCTGAAGCAAAATCAATTGCGCGTATTCGACGGCAAGGCTTCCGTCGAGGATGACGGCAAGATGGTCACCGTCAAGGGCGGACGTGAATTGAACCTTGCTCAAGACAGCTCGCTGAAGGCGCAAAAATTCGACAAGAAGTCGTATGAAGAAGGCGATTTGTATCGCTGGAGCAGCCTGCGATCCGCTTATTTGGCGGAAGCCAACGTGGATGCGGCCAGCACCGCGAGCGGTTGGGGGCCCTGGGGTTGGGCTAATTGGTACTGGGACCCGTGGTTCGACGCCTACACCTTCCTGCCGGGGGATGGCATCTGGTATAGCCCGTTCGGCTGGGGTTTCTATTCGCCCTGGTACGTCTTTGACGCTCCGTTCTTCGGGTATGGTTACGGCTACGGCGGCGGCCACTACTTCCATCGCTTCAGCAATTACCGAGATTGGGAGTCGCGTTCACCCTATGTCGCAAGCGGCAGATACGCCCATGGCATCTACCGTGGACCGGCCTCCACGCGTAGTGGTTTTCACTCCGGGCCTAGAATGGCCGGGGTTAGAGGCTCCAGAGGATTTGGAGCTGGCGGATTCCACGGCGGTGGCGGCGGAATTCACGCCGGTGGTGGTGGATTTCACGGCGGCGGCGGTGGGTTTCACGGCGGCGGTGGTGGTGGCCACCGTTGACACTAGCTTTCGCAAACCTTCATCGATAGTTACTTAAGAGTTAGCAAAAGGGGGCTGCGATGAATCGCCTAATGTGGATCGGTCTAATTGTGTTCTCGGCGCCGTTGTTCGCTCAGAGCACAATTCCCGCTGGCACGGTAATTCCTGTTGCTTTGAACTCTTCCCTGAATTCCAGGAAGATAAAACCTGGTCAGGTATTTACGGCACGAGTCATGCAGGACGTCCCGTTGTCGCCAAAATGGAAGATCCATGCCGGCGCCAAAGTTGTCGGTCGCGTAATCGATGTTCAACCCGCGAACGGTGCACAACGCGCGCACGTGTCGTTCCGCTTCGACGCGCTCCTGGTTTCCGGACGCCGGCTGCCGGTCATTGCCAATTTGAGATCATTGGCCTCCATGATGGCAGTAGAGGAAGCGCAGATTCCCCAGACCGGTCCCGACCGGGGAACTTCACAAGATGCCTGGACCACGGTGCAGATTGGAGGCGAGGTCGTCTACCGTGCAGGTGGGCCGGTGGTCAGCGGGCTGCGGATTGTTGGAAAGCCTGCGGCAGATGGAGTGCTGGTTCGCGTCGCTTCTCGGCCCGGTACCATGTGCCGCGGTGAAATCGACGCCAATGACCGGCTGCAGGCACTGTGGGTGTTTTCGTCCGATGCCTGCGGAACGTACGATTTGCCAGATGTTGCCATAGCCCATGCGGGACGCACCAACCCCGTCGGCGAGATTGAACTGCTATCGCGTAAAGGAGATCTCAATATACGAGCTGGCAGTGGGATGTTGCTGCGGATAGACAACGAAGACCCCGAGTAGTTGTGCGAGCCCCGTCCCCCACACGGGCCTAGTTGGGCTTGCGGAACTTACTGTCGGCCAGATAGCGCAGCATGATGGCGTCGGTGGCGTTCTGGAACTGCTGCTCCATCTCTGGAATTCGCACTGGGGCCGCTTCCTGACGCAGGGTTTGCCGGAATTTCTCGCCCATTTCGGAATCGCTGGTGACCACCTGCATGTAGAACCAGAGGAAGTGGCGCATCTGGTCGAGCGCGGACTTCAGCACCTGGATGGTTTCCATCTCCGGCGGATCGGCGAGGGCTTCCATGAGTTCGGGGTCGGTGGGGGCCTGCATGGCGGCGTAGTTGAGTTCGCGCTGGATCACGCGCAAGTCGTCGGTCACGCGCAAAATCCGCAGATGGATGTCTTCCATGCTTTCCCGGTGCTCGCGATCCATAAGGTCCCTTCGTTCTAAAAATGAACTCCAGATCAGTGCGTTCTAATAAAGATCGCATCTCCGGGCGATTGCGAATAGATTCCCCGCGTGCATGAGCTTAGGTAATTGAAGTTACCTTCGTTCGAAAGCCTTGAGGGACAAGCGGTTCCGGCGATTTTGAGATTGCTGTGGGGCGTGAGGTGATTTCACGAATCGCTGTGGAGGCGATGGAAAGGATAGTTACGAGTTCGCTCGTGCCGCTAAGCCGTTCGAAAAATGCCTGCGCTCAGACGCCCGAGGTGCGACTTTTGCAACCCCGACCAGTTTTTCATAGACTCTTAGTGCCGCTACTTAAATGTTGTTTCCCTATGAAGACGAACCGCAAATGCTATGGCGGCGATCAAGAACCCGACACCAATGATGAATTCCTCTGTCCATTCGTAAGGCATGTGAGGGGATAGGCGGCGCAAGAAGAAACTCTCCAGATGTGAACCAGCCACCACTGAACACGTTACGATCAGAGAAATCTGGCCGCCAATCGGCGTGCGCTTCTTTGCCTTGGGCTCTGCGACTAGGGTTGTGTTCATGGAAGCTCCGTTTCAATGCTATCACCAGCCCGTCCCACGCGGAATAACGTGGCAAATGCTGTAAATAGCAGTTCTACGAAGTATGCTAATGGTCATTACATCAAGGTTGCTTATCTCGCGTCACAGGCATCGCTTTTCGCCGGGCTGGCGTGCGACACTCTTTGGGGAGCGTTCAGGAAGCAAATTTCATGCGCATCATCATTGCGGGCGGAGGGACGGGCGGGCACGTGATTCCGGCGCTGGCCATTGCCCAGCAGCTTAAAAAGCAATTTGGCGCCGAGGTGCTTTTTATCGGCACGGCGCGCGGCATGGAGACGCGACTCGTGCCGCAGGCGGGGTTTCCGCTGGAACTGATTCAGGTCGGCGCGCTGAAAAATGTCAGCCTGATGACGCGCCTGAAGACGATGTTCGATTTGCCGCGCGCCATTGCAGCTTCTTCCCG
This sequence comes from uncultured Acidobacteriaceae bacterium, assembly GCA_963709835.1. GTDB lineage: Bacteria > Acidobacteriota > Terriglobia > Terriglobales > Acidobacteriaceae > Acidiflorens. The sequence goes on from CAVPYG010000074.1 coordinate 8,598, forward strand.
GATGCTCACCGACTTCGATCCCGACGTTGTGATTGGCGTCGGAGGCTATGCCTCGGGCCCGGCGATGGTGGCCGCCATTCGCCGCGGCCTGCCTACGCTGGCCTTTGAGCCGAACGTGGTGCCGGGATTTGCCAATCGCATGATCGCGCGCTGGGTCTCGGCGGCGGCGGTCCACTTTGAAGAAACTTGCCAGTATTTTCACAATTGCCGCGTGACCGGCGTGCCGGTGCGGGCGCCGTTTTTTGACGTTCGCGCAAAGGTTGGCGGCGCTCCTACGCTGCTGGTTTTTGGAGGCAGTCAGGGGGCGCACGCCATCAATCTTGCGATGATGGAGTCGCTTGCCGGTTTGCGCCTGAAAGTTCCCGGCATCTACATCATTCACCAGACGGGGCAACACGAATACGATCGGGTGCTCGCCGCCTATATGAGGTCTGAGATTTCGGGCGAAGTGCATAAGTTTATCGACGACATGCCGGACACGTTCGGGCGGGCCGATTTGCTGGTCTGCCGTTCGGGCGCGAGCACGGTGGGAGAGATCACGGCGGCGGGCAAGCCGGCGATTTTCGTGCCGTTTCCGGCCGCAGCCGACGACCATCAGAACGTGAACGCGCGGGCGCTGGAACGCTCTGGTGCGGCCGTCGTTGTCGAAGAAAGCAATCTGGGCGCGGCATATCTCGTGGACACGATTGCGGTGCTGATGGGCGATGCGGGGCGGCTGCGGAGCATGTCGGCCGCGGCGAAGTCGCTGGCGCATCCTAAAGCGGTCGAGGAGATTGCGGAGATGGTGAAACATCTGGCCGGGGTTGGGTAGAAGCCATTACTCAAGGTTGTCATCCTGAGCGAAGCGAAGGATCCCTACCTTATCCGAAAATGTGTGTTGGGAGTAGGGATCCTTCGCTTCGCTCAGGATGACAGTCGTAAGTTTATCCTCCGCGTTCTCGGCGTCTCGGCGGTGAAATGGTCTATCATCAGTTTTCATTCGGGAACTGATTTTTCATGTTCGCCAAAATTCAGCGCATACATTTTGTCGGGATCGGCGGCATCGGCATGAGCGGGATTGCCGAGGTGATGCTGAATCTCGGCTACAAGATTTCCGGCTCCGACCTGAGAAAGTCAGCGGTCACCGAGCGGCTGGCCGCTTTGGGCGCGGTTATTTTTGAGGGCCACGCCGCCTCCAATATTACGGGCGCGGATGTTTTGGTTACGAGTTCCGCGATCAAGGCCGACAATCCCGAAGTCGCCGAAGCGCGGCGCTTGCATGTTCCGGTGATTCAGCGGGCCGAGATGCTGGCCGAGTTGATGCGGCTGAAGTACGGCATCGCGATTGCCGGAATGCACGGCAAGACGACTACGACTTCGATGGTCGCGGCCGTGCTGGCCGCCGGCGGGCTCGATCCGACGGTCGTCGTCGGAGGGCGCGTTGACGCGATGGGCTCGAACGCGCGCCTCGGCAAATCGCAATATCTGGTCGCCGAGGCGGACGAGAGCGACCGCTCGTTCCTGAAACTTTCGCCGATCCTGTCGGTGGTCACGAACATCGACCGCGAGCACATGGACTGCTATCGCGACATGCGCGACGTGCGCCGGACGTTTCTCGAATTCATGGAGCGCGTGCCGTTTTACGGCGTGGTCGTCGGCTGCAATGACGATGCGGCGCTGCGCCGTTTGTTGCCGCGCGTCCATCGTCGGGTGACGACGTATGGAACCAGCCGGGGATCGGATTTCCTGGTCCGCATCGGGGCATCGCAGATTAAATCGCCGCAGGTTGCATCGTCGCAGGTAGGATCGACACAAATTGCCGCAGGGCAAGGCCCGCTCGTCCGTTTCGAGGTCACATACCAGGAGAAAGATCTCGGCGAATTTACGCTGCACGTGCCGGGCACGCACAATGTGCTGAACGCCACGGCGGCCATTGCGGTTGGGACGGTGCTCGACATACCGGTGGAGCAGATCCGCTCCGGGCTCGACGGTTTTCGCGGAGTGGATCGCCGCTTCCAGCTTAAAGGCGCGGCGGCGGGCGTCAGCGTGATTGACGATTACGGCCATCACCCGACGGAAATACGGGCCACGCTGGCCGCCGCCCGGCAGTGCGGATTCCGGCGCGTGCATGTGATCTTCCAGCCGCATCGCTTTACCCGCACACGCGATTTGATGGATGAATTCACGACCGCTTTCGCCGACGCCGGAACGCTCACCGTACTCGATATTTATCCCGCCAGCGAGAAGCCCATCGAAGGCATCACGGCGGAAGCGCTCGTCAGCCGCATCGCCGGGGCAGGGAAGCCTGGCGTCAGCTACGCTCCTTCTTTTGCTGACGCCGTTGCCACGGTTGCCGCGCTCGCTCAGTCGGGCGATATGGTGCTGACTCTGGGGGCGGGAAGCGTTTCGCAACTGGGCGCGATGATTTTGGAGAAGCTGGAGAGCCAAAAGCCAACAGTCAACAGTCAACAGCTAAAAGCTAAGAGCCCAACCCCCGAACCAAGTTGACACTGTTTCAAATTGCGAAACCGAGTTATAGTTATCTTGCTCAGCGGTTTTCTGTCAACAACTGACTCCTAAGAGTGGCGCGGAAATCAAGTTCCACTGCCGTCGAGGAAGAATTCTATTCGCTTCCCCGCGACGTTTCCCAGCATCGGGCTTCCGAGCCGGAGCTGTTCGACGACTCGCGGCTGGTCGATCTGGAAGCGGAGCAGGAATCCCAATTCCTGCGCGGGCAAAAGCGCGTCGCAGTCCGTCGCGTATCGCTCCCCAAAAAGGCCGCTCACCGGTTGTTATGGATGATGGGAGCGCTCGTCATTCTTGCGCTCGTCGGAGCCGCCGGCGCCGGCCTCTACGATTACGGAAAACATTCCTGGCGTTTTCGCATCGATTCCAGCGACCAAATCGAAGTCACGGGCGCGGAGCATGTGTCGCGCGCGCAAATCATGGAAACGATGGGCGGCGACATTGGCCGCAACATTTTTTTCGTCCCGCTCAGCCAGCGCCAGCAACAACTGGAGCAGATCCCGTGGGTGGAATCGGCGAGCGTGATGCGCTTTGTGCCGAATCGCCTGCGCATCGAGGTCCACGAACGCACGCCGGTCGCCTTTGTCCGCATCGGCCCGCATCTTTCGCTGATCGATGCCGGAGGCATGCTGATGGAAATGACTCCGGGCAGCAAGCGCAAATATTCGTTTCCGGCGATTGCCGGGATGAATGCGGGCGAGCCGCTCTCCACGCGCGCGGCGCGGATGAAGAATTACAACAATCTGGTCCGCGAGCTCGATTCCGGCGGCGCGCATTATTCGCAGGAGCTGAGCGAGGTGGACCTCAGCGACCCTGAAGATGTGAAAGTGCTGGCTGCGGATTCGAACGGCGAGGTGCTGGTGCATCTGGGATCGGGAAATTATCTGCAACGCTACAAAACCTATGTGACGCATGTGCAGCAGTGGCGGCAGCAATTCGACAGGCTCGAATCGGTGGACTTGCGCTACGACGGGCAGATCATTGTGAATCCCGACCTCGAAGGAAAAGCGCGGCAGCCCGCCCTGATGCCCACCGCAAGCAAATCGCCGATATCGGCGGGGGTGAAGACCGCGGCCATCGTGAGCCCCGAAAAACATGTTGCGCATGCGCCGCCATCGAAACTGGTTCCGGCGAAAAAGGATGCCAAGCCCGTGGCTGCGACGAAGCCCGCGACAAAGCCCACGACGAAGCCCGCGGTTCATCGCGCGGCGGCGCATCCTACGCCAGCTAATCATGCTGCGGTCAAGGCGACGCCGGTGAAGCCAGCGCCGGTGAATCCAATCGCGCTGAAGCCGAAGCCGCAAGCGGCCGCGGTCACAGTCGCAAACAACGCGCCAGCGCCGCATTCGGCTGCGCCTCAAACTGCGCCACCACCCGCGTCCACCGTGCCGGTGGCCGCGGGCCAGAAGAAACCGAGCGCTGGAATTCCAAAGGAGACTCCGCAGAACTAGCGAAATATTTTGCCGAGCTTTATTTATGCCGAATCATGAGCCCAATTTCATCACCGCCATCGATGTAGGGAGCGCCAAGACCGGCGTGCTGGTGGCCGAGCTGAGCGACAGCGGATTGCGTTATCGCGGGCACGGCATCGCCGAATCGCGGGGCTTGCGCAAGGGCGTGATTGCCGAACTTGATAAGGCCACCGCCAGCATTCAAAAGGCGGTGGAGCGCGCGGAAGACGTGGCGGGAATTGCCATCGAGCACGCGCTGATCGGCATTGCGGGCGCGCACATCCGCGGCATCAATAGCCACGGCGGCATCGGTTTCGGCGCGCGGTCGCGTGAAATCGGGCGCGAGGAAATCCGCCAGGCCGTGGACAAGGCGCGCGCTATCCCCTTGCCGGGCGACCGCGAAATTCTCCATCTGCTGCCGCAGGAGTTCATTCTCGACGGCCAGGGGGGCGTGCACGATCCCATGGGAATGATGTGCACACGGCTGGAAGTGCGCTTGCACATTGTGACCGCTGCGTCGAACGCGACGCAGAACCTGGTGACGGCGGTGAACCGGGCGGGCGTGCAGGTGGATGACACGATTTTTGAGCCGCTGGCCTGCGCGGATTCCGTGTTGCGGCCGGAAGAACGTGAGCTCGGCGTTTGCCTCGCCGATCTCGGCGCGGGATCGTGCGATCTGATCGTTTTTCAGCAGGGCGCGGTTGCGCATACGGCCGTCATCCCCGTCGGCGGCGACCACTTTACCAGCGATCTCTCGGTCGGCATGTGCACGGCGCTCGGCGATGCGGAGATGCTCAAGAAAAATTTTGGCAACGCCGTGCCGACGCTGATTCCCGAAGGCAACGAAGTCGAAGTGCCGGCGGTGGGCGACCGGCCCTCGCGCATGATGGCGCAACGCGTGATGGGCGAGATTCTAGAGCCGCGCGCTCGCGAACTTTTCGAGTTGGTACGCGACAACCTGCGCCACGCGGGCGTTCTGGAGCACTGCGTCGCCGGACTCGTGCTCACCGGCGGAGCGTCGCGGCTGCCGGGGATTCTCGACGTGGCGGAATCGGTGCTGCGCAAGGCGGCGCGTCTCGCCTGGCCAACGCCGCTGCCGAAGATGCCGTCGTTCATGGCGGAGCCGGAGTTCGCGACCGTGTTGGGCTTGGCGTACTACGGCCATCGCGCCTGCTTGGCCCGCGGCTTGCAGGCGCCGGGTTTTGCTTCGCGCATGAAGGCGCTGTTTTTGAGGAAGGGCGCTTGAGGTGATTTTTTGTGGAGGGACGGGCGTCTCGCCCGTCCTGCCGGGCGAGCACGCCCGGCGCTCCACGGGTAAGTACACGGACAAGTCGAAACGAGGCACTGGCAACCGGCAACTGGCAACTGACTTACGAGGTGAGTTATGAACGAAGACAACGCACTCCGCATCTGCTTTAACGAAGAAACGCGCAACGACGCACGCATCAAGGTCATCGGCGTTGGCGGCGGCGGCAACAATGCGGTCAATCGCATGATCGATTCTGGGATGCAGCACATCGATTTCATCGTTGCCAACACCGACTTGCAGGCGCTGCGGATCTCGCGCGCCGCCACCAAGATCCAGCTTGGAGTCAAGCTGACCAACGGACTCGGCGCCGGCGCGAATCCCGAGATTGGCCGCAAAGCCGCGCTCGAAGATTCCGACAAAATCATCGAAGTCCTCGAAGGCGCCGACATGGTTTTCGTTACCGCCGGACTGGGTGGCGGAACGGGTACCGGCGCAGCTCCGATCATCGCCTCGCTGGCCAGCGAAATGGGCGCGCTCACCGTGGCCGTGGTCACCAAGCCTTTTGCCTTTGAAGGCAAACGCCGCATGCAGCAGGCGGAGCGCGGGGTTGCCGAGCTCATGGAGTCGATCGACACCACCATCGTGATCCCCAACGAAAAACTTCTCGCCGTCGCCGAAAACGCGGGTTTCTTCGAGTCCTTCCGTATCGCCGACGATATTCTCCGCCAAGGAGTGCAGGGGATCTCCGACATCATCACCATTCCGGGTATCATCAACCGCGATTTTGCCGACGTGAAGGCGATTATGGCGGGGATGGGCTATGCGGTGATGGGCGCGGCCACCGCGTCCGGCGAGCATCGCATGGTGGAAGCCGCGCAGCGCGCCATTGCCTCGCCGTTGCTCGAAGCGGGCGCGATCGACGGAGCGCGCGGCATTCTCATCAACATCACCGGCTCGAATTCGCTGAAACTCGCCGAAGTGCAGCAGGCGTGCACCATCATCCAGAACGCGGCCCACGAAGACGCCAACATCATTTTCGGCGCGGTGCAGGACGAGAAGATGAAAGACTCGGTCAAGATCACGGTGATTGCGACCGGCTTTCGAGAGGCGGGGATGCGGCGTCCGCGGCAGTATGAGAGCTATGATCCGGTCATCGTTTCGCGCCAGGTTCCACAGGATGCTACGCGCCAGCACGAAGCGGCTACCGCGCCGGAGCCGGCGTTTATACCCGAACCGAGCTTCGAACCCGATCCCGCGCCGCCAGCCTTCCAGGCAGCGGCGTTGATGGACGCGTCGCATGCGGAGGTGATTTCTCTCGATGGAATGCGGTCGTCCTCTTCTAACCTCTCTCCCGGCTATGAGGCGGAGGACCTCGACGTCCCGGCCTTCCTGCGGAAGCGCAGCGAAGTGATGTAGGGGAATCTCCGGGAGATTCGTGCTCGTAGAGACGCGGCTTGCCGCGTCTCCCGCCGCGCATTGCGAAGTGATTTCCGCGGCGCGATTTGCCGCTCCCAGATACCAGGCGGAGCGATCGTACCCGCGGCAAAATTCCGGAGCTTCTTCCGCCCCGGCGGCGTAGGTTGTTGTAAAGTTCCACTAAGGTCGTCGTCTTGTTGACTCGTTGTCGAACATTCAAGGAGATTTTATGCGTCGCTTGATTCCGGTTTCTTTCCTGGCCGTTGTCCTGGTTGCCACAGTTTTGTTGGCAGCTTCTCCCGATGCTACGTCCGGACGTCCGCAGTACACGAGCGACAACAAACTCCTGCGGCCGGCCGATTATCGCGAGTGGATTTTTCTCTCCTCCGGCTACGGAATGAGTTATAACGCGCAGACTGGACACGAAATGTTCAGCAACGTTTTCGTGCCGCAGTGGGCCTACCAGGAGTTCTTGAAATCGGGCAAATGGCCCGACAAGACGATGTTTGCCTTGGAGCAACGCGGGGCCGCCAATCGGGGTTCGATCAACAAAGCGGGAAACTATCAGGCCGATTGGATGGGGATGAGCGTCGAGGTGAAAGACGAAAGCCGCTTTCCCGATAAATGGGCGTACTTCAATTTCGACGAAGAGACAAAATCCGCGGGCGCCAATCCGAAAGCCGGGTGCTGGAGTTGCCACGATCAGCACGCCGCGGTCGAGCACGTCTTTGTGCAGTTTTATCCCACGCTGAAGCCGGTCGCGAAGAAATTTGGAACCTATCGCGAGTCGGCCGAAAACGTACCGTAGAGACCGGGCTTGCCCCGTCTTCTTGGGACGCGGCGGGAATCCCGGCAAGCCGCGTCTCGACGCGGTCGGATCCGGCAAAATCCGCTGTAACAGAAACAAGCTGAAAAAGACGTGCACCGGCGATATACTGCATGAGACCCAGGAAAGTTGAGTTCGCATGGCCAAAATGTTTACCATCACCCTTCCGCCGGATCTGTCCCGCAAAAAGCGGGAACGCACCTCCGACCCCCGCTACGTGGACGGCCAGAAGATGCTGGTGGAAGCGATGAAATATTTGGCGCAGGCCGATCCCGTGGCCAATCGCGAAGCCGTCGAACTGCTATCCGAACACGTCCGCACGCGTTTCCGCATGACCGACTCGCCGCTGAACTAATCATTCGCCGGACTGAGCGTCGCTTTTCTTCTTTCTTCCCGCCAGAACCCCGCCAGAAACGAAGATGCGAACACGATGACGACGGGATAGCATTCCAGGGTGTAGCGCGGCTCCGGGCTTTCCACGGTTCCGAGAAACGCCGAGCGCAGCAGCACGAACCCGACGAGCAGGCCCGCCCAGCGAATATACGGGTCCCTGCGTATCAGCCCGAGCAGTGCCGCCGCCACGTAGGCGAGGTTTAGCAGGCCGAAGCCCACGGCCGCGACCGAACTTCCCGGCTCGTCATTGAATTCCCACCAGCGCGGGTCGGGAGGAAGGATTTCAGTCCGCGGGCGCATCCACATGTCGGTGACGCGCAGCAAAGGCAGCACGGCGTAGTAGCGCGCGGGGTGGGCGTGAATTCGATCGGCGGCGAGTTGACCGAAGCGCGTATCCAGTTCCGGCGTCAGGTCCCCGGACTCGTTGTAATCGGCGATGAGGGCCAGCGTCCGGTCCCTCTCCGCGGCGTTGTCGAAAGCGCGCGACGGCAATTTCTCCGCATCAATCTTCTGGTCAGGAACGTTCCAGTAAATCTCTTCCACCGACACGTATTCGACCATCCAGGTCTTGACCCAGCGGTTAAAGCCTCGCGGGACGAGTTCATCCGGGTCGGTGGCGTAACGCGGAGCCAGCGGCTGAAAGCGATGGAGCGTGCGAAAATTGCGAATTGTCCATGGAACGAGCGGCGCCAGCGCGAATGCCGCGACGATGATGCCAGCGAGTAGAACATCCGCCACCTTTTTCTTGCTGGCGCGATACCTCCAGGCCGCAACCGCCAGGTAAGCACCGGCCGCCGCCAGCAGGATGCCGCCATCGGGACGCAGCAGGATGCAGGCGGCGATCGCCGCGCCGCTTGCCGCCCAGAGTTTGAAAACGCCGATCCCCGTGCCAGCGTCACGCATTCGATCGAGGGCGGCGGCGGCGCAATCGAACGCGAGCGCGGTAAAGAAGATCTCCAAAGTTTCGGTGAGCTCGGCAGCCGCATAGTTTGCCAGAAACGGGCAGAGCGCTGCCAGAACAAAAGCGATTCTCGCCGCGCGCCTGGTAATTGTCCGGCGGGCCAGGTCGGCAACGATCAGGCAGGTGGCCAGGTCGAACAGGATCTGGGCCAGCAGGACGGCCTTGACGTTGCCGGCCCCAAATAGCAGGAAGATCGCAGCCAGAAACGCGGGATAACCGGGCAGGCGCGTGTCGGCCGGGAGGACGGGCTTCTCCGGATGGCCGCTCTGAGTTCTGCCGTAGATGCCATGATGCAGCCAGTTGCTGGCCAGGTCGGAGTAAATGCGCGAGTCGTCGGTGACCATGGGGAAATGAACGAAGAACACCAGCCGCAAGGCGAGGCCGGCCAGCAGCGTCCCCAGAAAATAGCTGCGATGTTCGCGGATCAAGCTGAGCACGTTGGAAATATATCGCAAATTGGGCGGCTTGCCGCGTCCGCTCATTGGCATTGCCAATGGAATCCACCACCGAGACACAGAGGCACGGAGAATATCTGCAATTGCGCAGTCGTGCAATTTGACGATCGACAAATCCGAATCAGGGGTGCGGATTGGTTTTAGATTGCCGAATTATATTTTCTCCCTGGCTCCGTGCCTCCGTGGTGGGTTGCAATTGACCCGCAGCGTCTCGCACCTTAGGATGTAGGAACTACAAAGAGATGGCGAAACAGGTTTTCTACGATCCCTTGCAAGCCCGCTGGAAGCGGATTCGGCGCTTGGTCGACGCGGCTGCCCTGGCCGTGTCGTTGCTGGTGATTTTTTTCATTTTCAGCGCACTGCGCAGCGAGCCTCTGCCCGATCTTTCCTGGCTGGCGGAAAAAAAGCCTTACCACCGCCTGAAACAAGAAGAGGAAAAGAAGGCGCGCGAGAAACGGCGTCTGGCCACTCTGGCCCGGGCCGGATATCGCCACCGGCCCCGCAAAGCTCCTTCCCAAGTCACGCTCAATTCCGAGCAAGGGCTGCGGGCCGCATTCTACGTTTCCTGGGACCCGGCCAGCTACTCCTCCTTGCGCGAGTATGCGCGCCAGATCGACATGCTCTTTCCGACCTGGCTGCAAGTGCTCACCGCGGACGGCCACCTGCAATCCTCAGATCCGGACACGAATACGATGTTCGATGTGGTACAAGGGCAAACGGTCCGCGCCGTGGACCACAAGGTGATGTCGTTTCTGAAGTCGGAAGACACCGAGATGGAAGTGTTTCCGATGGTGCAGAACTTCGACGGCGCCGACTTTATTCCCGGGATTGGCGCTTTCCTCAACGATCCGAAAGCTCGCGCCCGGTTTCGACGCGAGACCGGGCTTTTTCTTGCCTCCGGCCATTATCGCGGGTTGATGATCGACTTCGAATCCTTCCCCAGGAAAGCGCAACCCGGATACGTCGCCCTGCTGAACGAGCTCTCGTCCGATCTGCACGCCAAGGGCATGAAGCTGTACGTCAGCTTGCCGGTGCGAAACGCGGATTACGATTACAAGGCCATTGCGTCCGCTGTCGATGGCGTCGTCATCATGAACTACGACGAGCACTACCCGGGCGCGAACCCTGGCCCCGTCGCTTCGCAGGAATGGTTTACGTCGAATCTTGAGGCGGCGCTCGAGGCGATTCCGAAAGAAAAAATCATCTGCGCCATCGCCAACTACGGCTACGACTGGGTCGAGCGGCCGAAGTCAAAGAAAGGCAAGTTGCCGCCGGGAGAGGCCGACAAGACGGTTTCCGTTCAGGATGCGTGGGTCGGGTCGCGCGATTCCGAAGAAGACATTGATTTCGACGGCGACGCGCTCAACCCCCACTTTAGCTATGAGGACGACGGTCATTTCCGCCACGATGTCTGGTTTCTCGATGCCGTGACCGCGCTGAACGAGATGCGCGCCGCGCAGACGCTCGGCATCCAGACCTTCGCGTTATGGAGACTCGGATCGGAAGACCGCTCCCTGTGGCGGGTCTGGGACATGCCCGGAGAAGCCAACGCGTCCGACCGGTTGAAAGACGTGCCTCCGGGGCAGGATGTGGATATGGAAGGCGACGGAGAAATCCTGCACATCGAGGCGCGGCCCGCCGACGGCGTACGCGAGTTGACCATCGACAAGCAGACTGGGCTGATCGATGGGGAAACCTTCAACAGCCTTCCCGAGCCTTATCGCGTGGCGCGCTATGGCGCCAGCAAGAACCAGCTCGCCATGACTTTCGACGACGGCCCCGATCCGCAGTGGACGCCGAAAATTCTGGATATTCTAAAACGCGAGCATGTGCCGGCAGCGTTCTTTCTGATTGGGCTCGAGGCGGAGAAGTTCGGCAGTTTGACGCAGCGTATTTACCGCGAAGGCCATGAGATCGGCAACCACACTTTCACCCATCCCGATATCAGCTCGATTGGCACCGGATACATGAAGGTGGAGTTGAACCTGACCGAGCGCTTGTTCGCCAGCCGCCTGGGCATTCGCACCATGCTCTTCCGGCCGCCGTACTCGGTCGATGCCGAGCCCGATACCGAAGACGAGGTGCGGCCCCTCGAACTCACCCAAAGCCTGGGCTACATCACCATCGGCAACAAACTCGATACCAAAGACTGGAGCGACGAACCCGCCTTCACCCCGAAGCAAATCGCCGCTCTCGTGCTCGACCACCTGCCGCCTTGCCGCCCGAACGATCAGCAGCAATGCGGCAACATCGTTCTCATGCACGATGGCGGCGGCAACCGGGAAAGGACCGTGGAAGCGCTGCCGCTGATTATTGACGGCGCCCGGGCCCGCGGATTTGAATTCGTCCCCGTGTACAAGTTGATGGGAAAGACGTCGACAGCGGACGTGATGCCGCCGGTCCCCAACAATGAGTTTTGGTCCGCTCGCCTGAATTGGATCGGCTTCTGGATGTTCAGTTCAACCATCGCGGCCATCACGGCAATTTTCTTCCTGGGCGACATTCTGATGACCGGGCGCCTGGTTTCGATTGGCGTGCTCGCCATCTATGACCGTCTGCGCTCCCATGTCTATGGAACGCCCGGCCAGATTGCCGCCTACCGGCCTCGCGTCGTGGTCCTGATTCCCGCCTATAACGAAGAGAAGGTCATTGAGCGCACCATCCAGGGCGCGCTCGATTCCGACTATCCCAATTTGCGCGTGATCGTCATTGATGACGGCTCCAACGACCGTACCCTGGAAATCTCGCGCCGCGCTTTTGCCGCCGAAGAAGCGGCCGGCAGGGTATTGATTCTCACCAAGCCGAACGGCGGCAAAGCCGGGGCGCTTAATTTTGGACTCGAACACATCGGCGCTGCCGAGTTTTTCGTCGGCATCGACGCCGATACCATCATCGCTCCCGATGCTATCTCGCGGATGGTGCCGCATTTCCTCAATCCGAAAGTTGCGGCCGTCGCGGGCAACGCCAAAGTCGGCAACCGCGTGAATCTCTGGACGCGATGGCAGGCGCTCGAATATATCACCAGCCAGAATTTCGAGCGGCGCGCGTTCAACACCATGGGCGCCGTGAGCGTGGTGCCGGGCGCGATCGGAGCGTGGCGCACCCGGGCGGTCCGCGACGCAGGTGGCTACCATTTGGATACGGTCGCCGAAGACGCCGATCTCACCATGGCGCTCTTGCGCAACGGCTATCGCGTGGAATACGAAGACCTGGCCCTCGCCTTCACCGAGGCTCCCACCAGCGCCGGTGCGCTGATGCGGCAGAGGTTCCGCTGGTCGTTTGGAATTCTCCAGGCCGTCTTCAAACATCGCGCCGTTGTCGCCCGCAAAGGCGCTCTGGGTTTTGTCGCCCTTCCCAACATCCTCATTTTCCAGATTCTGCTTCCGTTGGTCTCGCCCTTTATTGACCTGATGTTTGCCGTCGGCATGATCTGGTACTTCGTCCAGAAACATTTTCATCCTGACACCACCGATCCGGCCAGCTTTCAGCGGCTGCTGATTTTTTTCGGCGTGTTCCTGTTCATCGATTTTCTCGCCTCGGCGCTCGCCTTCGTCCTCGAGCGCCGCCAGCCCGAAGCCCGCGAAGACGCCTGGCTCCTCACCCAGGTCTGGTTGCAGCGCTTTGCCTATCGCCAGGTCTTTTCCATCGTCCTGTTCCGCACTCTGAAGCGCGCCATCCAGGGCCGCCCCTTCGCCTGGGACAAACTGGATCGCACCGCCGCCGTGAAATACGTTCCTGCCGAACGGCGCGCCTCCGCCAAAGTCTAACGCTGATAACTTTTTTCCTCGTTCCCCGTCCAATGCAATAACAACCGATCATGGAACTTTTTCCCAGGCTGGTTCGTATGAATGGATATATGGAACTCAAATTCCAATTCGACTGCTCCGAGGATGTCGCAGTCGTGCGATGCTCGGGACGCATGGTGCGCGGAACGGCGCTCGACGGGCTCTGGCGCTGGATCGAGCAACTCGGCCCCGTGCGCGTGCTCGTGCTCGATGTTTCCGAAGTCGAGCAACTGGATGCGGGTGGATTGGGCGTTTTGCTGCTGGCGCGTCGTTGGGCCATGGAGAGGTCCGCGAGGTTGAAACTGGTGAACCCGCCCGTTTTCTTCCGCCGATTGCTGGAAGCGACGCACCTCACTTCGCTATTTGAGATTTCTTCCCTGGAAGAAGCCATCTGCGTCTTGCGCGCAAACGAATGCCCGCCGCGTTTCGCCGCCGCCTAGCAGTTCTTCACGCCAGCCGGATAGCAACACCTCTCATGACGATCGCGGGCGCGAGTTGCTCCCGCACAAAAAGAAGCGGGCGGAATCGAAGCTGCGGCTCTTTTCCGAGTCACAACCAATTCCGCCCGTCCGCAAAAGCCTTCCCGATCGTTGCCGGGCCCCTTATTTCTTGGTGGGTGCAGAAGGCGGAGCCGCCCTTTCCGGCTGCGCCCTTGCCGGCTGCGGCTTTGCCTCCCAGTTGCGATGCTTCGTCTCTTCGTCGCGCGCCTGAGCCTCGCTCTTCGGTTGCACCGGAGGCGCGGGCCGAGCTTGCGGATGCGACCATACCGATGGTTCCGGATTCTCTTCCTCCCGGTTGCTGGATTCGGGCGCCCTCGCCGGCTGCGCGATTGCAGGCTGCGGTTGCGCAGCGGGGCGCGGCGCCTGGTTCTCCGTCTGAGGCGCCGCCGGAGCAGGTGTTTTTGTTTTGAAGTCCGGCTCTGGCCACTTTGCCTCTTCTGATCCGGTGGCGGGCTGGCTGACCGGGCGCGTCTCCCGATTGGCCGCCGGGGTTGCCGTACGCACGAGAAGCTTGTCCTGCCGTTGCGCGAAAGGCATGGGCGGCTGTGCTGGCGCATGCAGCGCCACGACTTGCCGGTTGATGACTGCCCGTGGAGGCGCATAGGTAGTCGGCTTGCCCGCTCCCATCACACTGCCGCGCATCGGCTCAGCTCCGCTCAGCTGGCTGATCGGCGCTTCCGCGACTTCGCGCGGCTGCACCACCACCACGTTGCGGGCCACCGGACGCGCGTTCACGAAAGTCTCGCGCGATACCGCCGTCACACTTGCCTGGTTGACATAGGTAATGCGGTTTACGGCCGTGTTCTTCGAAGTGTAAGTGTTGTAATCATTCGTCACCTTAGTGACATTCACAACCGTGTTCGTAACATTGACCCGGTTCACATAAACACGGCTTACGTGATACGCGGGGACAAATACTTCACCCGGCCCGAGTGGGAACCACGCCACTCCGACGCCTCCGCCGGCCGCTCCGGAGAAATGAAATCCTCCTCCGCCAACAAACGCGACCAGCGCGGGAGCGAAGACCGGCCGCACCCTGACCGGCCCAGGAATCCATCCCCACCGTCCGCGAACCACAGCCCAGCGGCCGTAGTGAAAGGGAGCGAACCCCCACGGCGCGTCATCCACCCAGGTCCATCCCCAGGGAGCGATCCAAACCCAATGGCCAAAGCGATACGGCGCCCAGCCCATCGGAATATTGGCCGGTACCCACACCGGCCCGTAGTTTCCGTCATACGACCAGCTACCGTTGTCGTCCAGATCTTCGTAGCCGGTCATCTCCGGCGATACGTAATTGGCCGATTGCGACCGGTCTTCGCGCCGGTCGCGATCGAAGGCCCAGTTAGTGAAGTCGTCGGCCGCAGAAAGCGTATCAATATCGTAAGTGAGCTGCTCGTCCTGGTCGCCGGAAAAACTGGCCCGCTGATTGGCCAGGATGGTGTAGTTGTTGCCGCCGCCGATGGCCTCGCCCCGGCCTCCGTATACCTCCACGATGGTGGTCTTGCCGTCGGGGTCGGCATCCACGCGATATTCGCCGATGCTCTGCGCGACGAAAGCGAGGTTGGGAGTGTCGATCTCGACCGTGTCGTCGTCGTCGAGGTGCCGCACGCGCACCAGCACCGAGCCTTGCGCCAGCCGCAATTGCAGAACTTGGTCGTCGAGCTGGAGGAACGTCAGGCTGGTTTCGCTGCTGATGCGGATCGAGGTCGAGCCCGCGTGCAATTCCGCGCGAGAGTTTTGATCGGCCCACAAATTGTCGCCGGTAGTCAGCGGACGATTGGGCACGGCATCCACCCAGTCGCCTTCGCCGCCGGGC
The DNA here is from genome assembly GCA_963709835.1 of uncultured Acidobacteriaceae bacterium. Taxonomy (GTDB): domain Bacteria; phylum Acidobacteriota; class Terriglobia; order Terriglobales; family Acidobacteriaceae; genus Acidiflorens. Next base: position 23,955 of record CAVPYG010000074.1, read on the forward strand.
TGAAAAGAAACCGACCCTTGGGCGTAGTTAATGCGGGCAACGCGCGCCGGCGGATCGTTCGCCTGCGTCCCGCTATCGTCCTGGGCCCAACTGCGGGCGGGGACAAGAAATAAGCCGAGAATTGCGACTGCGCACAGCGGCCATAGCCAGGCCTTATGACGATTCATGATCTATCCTCCGGTTGAAATCTCCGTTTAAAAAACCGCTCCTCTCCATTAAACACCATTCAGTATTCCAATGTTTCGTTGGAATGAGAAATGGGAAGCGGCAACCAAACGCCCGGATTGCGCGGAAACTCAATCCCGCATCGTCCCAGTCAACACGGAGCGCGCTAGCACCTTCCTGGCCAGGGAGACGTGCGCTATTCTGAGAGGGCAGCGAAGGTTTGGCCCACTGGGCCGCCTCCAGCTATCGACATGTCCACGGACCGCGAAAAGAACGTTGTCATCTTCAGTCTGGTGCTGGTGGCCGCCACCCTCGTTTTCTACAATCCCATCATCCAGAACCGGTTCATCGACTTTGACGACCCGCCCTACATTGTCAAGAATGCCCATATTCAGGAAGGCCTGACTTGGGACGCGGTGAAGTGGTCGTTCACGACCTTCTATCAAGGGAACTGGCATCCTTTGACCTGGCTATCTCACGCCCTGGACTACGAAGTCTTTCGCGCCAATCCCGCTGGCCATCACTACATCAATCTTCTGCTCCACGCGCTCAGCGCTGTGCTGCTGTTTCTTCTGTTACGGCGGGCCACCGGACGGATCTGGCCCAGTCTGCTAGTGGGCGCGTTGTTTGCGCTGCATCCAGTCAATGTGGAGTCGGTTGCCTGGGCCGCGGAGCGCAAGAACGTGCTCAGCGCGCTGTTGTTCCTGCTTGCCCTGCATGCGTACGACCGCTATGCGCGCGGCGGCGGACGCTACCTCTATGTCTGGGTCAACATCTTTTTTGCTCTTGGACTAATGGCCAAGCCGCAGATCGTCACCCTGCCGTTTGTGCTGCTGCTATGGGACTATTGGCCGCTTCAGCGCTATAGCGGTCAAATGAACGCGGGATCCGCTCCCGGCGATCCACCGGCAGTTTCCACGCCACGCTCGTTTCGCTTTCTAGTCTGGGAGAAATTCCCCTCTTCGTTCTTGCCGCGGCCGATTCCGTCGTGACCGTGATTGCCCAGCGCAATGGATTTGCCATCCGCACAGTGGCGGAGGTCGCGGTGCCGGCACGCTTGGAGAATGCCCTGGTTTCGTACGTCCGCTACCTGGGGAAAGCGTTTTGGCCAGCCGGGCTCGCTCCCATGTATCCGCGTTCCCAAGGTCCGCTGCCCGTCTGGCAGGTGCTGGGAGCGGCGGCGCTGTTGCTTCTTGTGACGGCGGCGGTATTGCGGTGGCGCGACCGCAGATATTTGCCGGTAGGCTGGTTCTGGTTTCTCGGAACTCTGGTCCCCATGATCGGGATCATAACCGTCGGCGAGCAGGCCATGGCCGACCGCTACGCCTACATCCCGTTCATCGGTTTGTATGTGGCCGTCGTGTGGACACTCGACGCGGCCGCCTCCCAATATCGCATCCCCGCCGCATGGCGCGCTGCCGCCGCCCTGCTCGTCGTCTTCATTCTGGGTTGCCTTACCTATCGCCAAGTCGGCCGCTGGCGCGACCCTGAAACGCTTTGGCGTTATACGTTGACCGTCACCGACGGAAATTACACCGCGCACGACAATCTCTCGCTCGCTTTGGCCCAGCAGGGCCGCCACGATGAGGCGATCGTTGAATTTCAGGCGGCCACCGCACTCCACAAATATCCGCCCAGCCAGATTCTGCTGCTGGCCTTCTACGAATTGCGCGTCGGGCATCCCCAGGACGCGATCGAACGTCTGCGAATCGGTGCTGCGCGAGTCCGCCGATCAAAAGATCCAAGCGGCCGCGTGGAGCGAGATCGGTCAAGGTCACTTGCAGTTGCGCCAATACGATCAGGCTGCCGAGGGCTACGGGAATGCCCTGCGCCTGAATCCGGAAGACAGCGAGGCGCTGGTGGGAACGGGCCTTCTGGCGATGCGCCAGGGCCAGTCCGACTTGGCGGCCACCCAGTTAGACCATGGCGCGAAAGTCGATCCCAGCGATGTGAATGTGCTTCTCCTGGTGCAAGCTCTGCGCCGGGCCGGTCGTACCGCCGAGGCCGATGCCGCTTGGGCCCAAGCCCAGAAAACCTCTCCGGACTTAACCCAGGCCCAAGCCGGAGCTGAACAGTTGCTGGCGTTTGTCGGCCTGACGCCGCAGTAAACGGCCGCTTCTACACCAAACTCTAGATTTTCCCCGTGTACCCCTGTGCCCCCTGTGGTAAAGCCCTTGACCTTTCTCGGCGAGAAGAAAAAGAGATCTCAGCTCCTCTTCAGCAGCAGGCAAGTCATGTCATCGTGCTGCGGAGTATTGCCCACGTACCGGTCCAATTCCGCCAGCAGGGTGCGCAACAGTTCGGCTGGATCTGCCCCCGACCCGCGATCCACCACCCTCATCAATTCCGCTTCGCCGTATTCCGCGTCCATTCCATTGACCGCTTCGACCACCCCATCCGTAAAAATCACCAGCCAGTCTCCGCGCTCGATGCGCGTCGTTCCCAGCTGATAAGGAGGCTCCGGAAGAATTCCGACCGGGATGCCGCCCGCCTCCAGCCGCTCGACCGTGCCCGAGGACTTCCTCAGGATCGGAACATTGTGCCCCGCGTTGACATACACCAAGTCTCCCGTCGCCGGATCGAGTTCGGCGAAGAAAGCAGTCGTGAAGCGAACTCCGCCCTGGGTGTTGGAACAGGCATAGCGATTCACGCCAGCGACCAATTCGGCCAGCGCCACCCCGGTCGTTGACAACGTCCGCAGGCTGGCCTGGAAAGTAGCCATGAGCATGGCCGCCGGAATGCTTTTTCCCGCCACATCCGCCACCACAAACAGAATGCGGTCTTCCGCCAACGTGCGCCCCGGCCGCAGGATCACATCGTAGTAATCCCCCGCCACCGTGTTGGCCGGGCGCGTTGCATAAGCGATCTGATACCCCGGAATCTGCAACGGCGCCCCCGGCAACAACCAGGCCTGAATTTCCTTGGCAATCTCCAAGTCGCGTTTCATCACCACACGGTCTGCCAACTCGAGCAGCAGGACAACGAACATCAGCAGCCCGCCCAACACGTGGAAGTTCAGTTCGTGGACTTCAACCTGATGGTCGGCGTTGGTGTAAGTAAACCCACTGGAAGGAAAGAACAGCAGAATCAGCGCCAGCAGCACCAGCACGCGGCGCGCCGGAGTCAGTTTTTCCAGGACCGCCCAGAACAGCGCCTTCGCAAATAGCCAGGCGCGCCGTCCCTGGGACGGCTCGGCCTTCAGATCGTCGAGTCCCGCTGAGTACAGCCGGTAGCTCGAGCGCGCGTCTTTTTCAAACTGCGACCAGAGCTGGTCCAGAGCCAGCCCCTCGCTCAAACGATGCCAGAACTGCCGGACGTCGTCCTGGAATCGTGATCGCGGCGAAACCGTGTGCTCGGGAGGGGCCATGGCAGAGTCAATATTATAGGCCCGCGCCGCTTACGGATGTTCTCCCTGTTCCGGGAGCAGTCCCGGGGGCGGCGCTGGAATCGCAATATCCACTTTGTTCACCGTTCCCAGCGACGACAGCGGCTTGTCGAATTCGCTCGCCTTGCCCACCACGAGCACGGCCATCTGCTCTCGGTGAATGTATTTCGCCGCCACCCGCGCCACGTCTTCCTTGGTCACTGCTTCGATCCCTTTCTGAAACTTCTCCAGAAAATCCGCCGGATAGCCATAAAACTCATAAGCCATTTTTTCCTGCAAAACCTTGTCCGGCGAATCGAAGCGGAAGACAAAAGAATTCAGCAGAGCGTCCTTGGCGCGCTTGATTTCCTCATCGTCGATGGGACGCTTGGCCAGCCCGGCAATTTCCTCATCCAGCGCCTGAAGCGATTCGATCGTGGTCTTGCTCTTCGTGCCGATCACCAGTCGCAGTTCGCCCGCATGGTCCCAGCCGGCGCCCACTCCTCCGCCCACACCGTAGGCGAGTCCCTTGTTGCTGCGAACGTTGCTAAACAAGCGCGATGAAAATCCTCCCCCAAAAGCCTCATTGAACACCGAGACCGCGAAGTAATCGGGATTCTTGCGCGTGATGCCCACGGCAACCATTCGAATATTGCTTTGGTTCACGTCGGTTTTATCCACCAGGTAAAAGCCGGGCTTCGCAGGCTCCGGCTTGATCTCCGCCTCTTTTGCCGCCTCACCCTTGGGCCACGACGCAAAAGCCTCGCGCAACTTCGCTTCCATCTTCGCCGAGTCGAAGTCGCCGACCACGCCCAGAATAATGTTGTTGGGATGAACGTACCTGCCGTGCCATTCGACCAGGTCCTGCCGCGTAATCGCCGCCACCGTCCGGTACTCGGGGACCCGCGCATAAGGACTGTTCGCGCCGTACACCAGTTTCGCCGCTTCCCGGTCCGCAATCGGCCCGGGCTCGTCGTTGCGCCGCGAGATTCCGTCGTACATCCCTTTCTGCGCGATGGCAATCTTTTCCGCGCGGAACTCCGGGTTCCTCAGCAAGTCCTCGAACACCCGAAACACATCGTCGAAATCTTCTTTCAGGCACGACCAGCCCACGGTCGTCGAATCGATGTCTCCCTCGGTTTCGACCTTGGCGGCGCGCTGCTCCAGGTAGTCGTCCAGTTGATCGCCGGTCTGGGACTTGGTGCCGCCGGTGCGCCACACTTCGCCGTAAACCTCGGTCAGCCCCGTCTTCTCCGCGGGCACCGAACGCTCGCCGCCGCGAATCCGCGCCGTGCCGTCAATCAGCGGCAACTCGTGGTCTTCCTGGAGAAAAATCACCATGCCGTTCGCCAACTCGATGCGCTTGGGCTGTGCCGGATGAAACGCCGGCAATTTCGGGATCGATATCTGCTGCCACGGCTGCTGCGAGCTCTGCTGCGCTTGCGCCCACAGTTGCAAACTGGCGCTGAAGCAGCCGACGAATACTATGAGTGCGAACAAAGAAAAGAATGGGCGCTTCACTGTCCACCTCCTTGCGGGGAAGCAACCGGGCTTGCGTTTTCGCCTGGCGGTCCAGCCGGCGTAGGCACAAACTCGATGATCCCCACGGTCCGGTTCTCCGGCACAAACGTCTGGTTCGCGACCCGCCGTATGTCGGCCTTGGTCACTTTTTCGATCTTTTCGACCGAGCGGAACAGCTCCCGCCAGTCGTCGTAGCGCGACTGATACTGGCCGAGCGCGAGCGCCAGTCCATCATTTGATCCCAGCGACCGGATCAGGCTGGCCTTGGCCCGCGTCTTGATCATCTTCAATTCTTCATCCGAAACATCTTCTTTCTTCAGCCGTTCAATCTCCGCATGGATCGCATCGCCCACTTCCTGCGGCTTGTGCCCCGGAATCGGAAACGCGTAAAAGGCGAACAGCTGCGGATATTTATTTCCCGGATACCCGGAAAAGCCCTCCGAGTCCGAAGCGATCTGCTTGTCGCGCACCAGCGCCCGGTAGAGCCGCGACGTGCGTCCATTCGACATCAGGTCGGTGATCGCGTTATACACCTGGTCGTCGGGGCTGCGGTAATCGGGGCGGTGGTAGCCTTCGATGTAGAAGGGCTGCGACTGCTCGCGCAGCACCACCGTCCGCTCGGAATTCTGCGGCGGCTCGGTCGTCGTCGCCGTGTCGGGCTTGGGACGCGCCGGAATGCGCGAAAAATATTTCTCCACAATCGGCATCGCTTCCGCAGCCTTTACGTCTCCCACCACGGCGACCACCATGTTCGCAGGCACATAATACTTATCGAAAAAATTCTGCGCGTCGGTCGCCGAGAAAGAATTCAAGTCCGAGATCCATCCAATCGTCGGCCGGTGATAGGGATGCGCCGCGAATGCCTCTTCCGTGAATTGCTCCACCAACCGCCCGATGGGATTGCTGTCCGTCCTCATGCGCCGCTCTTCGATCACCACGTTGCGTTCTTTGTAAAACTGCCGCAGCACGGGATGCAAAAAGCGCTCCGACTCCAGATACGCCCACAACTCCAGCCGGTTGATGGGGAACGAATAGTAATATCCGGTTTCGTCGAAAGTAGTGAAGGCGTTCATCCCCTCGCCGCCTTCGCCTTCGACGATCTTGCCGAACTCGTTGGTGTAGCTCGCGGAGAATTTATCGGCCGCGGCAATCGCGTCCTTCCACGCCTGCTCCAGTTGCTTGAGCTTGGCTTCGTCGCGGCCCACCGGCAGGTCGCGCTCGGCAATGTAGGCGGCATAAGCCTCTTCGACTTTTCCCAGCGCGGCTTTTTCTCCGGCATAGTCGCGCGTCCCAATCGTGTCGGTTCCCTTGAACGCCATGTGCTCGAACATGTGCGCCAGCCCGGTCTTTCCCATCGGGTCCTGCACCGAGCCCGCATCCACATGGGTGAAGAACGAAAAGACCGGAGCCTCCGGCCGCTCGCAGATCACGATGGTCAGCCCATTGGCAAGTTTCTTGACGGTCGTGCGCTTCTCGAACGACGCCAAGTCCTGGCTGAAAGCGAGCGAGCACAGCACGACAAACACAACGATGGTCTGTATGGAAATTAAACGAGATTTCATCGAGCCTCCACGAGTGCACCCCAGAAATCCGAAGTTACGCGGAGGCAGAGAAGTTTGTCAAACGACCATCATCGGGAAAATAGCGCCGCTGAAAGTAAAGCGCGACGTTGACCAATGCGATCATCACGGGCACTTCGACCAGGGGGCCGATGACGGCGGCAAACGCAGCCCCCGAGTTAATTCCAAAAACAGAAACCGCGACCGCAATCGCCAATTCAAAATTGTTCGAGGCCGCGGTGAAAGAGAGCGTGGCCGTCTTGGAATAGTCGGCGCCGAGTTTCTTCCCCATGTAAAACGACACCAGAAACATCGCCACGAAGTAGATCAACAGCGGCACGGCGATCCGCATCACATCGAGCGGGAGTCGTACGATATAACCGCCCTTGAGCGAGAACATCACCACGATCGTGAACAGCAAAGCGATCAGGGTGAGCGGGCTTACGCGGGGAACGAACTTGCTCTCATACCACTCGCGCCCTCGAATCCGGAGCAGCACCGTGCGGGTTACGAACCCGGCCAGAAAAGGAATGCCGAGATAAATCAATACGCTCTTTGCGATTTCCGCGATCGAGACGTGGACAATCGCGCCCTGGAGCCCGAGTTTTGCGGGTAGAACGGTGATGAAAAGCCAGGCATACGGCGAGTAAAAAAACACTTGGAACAGCGAATTGAACGCCACCAGTCCGGCGGCATATTCGGTGTCGCCGCTCGCCAGTTCGTTCCAAACGATGACCATTGCGATGCAGCGAGCCAGGCCGATCATGATGAGTCCGGCCATGTACTCGGGATAGCCACGCAAAAACACGACGGCCAAACCGAACATCAAGATCGGCCCGACCACCCAGTTCTGAACGAGGGATAGACCGAGCACCCGCTTGTTGCGGAAAACCTCGTGCAGTTTCTCGTACCTCACCTTGGTGAAGGGCGGGTACATCATCACGATCAGTCCCACCGCAATCGGAACCGAAGTTGTGCCGATGCTGAAGCGATTCAGGAACGGCACGACTTCCGGCAACCGCCAACCAAGGGCGACCCCGATGACCATCGCGGCGAAGATCCACGCGGTGAGATAACGGTCGAGAAAGCTGAGGCGACGGGATGGTTTCATCGTTGCGATCGTCATGCTCATGCTTGCCGCCCAATCCGATCCACTTCTTTCTTCAGCGCAAGCCGATCGAGGGCCGCCAGAGGCAGCGAGAGAAAAAGACTGATGCGCCGGTCGAGGATAAAGAATGCATCTCGAAACGCGCGGTCGATTTCCGTGGGGTCCCCATGCACGGCGGCAGGATCGGGAACTCCCCAGTGCGCCGTCATCGGTTGTCCCGGCCACAGCGGGCAAGTTTCTTTGGCGGCGTTGTCGCAAACCGTGAAGACGAAATCCATCTTGGGTGCGTCCGGTCTCCCGAATTCATCCCAGCTTTTACTGCGCAGGCCAGCCGTGGACATGCGCGCCATCTCAATCTGTTTCAGCGCTTCGGGCCGCACCGCTCCTGAAGGATGGCTTCCCGCGCTGTAAGCCGTGAAAGTGGGCTTTCCCTTGTGGTTGAGGATTGCTTCGGCCATGATGGATCGCGCCGAGTTTCCCGTGCACAAAAACAAAACGTTGTAGTGAGTTTCCATAATCACCGCCTCGGTTTCACCGCGCGCACGAACGCGCTCATGAATTTTTCATCAACCTGCC
>CAVPYG010000075.1:0-12106 GCA_963709835.1 uncultured Acidobacteriaceae bacterium
TGGCCCGCACTTGGTTCAGTTGCGTCTTGCTTACTCGGCGGCCATGAGAAACTCTTCCAGCGTCGCCGAGATGCCGCGCTTCAGCAGGACGGGCTTGCGGGCGCGTCCGGCGCGCTTGAGCAGCGAGAAATTCTGCATGTTGCGGGCGCCGATCTGAATGACGTCGGCGTACTGCTCGACCAATACGAGCGACTCGTAATCCACCGCTTCGGTGACGATGAGCAGGCCGAAACGCTCGCGGACTTCCGCCAGGATCTTCAGCCCTTCCTCGCCCAGTCCCTGAAAAGAATAAGGCGAGGTGCGGGGCTTGTAGGCCCCTCCGCGGAAGAACTGCGCCCCGGCGCGGGCGACGCGCTCGGCGATGATGAATGCCTGTTCACGCGACTCAATGCCGCAAGGGCCGGCGATGATGGCCAGGCCGGGGCCTCCGATGGTGGCGCTTGAGCCGGGAAACTTCAGGACCGTGTTATCGGGCTTGGTGTCGCGGCTGACCAGTTTGTACGGCTTTGTCACGCGGATGACCTCCTGCACGCCGGGCATTTCTTCGAGCGATCCGGATTCGACCTCGCCCTGGTTGCCGGTGATGCCGACGGCGGTGCGCTGCGCGCCGGGCATGGAGTGGGCGCGGTATCCGAGCGCTTCGATTTTCTGGCAAACCGCGCGGACCTCGTCTTCGGTGGCCTGCGCTTTCATGACAACGAGCATGGGAAGACCTCGGCAATTAAGAGTGTATCGTTGCGGCGTGTAGAGGGCAATTCGAGCGGGCTGGCAAGCACCGGAACGTGGGGCAGACAAAGAGTGCCCTGCGACCACGGAGGCTCGCAGGGCACACGACAAGGACCGAGCTATTATTGCGGCTGATATATTTCAAAGACGAATGGGGTAGACCCCAGCATGTCCGCATAGAGATAGGTGCCCGGTTGGAACTCATTTATATCGAAGTAATCGGAGTTGCTCTCAAAGCCAAGACCGGTCATGGAGCCCGTGATCGGGCAATCCACCGTGCCAGTAATGGTCATCGAGACATCGAAAACATTGTTGGTTGCTTCCTGGGTGAATGACCCGGAAATATCGCAGCCAAAGGTGTTCGAACCCGTGAAGCTCATGCTCTGGCCGCTTCCGGTTGGTGTAAAGGCCAGGTTAAACCCATTCTCATCAAACCACCCGCTTGTCTTGCCTGAAAACGCCGTGGCCGAACCACTCAAAGGAGAATAAGCACTGAGGGTGAAGCTGCCGTCTGAATTCTTGCCTGAGATTGAAGTGGCGGAGTTTACCGTACCCTGCATGGAGACGGTGTCGACCGTGCCACCCCCTGGTAACTGGGTGCCCAGTGCAGCATACATGGAAGTCGTTCCAGAAAAAGAACTGGCGCCGGTGATGGTGGGCAGTTCCCACGTATCCCCGACATAGTCAATATCCTCCATGTCTGGTACTACATCGCCAAACAGCAAAGCCAGCCCCTGAGAATTGATCACTCCAACAAAAGGAACGGATCCGCCACCAGCGGTGACGTTGGTCTGCCAGTTCCCGACGACATTGTAAGGGCCTCCGCCGGTCCCTACACTGCTGGAACTGGAACTGCTGCCACAGTTGGTTAGCATCGCGCACATGAAAACAAGACTTATGAAGGACAATGATAAAACAAACTTGCGCATCGTTATTTCTCCTTTGTCAGTGCCCAGGGCATACCACGCTTTCTGACAGACACTTAATTGTATTGCATCCTCGCATTCCCAACAACGTAAATCGAAGATGGGTAGTGGGTCAGTTATGAAACCGCATCAGTACCGAGAATAATCCACAACGAGGGGATGTGGCTGAACAAATTCAGCCACTACGCGGGCGGGGGCGCCCGCGCCACACGTTCTTCTGCCGTTGTAGAATAATGGATTAATTTCACTGCACCATCATTATTTATGCCACCAGGAAGAGAAATCTATCCCCACGCGCGCCGATAACCCGACCATAACGAAGAGCGTTACGATGCGCAGCGCATTGAGCAAAAATGGACGGCGCGCTGGCTGAACGATGCTTCGCTTTATGCGGCCGAAGCCCAACCATACCAAGCCGAAGTATTACGTTTTGGAGATGCTTCCCTACCCTTCGGGCGCGCTCCACATGGGGCACGTGCGCAATTATTCGATTGGCGATGCTTTGGCTCGCTACATGTGGATGAACGGGTACAACGTGCTGCATCCCATGGGTTGGGATTCGTTTGGGCTGCCGGCGGAAAATGCGGCCATCAAGAACAACACTCCGCCGAAGGAGTGGACGCTGGCAAACATCGCGGCCATGAAGGTGCAGATGAAGCGGCTGGGGTTTGCCTACGACTGGTCGCGCGAGGTCACGACTTGCCTGCCGGAATACTACCGCTGGAATCAGTGGTTCTTTCTGAAGCTCTACGAGTCGGGACTCGCTTATCGCAAGAAGAGCAAGGTGAATTGGTGTCCCGCTGTGCTGCACCGTACTGGCTAACGAGCAGGTGGTGGGCGGGAAGTGCTGGCGGCATGAGGACACTCCGGTTGAGCAGCGCGAACTGGAACAGTGGTTTTTGCGGATCACGAAGTACGCGGACGAGTTGCTGCGCGATCTGGAGAAACTGCAGGGATGGCCGGAGAAAGTCCGCACCATGCAGCAGAACTGGATTGGCCGCAGCGAAGGCACGCTGGTGGATTTCGATCTGGGCGGAACTGTGGGGCCGGCGGGATCGACGAGTCACGGTGTTCACCACGCGCGTGGATACGATCTATGGCGCGACCTCGGTGCAGTTGGCGCCGGAGCATCCGATGGTCGCCGACATGATTGCCCGCGACCCCGATTTGCGCGTCCAGGTGGACGAATTGATCGCTGAGCAGCGCCGCGCGAAAGAAGCGGGCGATATTGGCAACATCGAGAAACATGGCGTGTTTACCGGGCGCTACGCCAAGAATCCTTATAACGGCGAAGCGGTGCCGGTGTGGGTCGCGAACTACATTTTGATGGATTACGGCACGGGCGCCATCATGAGCGTGCCAGCGCACGACGAGCGCGATTATGAATTCGCCAAGAAGTACAAGCTCGAGATCCGGCTGGTGATTTTGCCGGCTAATACCGATCCGGAAGAAACCATGGCCGACCCTTTGCTGCCGTTTACGGCCATGGAAGGAGTTGTGGTGAACTCGGGCGAGTTTAGCGGCCTCGGTTGCGAAGACGCGATTCGCAAGATGTCGGCGCTCGCCGAAGCAAAGGGCTTTGGCAAGGCAACGGTCACCTATCGCCTGAAAGACTGGGGAATCTCGCGCCAGCGCTACTGGGGCACGCCGATTCCGATGGTGTATTGCGACAAAGACGGCGTCGTGCCGGTCGCGGAAAAAGATTTGCCGGTGATTTTGCCGGACAAGGTGAAGGTCACGCTCTCGGGCGGATCTCCGTTGATGAACGTGCCGGAGTTTTTGAACACGACTTGCCCGAAATGTGGCGGCCCGGCTCGGCGCGAGACCGACACCATGGATACGTTCGTCGATTCGTCGTGGTATTTCTATCGCTACGCCGACGCACGAAATGATAAGGCTCCGTTCGACTCCGCCAAGATCGCTTACTGGTTCCCCATCGATCAATATATTGGCGGCGTGGAGCACGCCATTCTTCATCTTATTTATTCGCGCTTCTGGACCAAGTTCATGCGCGACATGGGATTGGTGAAAAACGACGAACCGGCGGCGCGCTTGTTCACGCAGGGGATGGTGATCAAGGATGGCGCGAAGATGTCGAAGAACCTGGGGAACGTAGTGTCGCCCGATGAGATGGTAGCGCGCTACGGAGCCGATGCCGCGCGCCTGTACAGCTTGTTCGCCGCGCCTCCGGACCGCGACCTTGACTGGCAGGATTCGGGGATCGAAGGGATTCAGCGTTTTCTGGGGCGCGTGTATCGCTTCTATTTGCGCAACCCTCCTGTAGAGACGCGGCTTGCTGCGTCTCCCGCGAAGGAGAATCCTACGCACGTGTTGTTGCCCGAGGCGCGCGCGATCCAGCGCAAGCTGCACCAGACCATCAAGCGCGTCAGCACCGATTTCCAGGGACGCTGGCATTTCAACACCTGCATCGCGGCCATCATGGAATTGGTGAACGAGATTTATGGCGCGGAGGAGGCAATTGCCAGTGGACGAGTTCCCGCTGCGCTGGTCGCCGAAGTGCAGCGCAGCATCGCGCTGTTGCTCGCTCCCATGGCTCCGTACCTCGCGCACGAGTTATGGGAGATGGCGGGCGAGAAGAGCAACCTGCTGAAAGCTCCATGGCCGAAATACGATCCGGCGCTGGCAGCGGAAGATGAAATCGAGATTCCCGTGCAAGTCAACGGGAAGCTGCGCGGGCTTGTTGTTGTTCCCGCGAGCGCAAGCGAGGATCAAATCAAGCAGGCAGCGCTCGCCGATGAAAAAGTGCGAACGGCGCTTGCCGCGAAGCAGGTGGTGAAAGTTATTGTCGTACCGAAAAAACTAGTAAATATTGTTGTGCGATGACTGAGTAAGATCGGGTCATCTAACCATCGGCGCATCGGGCGAATGAAAACTCCCGCAAACCCGGCGGTTTCAAATCACGCGATGATCCGATGGCCCGATCACCCGATTCTGTGAGACACTCATCCGTGGAAACCCAATCTATCGTTGTCCTCGACTTTGGCGCGCAGTATTCGCAGTTGATCGCGCGCCGCATCCGCGAACAAAAGATTTTTTCTGTCGTCCTGCCGTTCAACGCCAGCCTGGAAGAAATTCGCAGCTACTCTCCGGTGGGAATTATTCTTTCGGGCGGGCCATCGTCGGTGTACGACCAAGGCGCGCCGCTGGCCGATAAGATCGTCTTCGAGCTTGGCATTCCCGTGCTCGGCATCTGCTACGGATTGCAGTTCATGGTCTATGCGCTCGGCGGAAAAGTGCGGCCTGCGGCCAAACGCGAGTACGGCCACGCGAAAGTCGAGATCCAGGAACCTGACTCGCAACTTTTTCAGGGGCTGCCTAAAGTACTCGCGGTCTGGATGTCTCATGGCGATTCCGCCGAAGAGTTGCCTCCGGGTTTTCGGCTGACGGCGAAAACTCCCAACGCGGTTGCGGCCATCGAAAATCCCGCGCGCAAAATGTGGGCGGTGCAATTTCATCCCGAGGTGCATCACACGCCGCTGGGCGCGGACATTCTGCGCAACTTCGCGCTGGGTATCTGCGGAGCGAAGCCTTCGTGGACGCCGCAGCATTTTATCGATGCGACCGTGGCGCAGGTCAGGCAGCAAGTCGGCAACGGACGCGCCATCTGCGGACTTTCTGGCGGAGTGGATTCCTCGGTCGCGGCCGTGCTGGTCGATCGAGCCATGCGAGATGCCTCCGGAAAATCGCGGCTGACTTGCGTGTTCGTCAACAATGGCGTGCTGCGCAAAAACGAATTTGAGAAAGTCCAACAAAATCTTCGCGACCACCTTGGACTGCGCGTGGTCGCGGTCGATGCTACCGAGCGCTTCATGCGGAAGCTCGCCGGCGTGACCGATCCCGAAAAGAAACGCAAAATCATCGGCAACGAATTCATCGAGGTCTTCGACGCCGAAGCGCGTCGTATTCTGCACGACGAAAAGGAAGGCGAAGTCGAGTGGCTCGTTCAGGGGACGCTTTATCCCGACGTGATCGAATCGCGTTCGGTGCGCGGACCGTCGGAGGTGATCAAGTCGCATCACAACGTCGGCGGATTGCCCGCGAAAATGAAGCTCAAGCTCATCGAGCCGCTAAAAGATTTATTCAAAGATGAAGTCCGCCGAATTGGACGCGATCTCGGTATGCCCGAAGACATTTTGCAGCGGCAGCCTTTCCCTGGGCCGGGACTGGCCGTCCGTATTTTGGGTGAAGTAACTCAAGAACGCGCCGACCTGCTGCGCGACTGCGATGAGATTGTGGTGGGCGAGATCAAGAAGGCTGGACTGTATCAGAAAATCTGGCAGTCGTTTGCCGTGCTCTTGCCGGTGATGTCGGTCGGAGTGATGGGCGATCAGCGGACTTACGCCTACACCTGCGCCGTCCGCGCCGTGCATTCCGAAGACGGCATGACGGCCGATTGGGTTCCGCTGCCGTATGAAGTGCTGAAGACGATTTCGAACCGAATCGTGAATGAAGTGCGCGGGGTGAATCGCGTGGTGTACGACATTACGTCGAAGCCGCCGGGAACCATTGAATGGGAATAAAAACGTAAGATTGCGCGATTGTTTTCGCGAATCTCGTTCGTTGCAACAATCTGAAAATACGGTAGTTAGGGATGTACATCGAGCAGTTTTCACGAAAATGTGCACCCCTCCCCCCCTACCATTTTTAGGTTAAAGTATTCATTCTAAATAACTTACTCGCAAAGTATTCCAGAATAAGGAGTTAGGGGCCATCCCCCAATTCTGTTGCCAAGTTTTCAAAGAGCGCATTCGGCCGTTCTTTGCAGAGATTCTCGCACCGCCTCTGGAGGCGGGCACACGCTCCGCTGCTACGATCTGGGAATGATTCTCGCACGGCACGGGAATTATGTCAGTGATGGTGGACACAGCGCGGATGTGATGAAAAAAATGGGCGGTCGAGGGGGGGTGGCAGAGGGCCGCACGCTTGAAATTAATTGTGTCGATACTGTGATTATGAGAGCGGGTGTCAAGGGTTTGGAGCGCAAATGTACCCACTCAAGCCAAAAAGAAGGCTTGAGTGGGCCACCCGCCTGGGGCACGATCTGGCCGGGAGTAGTAGAATCCATCCCTCAGTCCGAAGTGCGGCCATTGTTGGTATTCCAGCCCTGGGGAGGCAAGTTATGGCAATAGCGAACTTGAAAGTTCAAGCCCTCGTAACCCGCATTGACAAACTGGAAAAGCAGAACCGCCGATTCAAGCAACTTGCTTTTGCGGCGTTGATTCTCCCGGTCTTGCTACTGTTGGTGCTCTTGAGTTCTGTCGCGGCCCCGGCACAAGCCCCTACACACCAAGCCTCGGCTCCGGAACCGGCGAGTGCTGCGACGAGAGCCGAGGAGAATTACAAGATACTGCTTCAGTCCTTCGTTGCCCATGGGACCATGACGCAGGAACAGGCCGATGCTGAGTTTCAGAAATGGTTGCTGAATGTCAAGAAAGGCACTGTCGTGGCCATGGTGTACGACCCCGATCCGGTCAAGCGCCAAAAACTCATCGACGAGTTGAAAAGCGGGAACCTGCCGAAAGGGTTGGCTGGCTTGGACCAGGCATTTTTGAATAAGGCGTGGGTGGTAGCGCAAGAAGTAGATGCAGACCTTACCGCTCGCGCAGAAACGCAAAACCTGAATGTTGCGCTCAACAAGATGTACGGGGCTTTCAACGCGCCCAATAGCGTGTATAAGAACGATTGCAATGCGCAAGCTGTGGCGCTCCACAATCCCGAATTTCTGAGAAGTATAGGCGTAGTGACTACCGATTCTGCCACAGGCAAGCAGATTCCGAACTGGGAAATGGCGGGCGAGTTGGACCTATTTGTGGCTGATGATGCCGCGATCCACAGCGGGAGCACGCGCGATCAGAGCGCTGCCATGGCCGCACTCAAGGTGGCCGAACTCCAGCGCGAGGTACACCTCGTGAGAACTGATTTGGACCTTCTGGAAAGTTATGTGGATGATCTAAAGAAATTCCGAGATGACATTTGCTCTTCGTTCAAGATGAGCGATAAACCTGACTCATGCCTAGCATTCTGATGGGCGGGCCGAACCCCGCTGGAAGCGCGGCCTTTGGATCTGGCGCTCATTTGAGTGCCACGATAGGGATGCGCCCTTTTCGGGAGGAAGGATTGAAAACTATTTCTTACACCGATGAAACGGCAAATGAGATCGTCGAGAAGTTTTGTGCTCATGTCCACTGGCTGGTAAGAGTCCGACACACCTTCAAAGTCCTTTTTGAGGACGAGCAGCCGTCCTGCCGGACTCTTATGGAGCAAACAGCATCGTCGTTCTTCGCTGATCTAAACAGGATATTGCATAATTACCTGCTCTTAGAATGCGCCAAGATTATCGACGCAACCACTGGCAACCACGAAAACTTCACGGTCGATTGCCTTGTTCAAAAAATCGTCTGGCCAAACGAGGACATTCTGAAGGAATTGAAGTCATTGCAGGCCATTACAGAGGACTTTAGGAGCTATATAAGGCGCGCGAGGAACAAGCTTCTTGCCCACCTGGACACGGCAGCCGTTCTATCCGGCACGCCCCTTGGTGAATTCCCCGAGGGCGAGGACAAGCGATTTTTTGACGCGTTACAGAAAATTTGCAACATTGCCCACGAAGCGTGTTTCGGTGCGATCTATGGTGACATGTCAACGGTCACGTTAGGGGGCGGAGATGTAATCAATCTGAGAAAAACACTTGAATTTGCAGTCGCATTCAAGGAGGCGCTATCAGAGAGTTCGGGCCAAGAAAAGACACATCTATTGCTCCTGTGGCAGAAGGCAGGGCATGAACCGAAGTCTTAGAGGGGAAGGAGCCAAGCACACAAGATCATCGCTGATAACTGCGTCCGCGGCGAGAGTCGTCTGGATTCCCTTCCCATTTGACCTTTCCTCGGAGCCGCTGGATGCCAGCCTGAGAACGCGTTTGAATGAGTAAGCGCAGGGCGGCTTCGACGACCGCTTTCTTTGTGGTCAGGCCGCTGAGGCGCATTGCCTTGCGCATCAGGGCGTCGTCGATATCGATGGTTGTCCGCATGGTTCGTGGGTTCGTATTGTGCGATTCTCTCGATACATCGGCAACAACGAAACCTTCCATCAATTGTCATCGTGAGCGAAGGAGGGCCCCTGCTCGCCCAAAACTTTACGCAGGTAGTAGGGATCCTTCGGCTTCGCTCAGGATGACAGGGTTGGGAGGACCGTATTCAGCGGAGAACTGTAGATCCCTCACTTCGTTCGGGATGACAAAATTTATAGGGTACTGCTGGCCGTTCTTCCGATGGCCGTTCTTTCGATGGCCGTTCCTCCGATTGATCATTCGCCGGGGGACGAAGTACCATATCCCCAAGTCCGTTGACTCGGAAGCCAGCCCCGGAGGCGATTCTAGCCGTTGTCCTGGCGGAAGTGCAGCTCACTGTCACTTTTTCTGGGTTCCCGAGTCTCTGCAAACGTGGGGTTGCTATGAAGACGATGCTGAACTTTGTTTTCGCTCTGCTGGTTCTGGCGACGCCGATGGGGTTCGGCGGCGCGGTTGCCCAGGACCTTGCTCAAGCCGACAGCCGCAGCGATGCCGCTCCTGCGCCGGTGTTGGTCGAGTTGTTTACTTCCGAAGGCTGTTCGAGCTGTCCTCCTGCCGACGCCTTGCTGGCGAAATTGGATGGGATGCAACTTCCGGGAGAACAGCCGATCGTGCTTAGCGAACACGTGGACTACTGGGACCACGATGGCTGGAAAGACGCTTACTCCTCGAGTTTTTTTACGGAGCGGCAGGTGGAGTACGTGCGCCGGCTGGGAGGCGACGAGCCTTACACGCCGCAGATGGTGATTGACGGAGCGGCGCAAATGAATGGGAGCAATGCGGCGGCGGTAGGCCACGCCCTGGAAACAGCGCGCAGCCATGTCAAGATTCCGGTCCGGATTTCGTCGGCCGCTCTGGCGGATGCAAAGACCCTTCGCCTTCACCTGCAAGTGGATGCTTTGCCGGCGGACTTCAAGGCGCGCAAGGCTGACCTCTTCATTGCGCTGGCGCTCGGCCACGCGGAATCGCATGTGTCTGCGGGAGAGAACAAGGGGCGCGACATTCGTCACGTCGCGGTGGTGGAGAGTATCAGTAAAGTTGGGACGGTTGAAAAGGGAAAGAACTTTGACCGCGACGTGGTGGTGAAGGTCAAAGCTCCGGTTGATCCGGGAAATTTGCGGGTGGTTGCTTTCGCTCAGGCTGGGGATGCCGGGGAAATAGTGGGGGCAGCGCTGCTTGGCGCTCCGATTACGAAGTAGCTTGCGGCGACGGGCAGCGAGCATGTCTCGCATAGTTTGAGTACCGGCACGCGGGCGAGGGCGCCCGCGCCACACGTTCACGCGGCAATCCTGGAATGAATATGCTGAATTGGGGTTTCGAATTTTTCCACCACGCTCGGCCTGCTTTAGCGATTGCGGTCTTCCGCTTCCGGGCGGACGTGTTCTGGCCGTATTTTGCCGGCGCCATTCTTTTGGCGATCGGACTGACAAAGATTATCAAGGACGATCTGCCGAACAAACACGGGCTCGGCAAGACCGCGCCATTTGGGCGGTTGTTCTATGCCCTCCCGATGGGAGTATTCGCCTCGCAGCATTTCACCAATACTAAGTTGGTCGCCAGTATCGTTCCGTCGTGGATGCCGTTTCACACATTTTGGGTCTATCTGGTGGGCACCGCGATTATTGCCGCAGCGCTGAGCATCCTGCTCGAGATCCATGCACGACTGGCGGCCACACTTTTGGGATGCATGTTTCTGCTTTTCGTGGTGTTGATGCATATTCCTAACATCGTGGCCGCACACGGCGCTCGTTTGTTTTGGATCATCGCCCTGAGGGACCTCTCCTTCAGCGGGGGAGCTTTTGCGGTGGCCGCAACCCAGCAGAAAACAACGCCTTCGGACGGCGCGGCAGGGATGGTGGCTGTCTGTCGCTTTTTCGTGGGGATACCGGCGATCGTCTTCGGAGTGGAGCATTTTCTGCATCCCATGTCCGCGCCCGGCATTCCCATGGAAGCAACCACGCCGGCATGGATTCACGGGCGACTTTTCTGGGCCTATCTAACCGGTGCGGCTCTCATTGCTTGCGGCGCGTCGATTGTCGTGAATAAGAAGATGCTCTTGGCAGCAACATGTCTGGGGATTGTGATTCTGCTTTTGGGAGTGTTTGTTTACTTCCCCATGATCGCCGCTAACCCTTCCGACATCGACAGCGGGCTGAACAATTTCGTTGATGTTTTGGCCTTGAGCGGAACTACGCTGGTGCTGGCGGATGCCATCGGCAAACGAGCCAGCCATGAGGTCGGCGCCTGATCATCGAGGCCTTGGTTTCGCATCATGGAGCGCCGGGTGCCCCACTCGCCTCGCACTTTGCGACGAATGGGATTCCAGGAACGATTCGTTCGCGCAGGGCTTCCCGGCGCTCCCTATCCCCTCTTTCGTCCCTCGCGCACAATCGCAACAAGATCCGAAGTGGAGACACCCAACTTGACTCCCTTTACATCCAGGGGCGATGCCTTGGATCTTCCTTGGGATGTTGGCGCGGGCAAGATTCGAAAGACGGTGCCGTCGCGCCGGCGAATTTCAACTGCCCCGTCCCGTTTGGCTTCTTCGAGGACCGTAGCAAAAATTCCGCGTGCCTCAGAGTATGTATAGGATTTCATCGAACATTCACCTCCAACACGTCCAGCTTCAATTCGCGGGCACGCGCTCTCAATCCGCTATCCAAGGTCAGGATCGGCGCTCTATGGTTCACGGCACACGCGATCACATACGCATCGTAAGCGTAAATGTTCAGTCTGGCCGCCAACTCAACCGCTTGCTTCAACGCCAGATCGGTCAAGCGAATGGGGATGGCGGCGTACGACTCCAATGACTTCAACCCCTCGTCCAAGCTGATCGCCTTGCGCTTGAACATGGCGGATAGCGCGTTGCCGACTTCCCAGTGCACCGAGGATGGAGCGACCAGCTTTGCCCCGCGGGTGAGCCGAATTAACTCTGACTTTTCCGGCTGTTCACCGATCACAGCGAGAATTGCGGAAGTGTCAATCACGATCTCCATGGCTCGAGTATATCACATGTACAATTGTACATAACTCGTTCAAGTGATCTGAATCAGGCGGTGGACGCCGGGATTATCCTTGAGAACGACGAACGGCGCGTCCGCATACGCATTGCCGATTGAGCGTTCGCCGCACTACCATATCCCCATGCCCGTTGACACAACGATTCAAACTCGCTCTTACGCCCCCGTCCGCGCCCCGCGCGGAAACACGCTTTCCTGCAAAGGTTGGCAGCAGGAAGCGGCCATGCGCATGTTGATGAACAATCTTGACGAGGACGTTGGCGAGCGGCCGCAGGATTTGGTTGTCTATGGCGGCACGGGGAAAGCGGCGCGCAATTGGGATTGCTATCACGCCATCGTCCGGGCGT
>CAVPYG010000076.1:0-16335 GCA_963709835.1 uncultured Acidobacteriaceae bacterium
AGAGAAGTCCATACCCGCAGGTGCAAAAATCGTTGGCTTTGTTCAACAACCGGAACCATTCAGGCAGTGGCCATCGCCGCCGGTGCCTCACACTCCTCTGGCAGGGGCGAGAATTGATTTCGCAGGATCATCAGGCACTAGATTGGTCACCACCGATCAAGATGGCATCTATGAAATCAACGGCTTGACCCCAGATGACTACTCATTAACGCTGGAGTTGCCGGACACCCAGACCGCGAGGGAGCAAGTAGGCCGAGAAAAGATGCGGCAGCAAATCGGGAAGGAAGACCTGATGCACCAGAAGGTAATCGAGAGAGACTTCCATGTCGTTTGGAACGGAATGATCGAGGGAAGCGTTCGAGAATCCACTGGCAATCCGATTCAGGGTTGGGTTTCTTTGTTAAAACCAGACGGATCTGACACCGTCCCGCAGGTCATGGGTTTTCAACAGGCCGACAAGAGCGGTTCCTTTAGTCTCAGCCAGATACCCAGCGGCCAATATAAGTTAATGGTCAATCCCTACGGCCCCGACAAGGACTCTCCCTACCCGCCTATGTACTATCCCTCCGCAGATCGTCTCAGCGACGCGCGGGTCTTCGAAATGGCGGACGGCCAGCACATCCATCATGCGGATTTTGTTCTGCCTCGTCTTGCACAGAAGAAAATGGAGGTTCGCGTGACCTGGCCCGACGGTCGCGTAATCGATGGCGCGTGGGTCTATGTCGCATACGAAAACACAACGGGCTTCGAGGCGTTAGTCAATGCCGCTCACGTAGCTATCACAGATCGTAATGGTCAAGCCAGTTTCGCCGTGTTTGGCAAATCACGAATTCGCATATATGCAGAAGAGGCAGTAAATGATCTTAAAGGGCCTCCCTTCTTCTCATCTCGCTACAGCGCACCTGTTGAGTTTGCCGCTGACGAGGTGCCGGACAAACTGGAGCTCGTCTTGACGAAAAAGAAGTTGCCTGGCGAGCACTGAACAACGGCAATTCTGACAAATAGGTGTAGCGCTCGCGATTCACGGGTGTAATCGCGAGAATTCCTGCCGGGTGTGGTGGTATGCTCCGCTAGGGGCCTGACGTTCGAGGGCCTGACATTTCAGCGAAGGAGAGTGAACGATGAGACCGTTGACTGCATTTGCGGTTTTGCTATTTGTGCCGGTGTTCGCTAGTGCGCAAACTCCACAAGCTCCACCAACTCCGCAGGGTCCAAAGCCGTGTGAAGAATTGAAGACGGAGATCGCAGGCAGGCTGGACGCGAAAGGCGTGAAGATGTACACGCTGGAAATCGTGGCCAAGGACAAGGAAGCGGAAGGCAAAGTGGTCGGCACTTGTGAGGGCGGGACGAAGAAGATCATGTACACGAGAGGGACGGCTCCGGCGAAGGCTCCGGCGCCGGAAGCGGGCAAGCCGTAATCTGTGGAATCCTGAGTAGCACTGGTTGCACTTCGGCCGCGTGTGGACCGGGCGCTGAAGCATGGCGCTGAAGCGCCCGCTCTTCGCAGCATGTTTCTCTTGGCTGCCTCCTCCTTGCATGTTGTGCCGGGTGGAATGAGAAAAGACGGTTGCGGTGGCCTTCGCGATTTTATTTCTTTTTTCGCGATATGCCGGTGAGTACCGCAATTAAGAAAAGCGCTCCGGCAATAGCAGGTATGAGCAACCATTGGAAGTGAAGCCAGAAAACGGCGACACCAAGAAGCACTCTTTCGTACAGTGGTATTACGACGCCCTGCTCCACGCACCGATTAACAGCAGCGTCCACTACGACTCGAAATCCAAACATTCCGCCGATCAATAAAAAGGACAGAATAATAGCGGTCCTATAGCGCAAAAGCCCTCCAGTGGTGCCGTGATTTTCGCCGCGTCGATCGCAGAGTGCAAAGCGCCGTCCGGCGGATCAGCGAGGATGGATTCACTCCATGGAGAATACTGGATCGGGTACGCCAGAGCACTAGGTAAACTGAGGCATGACTCATGGTGGTAATCCGAAGGTTCACTGCCAATTGGCCGGGCGGGGACGCCCGGCGCTCCACCGGCAGACGGCGCTCAAGGGCGGGTCATTTGGTCGCAGGCAACACTGCCTTCGGCGAGGTTGTACTGGCAGCGCCAGGAAAAGCCCTTGAGGTCGTGTTTGCCGTATCCCCAGACGCGGAGCGAGAGCGTCGTCGCCTCGACTTGCGATGCCTCCACAAAGACATGGTCGTTTTCGCGCAACTGGGGGCGCAAGTCGACCGGGACCATGTGGGTGAGCGTTATCTTGTCGATCACGACGGGATCGCTGGCGCTGTCGGCAACGAAAACCAGGGCGCGGGAGGTGCGCTTGTTGAGGTACTGGGTGACGATGATGAAGTCATTGTTGGCCCAGGCGACGGCGGCTACGCCAACGTAGTCGCAGAGTTTGCGGGTACGGCCGCTGGCCGTTTCCTCGAGGAACAAGGAATGGAAGGTACCGACGAATTCGGAGAGAGGAGCGTCGCGGTCGGTATTGCGGACGACGAAGCGTCCGTCGGGCGAGGGCAACTGGCCGACCTTGGGAAAGAGTACAAAGGGCGCGGCGTGGGCTGCGAGGGCGAAAGCGAAAAGTGCAGTGACACAGAGCAGCGCCTGGCAGACGCGCACGAGCGGATCCTCCAGAGAGATTTTGCAGCGCGGTCGTCCGAAGGACAACGTTACCACAGGGGGGCGGAAGGGTTGATGGCCCAATCGTGCGCTTTCCGGTCGGCGGTACTAGTTTTTCGCAGGGGTGTTATCGGGCTGGGTCGAATGGGCGTCGGGCTTGGGATTGGCGGCGTGGGGCGCGGCGGGCATCGAGGTCGTTGTGGTTCTCGTGGCGGCCGTCGTCGTCATTGCGGTTTCCGGATTGAGCAGGCGGTCGTGGCTGGGGCCTAATCCCAGCGTGATCAGGGCGCGGGAGTCGGGAGTGGTCTTCGACTGCCATCCGTGATCGGCCTGATAGCGTTTCATTGCGGCCTGGGTGGAAGCGTCCCACGCGCCGGAGGGCTCGCCTTGGAGGTAGTGGTCGCGGATGAGGGCTTGCTGAATTTCGCGGGCTCGAGCGGAGTCGATGGCCTGCTGGCCGCGCTTCTTGGCGGTCCTCTTGGCGTGGGAGCTTTTGCTCTTTTGCGTCGAGGCGTGAGTCGAAGTGTGAGCCGAGGTTTTAGCGGACGCGTGCTGGGTGGTGGGATTTTTCTTGGCTGGCGTTGGCGTAGCTTGCGGCAGCTTGGTGGGCGGGGCCGGGGGTTGGGTCTGCGCTCCAGCAATAACAGGCGAGGCCAGGCAAAGCAGGGCGCAGAGTCCGACGCGGCGCCAATACCGAATTTGGTTGGAACAGTGCATGTCTAGAAGCTAAAGTATTACGCGACATCTCTTAGCATAGAGTGAGACGGGGCAAGCCCCGTCTCTACACAAGAAAATACTTCACAATCACCTTGCAATAAAAAACCGGCGAGACTGGCCTCACTCATCGTCCCCTAAATGGGGATGAAGCGCCAGTCTCGCCGGATGTACTGCTGTTACGGAAGTGTACCGGCCAGGAAGATGGTTCCATCCTGGGCACGGGCGCCTCGCGGACGCACCAGGAACACGACATCCTGCCCGCTCTTAAGCGACGACTCGATCTTCGAAAATTCGTCGGCATTGTTTACGGGCTGCTTGTTGACTTCGAGGACCACGTCGCCGCGATTGAGGCCGAGGTCTTCGGCGAACGATCCGGGCTTCACGTCCTGGACCACCACGCCCTTGTTGGCGGCAATGCCGAGGCGATCGGCCATGTCGGGAGTGATGCTGCGGACCGTAACTCCGAACTTGCTGGGTTTGGGCGCTTCCTCGCCCTGGTTATCTTCATCCTCGCCGAGGCGCTCGGCGAAGAGTTTCGAACGGTCGGCGATGATGACGGTCGCGTCATCCTTTTTGCCGTTGCGCACGAAGGTGAGCTTGGCCTTGGAGCCGGGCTTGCGAGAAGCGATGTCGTCGACCAGTTCGTCGCCGGATTTCACTTCTTTGCCATCGACGGCGGTAATGGTGTCGCCGATCTTGAGGCCCGCTTCTTCGGCGGGGCTGCCGGGAACCACGTTCGAGACCGTGACACCCGATCCGTAAAGGCGGGCGATGGCGGGGTTCGGCTGGGCGGAAAACTCTATGCCGATGGAGCCGCGCGCAACGCGGTGATCGGGCCCGATCAACTGGTTGTAAACCCTGGCCACGGTGTTCGAAGGCATGGCAAATCCAACACCGGCGTAGGAACTTGTATCGGTAAGGATGGCGGTATTGATGCCGATGACTTCACCCGCCATATTGACCAGCGGCCCGCCGGAATTGCCGGGGTTGATGGCGGCGTCGGTTTGAATGAAGGACTGGAACTGGCGGTTGGGAACGATGTTGCGTCCTTTGGCCGACACGATGCCAGCGGTCACGGTTTCCTGGAGTCCGAAGGGACTGCCGATGGCCAGCACCCAATCTCCAACCTGCATGCCGTCGGAGTTGCCGAGTTTGGCGGCGGGCAGCGGACGATCAATGTCAATCTTGATCACGGCCAGGTCGGTTTCCTGATCCATTCCGATGACTTTGGCGTCATGACCCGGAGAAGCTGGATTCTCATCCTGCAACTTGACGCGAATGCGGTCAGCCTTTTCGACCACATGGCGGTTGGTGACGATGTAGCCCTTGGAGTCAACAATGACGCCGGAGCCGAGAGATTGCTGGCGGATGGTGGCCGCGTCTCCACCCTTGCCGCCCTGTCCGCCGAAGAATTTGTCGAAGAAATCCTGGAACGGGGCGTCTTCATCGCCGCCCTGGTCCTGGTCCGGATCGGGACGCACGGAACGATGGTGGCGAGTGGTCTTGATGGTCGATTCGGTATTGATGTTGACGACGCTCGGCTCGAGCTGCTTGGAAATCTGGGAGAAGGCGCTCGAGAGTTTTTGCGGATCGGGGATGGTCAGCGGAGTGGCGTCTGACGAGTTCTGTCCCTCTTTGCCCTTGACCCCATAGGAAACGACGGTACCGATTAGAATTCCAACCGACAGGGTCGCCAAGATGGTAAAAGTGTAGGCCCAGCGGTTGGCTTTGAAACGCACCCAAAAGGCGCTTTCGCGCGAATCCATTTCTTTCCTCCTAAGACTGTCTGATTTTTAATTATACCTTCGACCCCGGCAGGGGCCGGTTCAAAGGGCGCTAGATCATTAGACGCAGAAAACGGGGTTGGCGTTAGCGGGAGGAGGGGGAGAATCGGATGATCGGGTGATCGGGCCATCGGGTGATCGAAAACCCTACGACCGCCATTCGATCAACAGGTCATCCGATGGCCCGATGGACCGATCTTATTTTGCTTCGTAGACGGTTTTGCCGCCGAGCACGGTGCGGAGGACTTTGGTCTCCAGGATTTTTGCGGGCGGGGCTGCGGTGATGTCGCGATCTAGAACGACAAAGTCGGCGAGCATGCCGGGTTCGAGCTTGCCTTTTTGCTTTTCGGCAAACTCGGCGTAGGCGGAACCGGTGGTGTAGGCGGAGATGATTTGCTCGATGATCAGCTTCTGCGCGGGATAGTAGGTGTTCTTTCCGTCTTCGCTCTGGCGGGTGAGAGCGGCGTAGATTCCGCGAAAGGGCGCAACCGGTTCGACGGGATAATCGGTGCCAAAAGCCAGCGTGACACCGCGTTTGAGGAACTCCGCCCAGGCATAGGAATGTTCGGCGCGCTCCGGGCCCAGGCGCGACTCGGCCCAGTTCATGTCGGTGAGCAGGTGGCTGGGCTGCATGGAGGCAATCACCTTGAGGTCTCGGAAACGCTGGATCTGCTGCGGCGTGGTGACCTGCGCGTGCTCGATGCGAAGACGGTAGTCGGCACCCCCGTCGGCAGCAGGCACTTTGGCTTCTTTCGCGGCCTTCTCGGCCTCGGCGAAGGCGTCGAGCGCCAACTGCACGGCTTTATCGCCGATAGCGTGGAAGCCGATCTGATAACCCGCCAGCACCCGCTCCGTGGTCATGGCATTCAGTTTGGCCGACTCGTATTGCGGCAGGCCGGTATTCTTGGGATCGTCGGTATAGGGCGCGAGCAGGGCGGCGGTTTTCGAGGCGAGCGAGCCGTCCATGAAGCCCTTGAGCATGCCGGTGTGGAGCATGAGGTCGGAAGCGGGATGGGAGCTGCGCCGGGCATTCAGGTCATCCAGCGAGTCGTCGAATTTCAACCACTCGGAAATCCTGGCGGTCAATTTTCCCTCGCGCTCGAGGTCCTCGTAAATCTGAAAGTCTTCCCACGGCGAGTTGTCTTGGGCGGAAGTGATGCCGTGGCTGGTCAAATCGGCGAGCGCGAGTTCGATGGCTTGGCGCCGCTTCTCGAGCGTTGGCTTGGGGATGGCCGCCAGCACCGCATCTTTCGCGGTCTCGCGCAGAATGCCGGTGGGCGTGCCCGCGTCATCGCGATCGATTTTTCCACCATAGGGATCGCGGCTGGCAACGGTGATGCTGGCCAGTTGCAAGGCGCGCGTATTGGCCACGGCGATATGTCCGTCCACGCGTTCGAGGTAAATGGGATGCCCGCCGCTGACCTCGTCCAAATCCCAGCGCGTGGGCAAAACTTTGACGGGCCATAAAGTTTCGTCCCAACCGCCGCCCTCGATCCATTCTCCGGGCGCCGTTTTTTCGACCTGGGCGAGGATACGTTCGCGGAATTCGTCGAGTGTCTTTACGCCGGCCAGGTGCGCGTTCATCTTCTCGAAACCGGCGCTGGCAAGATGGACGTGGGCGTCGTTGAAACCGGGCATGACGAAGTGGCCATCGAGATCGACGATCTTCGTTTCCGGGCCCTTGAGCTTCATGATCTCTTCGCGCGTCCCCACGGCGAGGATGCGGTCGCCAACGAGGGCCAGCGCTTCCGAGCGTCTGTTGGCGCCGAACATCACGGACGCATTGACCACTCCAGTATAGATATTGGCGTGGGTGAAGATGAGTTCCGCTTTCGGCTTCGGCGCGCTCGCTGGTGAAACGCCGCTCTGCGCCGACAGGCTGGAGGCCACGGCCAGCAACAAGATTGGAGCCAGTCGTTTTAGTTTCAGCTTCAGCTTCTTCATTCGCCTGCTCCCGACAATGTAAGCATTGTAAGCAGAATGCGCCTTAATCCGAGGTCTCGTCCATGGCAGTCGAACCATTCTTGCAACGTGTGCACGCCGCCTCCGGAGCCGCCGCCACCGATGG
This sequence comes from uncultured Acidobacteriaceae bacterium, assembly GCA_963709835.1. Taxonomy (GTDB): domain Bacteria; phylum Acidobacteriota; class Terriglobia; order Terriglobales; family Acidobacteriaceae; genus Acidiflorens. The sequence continues at coordinate 7,191 of CAVPYG010000076.1, forward strand.
AGATGGCCTCACGGCCAAGGGACAGGGGGATGTTGGCGTCGGTGGACGCCCGTTCAACTTGCGCCGTATTGCCCAAATGGGCGTCCACGGCTCGAATGACCTTGAGGAGGCGCGCATCGGCCGCCAGTTCTCCCGCGGGACGATTGCCGATCTCGACCACCTCGCTTGCGACCGACTTCTGAAGTATGCGCTGTACCGCCAGCGGCAGAGGATTTCCGCGCTCAGCGACGGAGCGATTTTCGGAAGCGACCGCTTGCTCGATTGCCAGGCGCAGGGCGCTCTCCAGCCGGTCGATTTCCGCCGCCGAGGTGGAGCGGAGATCGACTTTCATGCTGGCGGATTCGGGGATGGAATTCACCGAAGTTCCGCCGCGAATGACGCCGACATTGAAAGTACTTTTCGGCGAGGAGGGCAGCGGAGTGCGGCTAAAGGCTTCGACGGCGCGGGCCAGCGCGATAATCGGATTGGGCGCGCCGAAGTCGCTCCAGGAGTGGCCTCCGGGACCGCGCACGATGGCTTCGAAGCGGCGGCTGCCGAGGGCCTCGGCCACGATGGTGTCGGTTCCGGCGCCGTCGACAATCACGCTGTAGGCGATGGCGTCGCGCCAGCGCGGCGTGGCGAAAACGTGGCGCATGCCGCGCAGATCGCCTTCGCCTTCTTCGCCGACGTTGCCGATGAACAGGAATGGCAGCGCATGGGAAATGCGCGTGCTGGCGAGCACGCTGGCCACGGCCAGCATGGCGGCAATGCCGGCACTGTTGTCGGAGACTCCCGGGCCATACAAACGGCTGCCCTGCTGGCGGATATCGAGCGGCGCCTCCGCGGGAAACACGGTGTCAATATGGGCGCTGAGCGAGACGAAGCGGCTGCCGTAGCCGGGAAGTATGCCGAAGACGTTGCCAGCCTTGTCGATGTGCACTTCGTGGAGCCCGATTTCGCGAAAGCGGTCGGCCAGCCAGGCGCCGCGGGGCGCCTCGCCGAAGGGAGGCGCGGCAATTTTCGTGGCCTCCATCTGCCACAAGGCGAACTGCGATTCGTCGGAGCGGAAGCGGTCGAAGACGGCGCGCACCTCGGGGGAGGCGGCGAGGCGCGCCACTTCCTCCCGCAGCGGAGGATACAAATCGGGATTTGCGACTGGTCGAGTCAACCCCATGCGATGCCACTATCTTATAACGGCGGGGCGGCAACGAGGGAGTCGGTGGTAATAGCGGGAGAAACGGGCGTCGTGGCGGGGCCGTAATGTTGCGGCGGCAGCGTCGTGGCCGGGCGGGGACGCCCGGCGCTCCAACTGCGCGTTACGCGGGCCTTGGGCTATTCAACGAAGGCGTCGCCTTGCGGCTTCACCTTCTTGATCAGGAACGTACACGGGATTAGACACAAGATCACAACCCCGAGCAGCCAGAAATTATCGATGTAGGCGAGCATGGCCGCCTGCCGCATCACACCCGCCTGGATCAAGGAGTAGGCATGTTGCTGGGCGGAACCGCCTCCGGTGCCAGGCCCGGCGCCGCCGCGCATAAAAGCGCCCGCCATGCCGCGCACTGCCGCTTGGAACTGAGGATTGGCGGCATTCAGCTTCTCCACCAGTTGCACCTGGTGGACTTGGGCGCGGCGGGCCAGCATGGTGGTGACAAAAGAAATGCCGAAGCTGCCTCCGATATTTCTGGCCAGGTTCATCAAACCGGCGGCGGCGTTATTTTTTTCGCGGGGCAGAAAGGCATAGGCGGCGATGTTGATAGGCATGAAGAGGAAAGCCATTCCCGCCGACTGATAGATGCGGGCCATGACCACACTGTGAAAATCCACGCCCAGGTCAAACGTGGTCATATGGAACAGCGAAAACGAAAGCGTGGCCAGACCAAAGAGCATCAGCCAGCGCGGGTTATAGCGCGATACAAGATATCCAACGAGCGGCATCATCAGCATGATCGCGAAACCGCCGGGAGAGAGCGCCATGCCGGAGCGTTCGGCGGTGTAGCCGAGCAGCGTCTGCATGAACAGCGGCAGTAACAGGGTGCTGCCGAGCAGGGCAAATCCCAGCATGAACATGAGGAAGTTGGCGGCGGCGAAGGTGCGTTCGCGAAATAAATGCAGGTCGACGATGGGGTCCTTGCAGTGCCACTCCCATAAGATGGCGAAGATCAGCGCCGCGGCCGAGATCACGCTCAACCATACGATGAAGTGCGACTCGAACCAGTCTTCGCGCTGCCCTTTGTCGAAGATCACCTGGAGCGTTCCGAGACCGAGGGCGACAAGACCGAGTCCAATATAGTCAATCTTTGTTTCGCTCAGCTTGCGGCGCCGGAAGTAGGGAGGATCCTGGATGAGCCGCTGCGTCAGCAAAAGCGACAGAATGCCAACCGGGATATTGATGAAGAAAATCCAGCGCCAGCTAAAGTCGTCGGTGATCCAGCCGCCGAGCGTGGGACCGATAGCGGGAGCCATGACTACGGCAATACCGTAAACGGCGAAGGCCATGCCGCGCTTGGCGTGAGGGAAGGTATCGACGAGGATGGCCTGCGAACTCGGTTGCAGACCTCCGCCGCCCACGCCCTGAAGAATGCGGCAGATGATCAGCGTGGCGAGATTGGGCGCGAGCCCGCAGAGAAACGAGCTGATGGTGAATATAGCGACACAGCCCATGTAGAAACGCTTGCGGCCCAGGATCGAAGACAGCCAGCCGCTCAGCGGCAGCACGATGGCATTGGAGACGAGGTAGGAGGTCAAGATCCAGGTACTCTCGTCCTGGCCCGCGGAAAGACTGCCGGCGATATGGGGCAGGGCCACGTTGGCGATGCTGGTGTCGAGCACCTCCATGAACGTGGCCAGGGTCACAACGAGCGCGATGATCCAGGGATTGACCGGGGAAATCCATTCCTCGGCGTCATTCAAGGTGATATCGGCAGCGCCCATTGGTAACTCAACTCTCTGTTTCTAACTACGAGTGCTACGAGCTACGAGCTTCGAGCTGCGAGCGAACACGAATCGGCTGCTCGAAGCTCGAAGCCCGCGGCTGGGAGCTATTTAGTCCAGACTTTCGGCACCACCGACATTCCGGGGCGCAGTTCGTGTCCCTTGAGTTCGCCCTTGTCGAACACGATTTTCACCGGAATGCGTTGCACCACTTTGACGTAGTTGCCGGTGGCGTTTTCCGGCGGGAGCAGGCTGAAGCGCGCTCCGCTGGCGCCGGCAATGGAATCGACGTGACCCTTGTAGGTCTTGTCGTTCGCATCGACGGCAATCTCAGCCGGCAAACCGGGCGTCATCTTTTTGAGCTGCGTCTCCTTGAAATTCGCCGTGACCCAGAGGTCCTCCTCATCGAGCGGGATGATTTTCATCATCTCCTGGCCGGGCATCACATTTTGACCGACCTCGACGGTGCGGTTGCTGACGGCCCCGCTGACCGGGGCAATCACCTTGGTGTACTGGAGGTTCAGTTCCGCCTGATCCAACTCAGCCTTGCGGCGATCGACATTGGCCTGGGCGGATTGGGCGCGGGCGCGCGTTACGCGCATGGTTTGCGGCGCGGTGTCGGCGGTGCGGAGTTCGGCGCCGGCCTGCGCCAATCTGTCTTGCGCCTGTTCGATTTGCGCAGCGTAGGCGTCGGCGCGAGCGCGCGCGGCCTGTAGAGTTGCGGCCGCGGCCTGCGCGCTGGCGACGGCTTGATCGAACTGCTGCTGTGAAATCTCCTGCTTGTCGATCAACTGTTTGTAGCGGACGAGATCATTGTGCGCTTTCGTGTTGTTGGCTTCCGCTTCGACGACCTGGGACTTGGCGGCTTCCAGTTGCTCACGGGCAGCCGCGATTCCAGCCTTGGCGCTGGAGACTCCCGCCTCGGCGCCGCTTACCTGGCTCGATGTGCTCACGTGCGTGATGGGGACGTTAATGCCGGCGGCGGCGGCCTGGGCCTGAGCTTCGGCGTACACAGCGCGCGCCTGCGCGACGGCGACTTCGTAGTCGGCAGGGTCGATTTCCACGAGCACGGTCCCCTTCTCCACGTACTGGTTGTCTTCCACATTGAGCTTCACGACATGGCCGCCGACGCGCGCGCTCACCGAATTCACGTGGCCGTCGATCTGCGCGTCGTCGGTGGACTCGTAGCTGGCAAGGTAACGCCACAAAAAGAAAACGGCGGCCAGAATCACCAGGCTGCTGAGAATGGCCCATCTTATGGTGTGCGGATGGTTCAAAATCGCGTCCCGCTTTTGCGAGAACAATTCGCTATTGGACGGAGACGCACCGGCTTCCGGCTGCGGTTTGGGCTCGGTCCCAACCTTGTTGCTTTCTTCCATTGAGTTACTTCCCTTTCAAGTATTCGCGAACGCCCTCTTCGGCGCGGCCCAGGGCGCGGGCATAAGAAACTTTGGCGACGTTATGAAGATAGAGACTGGAAATCAGATTCTCGTGCGCAGCCGCGACCGCTTCCTGGGCCTGGATCACTTCGAGGTTGTCGGTGATTCCGGCGGAAAAACGGTCCTGCGATTGGGTGAGCGCCTGCTCGGCGAGATCCACGGAACTCTGGGCAACTTCCACCCGATCGCTCGACGACTTCAGGTCGAGCAGGGCGTTGCGGATGTCCTGATCGATCTGACCGCGCACATCCTCCATCTGCGCCTGCGCTTGGCGCAGCTTGGCTTCCGCCTTCAGTACGTCCGCATGGACCCTGCCGCCCTGGAAGATCGGAATGTTCAGAGTGCCGACGACCCCATAGGTGGGCGCAACATCGCCGGGAACCTTGCCGATTTCTCCGAAGTTCACTGCCATATCGACGGTGGGGAAATATCCGGCGGTGGCGGCGCTGCGCTCGAGCTGCGCGGCGAGCAGACGCTCCCGAGCCGCTTTGTAATCGGCGCGCAACGAATACGCGCGCTGCAAGGCGGTTTCGAGATCGGGGATGGGAAAAGCTTCGTATGGGGCCTTGTCGGCCAATTCGAATTCCTGGCCGGCCGCGAGTCCGATCACGCGGGCGAGGGAAAGTTTCTGCTTGGCGAAGTCGTTGGTGGCGGCGATGAGTTGCTGTTGGCGCGCCTGGTATTCGACCTGCGCCCGGAGCGTGTCGATGGCCGGCGCAACTCCGGCCTGCTGCCGCGCCACCGCTTTTTGATAGAGAGCGTGCGCCGTCTCCACCTGCGCTTGCGCGGTTTCAACGCGGGCTGCCCCGGCCAGCGCTTGTAGGTACGCATTGCCGGTGGCGAGCACGACCAGGTCGCGCGCGTCCTTCAGATTGAACTGGGCCACGTTTTCGCCGATTGCGGAGGAACGGTATTTCTGGATCGCCTGCCAGTCGAAAACCCGCTGGGTCGCTGCGGCGCGCACATCGAAGTAGGAGAAAGGCCCGATGACGCGAGGCACATCATTTCCAAAAGGCCCGCCGTTTCGGAGTCCTTCCGCTTCCAGGCTGACTTTCTGCGCGGCCTCCTGCACATCCGCGTTAATGTTGGGAAGCAGAGCGCTGAGCTGCTGCCATTTCTGTCCGCGGGCCGCGATGGTGTTGTACTCCGACAAAAGGCCGGCGAGGTTCTGGCGGAGCGCGCGCTCGATGGCGTCGCTGAAGGTGAGGCGCAGGACGCCGGGAGTGGGCTTGTGGTCCGGGACACTGCCAAACACTGGATTCTGCGCCGAGGTGGGAGGGTGAGAGGCCGGGTCCGGCGAACTCGCGGCGGAGGGCGAATATTGGGCGGAAAGCCCCGCCGGCAAGATGACGATGGCGACGAAGGGCAGAACCATCCTAAAAACAGCGGATCTTTTCATGGTCATGAACCAGTGCAGTCAAGCAGTGCAGTCAACCGGTGTAATTAACCAGTTAGTTAGATTCTACCGAATCCCACACTTTGAAGCAAGTGGCGGCGCGCGGAATGCATTGCGGCGCAGCAATCGACGACCGCGGTCCGGGAATTCCCTGCCGCGCAAACGATCCTCCTCGGGAAACAAGGATGATAAGTCTTTTCGATTCGTTCTGGCGAACGGCGGATGCAACTTGTTGAGCCGATTGACGATCGAGCCGGGGTTCAGGAAGCTTCACAAAAGCCTTCCAATTGCCGGCAGTGACCTTGGTCATCTTGTGTAACCTCCAGCCTCAGGTCAAGCTACAAGGCAGGGCAGGCATCTCCCCGCAACGAAAGAACTGTGTCAGAGAGAGGGTTTGTATGAGTGAAGCGACGAAACCCCGACCCAAAGGATCAGACTGGACGCGCCTGCTGACCGACCCCGATTTGGTCAGCAACCTCGGGAAATTGCTGCAAACCTATCGCGAGGTCGCTCCGGAACAGCGCGAAACGGAACTGCTGCGGGCGATGCGCGAGATCAAAGACGCTGCCGTTTCAGGCCGGGAAACACATGAAAGTGCGCCCGTTGAGGTGGCAACGGCGCCAGCGGCGGAACTACAGCATCCCGAACCGACTAACGAGACTCCTCCGTTCGAAGCCGATCTGTTCGCACCCCTGGCGGGATCAGATCGCCGGCGTTACTACAGGATCAAATGCTATGTGGCCGTCGAAATTCATATCGAGGGCACAGAAGAGCCGGTGTGGGGCAATCTGGCGAACGTGGGCCGCGGAGGATGCATGGTCGAGACCGCTGGTGTGGTGCCGGTGGGCAAGGCCCTGGAAATTGGCTTGTGGGTGGCGAGCGGCAAGCTCTGGGTGAAAGGCGTTATCCTGAGCGGAGTGGCGACGCGCAGCGCGTCGTTTGGAGTCCGCGTGCGGTTCTCCGAGGAAGAGCTGACGGAGAAGGAACACCTGCGGGAATTTCTTAAGTTCATCGAGAGCACGGTCCGCAAGGCGCAGAACGGGACAAACTACGTCACGCAATTGAAAAGCTAGAACGGATTCAAGGTTGGTGAGTCCCGCTCGGGCGGGAAGTGAAACCGGGGATGCGCTTTCGCAGCGCCTCGACAAAAGCGGCATCCGCCTTCAGCGAGACCATTTCCAGGGGAGAAAATCCCCGCGACCACGCCAGATAAAACGTCGCCAGCAGCAGCGCAATCGTGATGGCAAAATTGGGCCAGGCATTGAGCGCCCATTGTCCGCGCCAACTCAGCGCGCAGGCGCGAGAGAATGGCATGAGATAGGGGATCGGCCATTGATAGCCTTCCGGGCCGCGACTTCCCAGCAAATCCTCGAACAGATGAATATGGAAACTCAGAAAGGCCAGACCTGCGGTCTTCCAGCGCTCGGTCGCCAAGGCGAATGACAGCGCGGCCACGACAATGGCGAACGGAAGAGTATGCAGCGAGTGATGGTAAGTTGAAAACCATTCCAACGGATGTTGCGAATGCCGCGTCAGGTATTCGGGAACGATTCCCAGGCCGTCAACATCCGGCACAACGCAAGCGAGAGTAACCAGAGCGCGATCCCGGCGAGCCAACGATGCGAAGTTTGCGAAAACCCATCCGGTGAAAAAGTGGGTGACTGGGCTCATGACATCACATCTCGATCAGTACATCCCCGCCCTCGATCTTCACCGGATATACGGCGATCTTGGCTCCGGGGGCGTGGGCTTCTCCGGTCTTTGGGTTCCACTCCCAGCCATGCCACGGGCAAACAACTTTCCCTCCTGAGATCACGCCCTGGCCGAGCGGACCGCCGCGATGGAGGCAGATGTTTTCCATGGCGCTGATTTCACCGTTCACGTTGGCGACGCAGACGGTCTTGCCGGCGCAGGGGAATTCTTTGACTTGGTTGAGGGCGGGAAGTTCGGATTCAGAGGCAATCTTGGTGAACATAGCTTTCAGCCATCAGCCGTCAGGTAAATCGGCCTGAAGGCCGCAGTCTCGCGGAGGCGAGTAACTACAGATACTTCGCTCCGCTCGGGATGACAAGAGTATATAGGGTTTAGCTGATGGCTGACGGCTGACAGCTATTTCGGCTGCATGGTCTGAGCGATCATCACCTGGCGCTTGAAATCCTCCACCATGTTCTTTTCCAGCCGCACTGCGGTGGGGCGCTTGGCGAGGGTCATGGTGTCGATCTTGTCTTGCAGCTTGAGCAGCGCGTAAAACAAATTCTCGGGACGCGGCGGGCAGCCGATCACGTAGACATCCACCGGGACGATGCGGTCTACGCCCTGGAGCACGGCATAAGTGTTGAACGGGCCGCCGACCGAGGAGCAGGCGCCCATGGAAATCACCCACTTCGGTTCGGGCATCTGGTCGTAGATTCGCTTCACCACCGGCGCCATTTTCAGCGTGACGGTGCCGGAGACGATCATCAGGTCCGACTGCCGCGGGCTGGGACGAAACACCTCCGACCCAAAGCGCGCGATATCGAAGCGCGAGGTCGAGGAGGCGATCATCTCGATGGCGCAGCACGCCAGCCCAAATGTCATGGGCCAAAGCGCCGACTTGCGCGCCCAGTTGAAGACGTAGTCCACCGTCGAGAGCACAAAATTTTCTTCGAATTTGTTCTGGAGCCAACTCATTGGGCCTCGTTCCGTACTCGATTCCTACAAGAATACATTCTCACTCTGCATCTGGGCGTGATACAAGTCAAATCCAGACCGACTGCCCTCATAAGGATTCCACCATCTATCCCCGTCGTTCGGCAAGGCCCGTCCTGCTCACCCACTAACCAAATCCCCGCTGCCGCGTCTAAAGGGCCACGGAGGCGTTATGACACAGGTACAGTTTCGAAGGCTGGCAATCTTGCAGGGCGTCGCGATGGCCGCAATAGCGGCGATTATCCTGATCGCCAGTGCTGCTGGTTCTGACAGGCAGGGTACGCTGACGGAGGAATTTCACAAAGTCTACCCGCTATCCGCTCAGGGCCGCGTTGCAATCGAAAATATCAACGGCCCGGTCCACATCACTGGATGGGACCGCAATGAGGTCAAAGTGGATGCGGTAAAGAGCGCATGGACCAAGGAGCGGCTCGACGAAACCAAGATCGTCATTAACGCCGGGCAGGAGAATATTTCCATCCGCACCGAATATCCCGGTCACGATCACAGCTTCAATTTTGGCGGCGACGGCGAGCATCAGAATCCCGGCAGCGTGGAATACACGATCACCGTCCCCCGGCAGGCGCGGCTCGACGAGATCAAACTGATCAATGGCCTACTCGACGTGCAGGGCGTGTCTGGAGAAATTCGCGCTTCCTGCATCAATGGACAGCTTCAAGCGCACAATCTGCAAGGCCCGGCCGAGCTA
>CAVPYG010000077.1:0-24102 GCA_963709835.1 uncultured Acidobacteriaceae bacterium
GGCGCTGAGCAATTCCTTGACGGAGTGCTGGGTGGGCTTGGTCTTCAACTCCTGCGCCGCGGCAATGAAGGGCACCAGCGTCACATGAACGAAGAGCACGTTGTCGCGGCCCAGTTCCTGGCGCATCTGGCGGATGGCTTCGATGAAGGGCAGCGACTCGATGTCGCCGACGGTGCCGCCAATTTCGATCAGCGCCACGTCCACGTCTTGCGCGACTTTTTTCGTTGCCGCCTTGATTTCGTTGGTGACGTGCGGAATCACCTGGACGGTCTTGCCGAGATAATCGCCGCGGCGTTCTTTGGCGATGATCTGCTCGTAGAGGCGTCCGGTGGTCCAATTATTGTCGCGAGAAAGCTTGGCGTGGGTGAAGCGTTCGTAGTGGCCGAGATCGAGGTCGGTTTCGGCGCCGTCGTCGGTCACGAAGACTTCTCCATGCTGAAACGGCGACATCGTCCCCGGATCGACGTTGAGGTAGGGATCGAACTTCATTAGGTTAACTTTGAGGCCGCGGCTTTCGAGGAGGCAGCCGATGGAAGCCGCCGCCAGACCTTTTCCCAATGATGAGACCACACCGCCGGTTACAAAGATGTACTTGGCCGACATCGCTTCCTCGCTTTAATTGGGTTTGAAAAATTGTGCGGGCTGGGGTGCACGAACAATTATGGCAGAAGTTTCTGCGGAAGGGAATGTGGAAAAAGCGGCTGTCAGCGGTTAGCCATCAGCCGTCAGTTTGAACCGTTGTGGCACCGGTTGTAGCAGCCGCCTACGACGCGCCTTTTACGAAAGCGAGGGTGGTGGTGGGCATGGAGACAGTCACGTCCCCGGAGATAACATGACGCGCGTGGAAGTTGTTGAGCTTGGAGAGGAGCGGCGAAGTGACCTCCTGGCCTTTGGCGACGAGCAACGTTCCCTCGGCGGTGCGGACCTCCTGTTGGATGATCATGCCCAGCGAAAGCGCTTCGATGCGGCACTTTCGAATCTCGCCTTGTTCGGCGTTCGGATCCAAGGTGACCAACGCGTCGAAGAACTCGGGGCTGAAGTTTTTGTTTTGGCGGGCCAGGGTGTGCGCCGCTTCGGTCCGCAAAACCCCCTTGTGGATGAGTTTTTCATAAGCCAAGGTCAGCCGGAGGATTTCCGATCCCAGCCGCATGTTCGCCATTCCCGGCTCGACGGCACTGGCCGCAACCATGGGCCGGTTCTGGTGTTCGATCATCCATGCGATGGGTTCCAAACGGGGGATTTTGGAAAGTAGATCAAAGGCCACATTGGGGTGGGCGTCATATTGTTTCTGTTCGTTGGCGGAAAGTTTCTCACCCTTGTACACAGCGTCGATGGTTTCCGGGGGCAGAGTCACGCAACCCAGTTGAGACAGCATGGCGGCGACCTCGTATTGCCAGGGGTTTCCCAGCTTCATTGCGGTTACGATGTGGTGGATGTAGCGGCGGGTACGCTCGGCGCGACTGAAGGCGGCGGGATTGACCAGGCTGAGCACTTCGGTCAGCACTTGAATGGTGCCGCTCAGGGTTTGTTCCAAGAGGTTCTTTTCGGCGGTGACCAGCCGGTACTGCACCAGTGCCGCAGTCAGGGTTTTCGCCATCACTTCCTTGGCGCAGGGCTTGTTGAGGAACCGAAAAATGCTGCCCTCGTTGATGGCCTTGATGGCCGTATCCATGTCGGCGTTGCCGGTCAGCATGACGCGGACGGTGTCGGGCGATTGAGTCTTGATGGCGTTCAAAAGCTGGATGCCATCCATTCCCGGCATTCGCATGTCGGAAACCACGACCGCGAAGGGATCGTCCTGAGCAAGCAGCTTAAGGGCTTGTTCTGGGCCCAGGGCGGTCTCCATCAGAAACTCGCGGCTCAAACTGCGCCGGTACGCGTCGAGGATGTTGCAATCGTCATCCACCAGAAGAATTTTCTCCGCCATAACGTCCTCTTTCTTATCGATTCCTTAACATCGTTTCCGCCAAACACTTGCACTCTTGGCCCGGGCCAGGAACCGCGTAGGACTGGTTTCCGAGATGGTTTTCAGGCCGGAAGGCACATCCCTCAGGGGCTAAAGCCCGCATTCTTATTGGCCCTAGGCGGCGCGGCTGAAGCCGTGCCCTTCCTAAAGCCGATTTATGAAACCAGCTCTAGTGATTTGATCGGCATCTCGAGCATGACGCATCAGGTACTTGCGATACCTCCGTGTTGGAGGCTTGGGAGCCGGGCGGCTGCGAGGGGCCTTGCCGGTAGTGTCAAGGAAACCGGGTTTTGTGCCGATACCTTCTGACAAGCGACTTGCTCGGGTTTGAAAAGGCCAACCGGTGAATGAACTCACCTCTATTCCGGCAACGTACGACTATCGACTGGTGACACTCTCGGTGGCCATCGCCTTTCTTGCGTCTTTTGCAGGACTCGACCTTGCGGGACGCGCAACCGCAAGTCGAGGGCGGGTCCGCGTCGCATGGCTGATAGGAGTCGCATTTGCCATGGGAACCGGGACCTGGCTTATGCATTACACAGGGATGCTGGCCTACCGCTTGCCGACCCGCGTGGCAGTTGCAAGCTTCGCCATACTCGTCGTAACTCTTCTGTTCCTGGGCTTTGCCATACTCACTTCCCTGGTGGACCGGCGGCTGTCGACCCAACACCTAATACTGGATGACGAGCGCAGTATGCTGCGCGCCTTGATCGACAACATCCCGGACTTCATCTACGTAAAGGACCGGCAGGGCAGGTTCGTGATTGCCAACACACATACCGCTCGGATCATGGGAGCGGGCAGCCCGGAGGAACTGCTGGGGAAAACCGACCTCGACTTCTATCCCAAAGAACTTGCCACCGCATTCCATGCAGACGAACAGGAAATGATGCGTTCCGGGCAATCCTTGTTCAATCGTGAAGAAAAGTGTGTGGATGACCGGGGTAACACGACCCATATCCTCACCACAAAGGTCCTCCTCCGAGACGCCAACGGCATGGTTTCAGGAATTGCCGGAGTAGGACGCGACATCAGCGACCGTAAGAAAAGCGATGAAGCAGTGCGGGCGGCGCATCGGGCGGCGGAGGTGTTTATCAACGCGGTGCCCTCGATTCTCATAGGCCTGGACCACGATTCGCGGATCACGCGGTGGAATTCGGCGGCCGCCGGCGCGTTCGGTCTATCTAGAATTGAAGTACTGGGAAAACAACTAACCGAGTGCGGCGTGAAATGGCTACGGCCCGAGATGGCGGACGAGATTCGTTCTTGGAGTTCGAAACTGGGCCCGCGGCGGTGCGACGATGTCTCGTTCAAGATGAACGACGAAACGCGCCTGCTAGGACTGACGATCACATCGGTCCAAGAGGCCGACGGGAAACCTGCCGAACTACTCGTCATCGGTTCCGACATCACTGCCCGCAAGAAAAGTGAAGAGGCGCTGCGGGAGGCGGAACGGAGGTATCGCGAAATATTCGACGGAGCCATAGTGGGAATGTCTCAGAGTACGCCGGACGGCCGCTTGCTGAGCGTAAACCCAGCCATGGCGCGCATCTGCGGGTACGATTCCCCGGAAGAAATGATCGCGAGCATCACCGATGTTTCCCGGCAGTTTTATGTCAACCCCAAACGTAGCGAAGAGGCCATGTTGGCGATGGACAAATCCGGAGGCGTGAAGAACTTTGAATACGAGGCCTTGCGCAAAGATGGCAACAAGATCTGGGTCACCATGAGCAGCCGCGCGGTGCGTCAGAACGGGGTGGTGGTCAGCTATGAAGGAATGATCGAAGACATCACCGAAAGCAAGCTGATGCGCAGCCAGCTTTTTCAGGCGCAGAAGCTGGAATCGGTGGGCCAGTTGGCAGCCGGGATCGCGCACGAAATCAATACTCCGACGCAATACATCGGAGACAACGTGCGGTTCCTGAAAGACGCTTTCCGGGACCTGACAAGCCTGGTGGCGAACTACGAACGGCTGTTGGCGGCAGCCAAAGGCAACACGCTGTCTTCTGAAACCGTGCAGGAAATCGCTGGCGCGGTGGCACGCGCGGACGCGGGCTATCTGCTGGAGGAAATTCCGAAAGCCATCGAACAGACGCTCGAAGGAATCGACCGGGTATCGAAGCTGGTGGGAGCGATGAAGGAGTTTTCCCATCCGGACACGAAAGAAAAGACGCTGGTGGACTTAAACCACGCCATTCAATGCACGATTACGGTAGCGCGCAACGAGTGGAAATATGTGGCCGACATGGAAACCGACTTCGATCCGTCACTGCCTCCGATCTCTTGCCAGCCTGGCGAATTCAACCAGGTGATTCTGAACCTGATCGTCAATGCCGCGCATGCGATTGCCGATGTGGTCGGAAAAGGAGGCCCGGCAAAAGGGAAAGATCAAGGTGCAGACGCGGGATTGCCCGGAATGGGCCGAAATCCGAATCCAGGACACAGGCACGGGAATCCCGGAAAAGGCGCGGGCCCGCATCTTCGATCCCTTCTTCACGACCAAGGAAATTGGCAAGGGAACGGGACAGGGGTTGGCCATCGCGCACTCGGTGGTGGTTGACAAACACGATGGCAGCATTCATTTCGAAACCGAAGAGGGCAAGGGCACAACCTTTATCATTCGCCTTCCTCAAGGCGGCCAAGGCGGTTGCCGCCAGGGCGGCGTCCGCGTGAAACGCATCTTGTTCGTGGACGATGAAAGCAAGATTCTGGACGGCATCCGGCGCATGCTGCACGCGGACCGGGAGCGATGGGACATGCAGTTTGCGGTGGGCGGCGAAGCGGCTCTGCAGGCCTGCGAGGCGGGCAGCTTCGACGTAGTCATTTCCGACATGCGGATGCCAGGCATGGATGGCGCCACACTGCTTGGCCACATTCGGGACCGTTTTCCCGGGCACCGCGCGAATTGTGCTCTCGGGATATTCCGAAGCGGCGTTATCGACCCGCGCAGTTCCCATGGCACACCGCTTTCTGTCCAAGCCATGCAACGGAGCCGAACTGCAAGCGACGATCGAACGTGTGTGTACCCTGCAGGACTTGTTGTGTGCGCCGAGATTCGCAAGTCGTTGGCACCGATCGGTGAACTGCCTTCCCTTTCCGATACGTACAGATCGCTTCACACAAGCGGTGAGCCGAACCCAAACACGTCCATACGCCAGGTGGCGGACATCATCGAGCGAGACATGGGATGTCGGCAAAAGTCTTGCAGTTGGTCAACAGCGCTTTCTTCGGCTTGGCACAGAACCGTGACCACGCTGCAAAGCGCCGCGTCCTATCTGGGAATGGAAACCATCAAGAACCTGGCTTTGGCTTCCGAGACTTTCAGGAGTTTTTGCACCCGACTCGCGCATTCCGCCGGCGTTTTGCGAGTCCATACAGCGGCACGCGCGCCGTACAGCCGCCATCGCCGGCGCGCTCCCCGTGGACCCAGAAAACTCGGGACGTTACGGTAGTCGTCCGCGCTTCTCCACGATGTTGGAAGCCTCATCCTGGCCAGCAAAATGCCGGACAGGTTTTGTTCGACACTCGCGCGCGCCAGCGAACGGGGATGCGAGGACTTCGAAGCCGAAGAGGAACTGCTGGGGATTTCACACGCGGAAATAGGCGCTTATCTGCTTGGATTGTGGGGCTTCCCCAGCCTGGCGGTTGAGGCCATCGCGCACCACCACCATCCTACTCGCATACCACACACCGACTTCGACAGCTCAGTGGCCGTGTATGTTGCCGACCTGGTGGCGCACGAACTGGAGGTTCACCCCGAGGATTCGAAAGGATCTGAACTCAAGGAGTGTGACCAGACTTGCCTTAAGACGCTGGGGATTTCGGGGCGGTTTGCGGAATTTCGACAGCTTGCACTCGAAAGCCGCAACTGAAATCGCAAGTTTGCGCAAGCATCGCGAGTTCCGGCGGCGCGATGCCGCGATCCGTGCGGTTGCGAATCAGTAGGTTGCGCAAGGCCTCCTTACAGGGAAATTCAAACGGCGGGCTGACCGTCATTCGGGAGCAGGCGAAACACGCTGCACCCCCCTCCTCTGCCTTGAGCACTACCACACACCCATGGACCGGCTGCTGACGTTGCCGTCCGTGCTCAAGTCCGTGGGGAGGTTTTCTGGCCAGCGGCGTCAACCAGTGAATTCGGCCGAACCACATTCTCTTTCGTGTCGTAAGGGCGGCTATAATGCAAGAGGCTCCGGATAGGAAACCGGCGGTGGGCATCGTGCCTTCAGAATATCTGGGGGCGCGACTGCTTCTTCAAGCCAGCAACTCTCCGAAAGGAATCAGCAATCATGATGATGACCATCAATCGGCGTGATCTATTGAAATCCGGCGCGCTGGCGGCTGCGGCTGGGATTGCGGCGCCGCTGGCGACGGCGGAACGCGCGCTGGCAGAGGTAATATCGAAGCCTTCGCCAATACATTTCGGAGTCGCGAGTTACTCGTTTCGCAAGTTCGACCGCGCCCGTGTGATCGAGTTTCTGAAGCAGCTCAAGATTTCTTCTCTCAACGTAAAAGACATGCATCTGCCGTTGGGAAATCCTGAGGAAACGAAGCGTGCTGTCGCCGAATTCAACGCTGCGGGAGTGAAGCTTAGCGCGGCTGGAGTCATTTACTTCAACAAAGACGAAGACAACGACATGCGCGCGAAGTTCGAGTACTGCAAGCTGGCGGGCGTGAACCTCATCGTTGCCGGTCCGACGCGGCAGACGTTGCCGCGGGTGGAGAAGTTTGCGCGGGAATATGACATGCGCATCGCCATCCACAATCACGGGCCGGAAGATCCGGAGTTTCCCTCGCCGCTGGATGCGTGGAAGGCAGTGCAGAGTATGGATCGGCGCATGGGACTGTGCATCGACGTGGGCCACGCGGCCCGCGCCGGCGCGGACGTGCCGGAGGCGATCAGGCTCTGCGCGCCGCGGCTGTATGACGTGCACATGAAAGACCTGGCCGACATGAAGGTTCGCGAGAGCCAGGTGGAGGTGGGCGACGGGCATATGCCGGTCCGGCGCATTTTCGAGTCGCTGATCGCGGTTCACTACGAAGGATTTGTCGATCTGGAATACGAGATCCACGAAGACGATCCGCTGCCCGGAATGAGCAGGAGTTTTGCCTACATGCGCGGAGTGGTGGCGGGAATGGGATTTGACGCCTGATTATCAGAATTGATTATCAAGATTAGGAGAAGCCATGGGCCGTTTTTCGCGCAGAAGTTTTTTGGCCGGTGCGGGAGCGCTGGTTGCGGCGGGCAGCCTGCCGGGTTCGGCCACGGAGAACGCCGGCGGAACGCGGCTGCGCTCGCCATTTCGCGTCGCGGTGATCACCGACGAGATCACACAGGACTTCGATCATGCGTGCGCCATCGCCGCCAACGAATTCGGCATGGAGTGGGTGGAAATTCGCGGGCTATGGAATAAGAACATCATCAAACTCACTGCCTCGGAGATTGCCGAGGCAAAGCGCATTCTGAATAAATATCAACTGCGTGTTACCGACATTGCCAGCCCGCTGTTCAAAGTCGATTGGCCGGGCGCTCCGATTTCGAAATTTGGCCCGCCGCGCGACCAATTCAAAGCCGACTTCACTTTCAAGGAACAAGCCGAGGTGCTGGAGAAATCGATCGAACTGGCGAAGGCGTTCGACACGGGCCGGGTGCGCGGCTTCGATTTCTGGCGTCTCGACGATGTTGGGCCGCATCGCCAGGCGATCAATGCCAAGCTGACCGAAGCGGCCGAGACGCTGGGCAAGGCTGGGCTCATCTTTGTTCTGGAAAACGAATTCGACTGCAACACCGGGACGGGCGCCGAGGCGGCGGGAACCCTGGCTGCGGTGCCGTCGCCGCACCTCATGCTGAACTGGGACCCGGGCAATGCGGCAGAACGCGGCGAGGTGCCTTATCCGAATGGATATCGCCTGTTGCCGAAGGACCGCATAGGGCATTGCCACTGCAAGGACGCAGTTCCGAACGCAAAGAAAGACGGCGTCGATTGGGCGCCGGTAGGCAAGGGAATTATCGATTGGGTGGGGCAGTTCCAGGCGCTCCGCGAGTCGGGTTACAGCTTTGCGGTGAGCCTGGAGACACACTGGCGCGGCGCCGCTACGCCGGAAGAATCGACGCGGCAGAGTTGGGCAGGAATGAAATCGGCATTGCAGAAAGCAGGTGCACTCGCATGAACTTCCATTCATCGGATCTAACGCAGAAAAGCAGCGGCATGAACCGGCGCGAGTTTCTGGCCGCCGGAGCGATGGTGATGGCCGCCGGCATGGCGCCAGCGCGCGCACTGGGCGCGAATGACCGCATACGCTTCGGGCTGATTGGCGCGGGGGCCCGCGGTCAGGAAGATCTTAGGGACGCGCTGCGGCAGGCCAACGTTGAGTGCGTCGCCATCGCCGACATTTATTCGCGCCACCGTGACGAAGCGAAAGCCATGGTTCCTGGCGCGGAACTTTACGACGATCCGCGGCGGCTGCTCGATCGCAAGGACGTTGACGCTGTGATCATCGCCACGCCTCTGCACCTGCACGCGCAGCATCTGCTGGCCGCTATCGCAGCGGGCAAAGACGCGTACACCGAAAAGACGCTCACCTGGAGCATTGCGGAAGCGGCCGAGTGCCGGCGGGCAGTGCAGGCATCGCGCCAAGTGGTGCAGGTCGGATTGCAGCATGAGAGCGATGGCGATCTGGCTGACGCGCGGCAGTGGATCAAGGATGGACTGGTGGGCAAAGTGACGCTGGTCGAATCGTGGATGAGCCGCAACACTCCGCACGGACATGGGCAGTGGGTGCGTTCGATTCCCGCCGACTGCGATCCGCAGCATGTGAACTGGCCGCTGTTTCTGGGCGACCGTCCCACTGCGGCCTTCGACGCGCAGAAATATGTGAACTGGCGATTGTTCTGGGAGTTCTCGGGCGGCAACGTGACCGAGAACATGGTGCACCAGATTGCGTGGATCATGAGCGCGCTGGGGCTGGCTTTGCCGGTGGCGGCCACAATGTCAGGCGGCGTCTTCTCAGAAAAAGACGGACGCGAGGTGCCCGATACGATAGCGGTCACGCTGGAATTCGCCAACGATCTGGTGGTGGTGTGGCAGTCCACTTTCAGCAACCGGCGTTTCGGGCTGGGCGAACATATTCTCGGTTCCGACGGAACGATTGAGCACGTGGCCGGAGCTACGGAAATGGTCAAGGGCAAGTCGGAGTCGTTCATCCGCTACTATGCGGAGAAGGACAATCGTCCCGGGGGTGGTGCGGCGGGCACGTCGCCCGGCGAGGACCACATGGCGAACTGGATGACGTGCATACGGTCGCGCAATCAGGCAACGAACGCGCCGATTGAGACGGGATACAAATCCGCGGTGGCGGCGCACATGGCGAACCTGGCATACCGGCAGCATCGGCGCATTACGATCGAGGAGGCGATGGCAGCGCAGCCGTCATTCTGACGTGCGCGCCAGGAACGTGGAGTTTCCGTCACCGCCGCAACCGGCGATGACCGATGCTCATCGCTATGGCGTAACGATGCAGGAGTTATGCAGTTGCCGGAGCGGCAATCGCCTGGCTCCATTTTGCCACCGCGCCGGGCAGCACTCCCCAGGCCGGTTCGACGCTGCCATCCAACACCGCCATCTGGATGGCCGCATTTCCTACCGTGGAAGACTCGACTGGACCGAGGATTACTTCGATGCCACAGCGCTTAGCGATCAAATCGTTCAGGTAGCCGTTCCTGCTGCCGCCGCCGGCCACAAAAAGTCTGCGGAGCGGTTTGGAGGTGACCTCGGTCAAATGCCGCAGAACCTCCGCATAACGATTCGCCAAACTGTGAAAGATAAGGTTGGCAAAGCGTGGGGCCATGCTGGGATCGGCCGGGATTTCCTGGCAGCCGTGGTTGCGCAACACGGAATTGATGCGGTCGGGCATGCGGTGACTGAGCAGCAATTCAGGATCGTCGACAGCCAGCAATTCGCGCGGCGGATCGAGCGTGCGGCACGCGGCAATGATCCCGGCAACGTCCCAGTCGGCCCCCTGCTCGCGCCAAGTGCGCAGACACTCCTCGAGCAACCACATGCCGTTGACATTTTTCAGAAACCGAACCGCGCCGCCGAGTCCTCCCTCGTTGCTGAAATTGTGACGGCGGGCGGCATCGGTGGTGCAGGCCTGAGGCAACACCGTGCCCACCAGGGACCATGTCCCCGAGCTGATGAATGCCCAGTCATCGCCGGCGCCGGGGATTCCAGCGACGGCTGAGCCCGTGTCATGGCAGGCAGGCGCAATCAGTTTGGTTGCGCGGAAGGCGGGCAGTTCCGCCAAGCGGCCTTGCACCGGGCCGAGGACAGTGCCGGGCGGTACGATCTTCGGGGCCGCGCCAACATCGAGACCGGCAACGTCCATGATCTCGGCGCACCAGTGGCGGCTGCCCGCTTCGACCATCTGGGTGTGAGTGGCGTTGGTGTATTCGGAGACGGCTTGTCCTCCCAGCCGGTGCAGCAGGTATTCGGGAAGGGTCAACCAAGCGACTCCCGTGGGAAGCTGTTCACGCCGGTCAGCATAGAGCTGGTAGAGCGTGTTGAAGCGCAGCATCTGAATGCCAGTCAAGGCATAGATTCGCTCTGCGGAAATCTGCTTCCAAAGTTCCCGTTGAGCGGGTTCGGTCCGGAGGTCGCGATAGCAGAAAGGGTTGCGCAGAGGGACCGAATGCGAGTCCAGCCAAACGTAATCCACCGCCCAGCCATCCACTCCAATCGATTCGATGGGGCCATCGGCTTGGCGGGCGCAGACGGCGAGACCCTCCTCGACTCCGGCGCAGATGCGCTCGAGGTCCCAGTAGAAGTGGCCGTCGCGTTCGAGCGGGTGATTGGGAAAGCGGTGGAGCGTGTCGAGAGCGGCCTTGCCGCGAGCCCATTGCAGCATGGATACGCGGCAGCTCTCGGCTCCCAGATCGATGGCAACCACTCTGCGGCTGGCGGTTACGCGCTGATCAGTCGTGTTGTGCATGGTGGAAGCGTTCATCGCGGAAATAGTTCCGGAAGTCCTTCCGAGCTGCGCCGGTGGGCATTTTGTCGGCCGCGTCGTGCACTCGGCGGCGTCATGCGTAAGAGGCTTCACCTTTCTTGCGGCCGCCGCGCTCGCGGACAGCTCTTTCGGTGTACCCGCTCTCGCGGAATGCCGCGAGAGGATCGGGCGCCAGTCCCCGACGCTCGCGCCACTCGCGCAAAATCGGACGCACATCGGTTTCAAAGGCGTCCTTCAGCACATTTTCCGCATCAATGATGCGCTGTTCGTTGCGGGCTGTTTCCAAAGCCTTATGGTCGATCAACGCCGCCTTGGCATACAGTTGCTGCGCGGTCATCACGGTTTGGATCATCGCCTCGACCTTGTTTTTGAGGTTATGGCTCTGGTCCACCATGTAGGCGATGTCCGCCCGGCGGCCGGTCTCCCACTCGGCATGACGGATTTCGGCAAAGATGCGGAAAACCTGATAGGGATCGATCGAGCCCATCGTCAGATCGTCGTCGGCGTAGCGCCGGTCGTTGAAATGAAAACCGCCGAGCATGTTCTCACTGAGCAACCACGCCACAATCTGTTCGATGTTTTGCGCTTGATAGTGATGGCCGGTATCGACCAGTACCCGCGCCTTGGGACCGGCAGCGCGCGCCAACAACAGGGCCATGCCCCAATCGGCGACGTCCATGTGATAGAAGAAAGGCTCGAACGGCTTGTACTCGACCAAGAGCCTTTGGTTCTCGCCGAGCGCCTTATGCACCTGTTGCAATCCCTCAGTCAGCCACTGCTTGCGGCGGCGAATGTTGGCCGAGCCCGGATAATTTGAGCCGTCGGCAAACCAGGGAGCCAAATCGCGCGATCCCAGCGCCTTGGCCAACTCCACCGAGTCGAGGATGTGTTGCAGTGCCCGCTGACGAACTTCAGGCCGCTCGTTGGCCAGCGAACCGTGCTTGTATTCCTGATCCTGAAAGACGTTCGGATTGATCGAGCCGGTCCTTACCCCACATTGCTGACTGAGCCGCTGGACTTCGCTCAGATCGGTGCCCGTGGGCAGGTCCCACAAGACGTGCAGGGCGACGGTGGGACAAGCGCCGGTGAGGGAATGCACTTGTCCCGCGTCGGCAAACTTTTCCGCCAGCGTGCTGGCGGCGCTCGCCTGGAGAAATTTTCCGAAGCGGGTCCCCGTGTCGGAAAAGCCCCAGGACGGAAGTTCAATGCGGAATGCATCCAAAACCTGGTTAACCGATTCGACGGACTGAGTCATAGCCAACCTCCAGAACACGTCACTATATCGTGATTGGAAACAATTTCAAAAGACACATATGGAGGAACCCCCTACGAATTTGCGTTTACGAAAAAACAGGCCCGAGTTCCGGTGTAAGCATGCACGAAGATTTGGCGGCGTTGAGCGTGCGAGTTGGCCGCTTGTTCTTTCTATTGCTGCGCAGAATCGTTTCAACTTTCATTAAAACGTATATAATCGCTCCCCGGCGCATTTTTTGTTGCGTTACCGCATTACTATTTGACGACAACGTAATCCCGACAGGAGACCTTTCCGATGCCAAGTCCAGCAACACAAGTAATCAAGATGGCCGCATGCAATCGGCAGAGCACGACTTTGAGTTATCGCATTTTTCGCAAGTGCTTCGCAGCTGTCACGCTGCTGGCGCTCGGTTGCAGTTGCGCGGTGTTCGCAAGCGCGCAAACCGCGCCCAGCGTGACTGGCAACCCGCGCGTGGATAAGTTGCTGGGCGAGATGACGCTCGACGAGAAGATTGCGCTGATCCACGGGAGCGGCGAAGATCCCGCGACCAATCAGGGGCAAGCGGGGTACCTGGCGGCGATACCGCGCTTGGGAATTCCTTCGTTACGGCTGGCCGACGGGCCTCCGGGCGTTTTGACGCGGGTCCGCTCCGCCGCGCCGACGGCAACGATGGGACTGGCCGCGACCTTCAGCCGCGAAGACGCGAAGCAGAACGGCATCCTGATCGCGCGGGAAGCTCGGTCGCACGGCGTGGATGTGGTGCTTCAGCCTTTCATCAACATCGATCGGGATGTGATGTACGGCCGCGGTTACAACACCTATGGGGAAGATCCGCTGTTGACCGGGCAGATCGGGGCGGCATTCATTCGCGGCGTGCAGGGCCAGGGAGTGATGGCGCAAGCGAAACACTATGTGGGTTACGACACCAACGGCACCAACGTGTGGGTGGACCAGCAGGCGCTGCACGAAATCTACGTCGCGCCGTTTGCGGATGCGGCGGCAGCGGAAGTGTCGTCGATCATGTGTTCCTACAACAAAGTGAACGGGCCTTACTCCTGCGGCAACGCCGACACGATCAACGAGATCCTAAAGAGGGAAGTTGGGTTCAAGGGATTCGTGACATCGGACTGGGGCGCCACGCACGGGACTGACTTCATCAATGCCGGGTTGGATATGGAAATGCCGGGGCCGCTTCCGGTCTCGTTTGTAGGGCCGTCGTTTTTTGCGCAGGGACCGCCTGTGCCTCCCGGGCCGCCCGATCCCGAGGCAGGAAACGACGCGCTGCGCGAAGGTTTGCCGGAAGAGCCGGCGGGCCAGCCATGGAATCCGCAGCCAGAGCCGCAAGCGACAACGAACCTGAAGAAGGCGGTGCAGGACGGTCTGGTCAGCGAAGCGACCATCACCATGGCGGCCGGGCGGGTGCTAAACCAGATGGACAAATTTGGCCTGCTCGACGGCAAGTCAAAGCATGACATCACGCCCTCGGCTGTGGCGGAAAACGCCAGGATCATTCAGAAGACGAGCGAGGATGCGGCAGTTCTGCTGAAAAATGATGGACGCACGCTGCCGCTGAAGCAGGGCGATTTGCAGTCGCTCGCGTTGATCGGTCCCGGCGCGGGCCAGACGATTGCCGTTGGGATGAGCGGCGAGAAGGCGGTAGGGTTGCCAGAACGCGAGATTGGCACGTTGGAGGCGCTGAAGAAGTTTACGAGCGGCGATAAAAGCGTGAAGGTCGCCTACGCCGTCGCCAACGATCTGACGGGCACTCCGGTCCCGGCAGAGTTTTTGTCGCATGATGGCAAGCCGGGGCTGGAGCGCATTGCAGGGAATGGCGCCCCGGCGCAAGTGGATGCGCAAATTAACTTCACAAAGTCCAATGGAAAAGCCTTGCCCGCGAACTCGACCACCAAGTGGCGCGGGACGCTGACTATTCCAGCCACAGGCGAGTACCGGCTGCATCTTCAGGTGCTCGGTTGCTTTTCGAATCTGCTGATTGACGGCAAGCGCGTGGCCCGCGTCGAACTGAATTGGATCCACGGAGACATCACTCAGGCAGGGCAGGACGATATCATGCCCACCACGGACGGCTTGGACAACGTCCGGGTGGAACTGGCATTGACGGCCGGCGCCCACGACATTTCGGTTTCGGCGCGGCCCGACAGCTCGAACAATCCAGTGCAGGTGCGCTTGAACTGGGTGACGCCGCAACAACAGAAGGCGAATTATGAAGCCGCGGTGCGCACGGCGAAGCAGGCGAAAACCGCGATCGTGTTTGTCTGGAGCCGCGGATGGCCGGAGTTTGCGCTTCCGGGCGATCAGGACAAGCTGATTGAAGATGTGGCTGCGGTGAATCCGAACACGATCGTGGTGCTGAATGTAAGCCAGCCGGTGGCGATGCCCTGGGTGAAGAAGGTGAAAGCAGTGCTGCAAATGTGGTGGACCGGCGATGAAGGCGGCTGGGCGACGGCGAACATTCTACTCGGCAAAAAAAGCCCGGCGGGACGACTGCCGTTTACCTGGGCGCGACGATTTGAAGACATGCCGGCGAACGACCCCAATTATCCGGAACGCACAAAGAAAGGCGTGGATGGCAAGACAACTTTCTCGGAAGGCATTTACGTCGGCTATCGTTGGTTTGACAAGGAGGGCATTGAGCCGTTATTTCCCTTCGGCCATGGCTTGTCGTACACAAAGTTCGAATATTCGGGACTGAAGGTTGCGGCCACCGGCGACGATGGCGTTGACGTAACTTTCCAGGTGAAGAACGCCGGCGAAGTTGCGGGCGATGAGGTGGCGCAAGTGTACCTGGGCGCTCCCGCAGATCAACCGGCGGAAGCGCAGTTTGCGGCGCATGCGCTGGCGGGCTTCGAGAGAATCACGCTGCGTCCCGGTGAAGCACGCAGAGTGTCGTTGCATCTTGCGCTGCGCCGGTTTCAATACTGGTCGACGGCGTCCAAATGCTGGACGACCGCAACCGGACCGCGCACGGTGTACGTGGGCGCCTCGTCGCGCGATTTGCGCGTGGAAGCTCCGGTCACACTCCGGGAGACCACTTCCCTCTCGCAACCGCAGCGCGTGGGTCCGGAGTTATAAAGCTATGGAAGGCGTAATGGGCACACGGCTGAGGCGCATGACGAAAGGCGATTGAACATGAGATTTAAAACACTTTCGCAAAACTGGCTGTATGTTAGCGTTCTTTGCGTGTTATTCCTGGTCTGCATTGCCGCACCTGCGTTTTGCGAAGAGGAACGCACTCTGCCCACGCTCGCCATCGGCGCCAGCGCTCCCGATTTTTGTTTGCCGGGCATCGACGATCAGAGCCATTGCCTGAAGGATTACGCCCAGAGCAAGGTGCTGGTGATCGTGTTTACCTGCAATCACTGCCCGACGGCGCAACTGTATGAGAGCCGCATCAAGCAACTCGCGGCCGATTATCGCGATCGCGGGGTGACGCTGGTGGCCATTGAGCCGAACAGTCCGAAAGCCGTGCTGCTCGACGAGATGGGCTACACCGACGTGGGCGACTCGTTTGAAGACATGAAAATTCGCGCCGCCTATCGTCATTTCAATTTCCCTTATCTTTACGACGGCGAAACGCAGGCAGTTTCCCGCGCTTACGGGCCGACGGCGACGCCCCACGTGTTCGTCTTCGATGGGGAACGCAAGCTCCGCTACGAAGGCCGGGTCGATGACAATCCGCGGGCATCGCTGGTCAAAGTGCAGGATGCGCGCAACGCCATCGACGCGGTTCTCGCCCATCGAACGGTTGCAGTGACCAAGACCCCGTCGGTCGGCTGCTCCACCAAGTGGGCTGTATAAGGAGGAAAACAAACAAGCGGAGCTGTCTGAAATTGAAGCGCAACCGGTCGGTGTGAAGCCGGCCAGCGTTGACGATCTCAAGGCTCTGCGAAAGAATTCCGCGGGCAAGTTCGTGCTGGTCAACTTCTGGGCAACCTGGTGCGCGCCCTGCGTGGCAGAGTTTCCCAAGATCGAGACGATGTATCGCATGTATGGACATCGCGCTTTCGACCTGGTGACGGTGAGCATCAACTATCCCGATGAAAAGGATGCCGTGCTGGCGGCGCTGACGAAACAGCACGCGACCAGCCGGAATCTGATCTTTGGCTCGACGGACATCTACTCGATGATCGGCGCTTTTGGGGGCGAGTGGAACGGGGCTGTCCCCTACACCGTGCTCATCAGTCCAGCGGGAGAGATGATTTATCGGCATCAGGGAGCGATCAATGCGCTGGAACTCAAGCGCACGATTATCGCGAACATTGCCGATGACGGGTTCAGCGGACATCAAGCGTACTGGAAAACTCCGCCGGAACAATAATAAAGTTCGCGCTTCAGATAGCAGAAGCACATTTCGCCCGCTGGGCGTCGAAGTGGCGAAGTTCCTGGAGCACGATGAATCCCTGGGACGCGGCTGGCGGCGACCGTGCTTGACTATGCCCTTATCACGGATGAGACGACGGCGCTTTAGGCTTTGCTCCCGCCGACAGGATGACTGCCTGCATGTGAAAATTGGCGCTGGGCGGACTTACTCCGGTTCGCGCGCGGGAGAGATCGTCGCCGAGCAGAAGGCGGTGTCCGGTCAGATGGGACTGGCGCAGAAAATCGAATGTCCCTTCGGCCGCCGTTGAATTCATAATCGAAACTCCGTCCCCTCGACTGAGAGAAATGGCCGCTCCATTCTTTTGCGTCTTTTGCGCCTGGCGTCCCTCGAAGCGGTCGATTTGCAGGTCGCGAAAATCTTCGCAGGAGATGCCATCCGAAAAATACTCCGGCAGGCCCTCGCCCCATTGCAACTCCAACCCGTGAATTCTCAAACCGGTGACCCAACGGCAGTAAACGCCCGGCGTATCGTGCTTGAACACGGCGTCTTTCAAGCTTTTGGCCGTCCAACGCAAATCGAAGTTTCCTCCCACCTCCTCGGCGAACTCAGGGTTCGGGGAGTGAATCTTAAGCCGTATTCCTTCGAGAGAAATGCCTTCCACAGGGCTGTCTTCGGCTCCATAGATCAGCATTCCCGCCTCTGCCTCGGCCGTGATGTTCGAAAACTTGATATCGCTCACCTTGCCCTTGCACTGGCTCTCGACGCACGGACTCACGGCCACATAGATCGGCTCGGCTTTCCCCCACCAGTGCCCAGGGATCAGTTTGGTGCGCATTGTGATATCCGAGAACAGTACGTGCGCCGTGATTTCATCGCCCATCTGATAAATCCCGAGGCCGCGGTTGGTCGCGATGCTGAGGCCCTGGAAAGTGCTGAATCTCGTATCTTCCAGGCGAATGGCTGAGGAGCGCGAAACCAGCGAACAGTTGCTGACGTTGACATCCTCACTGCCCACGATGGCAAAATCGTCGTCACCGGCCTGGATGTCGCAATCCGAAATGTGGATGTGCTTGCACGCCATGCAGTCGATGCCGTCATTGTTCGGAATCAGCAAGTTGTTCAGGATGTGAATTCCCGAGATTACGGCGCGCTCCGTTTTTTGCAAATGTAGTGTCCAGTTGGGAGAATTCCGCAAGGTTACGTCGCGCAGAAGCACGTCTTTGCAGCGCAAAAAGATCAGCATGGTTCCGGGGCGGCCGGCGCCGAGGGCTTTGGGTTCAATGGGGCCGTACTCCACATTCCGGACGGCGCGCAGAAACAGTTCGGGATTGCGCGTGTATTGCGCGTCGAAGTCCGGCCCCATGTGCGGCGTATCGAGGTCCATAAACTCATCGCCCCGTCCATCGATCACGCCCGTGCCGAGGATGGCGACATGCTGGAGGTCTCTCGCCACGATCAACCCTACACGATCGCCCTCGCCGGACGAATCGACGCCATAGTTCTTTCCCAAGCCGTAGTCGCGGATGGATCCGTAATCGTCAACGTTCTTACTGCCAAGAATTACCGCTCCCGGGTCGAGATATAAGGTCATGTTACTAACTAACTCGATGGTTCCAGTTACATACTGGCCGGGCGGAAACAGCACAGTACCTCCGCCGGCGGCGGCACACGCTTCGATTGCTTTCTTAATCGCAGCCGTGTCGAGGGTCGTTCCGTCCCCCGTGGCGCCGTAGTCGCGCACGTTGAAGACGGCAGGACTTTTTTCGGCGGGGGCTGCGCCGGCCGGGGTGGGAGTTGTGTCGAGACCAGGCGCGAACCGAGAACCGGCTAAGAACAAAACTAGAACATAGAATGATCGCTTCATAAATTGGCTAACACCCTTTCCGGATCGAAAGCCTACTACGAAGATTCTCCACTACGCGGCGACGCGAGTCTATCGTGAAAATCGCCGAATCTCAATTAGAAAACAGGCCCGGTGATAGTACACTGGCCTCGGCCGGTGCCTCGAACTCGCTATGCCTGGCGGTGGCCGTTGAGACTGAGAGCGAACTTCTCTTTACGGTGTGTGCGCCGGCGTTGACGGGATGAAAACGTTGACCGGACGTGAATGGCGAGCCGAGGAAGCGATTTTAGGTTATTGTTTTCGATATGGATGCAGGTGAGTCCAAGCCGGCTGGTATCGAGAAATCCAAGGCCGCGCTCCCGCTGCCTGAACGCAAATCCATTGCCGGAAGATTCCTGGCTCATATTTCCCGCGAAACCAGTTCGGGGCGGTTTATCCCCGAGATGGACGGCCTGCGTTTTGCAGCGGTCGCCATGGTCATCCTGTATCACCTGAACGGATACCTTACTGCGAAGTCTCCTTTCTATAGCTCTGCTCCCCCTTCCTCCGACTGGCTTGCGCAGGCGGCTCTGGTGGGAAACCGCGGCGTCGAGCTATTCTTTGTAATCAGCGGCTTCATTCTTGGGCTTCCCTTCGCCGCGCATTACCTTAAGGGAGCCGCTCCTGTGAATCTGCGCAAGTACTATCTGCGCCGGCTAACTCGCCTGGAGCCACCTTACTTTGTCGCGCTGCTGCTCCTGTTGATTCTGGGGGCGGTCATTTTGGGAGTCCCGTCTGCCGGCTTTTATCCGCACTTGGCGGCCAGCCTCTTCTATTCGCACAGCCTGATTTATGGAACCTTCAGCCCGGCCATGGGAGTGGCTTGGTCGCTGGAGATCGAAGTGCAGTTTTACCTGCTGGTGCCGTTGCTGACGCTCCTGTTCAGTATTGGAAATCGAATGCTGCGGCGGTCTGTGATTGTCGTTCTTATACTGGTTGCGTTGTCGGGACAAGCTCTCTTCTTGCACGACTCTCTGCATCACTATTCTCGCGCCTCGCTCTCGATTCTCGCCTATGTTCAATTTTTCCTGTTGGGATTTTTGCTGGCCGACGTTTTTCTGGAAAGCTGGGGCGAAGCTCCGCGGCGAAATCAGGGATGGGACGTGGTTGCACTGGCGGCATGGCCGCTGCTGTTTGTGCTCCTCCATTCGCGGGTGCTCACCCTTTGGCTGTTTCCCGGATGGATCTTTCTTCTTTACTGCGCCGCGTTTCGCGGCCGTCTCGCCAATCGTTTCTTTTCCAATCGCTGGATCACAGCTATTGGAGGGATGTGTTACTCGATTTACCTGCTGCACTATGAAGTAATCTCCGCAGTGGGGCGAGTTACACGGCGACTGGGCGAAAATGCTCCTTATTGGATCTATCTGTCAGTGCAATTCGCGCTGATTGGATGTGCGACTGTCGTGGTCTGCGGAATATACTTTGTCGCCATCGAAAAGCCCTGCATGCGCCGCGATTGGCCGCAGCGCCTATGGGCCTATGGGCAACGAACTGTCTTTGCGCGGATTCGATTGGCCGGAACGAGTGGCAAAGAGTAGCCTCTATTTCTGCTCTAGTTACTCTTAAGGGCCCGTGGTGAAACTCCAGCTCGCAGAACCAGCGCCTAAAGGCACAATCATGACGCACACTTACAGAACGCTTGAAAGCATGTCCTGATACGAATCGCGCCTTCACGGCCGGCTGCTAGGTACGTTCGCGAGCACAGAATCCGCTCGCTTGCGGTCTCGGTGGGTAGTCAGTAGACATACTTATGGCCTCGGTGGAGCAGTGGCTTCTCAAAGTATTTCCACGACAACATAGCAATCGGCAGGGTCACGGCGATGCCCAGTAGCGCGCCCGGCAGTCGGGCCTCTTCGTGGGACAAACGAAGCTCCACTAGACGCCGCCCCGCCATGATCAAGGGAAAATGGATCAGATAGGTGCAATAGGCCAGCCCACCCAGGCCCATGAGCATTCGATTGCGAAGCATTCTCCAGCCCCTGGAGGTGGAAACCGCAAGCAGCAAACATGCGGTGTAAAACAAAGCAAGCACGGAATAGCCAAAAGTCGTCATGGGCGCGGAAAACTGTCCATAACTCTGATACGTCATGAAGGCAATACCGGCAAATAACACGGCCGCTATCCCATAGAGCAGCTTTCGTTTTTCCAGCAGCAGGGTCCACCCACGTCCACTCCGGACTAACAGCGCGGAAAGCACTCCCAGGCAAAGCGCGTCCGCCCGGCATGGCATCAAGATGTAGCAGGCATAATCACCATGCGGCAGGAGATGGCGAATCAAGGCTCGCAGCACGGGGGCCCCGGCCACGACGGACAAGAGGACATAGAGGAGCCGTTGCGGGCGAATCAAGCGAACCAACAGCGGGATCGTCAGATAGAATTGTTCCTCCACCGCCAAGGACCAGGTTACGGCCATGGCCATGGCGCCGTACCATCCCAGCTGCGCCATCCAGAAATTCTGCGTCAGGGTGACGTACGACCACCAGGGAATCGCCAGCGGTGAGACATCTCCGAAATGGCCGGGCATCATACGGAACGGAAGATGGCGCACCAGAAACAACGCGGTCACAATAAAATAGAGCGGCAATATCCGATAGGCGCGACGGACGTAAAACGTCTGAAAATAGCGGGGCGACTCCCGGGCATCGAGAAGGATGCCGCCGATCAGGAATCCGGACAGGACAAAGAAGAGATCCACTCCGCTCCAGGTAAGCTGCCCAGCGGCAACGATGTTGTTCAGAAACTTTGAGTTGGTATGCGTCTCAAAGACAGAGTGGCACAGTAACACGAGTAAGATAGCAATGCCTCGGAGGCCGTCCAGCGCGGGAATACGCCCAGACCAATTGGGGACTGCCCGCAATTGCCGTGCTACGCGGTTGGAGGCTGGCCCACGCTTTTCCGCACTCTGTTCCTCTTCTGCCATAACGGACGAGGGTGCCTCATCCTAACGTTTTTTGCAAGGGTGGGCGGCGATGCTTTCCGTGTTAGAACAGAACCGGCGGCGAAATGCCCGAACCCGCTCGGGTGCCGACTGTCCCCCGGGCCAGTTCTCGAAAAGCGCGAGAAGTGGCGCACCCCCCAGTTATTTCGGTCGATGTTAAAGGACAAGTCTGCTTTATACTTCTCCGTTAAGCTCGCGCGACCGACCGAGAAGGAGTCTTACGATCATGACGATGCTACGCAAGCGATTTCTGATTGCCACGCTGACGACGATGGCGCTGCTGTCCGCACCGCTCCTGCGAGCGCAGAAGGCCGGCCAGCCGCGCGCTATTTCCGCCGACATGAGCAAAATCGCCGGGCCGCGCAATATGAACTATCGACTTTGCGTTGGCGCAGGACACGGCGGCCTCTTGCTTCGCGAGGCCAATCAGCGCCAGCTCGAACTCACGCATCGGGAAATCGGATTTAAGTACATACGCTTCCACGGCATCCTCCATGACGACATGGAGGCCTACAAAGAAGTGGACGGCAAGCCTGTCTATAACTGGACGAAGATCGATACGGTTTACGACGCCATCGAGCACTCCGGGATGAAACCATTCGTCGAGCTGAGCTTCATGCCTAAGGACCTGGCGAGCGGCAAGCAGACGATATTCTGGTGGCAGGGCAATGTAACCCCTCCCAAGGACTTCGACAAGTGGAGCGCCTTTATCGAGGCCTTTGTCCGCCAGATGCAGCAGCGTTATGGCGACAAAGAGGTCGCCACCTGGTACTTCGAGGTTTGGAATGAGCCGAATCTTAAATACTTTTTCAGCGGCGATCAGCAGGCCTACTTTCACCTCTATGATGTGACAGCCGCGGCGATCAAGAAGGTGAATCCAGCGTATCGAGTGGGCGGTCCGGCGACGGCTGGCGCAGGCTGGGTACCGGAGACGATCGCGCACGCACAGCAGGCGGGCGTGCCGCTTGACTTTGTTTCCACGCACACCTATGGAGTTGACGGCGGCTTCCTGGACGAGAAGGGCGAGGACGACCAGAAGCTCTCGACCAGTCCCGAAGCTATTGTTGGCGACATGAAGGCGGTGCGCAAGCAGGTAGCCGACTCAGCCATGCCCAAACTGCCGATCCACTTCACCGAGTGGAATACGAGTTACTCCTCGCGCGATCCGGTGCATGACACGTATGTGAACGCAGCCTTCGTGCTGGACAAGATCAAGAACAGCGAGGGGCTGGTCGATTCGCTCAGCTACTGGACGTACACCGATCTTTTCGAAGAGGGCGGGCCACCACCGACGCCCTTCCACGGCGGCTTCGGATTGCTGAACCGCGAAGGCATCCGTAAGGCAAGTTTTTTTGCCTACAAGTATTTGGGGGAGCTTGGGCCGCAAGAGCTGGTCAACGCCGATAAGCGCTCGTGGCTGACGCGCAACGGCGATGACTTCTCTGCCCTGGTGTGGGACTTCACCCAACCCAAGCAGGACAAGAGCGACAGGCCTTACTACCGTCAACTGCTTCCGGCGGAGGAGAAAGGTCCGGTGGTGTTGAAGATTACTTCACTTACGCCGGGGAAATATCTGCTGGCCATTCATCGCACGGGCTACAAGGCCAACGACGCCTACTCGCGCTACATCGAGTGGGGACGCCCGGAGAAGATCACTCCGGAGCAGATTGCAGAGCTGGAGAGGCTGACATCGGATGCGCCAGAGAAGACGCAGGCCGTCACCATCGGCGCGAATGGCATCTACGAGACGAAGATCGCGATGCGCGAAAATGACATCGTTTTTGCCACCTTAACTTTGCAAAAGTGATCTCAAGGGCCGCTGATCGTTGATGGTGGTCGCGAGTGATGGGTGAGGAAAAAAGTCAAAGGACCGGCTCAAGTGGAGCTTGGGCGGGGCGCAGGTTGGTTGGCAGTTAGCGCGCGATCTACGATCTTTATGCTAAAGAGCACCTGATTACGGGGGGAGGAACGGTGGCATCGGCGTACGAATTCAATTGCGAATTGTCTTTGCAGGAGATGCTCAAGGTCTTGAACAAAAAAGGGCCTTGGAAATGGACCATGCGGGACAGTCATTGGTACGGCGATTACCTCAACTGCCGGCCGAAAGAAGGCGTACGGGTTCGAATCCACCATCCCGCTGAATTTTTCACGGACAAAACGAAAGACCCAGAAGACCGTTACACCGTGCTTTTCACCATCGAATCTACAGCGCCTGCATCGCGCGACGCCGTCGATCATGCCTTTCGCGACCTGCTGGCGCACCTCAACGCGCGGAACCTCCGCGAGATTGAATCCTATGACTGATGGACTGGTGACCGCGCCCCATGGGGAGACTGGCCAGGGCTAACCCGTTTCAATCCAGAGATCCGATTCTAGAAGCTGAAGGCTACGCCGCCGCGCACGGAGCGCGCCGATTGGACCGGATAAAGTGTGCGCTCGTCCGCTCCCAGCACGGGCAGATAGTGTGTGCGTGAGAACTCGGTCGTCCCTCCGGGACTTGAGTTGTTTCTTCCACTTTTCCCACCGCTGAAGCGGTGGGCTAAGCTGAGTCGCCCCTCCGGGGCTGGATTCTGCGAATGTTTCGTTCCACCGGATTGCTCGAAAACGAGTTCTCACGCACGCACACATAGCCCTGCATGTGCTGTTTGGTTGTGCTGGCGCAAGGGTGGGGGCCGCACCACGTTACTTGCGGCACCGGAAGGACATGGCAGCCTGT
>CAVPYG010000078.1:0-6774 GCA_963709835.1 uncultured Acidobacteriaceae bacterium
CTTTACTGTGGTGGGGGCCTTTTTAGGGTCGCCATATTTTGGCTGCTTCCTTATAGGAACTGTGGGATATATGCAAACCGATTATGTTCTCCCATCCGACGGGCTTTTTGCAAACACACGGCTGTGAAGCGGCAGGAACAGCGCCTCAATGGTCGCTAGCGCGCATTGGATGGTTGCGCGACTACGGCGGGCGCCCATCGACGTTGCAAGTTACTTTCCGTCCAGGTCCACGCTCTTGATGGGCAGGTCCCAATGTCCATCGAGGATTTCAAAGCGCCGCTGCTCTTCTTTGGCGTAGGCGGCCTGGTCGGGCCAAAGCTGCTTTTTGAGCGCGTCTTCGTCGAAGGGCTCATTGGCAACCGTCGAATTTTTGAACACGATGGTCACGCGAAAATCCCATCGTCCGTCTTCGGTGGTGTGGTAGCGCGGCTGGTCCATCCAGACCTTGAGGATGCGGCCTAACTCCACTTCTTTTTTCAGCAGCGGATAGTGGTTTTTCTTGAAGAGCTGGAGAAATTCGTCCGCATGTCCCCACTTGGCCTTGTAATAGTATTCGACGACAAAAGGCTTGCCGGGTTCGGACTTGCCGGCTTCGGGCGCGGACTGGGCGGGGAGCGAGATCGGCAGCAGCATCAGAAACAGAAACAGGAAACTCAATTTGATTTTCATCTTGATGGTTAGCCTCCGTGGAGAACGATTGTCGCACGGTGGAGCGCCGGGTGTCTCGCCCGTCCAGCAGCTCGGTGGCCGGGCGAGGACGCCCGGCACTCCATACGCTGCAATGATAAAATTATCTGTGAACGCCTCTTCCCTTCGCCTCATTGCCATCGATATTGACGGCACGCTGCTCAATCCGGAATTTCAGATTTCCGCGACCGACCTTGCAACCCTGCGGCGCGCGCACGCCCAGGGCATCGAGGTCATACTCGTTACCGGACGCCGGCACACCTTCGCCTTGCCGATCGCGCAGCAATTGGGATTTGATCTCTGGTTGATCAGTTCCAATGGCGCCATCACCCGCTCGCTTGCCGGAGAAACTTTTCATCGCGACCTGCTGCCCGAGGCGACCTGCCGCGAACTCGTCCGGGTGATGCAAGAGTTTCGAGGGCAGACCGTTCTCACTTTTGACAGTGACGCTGCTGGCAGCGAGGCTTCGGACACGATCGTGATCGAGCGATTGGAAAAGCTCGAAACGAGCATCCGGCGCTGGCTGGAAAAGAACATGGAATACATCCGGTTCGTGGTCCCGATCGAGAACGCGCTCACGGCCGATCCGGTGCAGGCCATGTTTTGCGGCCGAGTTGGCGAGATGCAACGGGCGCTGCAAATTCTGGGAAGCTGCGGGCTGCCGATCACGGTGTTGCGCACCGAGTACCCGGGCCGCGATCTATCCATTGTCGATGTGCTGAACGCGGGATGTTCGAAGGGACACGCGGTCGAACGCTGGGCCAATCACCGGCAGATTACCAAGGAGCAGATCATGGCCATCGGCGATAACTATAATGATATTGAGATGCTGGCCTTCGCCGGGCACTCTTTTGTCATGGCCAACGCGTCGAAGGAGTTACATAACCGCGGCTGGAAAGTCACCCATTCGAACGCGGAAAGTGGAGTGACCGCCGCGATCGAGCACTTATTAGATGGAAAGGATCTCGATGCGGCCGTGGAAGAACAGATACTCGGGCCGGCCGGCATAAGCAGTTTGTGACCGGGCGGAGAAGATGGCTCGACGACGGATGAGATGAGCCGCATCAGCAAAACTCGGGCTGCGAGATTCGCGTGGAGAGCCGGCGCGTTCTTCTGTGTTTTTATTTTTATTTTAATTGCTCGTCCAGCCGCCGCCGCTGATTTGGCAATGCTCCGCAACGGGTTCAGCATTCGTCACGACCATCGGCAGGTGATGGGAACAACCACGCGGCTGTTTTTTCCCGCCGACGATTCCAGCTTCACCGACGTGCCTACTGACGAAATCACCGGCTACGAAAGAGATGTTTCTTTGCCGGTGCCGGCGGATTCGCTCGCCGGCGTCTCCATTGCTGCACCGACAGAGCCTACTCGATCCGCCCTCCCGCTGAATGAAGTTGTGGACACGGCCAGCGCCACGTTCCATCTCGATCCCGATCTGGTCAACAGCGTCATTCACGCCGAAAGCGGATTCAATCCGCACGCCGTTTCTCCCAAAGGCGCGCGGGGCCTGATGCAGCTCATGCCCTCGACGGCCAACCAGTTGGGCGTAAGCAATGTGTTCGATCCCCAAGCGAATGTGACGGGCGGAAGCCGCTATCTGCGCGAACTGCTGGAGCGCTACAATTTCGATCTGCTCAAGGCGCTGGCCGCTTACAACGCGGGGCCCGAGCGCGTGGAGCAGTATCGAGGAATACCGCCATTTCGCGAAACCCGCGCTTATGTAGCGCGGGTTGTCCACGAATACAACACTAAAAAGACCGCCCAGGAAAAGGCGGCGAAACGGAAACAGACCGCCTCTCAAGCAGAGGGTAAAACTGCGACCCACGCTCACCCGGTTGGGAAACCCGCGGCCACCGCCGCCGAATCGCCGCGTTGACTTCTCGGTTGATTTTTCTGTTCATGTTTTTCTGTTCATTGACCGCGGCTTCTATCTCATTTACCTTCATTCTGGGAGTTCGCTCGCCGCAAGCGCGCCAGTCCCCGGCACCGAACCCGCCAGGCAGCGGGAAATCTTGCGGACCGTATTCCGGTAGATCCGATTAAGGGCTCGTGAGCAAGTTGGTATGCTCCAAGAGGGCGGACCTCAGCGGCTAAAGCCGCTTATTGGGCGGGCCTTAACGGCATGGCTGAAGCCGTGCCCTTCCCAAAGCTATCTCGAAACGAACTTAATCGGAGATTCCCTAGACGGGTTGAACAAAACCGAATGAATAAAAAACGATACGCGCTTTATACTCTGGTCTTTTTGATACTGGCCGTGCTGGTTTATTTGCAGTTCCGGACCTGGCGGAATTTCGACTGGGCCCGCTTGCTCGAGTACAACCTGAGTTGGCGCCATATTTTCCAAGGGGTCGCGCTCACCTATTTTGCCTATTTCTTGCGGGCGGTGCGATGGAAAATTTTTCTGCGCCCGGTGCGCAAAGAAGCGTCCATCCTGGGACTGGTCTCACCCACGGTGATCGGATTCACCGGAATTGCGTTGCTGGGAAGGGCTGGGGAATTGATTCGTCCTTATCTGATCGCGCGGCATGAGAAACTGCCTTTCGCCTCGCAAGTTGCGGTCTGGGCGGTGGAACGAATTTTTGATTTTGGCGGGTTCGCCGTCTTGTTGGTGTCAGCCATTTTTCTGCCGACGAAACTCCGCGAGTTCACGGAAGCCGCAACCACCTCGCCGGGGACGAGGCACTGGATTCATGTTGCGGGATACGCGCTCGTCGCACTCGTAGTCGGGCTCCTCTCGGCAACGATGCTGATGGCCTGGCGCGGGACTCGAATCGCGAAGTGGGTCGAAGAACGGTTTTCCCATCTTGCCGAAAATCTGGGGCATCGGATCGCGCAAAAAATTCGCGAGTTTACTCTGGGACTCAATACCATTCACGGGCCGTTCGAGTTTCTCCAATTGTCGGCCGTGTCGGTGCTGATGTGGTGGGCGATCGCCGTAGCCTACAAGGAAGTGACCCATGCGTACGGCGCGCCCATGGCCGGCATGAGCATCGCCACGGTTCTTCCGCTCATGTTTTGCAGCATGCTTGGCTCCCTGGCCCAGTTGCCTGGAGTGGGTGGCGGGTCGCAGCTCGCGACGATCAGCGCGCTCGACCACGTGTTTCATATTGTCCCCAGAGAGCTCGCGGCCAGTTGCGGCATCATGCTGTGGCTAGTGACGTTCTTCTCCGTCGTTCCCGCTGGATTGCTGCTCTCCCATTACGAACGCCTGTCGTTGCGCAAGCTTTCCGAGGAGTCGGAACAGGCCGAGGAAATCGCTACGGTCGAGGAAGAATCGTAAATCAGAAGTGGTCATCGGCCGCACGCCGCGGACGCTGCAACGCGCGCGCCTGGATGGCGCGGTCCCAGGGGCCGGCTTGCCAGTTGTCTTTCTTTCGGTCCGTTTGGATCCACGGCGGCAGTGTGAGCAAGAGGCGGCGGCTGAGCGCGTGCAGATAGGGTTCGTAGAGAACGCGAATTTCCGACAGGCGCTCGGGCGCATCTGCGCCGTCATTCAAAGTCACACCACGCCCGGCAAGATCGACTCGTAAACGTGTTAGGTCGGCTTCTGTAAGACGCGCGGCATCCTGTGGACTATATTCCGCATCCGCCACCTGCGCGAGATCAACGGCGGCGTGCCGCGCCATGGCGAACGTAAGCTTCGCCTGCTCCGCATGAATGCCTTCCACTCCGGTCGTGACCAGCGATGTTACATCGAGCATCACGGTGAGCGTGCTCAACCACGACTGATTGCTGTGCTGCGAGCGAAAAAAAAGCAGCACGGGATAGGAAATGTGGCTGGATAAGAGGTCGGCGCACCAGCGTTCCCAGTCGCGAAAAATCTCGTCGAGCACGGATTGGTCGGGACAACACCCCAAACGTCCGAGAAACTCGGCGGCGCTTGGAGGCGACCCGGCGCGGGCATCGAGCAGCGAAATTTCTATTTCGCGCGTGGCAAACGAATTGTAGATGACTGGCAGATAGCCGACGACAACTCCGAGAAACGCAAAGCCCAGGCCAGCTTCCATCACGGCCAGAGCGCGGGCGGTGAAGTTGCTGGGAGTGATGTCTCCGTAACCCAGCGTGAAAAACGTTTCGCCGCTCAGGTAGACGATTTTACCAAACGTGATTTTTTCGTTGGCCGCCGACAAATGCGCGCCAAGACCGTATTGCACGCAAGCGAAGCCAAAAATCAGTCCGAGCGCCCATAATCCCAGAAGCACGAGCAGCGAGAGCGGTCCAAAGTAAGCGAGGAAGCCTTCTCGGCGGTTGGCGGATTTGATATGTCGTCCCGTGCGCGTCCAGAAGCGCCAGGATTTTTTGTAGAACCAGGAAGCGATGCGAATGCTGCGCTTGATGCGTCGCGGCAAGACGACGGTCTCGAACGCATCCATCAGGATGATGAAGATCAGAACAGTGCCGGCGATCGATGCCCACCAATGCATAAGCTATGGGATTCAGATGAGGCGGGGATGGCGGCAGATTCAGAAATGAAAACTTAGGGCGTCGTGCGGGCCACGTCCAGCGCCATTTTTACGGCTTGCAATTCCTTCAGCAAGGCGCGCAGGTTGCGGGTGTCGAGGGCGTTGGCGCCGTCGCTTTTGGCTTCTTTGGGATTGTCGTGGACCTCCATGAAAACGCCGTCCACTCCCGCTGCGACTGCTGCGCGTGAAAGCACGGGGATAAATTCGGGCTGGCCTCCGCTGACCGTGGGCCGATCGTCATCTCTTTGCCGTGCGACGCCGACGGCAATTGGACCGAATGGGTCGCATCAAAACCACCGGCGCGAACTTGCGCATGATAGCCAGCGAGCGCATGTCCACGACCAGATTGTTGTAGCCGAAACTCGATCCGCGCTCGGTCACAAACACCTGACTGTTTCCGGCATCGCGGCATTTATCTACGGCGTGCCGCATGTCCCATGGCGAAACGAACTGGCCTTTTTTGATGTTCACCGGACGGCCGGTGAGCGCGGCCGCCACGAGCAGATCGGTCTGGCGGCAGAGAAAGGCGGGAATTTGCAAAACGTCCACGACCTCGGCGACGGCAGCGACATCGGCGGCTTGATGCACATCGGTCAGCACCGGGATGTGCACTTCATCTTTGACTTTTTTCAGAATGCGCAGGCCTTCCTTCAACCCCGGCCCGCGATAGCTGCGGATGGAAGTGCGGTTCGCTTTGTCGTAGGACGCTTTGAAGATGAAGGGGAAGTTCAGCGAGCGGGCCACACCCTTGACGATCTCCGCCATGCGCAGCGCGTGGTCTTCGCTCTCAATCACGCAGGGGCCGGCAATGAGGAACAGATCGCCAGAGCCGACGCGGACGTTATCGATTTGGAAAGATAAAGTCAAATCGGGTCATCGGGTGATCGGGTCATCGGGTCATCGAAACGCGCTGTTCGATCACCCGATGACCCGATGGTCAGATCACCCGGCGATTATCTTCTCCCCACTTTTTCCGGGCGCAGGAACATCTCAACCTCGGCGGCTTCTTCCCGGTCTTTCTTTGTCTGCCGGTATTCGTAGGAAGCGCCGACGAACGATTTGAACAGCGGATGCGGTTCCAGCGGCTTGGACTTGAATTCCGGATGGAACTGGCATCCGATGAAATAGGGATGGCCGGGAATTTCGACCATCTCGACATAAGTGCCGTCGGGGGTCGAGCCGGAAATGCGCAGGCCGGCGGCCACCATGCGTCTCTTCGTACTCGCGGTTGAACTCGTAACGATGGCGGTGACGCTCGCTGATCTCGGTCTGGCCGTAAACTTTGAACGCCAGCGTTCCCGGCTCGATCTTGCAGGGCCATGCACCCAGGCGCATCGTGCCGCCCAGTTCTTCGACGCCGCGCAATTCGCGCAGCTTGTAGATCACGCGATGCGGAGTCGCTGGATCGAACTCGCTGGAGTTGGCGTCGGCCAACCCGCAAACGTTGGGCATGTTCAAATACACGCATCTGCATGCCGAGGCAGATTCCGAAATAGGGCACGTGCTTTTCGCGGGCGTACTGGATCGCCCGCAACATGCCTTCGATGCCGCGCTTGCCGAATCCGCCGGGCACGAGCAGGCCGTCGTAGTCTTCCAACTGCGCTTCATAGCTTTTGTCGGTTTT
>CAVPYG010000079.1:0-19780 GCA_963709835.1 uncultured Acidobacteriaceae bacterium
CGATCGCGGCGGCTATTTCGGCGTCTATCTCATGCCCTACCTCGTTGCTTCGCCCACCGTACCCACCCGCGAACATGTGCTTGATCACGTCGTGCACGCCATCAATGCATGCGGCGCCGATCACGTGGGCA
Source organism: uncultured Acidobacteriaceae bacterium (assembly GCA_963709835.1). Taxonomy (GTDB): domain Bacteria; phylum Acidobacteriota; class Terriglobia; order Terriglobales; family Acidobacteriaceae; genus Acidiflorens. The sequence goes on from CAVPYG010000079.1 coordinate 132, forward strand.
TCGGGTCCGACGGCTCGATCCAGAAAAACGTCTTGACCGCCGAACAAAAAGCCGCCTTCGACAAAGACATCGCGCGCCGCAAGCAACTCGGCATCGGCGCCCCCGGCGAGGATCGCTACCCCTACGTGCCCGACCTCAACGGCCCCGACCACATGGAAATCATTGCCACCGAACTAGCCAAACGCGGCCAGCCCGCGCCGGTGATAGAGAAAGTGCTGGGCGCAAACTTCCAGCGGGTGATAGGCGAAATCTGGGGCAGGAGTTAAGCTGCAACGTCCAAATCTCGCTTTACAGATTTTGTCATTCCGAGCGAAGCGAGGGATCTACATTTTGCGGCGAAGTGCAGATCCCTCGCTTCGCTCGGGATGACAATTTGAAGAGTGAGCGGCGCGGCTGAAGCCGCGCCCTTTCAAAGAGCCAATCGGGAAATACCCTCTAACAACTGTGTTTGCGTTATGCGCTATTGGTGCGCGTTCTCGGCGCGGCCGGTGGGCGGCTTCTGGGGAGGATCGGGGGCTACGTAAACTACTTCTCCGGGGCGGGTGTAGTGCAGTTGCTCGCGGGCTTCTTTCTCGATGGCGGCCGGATCGGACTTGAGCGATTTGATCTGGCCGGCGTATTGGCTGTTTTCCTTTTGCAGGCGCTCGACTTCGCGTTGCAGCTCTTGCAAGTCATCATGCTTCTGCCGATAAACGACCATGCCGTTGGCTCCCAACATGGCGTGCAAAAACAATCCAACGATCAGAAGGACGGCGGCCGCGGTTCCCAAACGACGCCACTCCACAGCGAACCACGACCAGGCGGGGCGTGTGCGTTCGACCAGGCGCGCCGCCGCGGCCTCGGCCCGCGGAGCCTGCTGCTGCGCCTGATGAAGAGCCGCGCGCAGTCCTTCCTCGGGACTGGGGATGATGCTTGCTTTCGGCGTTGGTCCTAGTCGAAGATCCATGCTTTTGCGGCCGCGCTCAACTTTGCGAGGTCTTCCCTGCTGCGCGCCTCGCTATAGACGCGCACCACCGGCTCCGTGCCCGAGAGCCGGTAGCAAACCCACGATCCGTCGGCGAGCACAAGCTTGAGTCCGTCGATCCGGACCGCTTTGGCAACTTTGATGCCATAGAACTCACTCGGATCGCCCCGTAACTTATCAGTAAACTTCTGTTTCACTTCCGGCGTCAAGCTGAAGTTCTCCCTGAGGGGGTAAAAGGAACCAACTTTGGCAAATACCTCTTTCAATTGCTTGCCCAGCGGCTTGGCGCGGCGCGCGACCATCTCGGAGCAAAGCAGGCCGGCGAGCACTCCGTCTTTTTCGGGCACGTGTTTGCGAATGGAAAGGCCTGCGCTTTCCTCGCCGCCGATGAGGATCTTGTCTTGCTCAATCAGTTCGCCAATATATTTGAAGCCCACTGGAGTTTCGTAAAGTTCGATTTTGTATTTTTCTGCAAGCGCGTTGATGAGGTTGGTGGTGGCAACGGATTTTCCGACTCCGTTTTTCCAGCCGCGGGTTTCGACCAGGTAATCGAAGAGCAGGGCGATGATGTAGTTGGGCTGGATGAAAGTGCCGCCCTCGTCAACAATCCCAAACCGATCGGCATCGCCATCGGTGGCGATGCCAATCGCCGCGCCGGTTTCGCGCATCTTCTGGCGCAGGTCTTCGAGCAGATGGTCGCCGGGTTCGGGAGCGTGGCCTCCGAAAAGCACGTCGCGTGTGTCGTGGACGGTGGCCACGGCCACTCCGGCCTCGCGCAGCAGCGCATCGGAGTAACCGCGGGCTGAACCCCACATGGGATCGAAGGCAATCTTGATGCCGCCTTTCTTGATAACGTCGAGATCGACGAGTTCGCGCAGGCGCGAAAGATACATGCGGCGCGGGTCGATGGGTTGGGCTTGGGCTCGGGAGAGCGCCTCAGTTCTAGCCGCGCTGGGCGTCTGCGGGTTGGCATCGTAGGCCGCTATCTCGCGCTCAATGGCTTGGGTAATTGCGGGCAGCGCGGGCGCGCCGTCGGGCGTCGAGAATTTGATGCCGTTATATTCCGGCGGATTGTGCGAGGCGGTGAAGTTGATGGCGCCGTCGGCTTTCGATTGGATCACGGCGTAGGCAATAGCGGGCGTGGGCGCGGGCTCGGCAATGACTAGCGGCGTAATGCCGTAGCTTGGTAAGATCTCGGCGGCCATGGCGCAGAAAGTTTCGCCGAGAAAACGCGGGTCGCGTCCGACGATGACCTTGGGCGCCTTCGATTTCTGTGACGCCACGTGGCGCGCGATGCCGTGCACGGCGCGCTTGACGTTGGCGAAGGTGAAATCTTCAGCCATCACGGCCCGCCATCCCGAAGTGCCAAATTTTATTTGCGTTGCCATGCAATGCCTCGTATGCTTCCTGTGAAAGTCGCACCGCTGATCTTGATTTTATATGACCGACAAAAGGCTCGTTCTCACGACTTGCGGTTCGCTCGAAGAAGCCAGAAGCATCGCGCAAGCGTTGGTGGAGCGGCGACTGGCGGCCTGCGTCAATATCGCTCCGCAGATTGAGTCGATCTATCGATGGGAAGACGAGATCGAGACGGCTGCGGAGTGGCTGCTGCTGATCAAAACGACCGAAGACGCCTGCAACCGCCTGCGCCAGGCATTGCGCGAGTTGCATTCCTACGAGCTTCCAGAGTGCATCGAGATTGCGATTGAAGACGGAAGCTCGGCGTACCTGGAGTGGATTGGGGAGTCGGTGCGGTGAGACAGCTATCAGCTATCAGCTCTCAGCTATCAGATAAACCAGTTCTTGCTGACAACCGAAAGTTGACAGCGCTCGGCTAACTGCAGATCCCTCCCCTTCGCGTCGCTCAGGATGACAATTCTCATCAGGGAACTACTGCGCGCCGGAGGCGGGCTCGGGGGCGGCGTAGTAGCCGCTTTTCGTGCGGACGAAGAGTTTGCCGTGGCTGCGGGAACGGGCTTCCACTCTCACTTGCCGGTAACCGCCCTTGCTTTTCGGCGTCGCGGATTTGTATCCGATGGTGTACTGGCTGCGAATATCGTGGGCCACGGTGCGGCTGATGGCGTCCACTTCGTCGAGAGTTTGGGGGAAGAAAGCGATGCCACCCGTCCTCTCGGACATGAGTTGCAGGGCGCGTTTGGCGTGCTTCGGGTGCTCGTCCTTGTCCAGGATGCCAATGGCATAGACCACGGGCCCGTTGTCGGCCTGGAGACGCCGCACCGCCTTCTCAAGCGTTTCCGTGCTCTCGTTGTCGTCCCCGTCCGTCACTACAAAAATGATTTTCTTTTCGAGCTTGGCTTGATTTTTCAAGTGGTCGCCGGAAGCGACGACGGCATCGTAGAGGGCGGTGCCGCCTTTGGTTTCGATTTTTTCCAGGCCCTCTTTCAGCTTCTTGATGTTGGAAGTGAAATCCTGGTCAAGGTAGTACTCGTCGTTGAAGTTGACGATACAGACCTCGTCATTTGAATTCGACGAGCGCACCAGATTCAAGGCAGCGGCGTTGACCTTTTCCCGCTTCTCGCGCATGGAACCGGAGTTGTCGACAACGATGCACATGGATACGGGGATGTCCTCGTGGCGGAACAAGGTGATGGACTGGGGGCGATCGTCTTCGAAGACCTTGAAATCGTCTTTACCGAGGGTAGTGACGATGTGCTGCTTGTCGTCGCTGACGGTGACGTGAAGCACGACTTCATCAACTTTCTTGCGGAAAACGAAGACTCCGCTATCGGCGGAATCTGGATTCTGTCCACTGTCCGGGGCTGTAACCTGGCGCTCGGAGGCTGGCGCAGCGGGCTCGGGCTGGGCGTTGGCAGGTGGCGGCGCAGGCGATTGAGATCTCGCCGCCGCGTCCGCAGGCAACTGGCTCGGGGCTGCGGTTCCCGTTTGCGCGTGAGGGGCGGCCGGGAACAGCGATGTCAGCAGAATGACGAGGAGAATTGCTGGAAAGACATTATTCCGTCGGCGCATAGTAACCCGTTTTGGCGTAGACCTTGAGCGGCGGCAATCCTTTTGGCGGCAGGAGTTTCACTCTTATTTTACGCCATTGGCCATCGTGCGCTGAGCTCTTGGGGCGGTATCCGATGACATATTGGTTGCGCAACTCAATGCCGATTTTCGTGGAAACATCCGCCAGGTCATTCGGGTTATCAATGGTAAAAGCGCGCCCACCGGTCAGTTCGGTGACATCGCTGAGCAGTGTGGGGCCAAGCCGCTCTTCTTCAGTCGCGAAATAGTGATCGTAGATGCCGATGGCGTAGATGACAACGTCGGCTTCCTTGACCATGGACCGGATCTCGCCTTCGGTATAGCGGCTATGGTTGTCGCCGCCGTCGGAGATGATCAGCAGGGCCTTCTTGGGATACTTGGCCTGGCGCATCTTGGTGACGCCGAGGTAAATGGCGTCAAGCAGCGCGGTGCGGCCCCTGGGAACCGTGTAGAGGAGGCGCCCCTGAATGTCATCCACCGAAGTGCTGAAATCGGCGATCTCCTCCGGCGTGTCGGAGAAGGCGATCATGAAGAACTCATCCTGGGGGTTGGCGGTCTTGAAGAACTCGGCCACCGCCTCGCGGGCGCGCTCGATCTTGGAGCTCATGCTGCCGCTCATGTCGAAAATCACTCCGATCGAAACCGGAGCGTCTTCGCTGGAGAAGGTCCTGATCTCTTGCTGCTCCCTGCCTTCGAAAACTTTAAAGTTCTCGCGGTCGAGGCCTGTGACCAGCCGGTTTAAAGGATCGGTAATCGTGATCGGCACCAGAACCAGGTTCACATCGACTTGGATGGGCTTGCCGTGCGCCTTGAGCGCGGGATCGCTGTCGGGCTCTTTCGGGGCCGGCGGCTGGACGCGGGGTTCGATGTGGACGTCAGCCGTCGAAGTCTGGGCGAGAAGCGGAAGGGCGCCGCACGCACACATAGCCAGGAGAACGGCAAAGGAAACTCGAACCGGGAACTGTTTGCCGTAAAACATACGCCCCACTCAATCCGCCCCGTGACGGGCGGCGACCCGCATTGGAAACAACGAGCCCCAACCAACTCTTCTAAGCCGGATACTAGCACAATTTCGAAGAAGTGTTGTCAGGATTTCGGACGCGACCCTAAGATTTGCAGACTGCTAAAGTTGGCTTCCGGTTCTGCGTGTCTTCTTGCCATTGGCACCACGGCTGGTCCGGCCCTGCTACAATTTTGCCATCCTCCTTATGGCAATTATTTCTCCATTTCAAGCGTGGCGTTACGACCCTGAGCGTGTGCCGGTGCAACACGCTGTGACCCAACCCTACGACAAAATTACCCCTGCCATGCAGGACGGCTACTACCAGGCGAGTCCTTACAACCTGGTGCGCATTATTCTCGGCAAACGCCAGCCCGAAGATGGGGAGGCTGAGAATGTGTATACGCGGGCGGCGGCGGCGTTCCAGAACTGGCGCCAGACGGGCGTTTTACGACAGGATGTGAAGCCTTCGATCTACCGCTATTCGCAGACGTTCAAGGTCCCGCGAACCGTTCCCGGGGACCAGGCGCGGGCCGAGCGTCGGGGTTTCATCGCGCTCGGCCGGATCGAGGAATATTCCGCCGGCGTTGTATTCCGGCACGAGCAGACACTGGCCAAGCCGAAGGCCGACCGGCTCGACCTTCTGCGCGCAACTCGCGCCCACTTCGGCCAGCTCTTCATGCTCTACAGCGGAGCGGGCCAGGTGGATGCGCTGCTCAATGCGGCGGCCGCTCCAGGAGTGGTTCCCGACATCGAGGCCACTGACGAGTACGAGGTCGTGCACCGCGTTTGGAAGATTTCCGACGCCTCGGTGATTGCCTCGGTGCAGGAACGGATGCGGGACCGCAAGCTGATCATCGCCGACGGCCATCACCGCTACGAAACCGCCCTGACCTATCGCAACGAGCGGCGTGCGGCTGCGGAGGCTGCGGCTGGAGCTGGATCGAAGACAGAGGGTTCCGCTCCCTATGACTCCGTGATGATGACCTTCGTTGACATGGATTGCCCGGGGCTGGTGATTCTGCCGACGCACCGGCTGGTGTCCGGCCTGCCATCTTTTTCGGCGGCGCAATTTCAAGCGGAAGCGCGGAAGTTTTTTGTGGTGGAAGAAGTCGATGTTGACAGGGATATCGATGCGGCGCGCGCCACCACCATTCTGCAGAAAGCGGGGCAAGCGGGCGTGGCGCTGCTCGCGGTCACCGCCGGGCGCATATTTCTGCTGCACTCCCCGAAAGCGATCGGCTCCAGCCTGTTCGGAGATCTTTCGCTCCGCCAGCAAGCGCTCGACGTTGTGCAATTGCACAAGTGCCTGCTGGAAGCCGTTCTGAAGATTTCCGAGGAAGCGATTCGCAATCAGGAAAATGTTTTCTATTGCCGCGAGGCGGGGGAAGCGCTGGCGCAGGTGCAAAGCGGAAAAGCGCAAATGGCGTTCCTGATGAATCCGGCGCGCATGGAGCAAGTCCGCGACATCGCCTTTGCCGGAGAAGTGCTGCCGCAGAAGTCCACCGATTTCTTCCCCAAGTTACTAAGTGGACTTACGATTTATGGATTGGAATAACAAAGTGCAGTTCTCAGTTCCCGGTTCTCAGTTCTCAGAACGAGCTGATCTTACTGAGAACCGAGAACTGAGAACTGAGAACTAACAGAAGTGCCCACCACCACCACGACTTCCGCGAGAAGGATTCTGGCCACGCTGTTGGCCATGGTGACGCTTCTCGCCGCGGCGCCCTCCGCCGGTGAAAAACACATCTCCGTCTATTCTCCGGTCGCCATCTACACGCTCCCGGTGCTGGATCGCGCGGGCCATGAGTATGCGGGACTGCTCGAACTTCTGGAACCGCTGGGCCGCGTCAGCAGCCAGACGGATGGGCGGCGCTGGAAGCTTCGCTATAACTCGATAGAGGCCGAGTTCACCGCCGGAAAAACGCGAGCCAAAATTCGCGGACACAATCTTGATCTCCCGGCCCCGTTCCTGATGGAAAACGCGCGCGGATTAGTTCCACTAAGTTCGGTGAGCGCGTTGCTGCCGCGCTTTCTGGAAACGCCGGTCAATTTTCACGAAAGCGCGCGCCGGTTGTTCGTGGGCGATGTCGGCATCCAAACCAGCTTTCACCTGGAGGCGAGCGACCCGCCGCGGCTGCTGGTCAACTTCAGCGCGCCCGTGAATCCGGTGATCTCCACCGGACCGGGCAAGCTACGAATTGTTTTTACGCGCGATCCGGTTGTGTCTCCGGGAAACCAGCCGGTTTCTTTTGCCAGCAAGGCCATCACCGAGGCCAGCTACTCGGAAAACAACGGTGACGCGGAATTCGACATAGCCGCCAGCGAGCCGCTTCGGGCCAGTATGAGCAACGACCGAAAGACGATCGTGGTCTCGCTTGTCCCGCCGGCAACGGCGCCCAGTGTCGCTGGGCCACAGAATCCGGCGCAGGTTCCAACCGATGCAACCGCCTCCTCGGGCGCCCATCGCGTATTGGCCGTGGTCGATCCCGCGCACGGCGGCGAAGAACGCGGCGCGGCCTTGACCGATACGCTGGCCGAAAAAGACGTCACGCTGGGATTTGCGCGGCTGCTGCGCCACGAACTGGAAATCCGCGGGTTTGCGGTCGTGTTGCTGCGCGACGCCGATACCAGTTCCACGCTGGATCAGCGCGCCGCGGCGGCCAATGTTGCCCGCGCTGGAATCTACATCAGCCTGCACGCCGTTTCGCAGGGCAGCGGCGCGCATGTGTACACGGCGCTGCTTCCGGTAGAAGGAACGAGCAAGGGAGTTTTTCATGCGTGGAATGCAGCCCAGGCGCCGGCTTTGCCCGTCAGCCGGATGGTGGCGGCGGCCATCGTGGCCGAGATGCAGAAGAGAGAATTTCCGACCCGAGCGTCTTCGGCTTCGCTGCGGCCGTTGAACAATGTGGTCATGCCCGCAGTCGCGGTGGAACTGGCTCCCGGAGAAAATGGCGCCGCCGACCTGAATTCGGCCAACTATCAACAACGGGCCGCGGCGGCGATTGCCGATGCGATGGCCTCGATCCGCGACCGGCTGGGGGTGCAGCCGTGATCATTAAAATCACGAACGAGGCAAAGAACGCGCTGCAGGCCATCAAAAACGCGCTCAAGATGATCCCGCGGCATCTTCTGATCGGCGTGGCCGCGCTGCTGCTGCTGGTGGTGGCGATGGGGATCTACGCTCGCCACATGCGACGGCAGGCACGCCAATTGGAGCCTTCGGCGGCCGACGCGTTACCCGTCGCTCCTCCACCCTCGGGGCCGACGGAGACAGTGACTCTGTATGTGGCCGACGACGACGCCGGTCTCCTCCGGCCGCGCTCGGCGCAGATCCCTCTTCCCGAAGGACGCCAGCAGCGCGCGGAGGAACTGTTGCGCGCGTTGCTGCGCATCTACCAGCAGCCGGACGCTCCGCATCCTCTGCCTCCAGCGGCCGACATTCGCAGCATCTACCTGGTGGAGACGGGGGGGGCGGTGATTGATGTGAATTCGGCGTTTGCGGACCAGCACCGGTCCGGGATTCTCAACGAGCAGCTCACGGTGGATTCGCTGGTCGAGACGCTGGGGGTGAACGTTCCGGGGGTCAATCGGGTGAACATCCTGGTCGAAGGCAAGACGCGCGAAACGCTTGCGGGACATGCAGATATCAGCGAATCGTTCGACGTGCTCACGGTGGAGCAGGCGGGCAACCAGTAAGTATCACTCCGGGGGATTGTCTTGGCCATCGGCCTCGCGGTTCTCCGTTTGTTCGCCTGAAAATAAATTTTTTGATGGTGGGTTGGCGAGAACGGTTTTTTGAGGGTTTCTGGCTTCGTGGGGTGTTTGCTGGTTGGTAGTTGGGGTGCCGCATTCTCTGTCCTGTCTATTGGAATCAAGACTTTGGCGGGATTTTTCTGGCAAAATATTGAAGGGAAATGGCTTAGAGGCAAGGTGTTGATTGCCTTGGAGTTAGGTCGGCTTCTGCTGGTCGTTTGGGCTCCGGGGATGGGCGGGTTTGCCTCCTGCTGGCGCGGGACCCCCATTTCGTCCCGAGCAAAAAGTCAAGCTTGACAAAAGCGAGGCCGGGAAGGGGGGGTCTGTTCTTTTGCGTCATGGCTTTTGGGCTGTGACGTTGGAACCTGCAATCTTCATGTGCTCGGCTCGTTTCCTCCGAGCCTTGGTTGATTGAGCACTCCAAGTTTACTCGGCGGCTCGGAACCGACACGGTTATCTAATCAGCCCGCCTCCGTGTTTCCGGTGAACGTCCCGTCTGTCCCCGGGTTTCCCGTCGTTCAATTCACGGAATGGACAGAGTCCGGAGTGAGCAGAACCGCGTCGCAACCCGAGACATTCGAACACATGACAAGCGCGCGCCGCACGAGACGGGCGGTACTGCCCGGTGGAAAGGCGACTTGGAATTCAGCTTCCGACAGCGCATCTTCGGCGGACTTCAGCTTTTCCGATCCGCTGATGAACTTCACGTCGTCGAGCTTCGGGCCGGGGATGAAAAGCAAAAAGAACTCGGCCGTCGCCGTCCCGGGGACCAGGCGTTTGAGCTTGACGGTACGCAGTTCGCTCAATTCACTGCCATTCGAGTTAGGGTGAAGCAGGTCCGGCGCCGTAGGCATCTTCTCGCCCGTCAGATTTTCGAGGCGATGGCGGGTGTCATCCCGCGACTCGCCCGGGTACGCTTGGGGTACAGCCAAGGCCAAGCGGTACATGTGGATCGCTTTTTCCGTTTTCTTTTGTTGCTCGTAGATTTGGGCGAGATGATCGGCCTCAACCGCCCCCTGCATCAGCAACCAGGCTGCGTGAATGTAGCTTTCCGCCTGATCGAGATGTCCGAGACGAAAATGAACCCATCCCAGAGTGTCCCAGAACATACCAATTTTCTGCGTGCATGCAAGGTCTTCGGGGAGAAGGTTGGGAAGTTCCACGTCGTGCGATTCCCTCTCCTGCGCATCGACCGCGTGCTGCGCGTATTCCAAAGCTTTGGGAAGGCTGGTGTTGGCGTCGGCGAGTTGGTACCCGATGTCGTTCAACGTCACTGGCTTCGGGTTGGCTTCGGCAACTTTCTGCAAAACGGCCGTACCCTTTTCGATCTGCCCGGCTTGCAAGTAAGCGGATCCCAGACGCATCTCCGCTTCTGTACTCGGTGTCAAAGACGCCGCTTGCTCCAGTTCCGGGACCGCCTCCTGATATTTGTGCTGCCCGAGGTACGCGCTGCCCAAGTTGGAATGTGCGTACTTATCCAGCGGGTCAATCTCAATTTGTTTCTTGAACCACTTGACGGCCTCTTCGTATTTTCGCTGCCGTAGGTAAACTCGTCCCAGATTATTAAAGGCGTACTGGTGGTGAGGATCGATCTCGATCTGTTTCTGGTAGGCCTCGACCGCAAGATCGTCTTGCATAAGGCCGAAATACGCCAGCCCTAAATCGTTCCAGGCCGTCTTGCTCTTGGGGTCTGCCTCAACAGCCTTCTTCAGGAGCGAAATAGCCGAGCTGTAGTTCCCATTCCCGACCGCTTCATACCCTCGCTTGTCGAGATCGCCCGCCGCGCTGTTCGTCTGCACATATTGGCTTACATCGTCTTGCAACTTCTTGAGGAAGTTCCTATAGTCGTCGAACTCGGCGACGGGAACTTCTTGGAGTTTACTCAGGAACCAGCGTCTCGCGATGAGCACGCCGTTATCCTGGGAATAGGAAGCATGATATTCCGCGAAGTCGTACTTCAGATCCACGTTCGGGGGCGGGTACAGCGTATAACCTTTGGGAATTTCGACTTTGGTATCAGACACGGTCGAGGTTTGAGATCCAAGCCAGATGGGATATTTGGCATCTTCTCGAACCGGCGGCAGGCCAAAAGGCAATCCAGGGACGGTGAAGTGGTGATCGCTCTTCCAGTCGGGATAGTCTTTGCGGTTGTAGGAATATGAGAAGTGAAACGGTTCAGCAATCGCTTCGGGCGTGGTCGCAGTAACATCGCTGACGAGGCCCGAATAACCGAGTCCGTAGGAAATCTGCTGTACCAAGTCTTTCCAATGGGGCTGCGGCACCTGGCGGAACGCCGCACGAAGGAGGACCTCGGAATCTCCTCGAGTTGTGTCCTCAACTTTTGCATCGAACGAACCGTCGTCGCTGAGCTTACCCTCGATTTTGAAAGCTTCAGTGTTGGGGAACGGCGAATCGGTTGGTGTCGTTATCAACTGAATCGACTTGTCTGTGGACATAACCAACGCTTGTTTGCCGCGCAGACGGGTGAAGAGATAGCCAAAGGGTGCAACCTCGATGGTGGTGTCGAGCCAAGTAACTTCCTTATATCTAGCCTGTGGCAGATAGCCAATGACGTGGTCGAATTGGGCGGGCGACGGGATGTCGGGATCGAGTTTGTAACTGGAGTTGATGAGCGCCGGATAGAGCGTGAAGCCTGAAGCCTGGAGCAAAGAAGCCAGCAGGGTATGTTTGTCTTTGCAGTCGCCGTAGTTATTGGTGAGGACATCGTCGGCGGCGTGCGGCTGATAGCGTCCGATGCCAAAGGCGATTCCAATGTAGCGGTACTGGGTGCTGACGAAGTTGTAAAGAGCGCCCAGTTTGGCGGCGTCATCGGTCATGCCTTTGGTAAGCTCCGCCGCTTTGGCGCGGATGGCGGGGGTGGGCTCGATGCGGTCTTTTTGCAGGTTCCAATACCAGCGGCCAACTTCGTCCCAAGTTTGGAAGCTGGTGATTTGCACGTCCGGCGGGGGAAGAAGGCCGGTAGCCGTCTCGGTAGCCTTTTTCTGGTCGTTCTCAGGGTCTTTGATGTCTTTCAGCTCGGAGTAAGTCCAAGCATAGATGCGGGAACCGGCTTCCGTGACGACGGTTTGGGTGGCTTGCGGCCCCTTCACCTTGACCGCGCGCTCGGCGGGCACCTTGATTTCCAGGCGCTCACGGAGCACGATGCCGTCGTGCTGAAAGTTGTATTGGAGCCAGAATTGTCCCGGGACCAGCGGCTTGGTGGTGCGCCAGTGCACTTCGTATTCGAGAATGTCGCCTTTGCCCAATCCTTTGACCGCAACATGTTTTTCGCGCAGGTCGCTGTAGAAAGGAGCGCTGCGGGTGATTTCCGAATCGAGGTCTTGGACATTGTCGGGCGGGGTGATCAGGGTGCTGCCGTCGGCGTGGTGGACGCGGACGTAATCGATCTCGACCGTCTGGGTAGCGGACTGGTAAGGAAATTTCAACAATCCCCACTGTTGAACGCCAGCGTCGGTTTGCACGCGCACACGAGTGGTTTGGTCGCGGGTAGAGTTGCCGTCGTTATCGAAGGCAATCTTGGAAGACATTTCTTCAAGGATGGCGGCTTCCTGGGAATAATCGTCCTTGGCAGGAACGGGAGGCGGTGAGGTTTGCGCGCGGCTGGACGGTAACAGCGCCAGTGCAATGGCAAGAATAAGGACACACGAACGAAGGATCATAAGATTGCCTGTAGTTATCGTTGAAGCGCGCGAAAAAGGCAAGTGGGAAAGCGGTTGGCGAGGGTGCTGTGTGATGCTGATCTCGGTCGCGGGCGGGGGCGCCCGCGCCACACGGGCGGCTCGATACGTCGTTGCTGAACGTGAATGGGGTAGGGGTCCTTCGACTCCGCAGGGACTTCACTTCGTGAAGTCCCTGCTCCGCTCCGGATGACAAACTGGGTGAGTGGCCGGGTGCGCTCAAGAGTGTGCGTGAGAACTCGGTCGTCCCTCCGGGACTTGAATCGTTTGCTCCACTTTACCCAGCGCTGAAGCGCTGGGCTAAGTTTGGTCGCCCCTCCGGGGCTGGATTGTCCGATGGATTGCTCCACGGGGTTGTTGGAAAACGAGCTCCCACGCACACGCTCAAGCGTTCTTCTGCTGTTCTACGTCCTGGAACTGCGAAATCTCCACTGCGCCATTGGGAAACACGGCGGTAATTTTGAGCTCTCCGCCCATCGCGCGAATATAGTTCCGGAGAGTGGACACATACATATCGGTGCGCCGTTCGAGCCGCGAAACGCCGCCCTGCGGAATCCCCAGCAACTCGGCCAGGCTCGTCTGGGTCAAGCTGCGCGCCTCGCGAAGCTGGTTCAGCGACAGACGACCGATCTCGTCGCGCACGCGCGCCTTGATGCGAGCTTCCCGTTCCGGCCCTAGATTCTTGCGAACCTGTTTCCAGTTCTTTGCCATGATTTGCTCCCTAGTGCTTACTCCTTGATCTCGCGCAGATGCGTATCGTAAATTTCGTCTGCCTTCTTGACGTTGGCCTTGTACCAGTTCGCATCGCCCGTCTTGTCCCCGCCAAGAATCAGGTAAGCGGCGCGGCGTGGATCGAACGCGAACAGAATCCGGTATGGTCGGCCCTGATGTTGCACTCGCAATTCCTTCATGTTTGCATGACGGGAATCGCGGACCGTGTCCACATGCGGACGGCCAAGAGACGGGCCAAGTTCTTCGAGCAAGTCCACCGAAAAGTTGACGCTTTCGTGCTCATCGTCCGTGAGCTCTCGGTACCACTCGGCGAATTCGTCGCTGACGTTCGACCGTCCATGCCACAGAGCGACTATACCTTTCTCGGTATATATTGTCAAGGGTATATTTCGGGTCAATCCGTTGGGCTGGAAGTTAGCCAGCAAGAATCCAAAGGAGGGGTGGCGCTGATTGAGATGGGGAACGCACCCGTCATTTGCCATGTGCCTCACACTCGCGTTCCTTGCGAATGTGCGGGTGCGTGCGAGCCAAGGCATCCCGTCCAGTGTTGTTCCCTCAGGGCGCGGCTTCAACGGTGAGGCGCAAGCCGACCGCTTTGGTCACGGCAACGAGGGTGGAAAGGCGGGGGTTGCCACGCACGGATAGGGCACGATACAGACTTTCGCGCTCAATGCCAGCGGCTTTGGCTACTTTGGCAAGGCCGCCTCTGGCTTCCGCGATGCGGCGCAGGGCGATCAGGAGCACGGCCGGTTCGCCGGCATCTTCCAATGCGGCGCGAAGGTACTCGGCGGCAAAGTCGGGATTGTCGCGCAGTTCACGGACAGTGGCTTGGTCGTGCGATCGGCTTGGCTTGTGTTTCATAGTGTCCTTTCTAAATAATCCCTGAGATATTCCGCCGCGCGAATTACGTCGGCAGATTGTTTGCGCTTGTCTCCGCCGCACAACAGCAGAACGCAAGTCTGGCCATCGAGCGCGTAATAGACGCGATAGCCCGGGCCCCAGTCGATGCGCAGTTCAAACAATCCTCCGCGCAGCGACTTGCAATCTCCGAAGTTACCCGCCGAGAGCCGGTCGATCCGGACCATAATCTTTGCCCGAGTCCGGTTGTCTTTGATCCGCGCCAGCCACTCGCCGAATACATCTCTGCCGGTCCGCGTCAGGTAGCGGCGAACTTCGATCATGCAACGATTGTAACTTATAAATCACATATCGACAAGCGCCAACTTTCAGTGCTCACAGCGACTCCCGGTTCGCTATAGAATCGTTTGACATGATCTATCGCAGCGATAATCGCACGGCTGAGCAGGTTCGTCCGGTCAACATTGTTCCCGACTTCATCTCGATGGCGGAGGGGTCGGCGCTGATTGAGATGGGGAACACGCGCGTCATTTGCACGGCTTCGGTGGAGGAGACGGTGCCGGCGTTCTTGCGCAACTCGGGCAAGGGATGGATTTCGGGTGAGTATGGGATGCTGCCGCGCGCGACGCTGACACGGACGGCGCGGGAGTCGGCGAAGGGACGGCAGAGCGGGCGGACACAGGAGATCCAGCGGCTGATTGGGCGGTCGCTGCGGGCGGTGGCGGATTTGAAGAGGCTGGGCGAGCGCACGATTTGGATCGATTGCGACGTGATCCAGGCGGATGGGGGCACGAGGACGGCTTCGATTACAGGGGCATTCGTCGCGCTGGGGCTGGCTTTGCAGCGGCTGATTGAGGCGGGGACGCTGAGCGCGGCCCCGGTGAAGGATTTTGTGGCGGCGATCAGCGTGGGGATTGTGGATGGAGAGGTGCTCCTCGATCTGAATTATGAAGAGGACTCGCGCGCCGATGTGGACATGAATTTTGTTATGACGGCGGGGAATAAGATTGTCGAGTTGCAGGCTACAGCGGAGCATTCGGTGTTTGACGACGCGCAGCTGGCTAAGATGATGGCGATGGCGCGGCAGGGGATACAGTCGCTGATTGCTAAACAGCGGACGCTGCTGGGAGGGTTGGCGCTGCGGCAGTGAGGGCGGGGTCTTCCGTCGCTCGCGGCAAAATCCCACGTCTCGAAAAGCGCGAGACGTGGGGCACCCGGCTTTACACCTACCCAGGTTAGCGCCCAAAGAACGGGCGCGAACCTGGGGCACCATCGAACTCATCACGCAGTCACGGTACTAGTTATACTGCTTGGCGACCTCGGATAGAGGGATGGGTTTATAGTCGCCGGCGTGTCCGGCTTGACCGAATTGGGTCATGCGCTGGGCCACTACTTTCTTCATGGCTTCGCGCGCGGGTTTCAGATAGTCGCGGGGATCGAACTTTTCCGGCGTCTCGGCAAAGACTTTGCGGATGGCTCCGGTCATCGCTAAGCGGTTGTCGGTATCGACGTTGATCTTGCGGACGCCGTTGCGGATGCCTAGCTGGATCTCTTCGACGGGCACTCCCCAGGTCGGCTTCAGCTGGCCGCCGTATTGGTTGATGATGTCTTGCAGGTCTTTGGGGACGCTGGAAGAACCGTGCATGACGAGGTGGGTCTTGGGCAGGCGCTGGTGGATCTTGATGAGCACGTCCATTTTGAGCACGGAGCCGTCGGGCTTCTTGGAAAATTTGTAAGCGCCGTGGCTGGTGCCGATGGCGATGGCTAGAGCGTCGAGGCCGGTCTTCTGGACGAACTCGACGGCTTGGTCGGGATCGGTGACATGTTCGAGGCCGGTGCCGCCGGCGCCGTGTCCGTCTTCAATGCCGCCGAGGACGCCGATTTCGCCTTCGACGGTGACGCCCCTGGGATGAGCGTAGGCGACGACGTCCTTGGTCACCTGCACGTTGTAATCGAAGGTGGATGGAGTCTTGCCGTCGGGCATGAGCGAGCCATCCATCATCACGCTGGTGAAGCCGAGATCGATGGCGGACTTGCAGGTTTCGGGGCTATTGCCGTGGTCCTGGTGCAAGACCAGGGGGATCTCGGGATAGAGCTCCGAGGCCGCGAGCATGAGGTGATAGAGGTATTTGTCTTGCGAATAAGAGCGCGCGCCGCGGCTGGCCTGAACAATGACCGGCGAGTTCGTGTCTTTGGCCGCTTCCATGATTGCCTGGATCTGCTCCATATCGTTGACGTTGAAAGCTCCAACGCCGTAGCCACCTTTGGCCGCTTCGTCTAATAGTTGCCGCATCGATACTAAAGGCATGTAGTGCTTCTCCTCTCGAATGGAACTTATGGTTAAATTTTATGCGGAAATGGCGATGGGCACAACTGTGGTGACGGGCGGCGGAGGGTGTCGTATCATCTTTTCAGAATAGGCGCTGAAGAGGCGTCTGGGATCCGACGGAAGAGCGATGGGAGGAATTCGATGCGGTTGACACCGGGCAAACTCAAAGGCCTCAACGCCGTCTCGAACGAGCGGGGCGTGATCGCGGCGGCGGCCATGGACCAGCGCGGGTCGCTGCAAAAGGCGCTCTCGAGGGAAAAGGGTTCGCCGGTCTCCGACGAAATGATGGAGGAGTTCAAGATTTTGCTGAGCGAGGTGCTGACGCCCTACGCGAGCGCGGTGCTGCTCGATCCGGAGTGGGGGATGCGGGCTTCGAAGCGGCGCGCCGAGAACGCGGGGCTGTTGCTCTCCTACGAAAAGACCGGGTATGACAAGAGCGGGCCGGGACGGATGGGCGCTCTGCTGGAACATTGGACGGTGCGGCGGTTGAAAGAAGCGGGGGCGGATGGCATCAAGATCCTGCTCTATTACACGCCGTACGATGGGAAAGAAACGAACGACAAAAAGCACGCGTGGGTGGAGCGGGTGGGCGACGAGTGCCGGGCCAACGACATTGCGTGCTTTCTGGAGTTGGTCGGCTACGAAGAAGGCGCGGACGTAATGGGATTCGGATTCGCCAGGAAGAAAGCGCACATCGTGACCGAGAGCATGCGGGAATTCAGCAAGGAACCTTACGGGGTGGACGTGCTGAAAGTCGAAGTGCCGGTGAACATGAAGTTTGTGGAGGGGACGAAATCGTTTCGCGGCGAGAAGGCGTACACGAAGAAAGAAGCCATGGAGCTGTTCCAACAGGCGGCCAACGCGGCGGGCAAGCCGTTCATTTATCTTTCGGCGGGAGTGGGCACGGCGGAATTCAGCGAGACGCTGGAGCTGGCGGGAGAGTCGGGCGTGAAATTCAACGGCATGCTTTGCGGGAGGGCGCCGTGGAAGGATGGGATCCCGATCTACGCGAAACACGGCGCGCATGCGTTGCGGAAGTGGCTGGAAACCGAGGGCGTGAGGAACATCGAGAACGTCAACGAGAAGCTGAAGAGCGCAACCTCGTGGCACTCTTTTTACGAAGGGTGAGCGGCGCGGGGCGGGGGGATTTCGGGTGTAGGCTGGGGGCGGGTCGTCGGGTCGACCTTTTCGGATTGCCGTCCGCAATATCGAGGAGGCCACGGGCCGCCTTCAGAAAGCATACGACCGTCTCGCCGAGACACCTATAGTTCTCGTTTCCGCCGGAAACCGCGAAGGTGTCAAGGCGTTCGGGATTCAGAAAACCGGGTCTTCGGACTTAGTGTGGATTCAGCCGCCACAACGCTAGCCTACTGCGGGCGGTCGTGGATTTCGGCGATAGGCAGTAGCCGCGCGATCCCTTCCATGAACTTTCCTGCCGGAGGTAACAATTTCCGGTGCGACGGCAGAGAGCGGACCGCCCGCCAGATCAAGTCTTTGAATACCCGACAGATAAAGTCAGGTATTTACCTGGCAGCGAACGTGCTGCGACTTTGGCCTCTGACGTTTGTCAAAGTCAATTGAAAATAGGAGCAGGGACCTCGGGGGTTACTGGCCCCGAAGTGTGGAAAGGACGATAGGTTCACGCTCCCTGACGCGGGAGTATCTTGAGCAGATCGTCCCTGTAAGCCTTTTGCTTTTTGTGTCAACGCATTCATGCACAGGAAATCCCACTGGGAGTGACGGAGGACAGCACACAAACGCGATTCAACCGATGTCAATTTAGACTTGGCAACACCTAACACAACCAGAAAGAGACCATTGGCGAAGGTCTAGGGCGCATGGATATTACCTCCTCGTAAGTCTTCAGCGCATTCTCAATCTAGCGTCAGAAGTCGCTGCTCTCACACATCACGGAAGATTTCACCGACGTTCTGATTCTTAGCGTTGGATCGGGACGCCTCTGTCTCTACGCGTCCGTGGAGACAATGACGTCCCTGTAGTCTGCCCCATGGGTTTGAGACGAAGTGTATTCCAGACGGTCAACCAACAAAACTTCGGAGGATGCAATGCATTCAAAAATGACGAAAGTTGCGAACAACGTTCTTTACCATTCTGCCCTCATCATGATTACGATCGGCATCGGTATTTTGAATCTGGCACATCCGTCAATTTGTTTGGCGGCGACGATCAACGTTGCGACTACAGACAATCTGCAAACTCTGGTCAATAATAACCCAACGGGACCACCACTTTCTCGCTTGCGCCCGGCATCCACAGCCTGCAGTCGGTTATGCCCAAAACTGGTAACGTGTTCGTGGGGCAAACCGGCGCCATTGTGAGCGGCGCGGCGCTGCTGACCTCCTTCGCGCAGAACGGCTCCTACTGGACGGCGCACGTGAGCGCCACGCAGGCGTCGTCGTATCCGGGTCAATGCAAAGCCAGCAACCCTGCCTGCATCTACCCGGAAGACCTCTTCTTTGACAATGTTCCCAAAACCCGCCTTACGAGCCTTTCCGGAGTCGGTCCCGGCACTTGGTACCTCGATTATGCGAACGGGACGGCCTACATGGGCGACGATCCCTACGGCCATACGGTGGAGATCAGCCAACTGCCGCGAGCCTTCAGCGGGTCGGCATCCTCCGTCCAGATTAATAATTTGACCATTGAAAAGTATGCCTGCGTGGGTCAAACGGGCGCGGTCGATGGTTCGGGCGGAGGCGCCTCCTGGGCCGTCGAATACAGCGAGATCCGATTCAATCACGGCCGAGGGATCACCACCGGTAACGGGATGTGGGTCTATAAGAACCTCCTCCACAATAACGGGCAATTGGGAATCGGAGGAGGCGGAACGAATTTCACCGTCCAAAGCAACCAAATCTATACCAATAACTATGCCGGTTACTCCTTTTACTGGGAAGCGGGCGGAGCGAAATTCGGCAACGCCACAACGGTGACGGTCGAATACAACTATTCCTTCGATAACGGAGGGCCCGGACTGTGGAACGATACCAACTGCGAAGGTGTTACCTACAGCGAGAACGAAACTTTTGGCAACGAGGAAGGGGGAATTTTTTCCGAGACCGGGACGAATGTCACCATCAAGGGCAATTACATTTACAATGATGGGTTCAATCCGGGCGAATCCGGCATCTGGTGGGGCGCGGGCGTTCTCATCGCCGATTCGGTCAACGTTTCGGTCTACTCGAATACCGTCATCAACTGTATGAACGGCATCGTGGGTTTCGCGTTTAACCGGGGCGACGGCCCGAACGGCCAGCCCTACGTCCTGGAAAACCTCAGTGTCAA
>CAVPYG010000080.1:0-30888 GCA_963709835.1 uncultured Acidobacteriaceae bacterium
TCCAATGCCTAGGCGGCACCTGACTATGAAGCGTTGGCGGCAAATCTTGCGTTTTTTGGCGGCGGTGCAGCTGCTGCCAGCTCTGGAGAGCGGCGAGGAAACCCTCGTCGGCGGGCAGGCGGTGCTGGAGGGCGTGATGATGCGTTCGCCGCACGCCTGGGGCATTGCCGTGCGCAAGCCGTCGGGCGAGATTGTTACCCACAGCGAGCCGCTGGAGCGGCCTTCCGAACAGCATAAGTGGATGGGCTGGCCGGTGGTGCGCGGGGTGATGACGCTGGGCCACGCGATGACGCTGGGTTTCCGCGCGCTGAAATTTTCCGCCAATGCGGCGCTGGAAGAGATCACGTGCGGATCCGACGGCAACGCGCAAGCGATTCTGGCAATGCAAGATCAGCGGCGAATGAAGATTCCAGGCAAGAAGATGGAAATCACCGGCTGGATGGCGGGCACTGAACATGGCTTTCTCCGTCGTCTTCTTCATCTTCATGTACAAGTACCTGCCGCTGCTGGCGACGACGGAACTGAAAAGAGTGAATCCGGTTTTCGGGCAGCAGATCGTGTTTAACCTGGTGGACGGGCTGATTCGGATCGCGATGTTCCTGCTGTTTGTGTGGGGAGTTTCGCTGTGGAAAGATATTCGGCGCGTTTACGAGTATCACGGCGCCGAGCACAAAACGGTATTCGCGTTCGAGAACGGCGATCCGCTGGAAACCGCGGCGGTGCAGAAGTATTCGACCTATCATCCGCGCTGCGGAACGAGTTTCCTGATGACGGTGATGATCATCTCGATGATCGTCTACATGGCGATTCCGGTGCATACTTTCTGGGCGCGATTCGCGATCCGCATTGCGCTGTTGCCGCTGATTGCCGGCGTCTCCTACGAGATCATTCGCTTCGCCGCCAAGCGTTTTTCGGCCAGGAGTTCTTCGATGGCGGCTCTCGCTGTTCGCGCTGATGACGGCTCCGGGACTGTGGCTGCAGCGGATCACGACCCAGCCTCCGGATGACAGCGAAGTCGAGTGCGCGATCGTCGCGCTGGATGAAGCCATGAAGCTGGAAAAGCAGCACGGCGGCGAATTGGTGATTGCTTAGCGGTGCCCACCGCATAGTTCTCAGTTCCCAGTTCTCGGTTCTCAGTAAAACCCCTTACAATAGAATTCGCGAGAACGAGTGCGGGACTGATTTCTGCGCGGCTGTAGCGATGCCGTATGATCTTAGACTGAGAACCGAGAACTGAGAACTCATGTTTGAACGCTTAGACCAAATCGAAATGCGCTACGAAGAACTGACGCAAGCGCTGCTGTCGCCGGACATCACTAACGATTCGGCGAAATACCAGAAGACTGCCAAGGCGCATAGCGAAATCGCGCCGATCGTCGAGAAGTATCGCGAATACAAGGATCTGAAGCGCGGCATCGCCGAGAGCAGGGCCATGCTGGCCGACGAGAAAGATGCCGAGATGCGCGCCTACGCCGAAGAAGAACTGGCGAAGCTCGAGGCGCGCATCGTGACGGTTGAGGAAGACCTCAAGGTTCTGCTGCTGCCGAAGGATCCGAACGACGAGAAGAACGTCGTCCTGGAAATTCGCGCCGGGACGGGCGGCGACGAAGCTACGCTGTTCGTGGCGGAAGTCTTCCGCATGTACAACCGCTATGCCGAGACGCAGAAGTGGAAGGTGGAAGTGCTCTCCACGTCGGAGTCGGGCGTGGGCGGGCTGAAGGAAGTGATTGCGCTGATCGAAGGCGACCGCGTCTATTCGCGCCTGAAATATGAAAGCGGCGTGCATCGCGTGCAGCGCGTGCCCGCGACCGAGCAGCAAGGGCGCGTGCATACGTCGGCGATCACGGTAGCGGTGCTGCCGGAAGCGGAAGAAGTGGACGTCAAGATCGAAGCCAAGGATCTGCGCATCGATACGTTCTGTTCGTCGGGACCGGGCGGGCAGTCGGTGAATACGACTTATTCGGCGGTGCGGATCACGCACATTCCGACGAACACGGTGGTGAGTTGCCAGGACGAGAAATCGCAGATCAAGAACCGCGAAAAAGGCATGCGCGTGCTGCGCTCGCGGCTCTACGAAGTCGAAATGCAGAAGCAGGCGGACGCGCTGGCAAAAGAACGCAAGCAGATGGTCGGGTCGGGCGACCGCTCGGAGAAGATCCGCACCTACAATTTTCCGCAGAACCGGCTCACCGATCATCGCATCGGCTTCACCATTCACCAGCTCGAGCAGGTGATGGACGGCAAGCTGCAGCCGATCATCGACGCGCTGATCACGCACTATCAGGCGGAGAAGATGAAGGGGGAGACGGCCGGCGTGGTGTAAGGGGAAAGGCTTGGTCTTCAGACGATTCACCGTAGTGGCGTAGCGTGACCGTTATCAATGTTGGGACTGATGGACTCCGCGCGTTGCGTTGTCCCAGTCTCGTCCGAGATGACCACGTTGCCATTCGCCTCAAGATGTTTTCGCTTCACGTTGAAAATGACATGATCCGCTTGCAGCGAGAATAGGTTGTATGCCACGAAGACGGGCTCTTCGTTAAGGAGTTTTCTCGCCAGAGTAGTCGAGGCGGTCGTCGATCGATGTCCGCGTGGTGTAGCGAACGTAAAGTTGGAAAGCCCCACCGTCCTTAGAAGACACTGGCAGGAATTCTTCCCCGTAATAGTTGAGTGGTTGTACTAAGTTTCCAATAACAACACGGTCAACGATCTTCCCCACAGGCAAGCTGATATCAAAAGTCAGCTCTGCCGGCAACAGAACGAGAAATAAGGGTCGCCGGTAGGTCCTAAAAAATCGGCGTTCCGCCTTCATGGTGTATACGCCAAGGGGGAGATCGATTTCGTATTTACCATTCGCATTCGTCGTTGTTGTTCTGGTCAGTTGCCCGCTGTCGAACGTGACCTCGACTCCGGGAATTACAGCGTCGAGCGGATCAGTAACGGTACCCCGACGTGAAAGCTCTGAAGAACACCCGGGGACGTCACGGCTCGTCCGATACGATTGCGCATCGAGAAAGAGCGGCGAATCAGAGCTATGGTTGAGAGCTTCATCGAACGGGCCGTAGTGAAACTTCCCAAATTCTACTGCAAACCGCTAGCTGCTATCCGTTGTACGGCGGGTCACATCCCTCTTTGTTTCCCTCAGACCTCCTGCCTCCGTGGTGAAATAGAATCGTGCAACTTCGCCAGGCTCTGAATGCGGCGGTCGAGCGGCTGACTTCCGCGGACGTTCCTTCCCCGCGGATGAATGCGGAATTGCTCATCATGTTCACGCTCGACTGCGACCGCGCGTATCTCTACGCTCATCCCGAGCGCGAGCTTACCCCCGACGAAACGCAGCGCTATGATGAAGCTCTCGCCCGCCGCGCTACCGGCGTTCCAGCGCAGTACATCACCGGGCATCAGGAGTTCTGGGGACTGGATTTGATTGTGTCGCCGGCGGTGCTGATTCCTCGTCCGGAGACGGAGCACGTGGTGGAAACAGTGTTGGAACTTGCGCGCGTCGGTCAGAGCTCAAAATGCAAGATCAACAGCTGCGGGCGGGGGCACGCGCACGCTGCTCCCCACACGAGCTGCGCATCGTTGACGTGGGTACTGGCTCTGGAGCGATTGCGCTGGCGTTGGCGAAGGAGTTGCCACGGCGGAAATCCACGCAACCGACATTTCTGGCGAAGCGCTAGAAGTCGCTCGAGCCAATGCCGCGCGTCACGATCTTGCTTCGAGAATCGACTTTCACCGGGCCGATTTGCTGGCGGGATTCTCTCCCGCTTCGTTCGACATCGTGGTTTCGAATCCTCCCTACGTCGGCGAGTCGGAAGAAGATTCGGTGCAGCTCGAAGTGCGCAAGTTCGAGCCGCGCAATGCGGTTTTTGCGGGGCCAACAGGAATGGAAGTGATCGAGCGGCTGATTCCTCAGGCGCACGCGGCGCTACGTCCGGGAGGATGGCTGGTATTCGAAATCAGCGGGACGATTGCGGATCGCGTGCGCGGATTGCTGTCGGGTTGGGACGAGGTAGAGATCAGAAACGATTTACAGGGAATTGCGCGGGTCGCGATTGCTCGGGCGGGTTCACCCAAAGTCTAGTCCGGTGTGCGCCAGCGTGGATCGCGAAGTAAGGAACCGCTTGAAGCACCGGGGACCCTTCGGCTTCGCTCAGCGCAGGCTCCGAGGAGCGCAGGGAGAAACACTGGGGAAACTGTGCTTGCTTTGCGCGGCTTCTTCGGCGAAGATGCGGATCAGATTCCGTGTCCAACTCACGCCTTAAATCCACGTCACCAGCGACGACTTCGGCTGCAGGCAGCATTTCCGCCTCGGCAGCGAAGTTGCGGCTGCTGAAGAAACTGCGCTGCACTCTGGAATTTGAAAAGCGGGCCTGGGCGGCGGGCGCTGAACTCGTTGCCGGAGTCGATGAAGTGGGCCGCGGATCGCTGTTTGGCCCGGTCGTCGCTGCCGCGGTGATTCTCGATCCCGCGTACCGCATTCGCGGGCTGCGCGATTCGAAACTTTTGCCGGCCGAACGCCGCGAAGAACTCGCGCTCCTGATTCGCGAGCATTCGATCGCCTGGGCCATTGCCGCCGTGGATTCCGCCCGCATCGATCAAATCAACATTTACCAAGCTTCGCGGCTGGCCATGCTGCGCGCGGTCGCAGCAACTGAGTCCGGCGGCGAGCTATCTTCTGGTCGATGCGATGCGGCTCGATTGCGAACTTCCGCAACAGCCAATCATTCATGGAGACGCGCTCTCGGTCTCGATCGCGGCGGCTTCGATTATTGCGAAGGTCGAACGGGACCGCATGATCTCGGCATGGGACCCGGTGTTTCCCATGTATGGCCTGGCATCGAATAAGGGATACTGCACGCCGCAGCATCTTGCGGCGCTGCGCGAACACGGGCCTTCGCCGCTGCATCGGCAGTCGTTTGCGCCGGTGTGGAGCGCGCCGGTTCCGCAGGAAGTTTTGGGTTTTATGCTGGAGGCCGCGCCTGAAGAGATTGCAGTGACGAAGGGCTGGCGGAGATCCGAAGTGAAATCCGACTCGCGTAGTGTCATCCGAGCGAAGCGAGGATCTAGCATCTCGCACTGCTAGAATGCAGGTCCTTCGCTTCGCCAGGATGACACCAGATTTTCCAGCGCCTAGCCCGTGGCGCTTATTTCGCCCGATAGATCTCCGTCAGCAGATCGGGCTTTGACTCATCCCGCACCAGGTGCGGATACTTCTCGCCGCCGTGGTAATCGAGTTTCACCACGCGAAAGTATTCGGTGTTTTCGACGATCAGTTCAATCGGCGACGGACTGGTTTTGGCGGCGCGAATCGCATCGTGCCAGGCATCGGCGAAAATCTGCGGCCATTCACGGCGACAATCTTCATCCCCGGCCCGATGCCGGATTGGGCGGCAATCATGCCCTCGACCGTATCGCGAACCACGCCATCGCTGCCGACCAACAGTCCGACCGAGTAATGCGCGTCGATCGACTCTTGCGTCGCTCGTCCTCGCGGCGCGATCCAGATCCGAAGGAGTTTCGTCGTACACCAGTTTCCATCCGCTGCCTTCGATTCCGCCGAGCGGAGCGCCGGGGCCGTGGTTGAGAGACGCTCGGTCCAGAACCCGCGCCAGTCGTAGGGCGCGACCTGGTTCAGCGCATTCACGACGTCGTCGAAGGTATAGGTCTTGACCATGGCGGGCCGCTGGGCGCGCCATGAAACAGTTTGCAAAAATCGTCCAGGACTTCGCGCCCTTGGTTTGCTGCCGGATGATCACGTCCGCCCACAGCCAGTTCAGCACGTCTTCATCGTAATAATCGACCGGGCGGCGATAGTCTTCCCAGCCCTTGGGAGCGGTCTGCATGGTGGGAACGCCGTCGGCGGTGTCCTGCAAATTGCGCCAGACGCGGCCCGAACGATGATCCAGATCGGCGGCGATCTGCGGCCAGCGCATCGCGCGCCAAGGCGGGCGTGCGCTCGCCGCTGCGCGCGGTCAGCATGTCTCCCAGGTAGGAGGTTAGGCCTTCGTAAACCCAGAGCAAATCGGTCTGCATCGGCTGCTCGTAATCGGGCGTGGCCAGATCGGCCGGACGCCGATACTTTCCATTCCACGAATGCACATACTCATGCGGCAGAAGGCCGGCGCTCAGTTTCCGCCCGTCTTCTTCGATCAGCGAGCGCTCGTCGATGCGGCTGTCGTTCGATTCGTGATGCTCCAATCCGAAATGCGCGACGTGATCGCTCAGGGTCAGCAGAAAGTGGTAATCGGTGTAGTGCCGCGCGCCAAACAGAATGCCCGCTTGCTTCACCAGATTGCGGTAATGTTCCCAGACTTCTTCGGGAGCGTCGAGCGCGGCGGCGCTGTCGGCGGCAAGATCGAGTTCCGCGGGAGGATTTTCGCTGGGCGCCGTCAGCGGCACCACTTTCAAATATTCGCCCGCGAGGACCGGACCATCCACCAGCATGGTCAGCGAAACGGGCGCGAAATGAATCTCGCCGTTGCCCGCCTGACTGGCAACATGCAGCGACGTGCCAAACTTCCATCCCGCGGGCAGTCGCAGGCTCGCGCTGTAGGTGAGTTGGTCGGAGCCGTAACCGGCGGGATAGAGCAGCAGCGTGTTCCAGCTGACGACGTACAATTTTTCGGTCGCGGACATGCCGGCGCTGTATCCCGGCTCATCCGACGCAGGGGAAGCGTAGTCGAGATTGGCGGTGATTTCGTTTTCGCCCCCGGGAACTTCGACATGAAACGTATAGCCGTCGAGCAGATCGCGCCGCCACTTCAGCGTCTTTCCGCTGGCGGTGAATTCAAGCCCGGTCAAATCCGTGATCGGGCCGGTCGGGCCGTGCTCGCCGGGAATCCATTTCGGATAGTAGAGCGTGAGCGTGCCGGGCTTGGCGGGAATGTGCAATTGCGCGTGGAACATTTTGCGGGGCGCGTCCGAGGCGTCCACCGAAAGCGTGATGGCCGGAGCCGATTGCCGCAAAAACTGAAAACGATGACAACAGAAAAATAGCCAAGACAAGAAAACATCTCTCGCTCCAAAACGTGCGCCCATTCCCCCTCCAGATTTTCGCGTCGTCCAGCAGCGATGCAAATAGAACAGCACGTTAATATATCAGCCTCGGGCAGGCGACAGGCGAGCGGTTGCTGCCGCGGCATTCGCTTCGGCGGGCATGCCCGGTCATTGCCATCTCCGCTCTCGCCTGCTATCATCTTCGACGTGCCTGCGCGCGGAAAATTTATCACCTTCGAAGGGCTCGACGGCAGCGGCAAAAGCACGCAAGTCGAGAAACTGGCGCGCTCCCTGCGCGCCCACGGCCTTTCGGTCACTGTCACTCGCGAACCGGGAGGCACGGCGGCGGGCGAAAAGATCCGCGAAGTGCTGCTGCACTCCGGCACCTCGGGACTTTCTCCACTGACGGAAATGGCGCTGATGTTCGCTTCCCGCGCCCAGCACATTCACGAGGTCATACTGCCCGCGCTCGCGGAAGGGCGCGTCGTGCTGTGCGACCGCTTCACCGATTCGACCGAGGCTTACCAGGGCGGAGGGCGCAAGCTGGGATCGAGGCCGGTGCTGGAGATGCATGAAATTCTCTGCGGCAATTTGCAGCCCGACCTGACCGTCTTACTCGACAATGATGCGGCATTCAGCGTGGAGCGGGCGCGGCGGCGAAATCGCAAGAAGAAAGCGGGACGCTCGCAAAAAGAGCAAGGATGAAAACCGTTTCGAGCAGGAAAACCAGGCCTTTTTCGCGACGCGTCCGCCACGCCTACCTGGCGATCGCGGCCCGCGAGCCAGAGCGGGTGCACATCGTGAACGCCCGCGGCACGCCCGGCGAAACCCATGCGGCTATCATGGAGTTGGTGCGGAAGAAACTGAAGATCTAAGATCGAACAGCTTTCGGCTCTTAGCTTATGGCTAAAAGCTAAGAGCCAAAGGCTAACACCGTTTTTATGCCTTTTTCTGATTTTGCCGGCAACCCGGAAACTATTCATCGCCTGCGCGAGATGCTGGCGCGGCAACGATTTCCGCATGCCGTCATTCTTTCCGGAGCGCAGGGATCGGGCAAGTACACGCTGGCCCTGATGCTGGCCCGCGCCATGAACTGCCTGGAGCAGCCCTCGACCAACGCCGACGGCTTGCCCGATTTTTGCGGACACTGCTCGAACTGCATTCGCATCGCGCAATCCGAGGACCTCGACGCGCGCTTCGCCGAAGCGGTTGAGGCGCGCGAGAATATGCGCGACGCGGACAAGAAAGAGACCCGCCTGTTCGTCCAGACCCACCCCGACGTGCTCATCATCCCGCCCGATCCGCCGCAAATGATGATCAAGGTCGATCAGGTCCGCCACGTCATCGACACTATCTACTACCGGCCCGGCGAGGCTCGCGAACGGGTTTACATCTTTACCAGTTCGGCTTTCATGAAAGAGGCGGCCAACTCGCTGCTGAAGGTTCTGGAGGAACCGCCCGAGTTTGCCAGCATTTTTCTGCTGACCGAAAACGCCGGCGAATTGCTGCCCACGATCCGTTCCCGGTCCATGACCTTCAATCTGGGCGCGCTGACTTTCGCGGAGATCGAGGAGCGGCTCGCCCAGCTACGCCCTACTTGGAATGTTCGGCAGCGGGCGCTGGTCGCCCGATTGAGTGAAGGCGCCATCGGGCGTGCTTTATCTTTCGATCTCGAAAGCTACATCGCCGCTCGCAACCACGCGCTCGTCATACTGAAATCCGCGCTCGGCGGCAACGACGGTGGCCGCGAAAACGAGCATACCGAGTTGTTCAAAGTCACCGAGAGCTACCGCGCCGGCGCCGACGGGCGCGAGAAAATCGACAACCTTCTCCGCACCTTCTATTCGTTGCTGGAAGATTTAATGTTTTTGCAGTCCGGCGCCGGGCAACTGGTGCGCAACACGGATATTCTGGGCGAACTCAAGAAACTGTCGGAAGCCGCCGACTTCACCTGGGTGCAGCGCGCGGCGGACGGTCTCGCAGAAGTGGAGCGGGGCTTGCGCCGCAACCTGCTGCGTTCGCTCTCGCTCGATGCCTTCGCAACCGCGTTGGAACGCGGGTCTCATTAGGGACGGGGCAAGCCCCGTCACCACGCGGGCGTCGTTCGCCTAGGGAATGTCGTTTCCCTCTTGTTTCGCGCCCAGCTTCCACGCCATCTGGCGCAGCATTCCCAGCCACATCACCGTGTCGTTGACGTTCAGGTTCATGCGCCGGACCAGGCGCCGCAACTTTTCTTCGGTCCCGGCCGCAATCCTCGGATGCACGTATCCGCTGGCGTCCAGAACGCTGAACAGGAGCTGGGTCATTCGTTCCACGTCGCCCAACGCGGCCGAAGTTTTTTCTTTTTTCACGGACGGAGCCTTTCCGGGCGAGGTCTTGGCAAGTGATTTCTTTGTCGGCGCCTTGTTTCGTCCTCGCACCAGTTCGTAGAGGCAGACGGCCACGGCCTGTCCCAGATTCATCGAGCCGTGCGCTTCTCGTGTTGGAATCCGCATCGCCCAATGGCAGAAGCTCAGTTCCTGGTTCGAGAGTCCGTATCTTTCCGAGCCAAACAGCAAGGCCACCGGCCCCGTCTTCAGCCGCCGTTTGATCGTCCGCCCGCCTATTTCAAGAGGCTGCAACCGATGCAGCAATTCCCGATGCCCGGCCGCCGTCGTTCCCACCACCAGCCGGCAATCCGCGACGGCCTCGGCCACCGTGTCGTATTGCTCCGCCTGCGCCAGCAATCCCGCCGCGCCCACGGCCGAGCGCGCCTCGCGAAACGCAGGCTCATAGGGTTTCACCACTCGCAACTTCTGGACGCCAAAATTGCTCATGGCCCGCGCCGCCGCCCCAATGTTCAGCGGATTCCGCACGGCCACCAACACCACGCGGAGGTTGTCGAGATGGTCAGTCATAATATTGAAAAACGAGAAGCGACAAGCCAGATTCGAAGAACTCGGATCGAGAAGCCAGTTTCCAAAACGGTAATTCCCAAAACGGATATTCTACGGCGCGCTGACCCACCACCCGCTCCCACCCCCACGTTCGTGCCACTCTTGCGACTTCCGCTCTTGCGAAGCATCCAATCATCAGTGCTAGGATAGAACTTCCGCCCGAAGGAGGCCACACGGTCGATCCCGCGGGAACTGGCACCTAGCCGAGAACTCTGGAGGATGAATGGCAAGCAATGGAATCGTCGAAGTCACCGACGCGAATTTCGATTCCGATGTATTGAAGTCCGATAAACCCGTGCTGATCGATTTCTGGGCCGCGTGGTGTGGCCCCTGCCGCGCGATCGCTCCGATCGTCGAAGAACTGGCCGGCGTATATCAGGGCAAGGTCAAGGTCGTTAAAATGGACGTTGACCGCAACGCCGCCACTCCCATCCGCTATAAAGTCACCGGCATTCCCACGCTGCTCGTCTTCAAGAACGGACAGGTGGTGGAACAACTGGTCGGCTACCGCTCGAAAGACGACCTTCAGAAAGCGTTGGATCGCCATCTGGTTTAAGCCGTCAGTTGCCAGCTTCCAGTTGCCAGTAAAAAACAAAGCACGCTGATTTCTTTGCGATGAAAAGCCCGGATTGTAACCCGGGCTTTTTTGTCCAAGACTGACCACTGGCAGCTGTTCTTCAGTACTTCCGCAGCACGCCGATCACGCGTCCCTGAACTTCCACCGATGCCGCGGGAACAATGATCGGCTTCATGGCCGCGTTCGATGGCTGCAAACGGATGTTCTCTCCCTCGCGGAAAAAGCGCTTCAGCGTGGCATCGGTCGATTCGAGCAGCGCCACTACAATGTCGCCGTTGTGCGCGGTTTTCGTTTTCTCGACCAGAACATAGTCGCCATCGAGGATGGCTTCGTCCTGCATGGATTCGCCGCGCACTTCGAGCACGAACACTTCTTTTGAGCGCACAAAATCCGCCAGCGAAATGGTCTCGTTATTCTGGATCGCCTCGATCGGGCTTCCCGCCGCGATCCTGCCCACCAGCGGCAATACGACCGCCGTGTTCACTGCCATCGACTGCTTCAACTTTCCCTTGGGCGGCAGCAGATCGATCGAGCGGCTGCGGTTATAGTCCCGCGTCAGCAATCCTTTTTTCTCCAGGTTGGTGACGTGCTTATGCACCGTGGCCAGGGAGCTCAGTCCCATGCCTTCCTTGATTTCTTCAAACGAAGGGGAGTACTGCTTCTCCGCCACAAAGCGCGAAATGAAGTCATACAGCTCGCGTTGACGCCGAGTGATTGCCATGGGCGCATGGTAGGCGAATGCAAGGCGAATGTCAATATCCACAGAGGAGCGCCTTGGGGATGGGGGCGGCTGTCACGGCGGGTTCGCTCGGATCGCCCAGACCTACTCCGGCTTCAGTATCCAGTTCGGGCTTTGGACTTTCGCGGGTTTTTCATTACTTTCGTAATTCTCAGTCGCGCACCTGAAGGCGGTATTCTAGTTTCGATTCTCCCCCTGTTTCTCGATTCCATATTCAGGGTGTGGTGCGGATTGTCACCGCGAGGCGATGGTAATGGCGACATTGTTTGGCCGTTTCGAAGTTCAGAGTCAGCTTTCGAAGTCGGAAACCGCCTTGATCTATAAGGCGTTGGACACGGAAACCAATCAGGTTGTGGCGCTCAAGACGCAGAGTCTGGAGCCCTTAGGCGAGCGTGCGGCAGCGTTTGTTGAAACCCTGATCGCCGAAGGCGAGAGCATGCGCGAACTGGCTGGCCAGAACATTGTGGTGCTCTACGGCGCCGGCGAAATTGACGGCCAGTTTTGCGCGGCCATGGAGTACATCCAGGGCAACAGCATTTCCACGATGATTGCGCGCAAAGAGGGTTTCTCCATCTGGGACCTGCTCGACATTACGCGGCAGGTTTGCGCCGGCCTGGAAGCGGCGGCCGAGAAGGGCGTGACCCACTGCTCGCTGGAGCCCTCCAAGATCATGGTGCAGTGGGATGGGATGGTCAAGATCCTGGGCTACGGCATCTCCAACATGAGTCTCATCGAAGCAGAAGCGGGAAATGGATTGGGCCAACTGATGCCTTACTGTTCTCCCGAACAGATTCGCGGAGAAGCGATCGACCTGCGCTCGAACCTGTTTACCTTGGGTGCGATCCTCTACGAGATGGTGGTGGGCCATAAGGCTTTCGATGCCGCGGACCCAGTTGCGCTGGTCAATCAGATTGAGAATGACTTGCCTGCCAGCCCATCTGCGGAGAATGCCAAGGTCCATCTGGCGGTGAGCGCACTGGTCATGAAGGCGCTCGCCAAAGATCCCGCGGAGCGCTATCAGAGCGCGCGCGAACTTTTGGACGACCTGGAAAAGTGCAAGGAAAACGGCAAGAAGGCGGTTGCGGAAACGAAAAAAGCGGCCTCGTTGCCGAATGCTACGGTGAGTTCGGCAGCGCGCGCAGCGGCGGCCAGCAAGTTCGTCTCAGCAGCCTCCAGCGCGGCCAAGCCGGAGCCGTCCCCTCGACCGGTCACGCCTAAACCTGTTTCCCGTGGAATCGACGCGCCGAAGTTCTCGCAATCCAATCCGCCAGCAACGGAAACCATGGCGGCTGCGGTCGCTGCCAGCGGGGGAAGCGCCACGCACGTGTCGCATGGGAACTCCGAAGCGACGTACGGTCCGAACTCAACGTCCGGCGCGCGCCCCATGGATGAATCTGAAACAATCGCTCCCGCGTCCGAGGCCGCATCGGGACCAGTTTTATCGGCGGCGGTGTTGGAGCAAGAATCCGAGCGGCGTGCGCCGCGCGTGGCCATTGATCCGGTGATGGCCGAGTCGGCAGCGGGTTCATCCGGCCTGAGTTTTTCCGATCTTGCGGAAATGCCACCACTCAAGGAACCCATCTTCGCGCCGCCCCCTCCGGAGCCGGTTGAACTGTTGCCCACGGTGGCGCATATTTCTCCTCGAAAAGAAGAGAAGCCGAAAGTCCAGCCGCGGGAAGTCGCGGAGAAAGCGCTCAAGGAGATCTCGAGCATACCGCCGCGGCTGATGCTGTTCTCGATCCTGGGCGCGCTTGCGGTGATTTTGGTGATTGCGTTGTCGGTCTATTTTCACGTGCGCTCGGAAGACGATGGTTCGACCGCCGCTCCGCAGCCGACGAAAGCCGAAAGCACAAGCTCAGCCCAGCCGGATGCCCAGACGCCGGTGGCGCCACCAACCGAGACGCAAGCTCTACCGGTAGCGCCCATTACCGACGCGCAACCGAACCTGACGTTGCGCCAAGTCAACAAGCGCAACTCAAACCGCAATCGGCGGGCGCCCGCTCCAGCCCCGGCGCCGGTCGTCGTTCCGGGCCAGGTAGTACTTGACTCCAACCCGCAGGGTGCGCAGTTTCAGGTTGACGGAAAGAGCGATGGCAGGTGGGTAACTCCGCTTACGGTGGCGGGTCTAAGCCCGGGCAAGCACATCATCTATGTCAGCAAGTCCGGCTATTCGCCGGAGACGCGGTCGGTCAACGTTGCCGCCGGCGGCAGTTCTTCCCTGTTGCTTCGTTTGGCGCCGATCAACCCGCTGGTGATCGTCAGCAGTACACCGCCCGGAGCTGAAGTCATCATTGACGGCAAGGCCACCGGCCGAGTAACCCCGGTGCAGTTCGCTGTGGAAAAAGGAAGCCACACGGTTCTCGTGCGCAAGCAGGGATATCTCGACGAGACGGTCACTCCCGATCTCGCTCCCGCTCAGAATTTCCAGTACTCGCCTGTGCTCAGGGCGTTGGGCAATGCTGACGACCTGCACACGGTCGGCAAGCTGAACAAATTGTTTGGCCGCGGCGGCGACACGACGGCGGGCATGGCTTCGCTCAGCGTTCAAACCAAACCGAAAGGCGCGCAGGTCGCCATCAACCAGCGGGTGCTCGACAGGATGTCGCCCGTCAACGTCGTGCTGGGGCCGGGGAACTACATTGTGGATGTCACCATGACTGGATTCAAGCCAATCCACAAAGTGGTCACCGTGGACAAAGGCGGCAAGGTCGCAATCGACGAAGTTCTGGAGCGACAATAGAAGGCGATTCGCCGCGACCTTCATTGCGCCTCCGGCCTTGCGCTAACAGCCTGTGGTGAAACTCCAGCGCTCAGAGCCAGCGCCTCAAGGCGCGTTCCTACCGCGGCCTTAACGGCATGCCTGCAGCCCTACCGTGATACAAATCGCGCTTGCGCCGCGGACTGTTAACATCTCTTCCGGCATTCTCCTCCGGCTTTCTTCGCAAAAAACTCAGGCGCTCAGTGCGGCGAATCGTGCTGTGGCGAGCGCACAATAATAAAGTTGGACGCAAGTTGGCCTTGCTGTATTTTGCCCGCGGAGGGACACGCGTCCCAGGCTGTGCAAGCCGAGCGGAACTCGGCGGTTGCATGGTTACAGCAATTCTGGATTCGCTATAGACTATGCCAATAGGGGGTGACCTTGTGTCGTCGCAGCCAACGCCGGACAAGTTGAGTCCCGATCTGTTACAGGCCCTGCACGCGATCAGTTCGATCCAGCGATTCCCCAAGGGCGCCACGCTGTTTCAGCAGGGTTCCGAGGTGGCGGGTGTCCACCTGGTGGAGAGCGGCGAGGTTCGCGTTCTACTCACGACCGGTCAGAGCCAACGGCAGCTTCTGGAGGTTGTCGGCCCTGGAACCATGCTCGGGCTGAGCGAGAGCATGAGTGGAAATAAGTATCGGATCACGGCGGAAGCGGGCGGCGAAACCACGGCAGCCTTCATTCCCCGCGAGCAATTCCTGGAATTTCTACGCCAAAACGGCGACTTCAGCACCCAGGTGGTGCGGCTTTTGAGCCAGGAACTGCACGGACTTTACCACAAATTCCGCAGCATCAGCGCCCATCCCGGGCGTCCGCGGCATCGGCCTTTGGACAAGCAGCTGAATTAAACCAGGTCTCAGGTGTCGGGCTTCTGACACCTGAGACCTGGCACCTGTCTCTTCTAGTTTGGTTTGAACTCGATGGTAATCTGGGTCTGGATTTCGACTGGCTGGCCATTGAGGTAGTAAGGTTTGTACCTCCACTGGCGCACCGCTTCGAGCGCGGCCCGGGCCAGTACGGGCGATCCACTTAGCACTTTCGGGTTGACGACGTTGCCCTCTTTGTTAACGGTGGCTTCGATCTGCACTGTGCCCTGGGCACGAACCGCGAGCGCGGCTTGCGGATACTTTGGCGCTACTCGCTTGATCAGAAGCCCCTGGGACACGCCTTGGGAAATCTTCAGTGTTGCCAGCGAGGGTTTGGGCATATTTGCCGATGCTGGCATAAGGCTGTTCAAGCTGGGGTTGCTTGCGGATGCATCCCCCAGCGTGGTGGGCAGCGCAGGAGCGGAGTCCTCGCTTTGGCCCTGGCTTTTGGCCCCTGTGTCGCCGGACTTCACGACTATGGGTGCGGGCTTCTTGGTTGGCGCCTCAGCAGTCGCGGCGGGCCGAATCGCCGGAGCGCTGGCAACCGCCGAGGGCTTGTCGAGCGGCACCGCTGCCGGCGTTTTGGGAGCGATGGTTTGAGTTGCGGTGCCCGCCGCGCTCGGCGCGCTTGTCGAAGATGATGTCGCTGGGTTGGAAGCGGGCGTCACGCTGGATGCGGGCTGCACCGAGTTTTGGGGCGCGCTTACGATCCGCGGAACTCCAATGTTCCAGAACTTGCCAAACCTTGCATATCCAAAGTAGCCAAGCGCGGCCAGAACCACCACAACCAGCACTGCGATCAGAACTTTCTTTGATCCCGATCCGCCGCCATCGTCTCTTTTCAACGCGGCAAACGCCGGGGCGTTGGTAGCGCGTGCCGAACTCAGCGTTGGAATTGGAATTGGAGCGGGAGCGGCGCCGTGCAATCCAGCCGCAAACGAAGACTGGCCGGACTCGGCTTCCACGCGCTTGATCTCTTTTACGGACGGAGCCGCAACCTCTCTGGCCGGAGCCGGCGCGGCGCCCGATCCCAGGGACGACGCGAAAGCAGGACTGGAACTTGGGGATGGTTCGGAGGTTGCCGAAATCTTTGCCGCTTCACTCTGGGCTGCGCCGGTTTCGCTTGCACGCCGGGAAACGATCTCTCGCGCCCCCATGGCCAGCTTGTATGCAATCGGGGGCTCGGATGGCGTTACGGGCGCCGTATCAGCCGCCGGCTTTTCCTCGACCTTTGCCGACGCGGTCATTGCCGGAAAGGCTGCGGGAATTGCGGCGGGGATTGCCGTCGGCGAAGGAACGTTGAATTCATTAAACTCGGGACGGCCGGGCGGCGGAGCCATCGCCTCAGCGCTGCCACTGGCGGGTGAGGATGAACTGGCGGCGAATATCGAGGCAGTTTTCGCGGTCGCCACGGGAGCTGCCGCGCTGCCAGTAGCGGTACCGGTAGCATCGGAATTCTTCCGCAGCAGCCCGCGCGCGACCCGTAGTGTGCCCTTGGCTTGCTCGACGTTGATCGGTTTGGTGAGCAAGAGGTTGGCGCCCATGCGGTAGGCCTTGGCCACGCCCGCTTGTCCTTCCACCAAAGCGATCGCAAGCGAACTCCGATTGGAGTTGGAGTTTCTGGCGCTCTTGAAGAGCAGACTGGCGTTCTGTTCGTTCTCGCAGTCCACCACGACGGCGTCGTAACGCTGCGTCATTAACTTTTTTACTGCGACAAACGGCTCCGCCACCGGCTCCACGGCGAAATCCAGCTCGCTGAACACCTGGCTGGCCACACGAGCGACTTTTTCATCGGGACAGAAAAGCAAGGCTTGGTAACCCATAATGACCTCATCGTAGGTAATCGGATGGGTACCAGCAAGTTACGTGGGTAATTGAAGGTGTCGCAGCCGCCGCCGAACTCGCGAAATGTGGTGGGGTTGAGGGTAGCTTTCGCCTGCCTTCAAGGCCGCTGAAAATCGACGATAACTACGGTTTGGAAAGGCAGAACCTTTCCGTCCCGCACGTAAGGCCGATATCGCCACTGCTTCACGGCTTGCATGGCGGCGCTGGCCAGGGCAGCGTTTCCTTCGATCAGCCGCAGGCCCTCAACCTTGCCGTTCTCGTCCACGACCGCCTTGAGGACCACCGTTCCTTCCGCTTCTCCCAAGTGCGCTTCGACGGGATAGACCGGCGGAACGCTGTGGGCCAAGCGCCTTTGGGCGCCGTGGGAGGAGAGAATGATGGCGCTGTCCTCCCCCGGCAAGGGAGGGCCGGACGAAGTCGCGTCCGACGGGGCTGGCTCGGCTGGCTTCGATGCGGGAACGGCAGCGGAATTCGGGACCGCCGATGGTGCCTTATTCAAGCCGCCGGGCGGTTCCGGCGCAGGCGCCTGGATCGGGGACGGCGCTACCTGGGCCGAAGGCTTCGCTGGAGTTGGCGCCGGTGCCACCCGCATGCTCTGCGGTTGCGTCGCTAGCCCGGCCAGGGCCAGAACACGATCAATCTGAGGCTGGGAGATGGCGCGAAACCCGGGTTCATACATCCAAGCGGCGTATAAACCACCGGCGGCGAGCGCAAGCATTACAAGTGCGCCTAGCGGACTGCGTCGTTTCCGCTGGCCTTGCTGATACGCCGAAAAAACCGGGGCATCGGTTTCGCCTTCCGGCCGGTCCGGTGAGGTTGTGTCCACATCCGAACTTTTCAGTTGCGATTCTTTCAGTTCCATTTCCTCCAGTTCCGCAAGCACCGGATCGTCGGAAGGCATTGCTGGATTCGCGGGTTTCGACGGCAAGGGGGCGGTTGGAGCTGCGCTTTGACCGAAAGGCGGAGCAGAAGCCGGCTTCAACGCTGGTTCCGGAAAATCCGGCAACGGCGATGCGAAAACAGGCGCGGGCGGCGGATTCGACTTTTCAACGGCGGGACTGGCTTCGATTTCGTCAACGGCGGAATGCATTTTTGCTGGAGTCGTGACGCGCGAAGGCGAAGGTGTAGGCGCGATGCTCGGCGCGGCGATCGTCGCGCGTGCCGCAGCCGCTGGCACAACTGTGGAAACAAAGCTCGGAAGCGGCCTCGCAACTCCTGGCGGTTGCGAGGAAACGGCGGCGGCGGCCGCTACTGGCGCGCGTTCTTCGCGAATCGGCGCGCTGGGCACGACCGCGCTTACGGCCTGCGCCGGAACGTTCTCGGCGGCCGGAACTTCCCTGCGCACGCGGCTGACGGCGGTGCGGATCGTGCTCCGGGCCTGGTCTTTCGCGACCGGCTTGGTCAGGATCAGTTCCGCGCCCAGGCGAAAAGCGGTGGGCAGGCCGGCGCGGCCATCTACAATGGCGATCGGAACCGGGTAGTGGCCGTTTTTTCCGCGCCGGCAAACGTCAAAGATCAGCTTGGCCGCGGGCAGATTCTCGCAATCGACCAGTACCAGATCAAAGCTGTTCGAATTGAGCTTCTGGGCAGCGGATAATCCGTCCAGGGGACGTTCGCAACTCACTGACATTTCTTCCAAAACGCCAGTAATTGCGCTCACCGCCTGGTCGTCCGGCGACAACAGCAGAGCACGAGGCATAGCTCTTTCATGCTAGTAACCGCCGTCGTCAGCCGCAAGTTACGGGGGTAAGCAGGGTACTCCTTATAGTGCCAAAGAAGCTCTAAGGCAACCGCTGCTTCTTGCCGACCGCCGATTCCGGCTCAGGATAGGCAATCGAATCGCGGAAGGCCGACTTGTCGGCGGGCGCAAAATCGGGAAAAGGCAGATTGTGTTGTTCCCGCCATTGCTGGACCTGCCGCTCGGCCGCGCCCGTCTTTTCTTTGTCAACGCCGGAATCCCGCGACAGATATAAAGTCTGCGAAGGGAAGGCGAATCCGCTGCCCGATGTCTTCACGATCTCCATGATGCGCAACAACAGGTCTTCGCGGATGGCGTTGAACTCGTTGCTGTCGCGCGTGAGCACGTAGCTGAACATCTCAAGTCGCAAGGCGCTGTTGTCAAAATTGGCGAAGCGGACGTACGCGGTGTCGTTTTCGACTTTTGGATGCTCGTATAACATGCGCCGGATTCCAGCCAGCAGATAGCGCAACTGGTCCGCCGAGGTCTCGCACCTGACCCCGAGCGGGGGATTGAAGAGAATCTTGTCGCGGCGGGTGAAATTCTCGATATTCATGGTCGCGAGGGCGCCATTAGGAATCGAAACCTCGGTACGCGCATCGGTGCGAATGCGGGTGGAGCGCAGGCTGATGTCTTCCACGGTTCCGGAGCGGTCGCCGAAACGGCAGTAGTCGCCAACGCGAATGACTTCATCGGCCAGAACGGAAATTCCGCCAAAAAGATTTTCCAGCGTCTTCTGTGCCGCGAAAGCGATGGCAATGCCGCCAATGCCGAGTCCGGCGAGCACGGTGGTCAGGTTGAAGCCCAGGATGCCGACTGCGGTCAGGATGGCGACGATCACCACCAGCGCTGCCGACCAGCCGCTCGCCCAGGACCATGAGGGTTCCGGTGCCGATGCGGCCCACGCTGATGGCATGAGCGCGCATGCGCTGCATCGTAAGACTGGAAGCGCTCAGCAGAAACCAGAAAAAACCGATGCTGATAACCACGCCGATGGTCCGCGAGTAGTAAAGACGAGTCAGCAGCGGCAGGCCGAGGTAGCTGGCAAGCACGCGGTGGGCCAGCGCGCTGAATAACACCAGCAGCGGCTTCGCCATGCGGCTGTAAGCGTGCAGGTTGGGGCGATGTCCGATCTTGAGCCAAAGCCGCCGCGGAATCGCCAGCAGCAAGACCACCGCCCAGCCGATCGCAAGCGCCACGGGAATCGCGGCGAAAAGTGCCAGCCATTGCCAGAGCGGCATCCCTAGAAACACGTTTTTGACCAGGCTTTGCGGGAGCTGGCTCTTCGACCTGGTGGGCCGCAAGGTTGTCATACAACTCAGGAACTTTGCTGAGAGTCTCGAAAGAAAAGAGCCAGATTTTTCCGAAATTCGGATCCGCAACTCGGACGAGGACTACGGGAACATCCGCATCGCCGCTGGAAAAAATTCCGATGGTTTGCTGATCGGGGGTAGCCTCCGGATTCCCTTCAGGACTGGTGCTGAGCTGTCGCAGGCTGCCCACAAAGGCGCGGTCCATGAGCACCTTCAACTTCTCCGCGAGTTCCGGGCCCTGCGACTGACGCCGCGCAGCGCTCATTTGCAGATAGTCGGCAGCGATCTGGTAATTTCCGGCCTGCGCGGCTTGCAGAAATCCAAGTACGGTCCCCGACGGCGTTCCACGTCCCAGTTCATCGACGGGCGCAGCAGTTGCTCCCTGGGCCTGCGATCCACCTTTCAATAAGTTGGTAACCGACTGGGTCACCGACTGGGCCATCAGTCCACGCAAAGAAATGAAAACCAGAAGTACTAGCAGCAACAATTTTTTCATCGAGGTTCCAGTAAGGGCAGTGGGCTACGAGCTTCGAGCCGCGAGCTTCGAGTAAACCGGTTTGCCCGAAGCTCGCGGCTCGAAGCTCGCAGCTTATTTACGCCACTACTTCTTCGGGCGATAAATGTCCGTCGCCTGTCCGTAAAAAATCTCCGCCGCTTCCATCATCGTCTCCGAAAGCGTTGGATGCGGATGGATCGTCATGCCCACATCGGCCGCCAGCGCGCACATTTCGATGGCCAGCACGCCTTCGGCAATCAGTTCGCCAGCGCCCGCGCCCACTATACCAACGCCAAGCACGCGTTCCGTCTTCGGATCGATCAGCAGCTTCGTCAGACCTTCGGGCCGGTCGAGCGTAATGGCCCGCCCCGAAGCGGCCCACGGAAACTTCGCGACGGTGATCTCGCGTTCTTGTTCTTTGGCCTGCGTTTCCGTCAACCCCGCCCATGCGATTTCAGGATCGGTGAACACGACGGCGGGAATCGCGTTCGGCTCGAAAGCGACTTTGTGGCCGGCGATGGCTTCCACGGCACAGCGTCCCTCGTGCATCGCCTTGTGCGCCAGCATTGGCTCGCCAGCAACGTCGCCGATCGCGTAGATAGTCGGATCGGCAGTCTGACGCTGCTCGTTGATCTCGATGAATCCCTTTTGGTTGACTTTGACTTTCGTCTTATCGAGGCCGGGGATCTCGGAATTTGGCCGCCGCCCCACCGACATCAGCACCCGGTCGAAGACCTGCTCTTTTTCTTTTACATTCGGCCCGTCGAGCGTCACGCGAATGCCAGTCTTTTCGTCCTTGAGCGATTTGACCGTGGTATTGAGCAGGATCGCGGAGAAAAGTTTTTCCAGCCGCTTGTGCAGCGGCAGCACCAGATCGCGGTCTGCTCCGGGCAGCAAGCCGGACAGCATTTCAACGCAAGTCACTTTACTGCCGAGCGTCGCGTAAACCGATCCCAGTTCCAGTCCAATGTAGCCGCCGCCGATGACGAGCAGCGTTTTTGGAACGTCTGGCAGATCGAGAGCGCCGGTCGAATCCATCAGGCGCGGACTGTCGATCTTGAGGCTCGGAACCACTGTCGGACGCGATCCGGTGGCGATGATGACGCGGTCGAAGGTCAAGCTCTCTTCACCACCCGCCGCGGTCTTCGTGACCTTCAGCGTGGTCGCATTTTCGAACGCGGCTTTGCCCTGCACGAACTGCACCGAGCGCTGCTTGCACAATTGCCCCAGTCCGCCGGTCAATTTTTTGACGACGCTCTCTTTCCATCCCCGGAGCTTGTTCAGGTCAACTTTGGGCTCGCCAAATTCGACGCCCCAGTTTTTCGCCTGCTCGGCTTCTTCCAGTAGCTTGGCCACATGCAGCAGGGCTTTCGACGGAATGCATCCGCGATGCAGGCACACGCCGCCGGGGTTCGGCTCGGGATCGATCAGCGTAACCGTCATGCCCAAGTCGGCAGCCAAAAACGCAGCGGCATAACCACCAGGGCCGCCGCCGATTATAGCTATGCGGAGAGTTGGAGCGTTTGTCATTTCGTTTCAATGTCCTTAATCAATGTTGTTGGAACTAACCTAAAGTTTTGCGATCGAACGACTCGGACAGTTCGGGTTAACCCGAATTGTCACTTTTGCTCCGACCGGGAAGCGAGCAATGACCTTTCCAGTCTGTGACTCGACCGATGAGAAACTGAAAAGAAGCCACTTTCGCCACTCGCCTGAAAAGCTGCTGTCCCCAAATTGGTAACTGTAAAGAACGACGAGCCAACCGTTCCGATTTGCCATGAGCAATTCATAGCCTTCTACTGTTCCAAGTGCTAGGGGCCATTGACGGGATCTGAGCCGGTTGAACCAATGCCGAAAGGACCAGAATAATTCCCCATAACCGAATGCATTCCTGATCGGAATCGGCTCCGTGGCTGCACTGAGAATCATTTATGAGACCGCCTTTGATTGACTAACGACTCCAGTCTTTCATCCCTGCACACTCAGCAAAAATGGCTGCTCAAACGCTTCCGCGATCCAGCGCAGGAAACGCGCGGCGTCCGCTCCATCGATCAACCGGTGATCGTACGAAAGAGATAGCGGCAGAATCAAGCGCGGCTCGAATTTGTCTTTGATCCACACCGGCTCCATGCGCGAACGCGACAGTCCGAGAATCGCGACTTCGGGATGATTCACGATGGGAGAAAATCCCGTGCCGCCGATCCCTCCTAGATTAGTGATGGTGAAAGTGCCGCCTTCCATCTCCTCGGGAGTGAGTTTGCGCTCCCGAGCTTTCTTAGACAGCTGCGTCATCTCCGCCGCCAACTCGACGATATTCTTCTTGTCCACATCGCGAATCACCGGCACCAGCAGCCCGCGATCGGTATCCACCGCGACGCCGATGTTGACGTACTGCTTGTAGATGATTTCTTCCTTCGCCATATCGACCGAAGCATTGAATTGGGGAAAAACTTTCAGCGCCGCCGCGCAAACTTTCAGCGCAATCGCCGTCACCGTCATCTTGCCGCCCGCTTCTTGCGCGCGCGGCGCGAAACGGGCGCGCAACTGTTCGAGTTCGGTGATGTCGGCGCGGTCCTGCTGCGTGACATGCGGAATCGTGTTCCACGCCTTGCGCAAGTGCTCGGCGGTCTTGCGACGGATCCCGCGCATGGATACGCGCTCCGTCTTGCCCCATTTTGCGAAGTCGGGAAGTTCGGGCTCAACGAAGCTTGCGCGTGGAGTTTGTGCCGCGGCGGCCGCCGCGATCAGCGCATTCTTGGCGTACTGTTTCACGTCGTCTTCGCTGATGCGCCCGCCCGGGCCGCTGCCCTGCACGCCGTGAATATCCACTCCAATTTCGCGAGCCAAGCGGCGCACATGCGGGGCCGCCGGTGCTGGATCTTTACTGGTGCCGGCCACCTTGCCTAGCTGCACGGGCATGGTGAATACCTGCGCCGCGGCTTTCGGCTGGTCCGGCGGAAGCGCCTGTTCTTCCGTCTTGCCCTCGGCGCGCATGGCCAATTGGAACGCGAACTGCGCCGCCTGCTGTCCGGACATGTGTTCTACGGGCTCGTGCTTGCGCGCGGACACTTTCGGCGCGGACACGCTTCCGTCCAGAATAAAGATGACTTCGCCGACCTTGACCCGCTGACCCTCTTTGACCTTGATCTCGCGCACCACGCCGCCGATCGACGAAGGAACTTCGACCACGGCTTTGTCGGTCTCGAGTTCCATGACGGGCTGGCCCGCGGCAACGCTGTCGCCGGGCTTGATCATCAAGCGAACCAAGTCGCCGCTCTCGATATTCTCGCCCAGTTCGGGCAGCTTAAATTCCGTTGCCATGCGTTCCTTATCCCCTCAAACTTTGTCGGTGGAGCGCCGGGCGTCCCCGCCCGGCTGGACGGGCGAGACGCCCATCTCTCCACTAGCTATTGGCCGGATTGCGTTTTTCCGGATCGATGCCGAGATCGCGGATCGCCTTCTCCAGCATTTTCGCGCTGACGCCTTCCTTCTCACCCGCCAAAGCGTGCAGCGTAGCGAGGACGATGTGCTTGGCGTCCACTTCGAAAAAGTCTCGCAAGGACGCGCGATTTTCGCTGCGCCCGAAACCGTCAGTACCGAGCGCCACCAGCTTGCCCGGGACCCACTGCGCGATGCTTTCCGGCAGGACCTTCATGTAATCCGATGCTGCGATCAACGGGCCTGGCGCGCCCTTCAGGGTTTGAGCGACATACGGCACTTTGGCTTTCTCCGTGGGATGCAGCATGTTCCAGCGCGCGCAGTCGTTGGCCTCGCGATAGAGTTCCTTGTAACTGGTCACACTCCAAACATCCGCCGCGACTCCGTAGTCTTTTTCCAGAATCGCCTGCGCTTTGAGCACCTCAAACATGATGGTGCCGCTGCCCAGCAATTGCGCGCGCAGCTTCGCATCCTTCTTCTTAGACGCCCGATAGCGATACAGGCCCTTAAGAATGCCCTCGCGAATGCCCGGCCCTCTGGGCATCTCCGGCATGGGCAGCGGCTCGTTGGTAACCGTCAAATAATAGAAGATGGATTCGCCATCGACGTACATGCGCTTGATGCCATCCTGAATGATGATCGCGATCTCATACGCGAAAGCCGGATCGTACGCCAGCAAATTCGGCACCGAAAGGGCCAGCACATGGCTGTGCCCATCCTGATGCTGCAAGCCCTCGCCCGCCAGCGTCGTTCTTCCCGCCGTGCCTCCGACGAGGAAGCCGCGGCAGCGCATGTCGGCCGCCGCCCAGATCAAGTCGCCAATGCGCTGCAAGCCGAACATCGAGTAATAAATAAAAAATGGAATCGTGTTGATGCCGTGATTGGCATACGCGGTTCCGGCGGCGATGAACGAGCACATCGACCCCGCCTCGGTGATTCCCTCTTCCAGAATCTGCCCGTTCTTTGCTTCCTTGTAATAAAGGAGCATGTCCATATCGACCGGCTCATAAAGCTGGCCGACGCTCGAATAGATTCCGACCTGGCGGAAGAGCGCCTCCATGCCAAACGTACGGGCTTCATCCGGGACCACAGGCACAACAAAGCGGCCCACTTCAGGGTCGCGCAAAAGCTTCGCGAGAATGCGCACGAAGACCATGGTGGTCGAAACTTCGCGGCCCTCGGTGCCCTTGTGAAACTCTTCAAAGAGCGAATCGGGTACCGGCTTCAGCGGTGTGGAACGCACTTTCCGTACCGGCATGTATCCGCCAAGTTGCTGGCGGCGTTCCTGCATGTATTTGATTTCCGCGCTGTCGTCGGCGGGACGATAGAAGGGCGCATCGTGCAGTTCGTCATCCGCCACTGGAATGCCGAAACGCGAGCGGAAGATCTGCAGCTCATCGTCATTCAGCTTTTTCTGCTGATGCGTGATGTTCTTGCCTTCGCCGGCTTCACCCAGCCCATAGCCCTTGATGGTCTTGGCGAGAATGATGGTCGGAGATCCCGTGTGATCGACCGCCGCCTTATATGCGGCATGCACTT
Source organism: uncultured Acidobacteriaceae bacterium (assembly GCA_963709835.1). GTDB lineage: Bacteria > Acidobacteriota > Terriglobia > Terriglobales > Acidobacteriaceae > Acidiflorens. The sequence continues at coordinate 25,242 of CAVPYG010000080.1, forward strand.
TAATGGGGTCGTGACCGCCCAGCCGCATGCGGGCCAGTTGCTCGTCCGAAAGATGCTCGACCATCTTCAGCAGCCGGGGATCGGTGCCGAAAAAATTCTGCCGGAAATACGCGCCGCTCTCGACGAAATATTTCTGATACTGCCCGTCGGTGATCTCGCCCATGCGTTTGACGAGCAAGCCGTCGCGATCGGATTGAATGATAGGGTCCCAATCGCCGCCCCAGATCAGCTTGATCACGTTCCATCCCGCGCCCCGGAAAATCGCTTCCAGTTCTTGAATGATCTTGCCGTTTCCGCGCACCGGCCCGTCAAGGCGCTGCAAGTTGCAATTGACGACGAAGATCAGATTGTCGAGCCGTTCGCGCGACGCCAGCGTAATCGAGCCCAGCGATTCCGGCTCGTCCATTTCGCCATCGCCCATGAAGGCCCAGACCTTGCCGCCGGTCGAGGTTTTCAATCCGCGATTTTCCAGATACTTGATGAAGCGCGCGTGATAGATCGCCTGAATCGGGCCCAGTCCCATCGACACGGTGGGAAATTCCCAGAAGTCGGGCATCAGCCAGGGATGTGGATACGACGAAAGTCCGCCGCCTGGTTTCAACTCGCGCCGGAAGTTTTCTAATTTTTCTTTTGGAATGCGGCCTTCCAGATAGGCGCGGGCGTAAATTCCGGGCGCGGCGTGTCCCTGAAAATAGACAACGTCGCGGTCGCCCGATTCCGTGGAGGCGTGGAAAAAATGATTGAATGCGACTTCGTAGAGCGTGGCCGCCGATGCAAATGTGGAAATATGTCCGCCGATGCCTTCCTGAAGCTTGTTGGCCCTGACGACCATGGCCATCGCGTTCCAGCGCACCAGGCTCTTGATGCGGCGCTCCATTTCCTGACTGCCGGGAAAGGGCGGTTGATGCCGCGAAGGAATGGTATTTTGGTAAGGAGTCGTCGCCGAGAACGGCAGGTTGATGCCGGCCTCGCGCCGCGCATGCAGCGCCAATTGTTGCAGCAGCCGCCCGACCCGCTCCGGTCCGCCATGCGTCAGTACATAGTCGAGCGAGTCCAGCCACTCCCGCGTCTCCAGCACTTCGTTTCCGTCGGTCTTCGTCAGTATCGGTTGCCTCTCAGCCACTGTGCCCCCACAGGTACAAGATGCGATGATCCATCATATTCAATTGGGAAGAATTTTGCCTGGGGGAAAAACTTCGTTGGTCGTTAGTCGTTGGTCAAAACCCGAGCCGACGACTGTTCTTTGCGAACGACTAACGACTGGCGACTAACGACGGTCCCCCGTCACGACGCCCCGGAATCTCCGCCCGTATGCACGATGGGAAGATGAAGACGGCCCATGCGCCGGATCAAAGGAACCAAAATGAGGTAGAGCGCGACGATTCCCAGCGGACCCACCAGCAGCCAGGCGGTCGCCGCTCGCAGCGCGCTCATCCAGAGCACACTCACGGAATGGAAAAAACCGGCGTGCGCCAGCGCGAACATCTGTTGGACGGTCATCGCCAGTGGCGGCGCTCCGAATAAGCGCTCGCCCGCCCGAGTAAACGGAATCAACAGCGCAAGCCAGAGCGGGTATACAAGAAGGTTCACCAGTTGAACGGCGGCCAGGTTAAGCCGAAAAATCAGGGCCGCGATCAGGCATAGCAAGGACGGCGTCCCCAGCACGGGAAACACGCCGAGCATGATCCCAAAGGCCAGGCTCAGCGCGATCTTTTCCGGCGTGATGCCCTGGGTAAGCAATTGCCGGATGGGACGGATCAGCCGTTTTTGCAGGAATTCCTCCATAAGGTCGATGGTCGTTAGCCGTTGGTCGTTAGTCGTTCGCGAAAGCATCGCCCAACGGCGAATTCCGAACGACCAACGACCATCGACTATCGACCACTTCTATTCTAGCGTGACTGCTTTCACCAGATTCCGCGGGCGGTCCACGTCGAGGCCGCGCTTGGCGGCTACATAGTAGGCAAACAACTGTAGGGGGACGATCTCCAGAATCGGCGACAGAAGTTCCGGCGCCGCGGGAATAAAGATGGTGTGGTCCGCCAATTTGCGGGATGGTGGTGTCGCCTTCCGTCGCCAGCGCGATCACCGTCGCGCCTTGCTTCTTGAATCCTTCCATGTTGCTGACGTTCTGTTCGTAGCGCGCCACCGAGCCCGCATCGTTGTGGTCGCAGGTCGCGATCATGACCAGCGGCAAGCGGAAATCGATCAGCGCGTTCGGCCCGTGCTTGGCTTCTCCGGTGGGATAGCCTTCGGCGTGAATGTAGGAAACTTCTTTCAGCTTGAGAGCTCCATCCATCGCGATGGGGTAGTGGATGGCGCGGCCGAGAAACATGAAATCGTCCACGCGATAGTAAAGCTCGGCCAGCTTCTCGACTTGATCGGACTGCCGACAGAATCGCTTCCGTCTTTTCGCGGCAGGGCGAGAAGTTCGCCGATGTAGTGCTGGGCCAGGCTCTTCGAAACCTTCTCTTTGATTTCGCCGAGATAGAGCGCGAATAGAAACAAACACGCCATCTGTGCGGTGAACGCCTTGGTCGAGGCGATGCTGATCTCCGGACCGGCGTGGGTGTAGATGAAACCGTCGGCCTCGCGCGCAATGGTCGAGCCTTCGACATTCGAAATGGCGATGGTGCGCGACCCCTTCTGCGCGGGCTTCGCGCTGCGATGCGGTGGTGTCGGCGGTTTCTCCCGACTGCGTAATAAAGATGCTGAGTTCGCCCCGCCCAATCATCGGGTTGCGGTATTCGAATTCGCTCGCGTAGTCCACATCGACCGGCACGTGCGGCCAGTTCCTGCATCATGTACTGGCCCGTCATCCCCGCATGACGGCTGGTGCCCGAGGCGACGATGTTGATCCGCCGCAGCGCGCGCAGTTCCTCGCGCGAGATGTGGATTTCGTCGAGGCGGACCCGTCCCTCGGCCAGCGAAACGCGAGGCTCAATGGTGCGCCGCAAGGCGTCGGGCTGCTCAAAAATCTCTCGAATCAGATGATGTGGAAATTTGCGTGGCTCAGCCATTGCCCTCCTTGAATGTTGCGTCGTATAGGCGCCGCTTTGCATGCCATCGCATCGAAATCAGCGCCCGTCGCGGCTATCCGCGACAGTCTACTGAATAGCTACCTGGCGCATTCCACGCCGCCGACGAAACGTCCGCAACACTTCGCCTTCTCGCGTTCAGCACCACGAAATCCGCGTCGGCTCCCGCGGCGAGAACGCCTTTATTCGCAATCCGCGCCACCCGCGCCGGATTTCGGCTGGCGGCCGCCACTGCCTGCGGCCAGATCCCATTCCGCGAAACGCGCCAGATTGCGCACGGCACGATCCATGGTCAAAACGCTTCCCGCCAGCTTGCCGTCCGCCATGCACTTGCCATCGCGAACATCCACTTCGAAGGACCCCAGGCGATAGCGGCCATCGGGCATGCCGGTCGCGGAAATGCGCATCGGTGATGAGCACGGTTTGCTCCGGGCCTTTGGCGCTAGGCAAAGAGCTTCACGATGGCCGGGTCGAGATGAATGCCGTCGGCGATGATGTCCGCGCTCACGCGAGCGATCCGTGAGCACCGCGCCCAAAATGCCGGGATTGCGATGATCCAAACTGTTATGGCTCAGCGGACGCATGGCATTGAAAGTGTGGGTCGCGTGCCGCGCTCCCGCCGCGATGCCGCGTTCGGCCGCCGCAAAATCGGCGTCGGAATGTCCCAGGCTCACGCAAACGCCGCGCCGCGCGGCTTCGGCAATGACCTCGGTCGCGCCCTCCAATTCGGGAGCAATCGTCATCATGCGAATTCGTCCGCGCGCCGCCTGCCAGAACTGCTCGAACAAGGCCAGAGTCGGAGCCAGCAGATTTTCCGGGGGATGTACCCCGCGCCGCGCATGGCTGATGAAACGGTCCCTCAAGATGGATGCCGAGCGGGAGGGCTCGCCGGTTGCCGTTCCCGTTCGTTCGCTCCCGCTCGATCTTGCTCGCTTTCGATCGCATCCGCCAAGCGTTCTAGCGCGCGCAGAGTCGCATCCATCGGAGCGGTGACGGTGGTCGGAAAATAACTCGTGACCCCGTGCCGCGCGAGCAGTTGTTCGATCGCCGGCAGCGCCTCGGCGCTATCGCTCCATGACGTCGTATCCGGCGCTGCCGTGAATGTGAAGATCGATGTAGCCGGGCGCAATCACGCCCTCGCCGAAGTCAGACTGTAGAAACTCCGGCGGGAACCGGTCGGCTCGCTCCGGGCGGAAATCTCGAGGACGCGTCCCTGCTCCACGAGCACCACGGGATGCTCGACGGCGTCCGTTGGAGTCAACAGCTTTTCAGCGGTAAAAGCCAGCATAGGAAAGTTCTAGTGCAGTAATGAAATACGACAGACTCTCAAATTGTAGCAGCCCCACTGCGCTAAAACTTCGGTCATCCGCTCCCAATCGCCAGGCAGCGGAATGCTATACTGTCTGAGTTCGAGTCGCCGCGTCGTTCCCGTAGCGGCCGTCATGAATTGTCAGACTCAGTAGTCCGTCGGGGAGTGGCTCAGCCTGGTAGAGCACCTGGTTCGGGACCAGGGGGTCGGAGGTTCAAATCCTCTCTCCCCGACCATCTTTTGCCTTCAATTTCCCACTACTTGCCGGCGCCAGCCGGCTTCAGGACTGCGGCGTTCCGCTCGTCCGAGGCGATCTGGCGATAGAATTTTTTCAGCTCGTCCATTTTGCCCAGAGGAACGCTCAGTTCCTTGATTTCCATGCAGCGGGTATAGTGCAAGACGTTCCCGCTCGCTTCGGTCTTGCTGTGATAGCTGCCAAAGCTGTACTCCGCATCCACCGGCGCCGGTAACTCGTCCACTTCATAGCCGGGAGGCAGCGCGATGTCGAAGCTGTCGGTGTCGCGCACCGGTCCATCGAATTCGTAGGGGAACTTTCGCGGCTCCTTGGTCTCCAGCACGCTTGACGACTTGCTTCCCAGCACCCGCGGACGCACCAGCAGCAGATTCCCCGCGTTCTTGGCGTAGTTGAGGGACTGGAAAGAATAGTTGAAGCCGAAGGGCCGATCGGTATGCTCGGAGTTCACCACGGTTGCCCGCAAAATTTGAAAGTTGGAAAGCGATCCCGCCAGAAGGTCCTCGATGGATTTGATGCGATCCGCCTCCTTCGTTACCGTGCGTAATCGCTCCCGTTCTAACGCAAGCTTGATCGCCGAGCCGCACTTCCTTGACATCGCCCTTCAACATTCCGTTGGCGTCGATGGTCAGCTTGCCGACGCGCTGGATGCTGTTCATCGCCGACGGCTGTTGCGGCAACTCCACGAGTTCGCCGGTCTCCGGCGTCACCAGTAAGCCATAATTCGCCTGAAGATACCCTCCAATCTGTCCGAAAGGAGTTATCTCGTTGGTCGGATCGAAAAACAGCACTCTTCCCAGTTCCGGATGCTGAACAACGGCAATCAGCGAAGGATCGTTTACATCATCGGGCAATTTGATTGCGAGAATCTCGTGGTTAAATCCGTTGTGAGCCGGCATCTCACCGGTGACCACTCCCCGCTGCGCATTGATCACGACATGATAAGAGTCCACGCCAATCTCATGCAGCATAGCGCGCATCAGCGTCGCTTTATCCTTGCAATCTCCGTAGCGGTGTGAAAAAACATCCGGCGCGGCATGCGGTTGGTTG
>CAVPYG010000081.1:0-14946 GCA_963709835.1 uncultured Acidobacteriaceae bacterium
CAACACGAAGAGTGAGAGTGATCGGGGCATCGGGTGGTCGGGTCATCGGGCAATCTGAAACCTTAACCTCGAGCGCTTTTGATTTTCGGTCACCCGATGACCTGATCGCCCGATCACCCGATTTCTTTACTTCCCCTCGACCGCCTGCAAGCACCGCCCATACAGTTCCAGCAAATGCGCGGCGTATTCCTCGGGCTTGTCGGCCGCGCCGGTGCCCTGGAATCCGACTCCAGCTCCCGCCGTCTTGCCGTACCCGGTCGTCATGGCGATGAATTTCATCAGGTCGAGCGCGATGTCTTCATTGCGGCGGGAGCCCAGGGGAAGAGCGGGCGTTTCCATAATAAAACTCCTCGTAAAGGGTGAAGTCCGCCGGTTTTCCCGGCCCTGCCGCGATCATAGCAGATGCGGCGGGGATGGAGCCGGAGTGCCGATCATCCGGTTTGAAACGCTACGTCCTCAGCGTGATTACTCATTCTGAACTGATCCGCTGCGTTCACTCACCTATTTTTATCGCAGATTCCGGGGGCCGAGCACGAAACCAACGTCGCACCCCATACTTCGCCAGATTTCACGTCTGCTTCAGCCTTATAGGAAGGGTGGCGCTGATCCTCCCACTTAAATCGAGATTCAACCCAAACGGAATAATGACCTGCTGGCAAACCGCTGAGGTCGTAGATGCCCTCTTGATCCGTCGTCGTTGAAGTTTTTCCGCCTGGCCCGGCGACCAGGACATTCGCGCCGCGAGCGGGCTCACTGGTCACGTACATGTCCGTATACACACGACCGATAATTCGTACGCCAGACTTTGGCGGCCCGTCCTGCAGCGCACGAATGTCGGCTGTCGCGCGATCGAGACGCTGCGTGTGACAGCAAGGGTAGATCTCGATAATTGGAAGGAAGTGCGTCAACAACCCGCTGCTACGACGAGCGTCAACGAAGTATTCGTCCCCTTTCTCTGTCTTCTTGAAAAGGTCTTGGAGAATCACGAAATCAGGGGCCCACGAAGGCCAACCCCAGAATCGACGATGTATGTGTATTAGAGACCATGAGGCCAATTGCGATGAGTCAACGGGTCCTACCATGACTATTTTCCCGGCGAGAACGATTTGACCGGGGAACCGCTGCACTGAGACCGTGGGAGTCTGTTTGTAACAGTTCCCCCCAAAAAACGGAGGCAGGAAGAGCGACGTAATCGTGCCAATGATTGCAAACATCAAGAACAGAAGAAAAATTGTAAGAGCAGGGAGAATCCGCCTCCCCGCTGTAAAACGCGCTGAGACAATTGGCGGCCAACCGAATCGTGATGTGATAAGCCAAAATGCAGCAGGGACAATAAAGAATATCGAAGTTCCCGCGAATACCACAATGAGTCGGGGCAATAACACACTTACGTCAAATGGTCCGAGACGCTGCCACCATGCAAAACACCCTCCCATCACTGGCACTGCGACAAGAAATAAGATCCCGGCTTTTCGAGGGCTCGTGACTGCAACCAAAGAGGCGAGCAGCGAGATAAATCCAAACAGTGAAAATCCGGCGATGCGGTCCCATTCAATATGGCCAGAAAAAACCGGCATGCCAGCAACCACCGCAACGCCGATGGTACCCAGTAGAAGTCCTATCAGAACCACAGCGCAGCTCAGTGAGTATTTCAAGAACGATGCTATCCAACTTGAGCGACTTTGTTCCATAAGCGTATTAGACACCGGAAGATTAGTTATTTCGCCACAACTTAGCGGAAGATATCGCGGGTGTTTACGGCCTTTATCGTACTCACGCCACCGTCCGCAAGCACCTCCGCAACCGCAGCAGCGCCGCTCCCAGCGCCGCGACCCCCGCAATCCAAATTGCCAGCACCGTATTCACCGCCCACTCCGGCGCAACTCCGATGCGGCGCAGCAGAAAGGGCAAGAAATTCCACGTGGTGACGTGCATCGAATCCCACCGGTCCCAACCCATGGCGTCGGTGTTCAAGCCCCAGGCATCCATTTTGCCCAAGGCGAAAGCAAGGATGTTTTTGAAGCGCAGAGCGATCACAAACGTCGGATGCCCGAAGTCCTCCATCTGGTAAATCTCCAGCGGCAGCCAGAAGGCGAGCGACGCTAACTGGATGGCGAGACTTACTACGATCAGCACGCAGCCCGCGCCCCAGATCGCCTTCCCCAAATGCTCGCGATAGCGCAAGAGCAGCGGCACGGCAAGCATAGAGACCAATTCCACCGAAGTCGAAACGTAGCGGTCGCCCCAGGCAAAGTCGCCCGCCCAGTAAGCGTATCTCGCGTAAAAAGAGATATAGGCGAGCAACAGGAAAAGCGAAGCCACTCCATAGGCGCGCACCTCCGGAGTCAGGCGCTTCCACAGCCAGGCCAAAAGAAAAATGGCCAGCACCAGCAGCGGATCGAAAAGAAAAATGGATTTCTCCGGCTGAAACAGCGCGCCGAAAAAGCCCTGGTGAAACGGCGTGTTCCAGGGAAAGTTTGCCGGGAGCGTTGGATCGCGCTGGCGAAATTCCCGTGCGAAGTACGTTACATAGGTATTGGTGAACGACCCGAAGCGGTAAAACTGGTAGGCGCGATCGATCAGTAAAAAGGACAAGTAAACCGGCGCCGCGACTTTGCAGTAGGCGACGAAACGGCGCCACCATCCCAGGCTGCGCGTTCCTTCCGCCCCAGTTCCTCCAACCCCGGCTCCTTCGAACCAAAGTGCAAGTAAGACGAAGATTCCCGCCGCGATGATATCCAAGCCCGTGGTCAGGCGGGTCAGCAGGTTGAGCCCGAGCGCAAACGATCCCCAGAAAAGCGCCCGCCGTTTGTCGGTGCGCAGCCACTCGAACTGCCATGAAAACCCCACCAGCGTCAGCAGCATGATGTAATTGTTCTCCATCATGTTCTGCGTGTAATGGAGATGGGTGGTGCAGAACATCAAGCCGAGCACGCCCGCCACCGATTGTTTCAAACTGAAGCGCAACTGACCCAGCAGCCGGAAGGCAACCAGCGCGGTGAGGACGTTCACCAGAATGCTGGTGCTGTAGCTGACGACGATGTTGTCAACGGTAGGATCGTCCTCGTAATCGGAGAACAGCGGCCACTTCGCCATCCACGTTCCGGCCATGTCGGCGGGCAGCATCAGGAGCGACTGCCCGATGCCATACCAGCTGTAAATACGCCCGCCCCGTCCGTGCACGCCAAACTCGGGATACTCGTAGGCGGGGACCTGGGGCGCGGAAGTCCACAGCCAATGCGTGGTTTGAAGGCGGTGCATGGTGTCGGACGTTCCCAGTTCGCCCGATTGCACCACAAAAGCCAGCAGCGCCGCGGTCAGGCACAACAGAAAAAGTGGATCGCGCAGCCATCGGGCAAAGATCGGTCCCAAGCCGCGTCCTAAGGAAAAAGCCATCGTCTGGATAGTATCAAGCGCGGCGATTTTCCCGGTGGAATTCTCGAAATGTTCTTTTGACAAACCTGCGCCTCTGGAATTAAGTTGGACGGTCACAACATTAGGCTAGACAAGGAGACCTATGAGATCGTTAACCATACTTCGCACAGCACTTTTCGTATCGCTAATCGCCACGATTGCAGCCGGTGCCGACAAAACCTATCAGAAGGGGACGGTCACAAAAAACCCCGGCAACCATGTGGCTTATGACCTAAGCGGACCCGGCGTGCATAAGTTGATCGGCAATTGCGCCGATTTCCAAACAGGACAGACCGTGGATTACCGAGTGGAAGGCAATAAGGTCTATATACGCCAGGAGAACGGCAAAGAGTATAAGTGCAATGTCGAAGCCACGTACGATGCCTCTCCCGAAGAGACGCCGATCACTTATCAAAAGGGGACTATCATGGGTTTTTTCACCAGGTACGATCCCTGGGGCAACGGCGCTCGCCGTGCGAAGGCATACGAATTGAAGGGCCCGGATATGGTCTACGAGATTGACTACTGCGGTTCGTTCCAGGCAGGGGAATTCCAGACAGGCCAAGCAGTGGACTACCGAGTGGACGCCTCTGACAAGGATCACAAGAGGCTCTACATACGCCGCGACGACGGCAAAGAATACAATTGCAAAGTAGAGGGCACCAGGCTCGTAGAGGGTACCAAACCCGAGGCGCCTTCCACCGCGCCTGCTGCTCCTCCTTCCACAGTTGCTCCGCCCGCCAAGACTTAGCAGCGCTCTTTAGTGTTTAGTTTTTTCGGTGGAGAGCCGGGCGCAACGCCCGGCTTTCCACCGGCTAACTTTTATCCCACCTCGACCAACCCGTAACTATGCGCCCAGCGCGACCGCATTTCCCGGAGCGCCCGGTCAATTTCTTCTTTCGAGATTTCGGAATTCGGCCCGGAGATCACAAAGGCCGCCTCGCGCTTGGCCGCTTCCAGCAGTTGGAGGTCGCAGGCGACGGGAACGTCTGCGTGTCCGCTTAACGGGTGGCCCAGAACATCAGGCCGACCCAGTAAGTTCCATCGGGGTGGGTTGGGCTACGTGCGAAGCAAGCCCCCACCGAGATAACGCTGATCTTAGGGTCAAAGCCCACGGCCTGGACGCTGGCCGGCAAGACTTGCGGGTCGCGCGTGGTGAACACGAGGGTTTGTCCCACGGTGGTGAGGGCATTGCCATACTCCATGGCGGGATCGATGGCTGCGACCTTGAGCGAGTCCTTCTTGGCCATGTCACAAGCCAGTCCGCGCAGCCTTCGCATAGGAAGGGACTTGAAGGGCAGAAGTTTGTGGCTCTCTCGGGCACGCTGAGCGGCTTCCACTATCAAGGTCTCGACTTCGTCCGGCGAAAGTGCGTCCAAGGGTTGCACGAGGTTGGCGACAATAAAAAGCTGCGTTCCGGTATTTATCTGGGCAATTCCTGCCAGGGAAAACTTCGGATTCAGAAGTACCCGCCGGGCCGATTCTGAGGCCCTCAGTTGGCCGGGAACCTGATCCACGTCCGCAACCTTTAACATGATTTCGCCTGCGGAGCCGGAGAAGACTTTCGCCGCCCTCAATCGCTCGACCAGGCTGGGCTCGCCTTCAAATTGATCGGAGATTTCGCCACTGTTGGCAAATTCATACAAGTGCACGCTGGCTGCGCTGTTCAGCCGCGTGTCGGCCTTCAAGACTGGCAGTCCCGCGTCGGTTCGTACCTGGTTCAGCATCGAGAGAAGCTTGCCCGCGATTGCTGCGTCGGACGATTCCTGGGCGGCAGCAATGCAGGGAAGAGTGGCGACAGCGGCAGCCAATAATAGATTCTTCAAGAGACACATAGGGGAATCCTCAAACGAGTGTACCAAACCGGTTTGCTGAATAAGACGCACGTTACCCCACCTCGACCAGCCCATAACTATGCGCCCAGCGCGAGCGCATCTCCCTGAGCGCCCGATCAATTTCGTCTTTTGATATTTCGGAATTCGGCCCGGAGATCACAAACGCGGCTTCGAGCTTCGCGGCTTCGAGCAGTTGGCGGTCGCGAATGATGTTGGCCACGCGGAAGCTCGGAATGCCCGCCTGCTTCGTCCCAAAAAACTCGCCGGGGCCGCGCAGTTCGAGATCGAGCTCCGCGATCTGGAAACCGTCGTTCGAGCGCGCCATGGCGTCGAGGCGGCGCTCGCCTTCTTCGGAAACTTTTCCGCCGTGCATGAGCACGCAATAAGATTTCGCCGCGCCGCGCCCGATGCGTCCGCGCAATTGATGGAGCTGCGCCAATCCAAAGCGGTCGGCGTGCTCGATCACCATGACGGTAGCGTTGGGGACATCGACGCCGACTTCGATCACCGTGGTCGCGACCAGAATTTCAATCTTGCCCTGCTGAAATTCGCGCATGACATGCTCTTTTTCGGCGGCATCGAGGCGGCCATGCAGCAATCCAACATGCAGCTCGGGAAAAATCTTTTCGCGCAACTCGCGGTGCATCTGTTTGGCGGCCTTCACTTCGCGCTCTTCTGTTTCGGACGGGTTCTCCTCGATCACCGGATAAACGACGTAGGCCTGATGTCCGGCGGAGATCTGTTTGCGAACGAACTCCCACACTTCCGGTGCGCGCTCGTCTGGCAGTGTGCGTGTAACCACCGGCATTCGTCCCGGCGGAAGTTCGTCGAGCACCGATACATCGAGGTCGCCGTAGAGAGTGAGCGCCAATGTGCGCGGGATGGGCGTAGCCGTCATCACCAGCACGTCGGGCTCTGCGGTCTTGGAAGTCTCGTCCGTTTTCTTCATCAGCTTCAGCCGTTGCATCACGCCAAAGCGGTGCTGCTCGTCCACAACGACCAGTCCGAGCTTTTCAAATTCGACGCGGTCCTGAATCAGCGCGTGCGTGCCGATTACTAGCTGCGCGTTGCCTTGCGCTATGTGGCGGCGCGCATCGCGTTTGCGGTCCTCGTCGAGGGAGCCCGTGAGCAGCACGATGCGATATCCCGCACGTTCGAGGAGCTGGCGCGCGGAAAAATAATGCTGCTGCGCCAGAATTTCCGTCGGCGCCATCAACGCGACCTGGTACCCGTTTTCAATGGCAATGATCGCGGCCTGAAAAGCCACAATCGTCTTGCCCGATCCCACATCGCCCTGCAAAAGACGCCGCATCGGGCAGGGCGCCTGCATGTCGCTGGCGATTTCTTTCAGCACCCGCTTCTGCGCCGCCGTCGGATGAAACGGCAGTATCTTCTTAATGGCCTCGCGCACGCCGCCGTCCAGCCGGAAGGCGACTCCGGTTTGCGCCTTCTGCTCGCGGCGCTTGAGTTCGAGGCCGAGCTCGATGAAAAACAGTTCATCGAAAATCATCCTTCTGTGGGCCGCTGTGCGCGACGATTGCAAATCGTCGAAGCTCTCGCCGGCATCGGGCCAGTGCACTTTCCACAATGCTTCGCGCGGAGACACCAGGCTCAAATGCGCGCGCACCGCCGCCGGTATTGGATCGGGAACATCGGGAGTAAGATTTTCCAGCGCCCCGCGAATAATGCGCCGGAACCAGCGCGGCGTAAGTTTCCCCTGGCCGGTCGATTCGTAGATGGGAACAATGCGTCCAATCTCGAGCGAGGCAGCCGCCTTCTTTTCGGCCTCGTCGGCTCCGCCCTCTTCGTTAATGTCGCCAAGGACCTCGAATTGCGGCTGCATGATTTGCAGTCCGCCGTCGCGGTCCTCTTCGACCTTGCCGTAGAGCGCGAGCATTTGTCCCGGCTGAAAGCGGCCAACTAGATATGTGGCGTTAAACCAGAGACACTTCAACTTCGCGCGCCCTTGTCCGACCGTGAGTTGGAAGATAGGCATGCGGCGGGTGCGAAACAGGCCCGAGTTGCGGACTTCGGCGATCACCGTCGCCATTTCTCCGGCGCGCAGTTCGGCCACCGAACGCGGGTTCAGCCGGTCTTCGTAGCGGAAGGGCAGATAGTGCAGCAGATCGTCAACGGTGGCAATATCCTTGGCGCGAAGCACCTCGGCCAGCCGCGGGCCGATGCCTTTCACAAACTGCACCGGAGTGGACGGATCGAGCATCGTAAGCGATGTTAACAGCCGGGGTCCCCATCGCGTGCGCTTTTGACGCGATGGGGTGGAGGAGCGGGGGGCAGGGATTAAGATGTCACCACAGCGTTCAACGACAATGAAGAACTTTCTCGACGCGCTCGTAGCCGTGCTCGCCGGCAACGCGATTTACTTCCTGCTCATGCCCCATTTGCCTGAGGCTGCGCGGCACGCGCTTTTCAAGGAAGACTGGGGACTGCTGCTGGATTTCGCCATCTGCACGGTGATCTTTGCGGCGGTGAAGTACGCGAGGCGGGATAAATAATCGGGATAAATAATAATGATCAACTGAGGCGTAGGATCACGCCCGCCCCGCGAACTCCCGCGTCTCGGTGGATACCTTGACGGTTTCACCTTCTTTAATGAAGAGGGGAACGCGGATTTCGATGCCAGTCTCCAGCTTCGCTGTCTTGGTCACGTTGCTGCTCGCGGTGTCGCCACGGGCGCCGGGTTCAGTGTAAGTCACCTTCAGCACCACATGGGTTGGCAGCTGCAAACCGATGGGGTTGCCGTTGTACTTATGCAACTGCACGATGGCTCCTTCGACGATCAAGTCCACAGCGTCCCCCATCATCTCGCCGGAAAGGGTGACGGTCTCGAAGCTCTTCTGGTCCATAAAATGGAAGCCGCTGCCATCGCCATAGAGGTAGGATGCCTCGACCATATCGAGGTCCGGTTCCTTGAAGCGGTCACTGGCCTTGAACGTCTTATCGAAGACCGCGCGCGTAAGAAGGTTGCGCATCTTCAGCCGGACCAGGGTCTGGCCGCCCCTAGCGGTGGGAGTGGAAACCTCCACATCGAGACAGACGAATGGAGTGTTATCGAGTTCGAAAAACATTTTGCGCTTTACGTCGATGGCATCGATCAGTGCAGCCATGATTTCCTCGGAGGCAGGTCGGTAACTGGTGAACCGACATTAGAATAACAGGTGGAATTCGGCAGGTTCGGAGGGATGGCAAGGCGTTGCCGATGTTGTGCTCGTCGGTAACGGGATCACTTTCAAAAATTGGAGAGGCGCGCAGACCGTTGGCCAGCCCAGTAGCGGCGAGTTTTCGAATCTCCGACTACACAAGAGGTGGACAGATTCTGGCGGGCGAGTGGTATGGCGATGTTACGCCAATTACCAAAACCCTAGTCCTGTAATGGGTCTGCCTTCGTCCATCTGACCTGCTGGCGGAGGCAATCGTCTGCGGACCCACCGTCGGCATACCAGAGCACGCCCTCTTGGTTTCCGCAGAACGCAAACTTGCCAGTGATCCCGGCCTTTGTCGGCAGAGCCACAACTGCGAAAGCCGCAACCGTCCCTGTTGTAGCGCAATCCCGCAGTTCGTACCGATAACCGGACCTCTCGCCTGACGACGTCACTTTGTCAATCAACCCGGCTTCCGCAAGCCGACGCAGATCACATGTGAAGCCGACCGATGGAAAACCGCCAGCGTGGTGATGTTCGGCGGTTATCAATTGTCGCGTCCAGTGTGCAGCGCGAAGATGGTTGTAAGGAATGCGCGGCTGACTGAGCGGCCTCAACCCGGCAACCGCAACGATAATTGCGATGACCGCAAATGAAATGTAGACCGCGTTTCTGGCGAATTTGGTGCTTCCGTCGCGTTTGCTGCTCATACGACAGTCATTATCGTCCTAACGCCAACGTTGTGGAAGATAGTTGGCGCAATCAGGCCGTTGCACTCATGACCCAAATCGGCTTGGTTCAGAATCCGGTCATATCTCGTGCTACCCGGAAACTCACCCATTGCCAGCATCGTGATGGCCATGCGCCGCCGTGCGGTTTCCCGTATCATAGGGAAGTTTTCTGCCAAGGGCCGACCGCCATGCTGATCTTCCGCAAGCCTCTTCCCAACGTCGAGCATCCTGAAATGCCCGCCGATGTCGTCATCGTCGGCGGCGGGCCCGCGGGCATGGCCTGCGCGCTGCGGCTTTCGCAGTTGATCGACGATCACAACGCGCGCCATCCCGAAGCCCAGCTCAGCAAAGAAAATATCTACGTGCTTGAAAAAGCGCGCGAGGCCGGACAGCACTGCCTTTCCGGCGCGCTGCTCGATCCGCGCTCCATGAAAGAGCTTCTGCCGGGATTCGAAAGCGAAGCGCCGCTCGACGCCGAGGTCCACAAGGAAGCCGTTTACTTCCTGACGCGCACGGACCATTACCAGCTTCCCATCACGCCTCCGCCGCTGCGGGATCACGGCAACTACGTCATCTCGATCAACCGCTTCGTGAAGTGGCTGGCGGGCAAAGTCGAAGAAGCGGGGATCACGATTTTCACGGGCTTCGCCGGATCGGAATTGCTGACTACGACGGCGATCGCGTCATCGGCGTGCGCACCGACGACAAGGGCGTCGACAAGCAGAACCAGCCGAAATCGAATTTCGAGCCGGGCTATGACATCAAGGCGAAGGTCGTCGTGCTCGCCGAAGGCACTCGCGGATCGCTCACCAAGCAACTCATCCAGAAGTTTGACCTGATGAAAGACCGCAACCCGCAGACTTATGGCGTCGGCGTGAAAGAGCTGTGGGAGGTCCCGTCCGGGACCGCATCCAGGCGGGCGAAGTGATCTACACGATGGGCTATCCGCTGACCACGAAGGAATACGGCGGCGCGTGGATTTACGGCTCGCGGGTATCGAAAGACAACATCGTCTCGCTCGGCTTCGTCACCGGACTCGATTATCGCGACCCGCGCCTCGATCCGCAGCATGTGCTGCAGACTTTCAAGCAGCATCCTTTGATTGCCAAGTTGCTCGCGGGCGGCAAGATGATCCGCTACGGCGCCAAGTCGCTGCCCTATGGCGGATGGTGGTCGCTGCCGCCGCTCGGCGGAGATGGCTGGATGATCGTCGGCGACTCCGCCGGCTTTCTGAATTCCGCGCGCCTGAAAGGAATTCATCTCGCGATCAAGAGCGGCATGCTGGCGGCTGAGACCGCATTCGAGGCGCTGGTGAAATCCGACGCGTCGCCGCGCAGATTCTCGGCAAGTTCCAGCGCCGCGTCGAAACCAGCTGGATTCACGACGAGCTGTGGCCGGTGCGCAACTTCCACCAGGGATTCAAGAATGGCATGGTCGCCGGCATGTTCAACACCGTGCTGCAGGAGATTTTCGACGGCGGCCTCCGCAACCGCGTGCCTTCGCATGCCGGATACGAAAACTTAGAGCCGATCGCCAATCTGCCCGCCGACGGAGGCCCGGAAGCGCACCTGCTCGGCCCCGCCAAAGGCGATGGCAAGCTCACCTTCGACAAGCTCACAGACCTCTATCATTCCGGCACCAAGCACGAAGAGGATCAGCCGGCGCATTTGCTGATTCAAGACACGAACATCTGCAACGACCGTTGCGTGAAAGAGTTTGCGCAGCCCCTGCCAGAATTTCTGCCCCGCCAACGTTTACGAGATGGTGGACGACCCCGCCGCGCCCCACGGCAAGCGCATCAGCCTGAATCCCGCCAACTGCGTCCACTGCAAGACCTGCGACATTCAGGACCCCTACCAGATCATCACCTGGGTTCCGCCCGAGGGCGGCGGCGGGCCGAATTATGACGGGATGTGATAATTTGGGCCAATCTCAGGACAACGGAGTATTCATGACTCGAAAAGTTTTCTGCATCGCAATCCTGGCGTGCGCGATCTGTTGCAGCGCCGCCTTCGCGCAATCGCCACGCTCCGAAGCAAACGGCGCCGACGTCGTTAGACCTGTGGCGCAATTCCCGCACTGCGATTTACATGAACGACTTTGGCGAACTGGCCCGCTACCGCGACGAGAACGCGCGTCTGAAACCGCCGGCGCCCGGAGAAAAGCGCGTCGTATTCTTTGGCGACTCCATCACCGACATCTGGCCCCTGCCGGAATATTTTCCCGGGAAGCCCTATGTCAATCGTGGAATCGGAGGCCAGACGACTTCACAAATGCTGGTGCGTTTCCGCCAGGACGTCATCGCCCTGCAACCGAAGGTAGTCGTCATTCTCGCCGGAACGAACGACATCGCCGGCAACACCGGCCCCATCCGCAACGAGGATATCGAGGCCAACTTCGTCTCGCTCGCGGAATTGGCGAAGGCCAACGGAATCGCAGTGGTGTTTTCCTCCGTGCTTCCGGTCCACAATTACACGCCGCGATCGCAGGATTTCTTCGCCCAGCGCCCGCCGGAGCGCATCGCTCGAATTGAATCGCTGGCTGAAGGCCTACTCAGCCGCCCACGGCTGTGTATATCTCGACTATTTCAGCGCCATGGTCGACAACCATGGATTGCTGAGGAAAGAACTCGCCGACGATGGCCTGCACCCCAACCCGGCGGGATACGCTTTGATGGCGCCCATGGCCGAGGCCTCGATCGCGAGCGGCTGTGGGCGGAGCGAACTAGGATAGAATCGCAGCCAGACGCCACATGCCCGCATCTATATCGCGTGCACATGGCTCTAATTCAACTCCGGGTATATACTGCTCCGTCAGTTTGGCGGTTACCCGGCTATGGCTGGGCACGGAGCACATTATTTTCATACAGCTCCGTGAATAGAACGCTGGCGCCAGGCACTTTAAACATCATATTGCCCTGGACGGCCGGCAGGGGTGGGAACCGCGCAAGCGGCACCCTACCCGAGAGAGGTCATACTCGTGGACATCGTACTGATACGCCTTCTCTTTATTCTTATCGTCGGCATCATCTGCTTTCTCATTCGTCCTTTCAGCCTGCTGCCGAAAAATCTGGACGCCGTCGTCGGTCTGCTGGTCGGCGCCGCCATCATCGTGTTCGAGTGGAGGCTGCGCGCGATGAGCCTCAAGCGCCTGATCGGCGCCGCCATCGGCAGCGTGCTCGGCATCGTCGGCGCTTATCTTTTCGCGCTCGTCATTCGCAACAGCATCTCTGCCAGCCCCATCCAGAGTTTCCTCCAGATCATGGTCATGATGATCATGGCCTACGTGGGATTGGCGGTCGGCGCCAACAAAGGCGACCTGCTCAATCTGGCGGCGCTCGGCGGCATTTTCGGCGGCGAAAAATCCGGCAAGAAGAGCTACAAAATCCTCGACACCAGCGTCATTATCGATGGCCGCATCGCCGACATCGCCGAGACCGGCTTCCTCGACGGCTTGATGGTGATCCCGCAATTCGTGCTTCGCGAATTGCAACTGGTGGCCGATTCCGCCGACTCGCTCAAGCGCAATCGCGGACGCCGCGGCCTCGACATTCTCCAGCGTCTTCAGAAAACCGCCTCCGTCCAGATCCAGATCGTCGAAGACGACTTCCCCAGCGTCCGCGAAGTCGATTTGAAGCTCATCGAACTGGCCAAGCTCTATGAAGGCAAGATCATCACCAACGATTTCAATCTCAACAAAGTCGCCCAGTTGCAGGGCGTGGCCGTGCTCAACATCAACGAACTGGCCAACTCGCTCAAGCCCATCGTCCTGCCCGGCGAAATGATGCGGGTATTCATCCTGAAGGAAGGAAAAGAGTACAACCAGGGCGTCGCCTATCTCGACGACGGCACCATGGTGGTCGTCGATAACGCGCGCAAAATGATCGGCAAGACCATCGATATCTCGGTGACCTCGGTGCTGCAAACCACCGCCGGCAAGATGATTTTTGGCAAGTGGGATGAGCGCGCGCCCGGCCGCCACGACTCCAAAGGAGCCTCGCCGCCTTCGATGGCCTCTCTGCCGCCGACAGCGCACACTGTGCCGCCCGCCGAACCGGAAAAGAAGCCCGCTCCGGCCGTCGCCGACCGCGCCGCCGACTAGTACCAGAATATTGGCAGCATGCGGAAGGAGTCCGTTTCGTATCAGGGCGCCGGTTTAGCGATGCCGAAATTTTCCTCCGCACATAGAGACGGCGCTTGCCCCGTCTCCATTGGAAATCAGCCGTTCCGGTAGCGGATGGAAGGCGAAAGCGAAAGTTTTTTCGAAGCTTGCCAGGCGGTAGACGCAAACCCTGCCACCTGTACTATACTGATCGTCCCTATGAAGGTGTTTGTCATCGTTCCGGCGGCCGGACTGGGCACGCGCATGGCTCCGCCCTCGACCGCCCCGTCGAAAGAAAAGCCGAAAAAGAAAACGCCAACCAAGCAGTTCAAGGACCTCGGCGGCGTCCCCATTCTCGTTCACACCCTGCGCAAGTTCGCCGCCAACCCTGCCGTCTACGAAATCATCGTCGCTCTGCGCCCCGACGAGATCCCCGGCTTTCGCGCCCAGGTCGAAAACCACTACCCGGAAATTCTGGGCAAGCCCCTGCACATGGTCGAAGGCGGCGTGCATCGCCAGGACTCCGTCGCCAGCGCTCTGGCCCATACCGCGGCCGATCCGGAAGACATCGTCCTGGTGCACGATGCCGTCCGCCCCTTGGTGACGCCCGAAATCATTGCCAAGGTGATCGAGGCCGCCCAAAAACATGGTGCCGCCATCGCGGGCTGGCCCGCCGTCGACACCGTGAAACAGGTGGAACGCACCGCCGACGGCGCGCTCATCAAAGCCACCATCCCGCGCGCCAGCATCGTGATGGCTCAAACTCCGCAGGGCTTTCGCTACGCCATCCTGAAAAAAGCTTTTGCTGACGCGGTCGCCGACGGCTTCCTCGGCACCGACGAGGCGTCACTGATCGAGCGCGCCGGCCTGCCCGTCGCAGTAGTGATGGGCTCGCCCAGCAATATAAAGATCACCACACCAGCCGATATGGAGCTGGCCGAGTTCTATTTGAAGCACGAAAGCGGGATCAAATCTTGAAACCTGAAATGCGCATCGGCTACGGTTTGGACTCGCACGAATTCAAGCCTGGCATTCCGCTCAAAATCGGAGGCGTCACTCTGCCCCACGACCAGGGTCTCGGCGGGCATTCCGACGGCGACGTTCTGTTGCACGCCATCACCGACGCCCTGCTCGGCTCCATCGCCGGCCCCGACATTGGAGCCCTCTTCCCGCCCTCCGACCCGCAATGGAAAAACGCCGACTCCGCCCTGTTTCTGCAAGAGGCGCTGAAGCGCGTCAAAGCCGCGGGCTATGAACTCGTGAACCTGGATTCCACGCTGATCCTGTCCACTCCAAAAATCGGCCCCCACGCCGAAGCGATTCGCAAACACGTCGCCGAGTTGTGCGGAATTCCGCCAGACTGTGTCGGGATCAAAGCCAAAACGCCGGAAGGCATGGGCACCGAAAACGCCGCGATTGCGAATGTGGTGGTGTTGCTGAAAAGAAGTTGAACAATTCATAAGTTGTCATCCCGAGCGCAGCGAGGGACCCCTACCCACACGAGGATTTGTGCCGGGAGTAGAGATCCTTCGCTTCGCTCAGGATGACACTTTTGCGTTAGAGGCCGTTACAACTCCTTTGCCAGTTCCGCCCGCTTCGCTCTCGCCGCCTCTACAAACGCGCGGAAAATAGTTCTCGCCGGCTCCGCCAGCTCCGGCCCCTCGTTCACACTGCGCTCCGGATGCCACTGCACCGCCAGCACAAAAT
>CAVPYG010000082.1:0-15625 GCA_963709835.1 uncultured Acidobacteriaceae bacterium
TCCTGCGACATGGATAATGGTACTTAAGCACTACGGCCCGAATCCGGCCTACAATTGCGACATCATTTTTTACGACGATGACCGCAAGAATATAGAGCATGAATGGCTGGTAAAGCATCCTGATTCGCCTTACCCCCCGCCCGGACTAGCGGGCGAATCGCAAAAGCACATCTATGCCCCAGAAGCTAGCCCAGAAGGATCGCTTGGTACCTTTAACTGGGATCCTGTTGACCCGAATAGCCAGCACTACACCGTCAGAATAGATTGTCGGGATGGTTTCTTTGAAGAGAAGTGGGCAATAACGCGGGTTAACGGCGTCCTTCGCTCCAGAATTACGATTGGGCATGGCTATCAATGGATCAAGAACAATCCTGGACTTGAACCTATCGTCTTCCGATATGAAGACCCAGAGTTCATCAACGCGGCCCTCGCCATTGAAATGCCAAAGGTGAGCACAGGGAGGGTCGTCCATCCGGGCTGGAAGCCCAACCATCAATTCAGCGTACCAACGGCGATTGTAGATCCTAACGGTGGGGTGCAGGTGGTGGGTGGGGTCAAATTATCGGATGGTAGTACGCGAACAGACTTTGGGTCCTGGAATATTCTTACGAGGCACTATGGGGATTAAGCAGTGTCGTGGCGGGTGGCGCACGTCTCCGGCGCAAATGAAAAATCCTGAAAGGGGTTGGGGCTGGCCCATCCTAGCGATGCTGACGACGCGACTTTGTCCGTTATGTACAAAACCCGTCGTGTTATGCGGTCGTGGTACCCGCCCTTCGCCAACGACGCGAGGGACGGGGCACCCCACTGGTTTGGTGACGCCAGCGAAATCAAGAGCCTAGGCCACCGGCGGTAGCCTGAGGAACAGTCAAATGAAGTTTCTGAGCTATCTGCTGTTTCAGCTTGATGAAGCCAGACGCTACATCGAAGACGGGCGACTGGAGCACTTGAGACTCGCGTTCTTGCTACTGGACAACGCTGCTGAGATCCAGATGGATCACTGCATCAAACACGACCTCCAGCACGAGGAAATGCGAGAGCGATTGAGGAACAACATACTCTCAACTCCAAGTCAGGACGCCTTGCCGCCGATACTCCAAGAACTGGTCGATTGGGTACCTCTATCACGATCAGAGAAATCTAGGTTGGATCGCTTTTTCGATGAAAAGGTCAACTACATGGCGGGCCGTGGCAAACACCTTCATAGTGGTCTAGCCGCCCCGCTGAAATATCTCCACGGATACCGAAACGAAGCTTACCATCGAACGGAGATCCGCACCGAAACGATCAGAACTGCTTCTCTGATACTGCTAGAGATCAACTGCCAAATGTTGCAGGCGGTCCCGCAATATTCACGTTCGATAAGCTCGGCGGAGGATTATTCGTGGTTACAGGAGCGGTTTCACGTTAAACCTTTCTCATTCGATATCAATCTTGGTTTGATTGCAGATCAGATGCGTTCCGGTCTCCTGGCAAGCGATGAGATGGTGGCTACTGTTCTCGCTAATCACTTGAAGGATCGCTTCCGTCAGCTAGGAGATTCGCTGGAGTTTATTGTGGAAAACGGCGGGCTCGCCGACCAGGAAACAGCGCTTGTGAAGAGTCAATACTATGCTGGGGTCTCGCCTCCAGCCGATCTGTGGCAGGCGATTCCGAGTGCGTTTGTTCCCAAGTATTCCCTAAGCTCTATTCAAGAATTGGAGGGCCAGCTCTCCCACGTTCGTAGCGCCCCGAACCGACTGGGCGCTTTCGGCAGGTTCGCAAACGTCGAGAAGGCCCTTGAGCCTATCGAAAAATCTGTGAACGATCTTGCTCGGAGAATCGACGCTGCGATTCAACTCGCGGTCGACATTGCCCGAGGGAAATAACGTGGCGGGCGGGGCACGTCTCCGGCGCAAATGAAAAATCCTGAAGGGGGCGGTCCAAATCTCACGCTTTTCGAACCGCGGCGAACCTTGAGCGAACCGTTTGCTCCATCCGAATCGAAACTTGTATAATCTTGCCCTACCAAAATCATCATTGTTTGGCCGAATCAGGCTTGGGCGAACCAGTCCTGCCGAACCGACTGAGATTTTGATCCGCAATTGGTAAAGGAGTGCAAATGAGCTATTCACATCTCGCGCTGGCGGCACTTGGTGGCACGGTCGCGTATTTTGCCTATGGTTTCTTACTGCTTTGGCTGGTGCCCGCTCTTGTCAATGAATCCCGCAAGTACCCGGCCGTATTCCGGCCTAAGGAAGAAATGATGGCTGTTATGCCCATTGGGATGGTCGCAACTCTCATTTCGATCCTGGTTGTCGCGATAATTTTCGCAATGATAATGCCACATCCGGGCGGATCGGGCATTACGGAAGGTGCGCGCTTGGGCGTCCTCATTGGCATTTTCGTGGTTTGCGCATTTGTCCTGCACAACTACGTGAACCTGAACATCGGCCTGAAACTCGCTCTGGGACAGGCTGTGGCTTACTTCGTCCAGTGGACGATCGTCGGCATAGTCATCGGCCTTATTTACAAACCCCTCGCTACACCATAATCGTGAATCTATCTGGCCGGTGGCGCACGTCTCCGGCGCAAATGAAAAGTCCTGAAGGGGGTGCCCCACATCTCGCGCTTTTCGAGATGTGGGTCGCGGACCGCTACAACCCGCGGGGGCCGTCCCACCCTTTTCTTGATCCCACCACCCGAGGGTGCGCCCTTGAATCGGGCGCTGGGCAGTTTCTGATCTGCTAACGTTTTCCCAACCAGGTGTATACTTGCCGCAAATTGTGGCCACCCGCCTGGAAGTGAAACGCCGACTCCCGGGCTCGGCCGCTAAAGGAGATCAGGATGAACTGCAAAATGCTTCTTGGGGTCGTACTTTCTCTTCTAGTGATTTCGCTGCCCGCTTGCAACAGTTGCGGACCTACCGTCACTGACCTGGTGACGATTCATTACCGGCAGTCCGCTAACCTGCAGAATTTCGAGATCCCCGGTACTCAGAGTCCGTGCACCGGATACGTCACAGGCAGTGGGCTGTGGGCGCTATTCGAGATCGAGTCAATCTCGAACAACGATCAAAAGCCGGTGACCTTCACGATGAATTTCACCGATGGCAGCAGCAGCCCTCTTTACGTTCTCTACGGTGGTCAGAATTATTACCCTGGAGCGGGGGCGGCCAGTCAATGCGTGGAGACCGTCAGCTCAACCGTTGTCGTGCCCCCTGGTTCGACGAGTACCTACGTTGGCAGGTTCTTCATCGATGTTGCCACGGCAACTTCAGTCGACAACAACGCGCAGTTCCAGTTGCTTTACAAAAGCCCGCAGGGCCAACCGGTTGTCCTGGCGAGA
This sequence comes from uncultured Acidobacteriaceae bacterium, assembly GCA_963709835.1. Taxonomy (GTDB): domain Bacteria; phylum Acidobacteriota; class Terriglobia; order Terriglobales; family Acidobacteriaceae; genus Acidiflorens. The sequence continues at coordinate 3,328 of CAVPYG010000082.1, forward strand.
GACGATGGCATCGAACCGAATCCAGCCACGTACCACGGTTTTACCGGCCAGCCGCCGTCGAAGGGATTGCCGATTTTCGAGAACTACCCTGTAGTGAGCGAAATTATGACCCTTATCTTGCACTGTACGAGTCAGCTCACTCCGCCGTCAGATTGCATTGCCGAGTAGTCGCGCTTTTCGAGATATGGGTCGCGAACGGCCTTTGGGCTCGAACAAGGCTTGAAATCGAGCTTTCAACCACCAATTGCAGCACCACCACAAGCCATTGGGGAGCCTCGCCGCCATCCACAAGAATCCCTCTTGACACAAAACCACTCACTTCGAACCTCTCTACCCCCGGAGCCCGACTGCGCTTTCGCCATTTTTCCCGCCTAACTCTTTGTCTTTATTGGAATTACACCAACGCCCCTGGTTTTGGCCGATTTCGCCTTCCCCGCCCCAAGGCCAAAAAAGCCGATTTCGCGCCCTCCCCGAAAATATTTTTTTTGCCCTAATGTACGTACACAACCATACGCACAAACGTCCCCCCTCCCTCCCTCGACCACCCCGTTCCATTTTTTACGGTGCCGTGGGTTGGGCGTTGCGCAGGGCATCTTCGAGCGGCTGATTGGCGGGGATGGCTTGCTCGACCACGCGCCAGCCATCGTCATAGTCGCGAAAACCCACGGTCGAGCGGTAGTGGACTCCGTTGTCGTAGAGCGCCTCGCCCACCTGATTGATGGAAACCCAACGCCAGGTGAAATCAACGTCGGCGAGGTTGCCAGCCTTGGCGATGCCGTCAATGCTGAGCAGTTCGCGGAGCGCGACCTGGATCTCGATGGGCCCAATGTCGCTGCTGGAGCCGACTCCCGGCAGCGCGCTGGAAATCAGCGGACGGACGGTTTCCACGCCGAGCGGGGTGAGCACCACGTCCCAGCAGGGCGGAGGATCTACACCGGCGGGACACTTCTGCTGCGTGCCGATGATCCATCCGCGGCGCTGCAAGACGAGGGAGTCGGGAGAACTGAATTCCTTGTTGGAGACGATGCCGGTGCGCAGCCAAAACGATTGCGGCGCTTTGAAAGCGGCGGAGGCGGAAATCAAATCGGCCGCCAGCCGCCGGGTCAGGAAATTGCGCGGAGAACAGGCCGGAACTGAGCACAACAAAACTCCCACCAGAAATGCTTTTAGAGTGCGCATGAAGGTCGAATATGGTTGCGCTTGGATTTTAACCAATTACGCCCGCCTTCGGGGCAGAAAAGGAGAAGCTGCAATTTGGCCGTCGAATTTCTTTGACCAGCGGCCGGGGATGGGCATCTGGCAGGCGGGGCAATTGCCTGCTGACGTCAAATTGTATTTCTCGATCCAATATCCGTGGCGCTGGACCAGCAATTCGCCGCAGCCAGGGCAACGAGTATCTTCGAGGCCTTCGACGTGGCCGGGGAGATTGCCAGCGTAGATGTAGCGCAATCCGGCGGCGCGTCCTATGGCGGCGGCGCGGAGAAGGTCCTGGGGACGGGTATCGGCGGGCGAGGTCATTTTATAGTTCTGATGAAAGGCGGTGACGTGCCAGGGGATGTCGGGTGAAACTCCGGCCAGGAATGCGGTCAATTGGCGAAGTTCTTCTTCGCTGTCGTTGAAGCCGGGGATGAGCAAGGTGACGATCTCCAGCCACACGCCCATTTTGTGCAGAGCGCGGATGGTGTCGAGGATGGGCTGGAGGCGTCCGCCGAGCTGGCGATAGTGGCGGTCGTCAAAACTCTTGAGATCGACTTTGTAGAGATCGATCCAGGGATGAAGATAGTCGAGCACCTGGGGAGTTGCATTGCCATTGGAAACGAAGCCGGTGAGCAATCCCGCTTGGCGAGCTTCGCGAAAAACGGCGACGGCCCACTCGCTGGTGATGAGGGGTTCGTTGTAAGTGCTGACTACAACTTTTGCGCGTTGGGCCACGGCGTCGTTGACGAGCAGCGCGGGATCGGCCGGGATTGCATCGGAGATGGCATGCGGATCGCGCAGCGCCTGTGAAGTAACCCAGTTCTGGCAATAGGAGCAGTGCAGATCGCAGCCCAGCATTCCGAAACTGTAGGCCAGGGCTCCGGGGTAGGCGTGGAAGAATGGCTTTTTTTCGATTGGATCGCACTGGACTCCGGCGACGTAGCCCCAGGGAACGTAGAGTTGGCCGCCGAGATTGAAGCGAACTTTGCAGACTCCGGGTTGTCCTTCGCGAATGGGGCAGCAGTGGCCGCAGGCGTAGCAGCGGAGGCGATTGCGATCGAGCTTTTCCCAGAGAGCGGGATCGGCTTCGCGGACGCGGTCACTGGCGGTCAGGATGTCTTGGAGCGTGGCCACTCTTCTATTCTACGGCGGATGGCGGCTCGAGGGTTGGGAAGAGAAAGTGCTTTACCACAGAGGACCCTTCGGCCTCGCTCAGGGCAGGCTCCGAGGTACACAGGGAAACACACAGGGGAAAGCCGAAACATCTGGCGGTCAGTTCTTTGCGGCGTTTGCTGAGCTGTGTTGGTTGATCCAGATTTCGGCCTGCTGGCGGGCGGTGGAAACCTGCTCGCGGGTCATTTGGGCGGACAGTCTTTCGAGCCGATATTTGCTGTTGTCGTCTCCCCGAGCGAGGGCGATGGCAGACCAGAAGTAGGCATTGGACAAGTTTTGAGGAACTCCGCGTCCCGCCCAATAGTAGGCGCCGAGGGTCGCCTGAGCGTCAACATTACCCTGTTCGGCGGCGCGCAGGAACCATTGGAACGCCTGCGCGTCATCCTGGGGAACGTCCTCTCCGTTGTGGTAGCGGACGCCCATCTGCCATTGCGCGTCTGCGTCTCCGCGATCGGCTAGCTTTTGCAGCTCTGCGAGGGACTTGGCTTGCGGGGCCGAGCCGGCGGTGGTTTTCGGGGAAACGTTGGCGGCCACTTCGGCCGGTGAACGCTGGGCCGCTTGCGGCGCGCTTACCCAATACTTGTTGAAGAGCGGGCCGGCCAAATAGCCGAGGACGAACGAGACCACGGCAAAAGCCGACCAGATCAGCACGCGCTGATGCCAGCGAGACGGAGTTGCGGGCGCTGGTTTGGGTATGGGTTGAGAGAGTTGCCCGACCAGTTCAGGCGCCGGTTCCCGCCAGGCTTCGACGGTTGCGCGGATGGAATCAACGTCGCTTGGAGCTACCGTGATTGCGCCGGCATCGGGCGCGCCTGACTCGAACCTCTTCATCTCGGGAGATGGGGCGAGCGCCGTTCCTACCTCCGAAACTTGTTCCGGCTGGGCATTTTCGGGATGGATTTCCGAAATTATTTCGACGAGGCGATGCAACACGTTCGCGTGGTCCGCAGTAAAAGCACTCGGCCGGGGAGAAAAAACCTCGATCAGGCCGAGCACGCGGAAATCGGACAGGATGGGAGCGGCCATGAGCGAGGCTATGCCCTGCACGCGAGCGACCACGGGATCGACACAGGGATCGTTTTCCGCGTCCTCCGAGGAGACGAGTTGGCCGGTGAGGACGCATTCTCCCGACAAGCCTTGCCGCAGGTCGATCGGGGCGCCGAGCGGCGGAGCGGGCGCACCGGCGCGGGCCCGGCAGATCATCGAGTCATCGGTGAGAAAGGCGAGGGCCGCGCCGGTGGCTCCGGTGAGACTCAAGGCGCGATCGGCGATGAGCTGCAACGCGGCATTGAAATCGCCGCCGAGTTCGTGGACCTCGCGGCGAAGCGCCTCCAGGGGAGAGGCAATTGCGCTGTGAGCGAACGATTCGATTTGCTCGCGCTCGCGCCGCGCCAATTGCTGCGTTCGAGCGGAGTAATTGGAGCAGGCGACGAGCAGGTTGGCAAAGAGCCACTCTTTCAGAAGCTTCCGGGAAGTCTCAGAAAGGCCGGAAAACCGTATGCCTCCGCGGCCAGCGTCATCGCTCCAAATAACCTGCCCGGCGCCATGAATGTAACTTCTGGTTTCAGGCATCTCGAGGCAGAGGGTGAGGGCGCGGTCGGTTTCGAGGCGCTCACTGGTTTGGACGGCAAAACCGTCTTCGTGCAGGTCGAGCAATTCGCTGAGATCGACCACCATGCCGCCTTGGGGGCCATTGAAGCTGGCGTAGATGGGACTGTGGAGCTTGTGACGAACCGAACGGCGCCGCTCTCCGTGGGAAACTCCAGGGAGAGGATGCGGCAATCGGCCAACGCTCCGATTCATGAAGGCACCCATAGGTGCATCCATATTAACTCAGAGATGGAACGACGGGAGGAATATCCTGCGGAGAGTTTTCGCTGGTCCATCCTTGCGCCAAAAGGGGTGGGGCTTCGCCCCAAAGGAAAGCCGAGGGCGGCTGTCGCTGCGCTCGCATGAATCGGATCTGCAAAAAGCAGTTAGAGGTTCGCGGCCAGCATTCGGGCGTCGCTTGGGGATGGCGAAGCGAGGACTTCGGGCCGGGCGAGCACTCGCTGGAGTGCGTCGGCGAGGGTGGCGGGGAATTCGGAAGTGAGAAGGTTGACATCCAATTGAAGGTCGGGGCGAGTGTAGCTGCGGTAGACGACGAGCGAACCGCGGCGCTGGTTCGAAGTGGTCACCAAGTCGAGCGTGAGCTTCCAGGACGGCTGGCTGGAAATTGACGCCGCGTGAGGAAACTTACTCCAGTGAAACTGGCGGTCGCTTTCGGCGGGCGTGGTTTGGTCGAGGTGCAGCGGATTGAGGGACAATTCGAAGGCATCGAAATCGTTGCTCTCGAAGGCGGCAACCAGTATGCTGCGCACCTGATCGAAACTGCCCGCCAGTTTGAGTTCCTCGACGGCGCGGCGCACGCCAAGATTGTTGATCACGATTTGGCGCTGATCGATGGTGCGCTGCGCGATGCGACGGAGTTCGCCGAACTCGATGTAGTTCAGATGCTGCACGCCGATCCAGATGCCGGTGCCGACGACCGCCAGCACCAGGCCGAGGGTGCTGCCGGTTGGCCAAAGCAGGAAAAGGCTGAGCATGGCAAACATGCCGGAAACGGCGTAGAGAACGATGACCACCTGGCGATGGGAAAGCCCCATCTGCAGCAGTTTGTGGTGGATGTGTTCGCGATCGGCGGAAAAAATCGGGCGGCCGCTGATGAGGCGGCGCACAATGGAGAGCAGGGTTTCCAGAATCGGCAACCCGAAGGAGACGACGGGGAGGGCAACGGCCACGAAGGTGGGTGCCTTCTGGGCTCCCGCGAGGGCGAGCGCGCTGAGCATGAAACCGATGAACAGGCTGCCCGAGTCGCCGAGAAAAATGGTGGCCGGATTGAAGTTGAAGCGGAGGAACCCCAGGATAGCGCCGGCGAGGGTCACGCTGATGAGAGAGCCGAGCCATGAATGAGTGACCAGCGAGACGATAAAAAACACGATCGTGGAAAACAAGGCCGATCCGGCGGCCAAACCATCGAGTCCATCGATGAGATTGAAAGCATTGGTGACCGCAACCACCCACAACACAGTGAGCGGCAACCCGACGAACCAGGGTAGAGAGCGGTCGCCGAAGACCAGGGGAAGATTGAGAATGCGCATGCCGCCGGCGAAGAGCATAACAGCGGCGATGGCCTGGACGGCAAACTTCAAATACGGACTCGCGCCGCGGAGATCGTCGTAGATGCCCAGACAAAAAATCAGGCAGGCGGGAACATAAATCCGGAGAAGCGTGGCGGGAGCGAGTCCAGCGACCAAGCTGGGAAAGATGAGGGAGAGGGCGAGCCACATGCCCAAGCTGACCGAGAAAGCCAGGAAGATCGCGACTCCTCCGACACGGGGAAGGGGGGCTAGGTGGACATGGCGTCCGTCGAGCGGCGCGGAAACCCAACCTCTGCGCGTTGCCAGGTCTCGCACTTCACGCGTGGCCACAACCGACAGGGCCAGCGAAAACACGAATAGCCCAAGGAACAGAACCGTCAAAATCAGACTTCCTCTCCGGATGAAACATCCGGCATCTCACCCCACATGGGCTGCGCGGAACTTTCCGCCGATTCTTTGAGACGGAATTCTCCCATTCGCGGCGCCGTGTGATGAAATGTTTATTTGTAGGAACTATACAACTTGCAGCCATCGCCGAGCAACTATTCGAGCGCATTTCCCGGTTACTCACTGGTGTACCGAAGACTGGGAAAGAGAGCGTTCTGCGCGCGGTTTTACCGGGTTGGCGTATGTTAAACTCGAGCCACGCAGCAAATCCAGGAGTCGTGGTATGCGCGGGCGGAATCGACAGCTTCGCTTCTGCGAAGCTTGTACGTTTTATCTATCAGTTTGTGCAGCCTCCCTCTGATGGCCCAGACGCCGGTGACCGGGGAACCTGCGCAGCCCGCGCCGGCGAATGCAACGGCTCCGGCGCAATCGCCTCGCCTGCTGGCCAATTCCAATGTGAAGCTGGGCATCGGCGATCTGATCGAAATCAGTGTGTTCGGAGTGCCCGATCTCTCAACCAAGACGCGGATCAGCGGTTCCGGGGACGTCTATCTTCCGCTGATTGACTATGTTCACGTTGCCGACCTGACGACGGATGAAGCGCAGGAATTGATTCAAAAGCGGCTGGAGGATGGAGGCTTTGTCCGCGGCCCGCACGTTTCCATTTTCGTGGACGAATCCGCTTCGCAAGCCATCACGATGGTGGGAGAGGTCGCTCACCCCGGGCCGTACCCTGCGATTGGCGAGCGCCGGCTTTTCGACTTGATTTCGGCAGCGGGAGGATTGTCCGACAAGGCGGGCCGCAGCGTGACCATCGAGCGCCGTGGAAATCCCGATCAGAAGATTGAGCTTCAGCTGTCGTCGAACCTGGCGGAAGATACCGAGAACAATGTGGATGTTTTCCCGGGAGACACGATCATAGTTTCTCGCGCCGGAATCGTTTACGTGGTGGGCGATGTGAACCGACCCAGCGGATTCTTGATTGAGGACAACGCCCTTACCGTTCTCAAAGCCCTGGCGCTGGCCGGCGGCAGTACGCGCACCTCTGCGTTAAACAAAACCAGGATCCTGCGGCAGACGCCGACCGGGGTGCAGGAAATTCCCATCAACCTCAAGAAGGTGCTTTATGCCAAGGCGCCGGATGTGGCTCTGATAAAAGGCGACATTTTGTTCATCCCCGGAAGTGCGGCCAAGGCTGCGGCATATCGCACTGCGGACGCAGCCGTGTCGCTGTCCACCTCCTTGGCAGTCCTTGCGGTTCGTCCTTAGCACGTGTGCCGCTGACGCCCATTATTGCATTGTGTGTGCCGCCATCGCGATTCCTAAGCTACGCGGTTAACCCTTCTAGCACAGTAATGTAATCCCGTGCCGTTTTTTCGCGGGACGAATTGTTGACGATGTATTGCCGCCCGCTGGCTCCCATGTGCCGCCTGCGCTCGGGATCGGCCGCCAGGTCGAGGATCGCTTTCACCAGGGCTTGAGCTGTTCTCGGGCTCCACAAAAACGCCGGCTTCGGCATCTTCGACAATCTGGCGGGCCTGTCCGTCAACCGCAACAATGACGGGCCGCTCGCACGCCATGTATTCGAGAAGTTTGGTGGGAATTACCGTCTTGAACAGCTCGTTCTTTTTCAGCATGACGAGGCAGAGATCGGCGGCTGAAATATAGGCGGGAATCCGTTCCCGCGGCTGCTGGTCAAGGAATCGAAGGTTGGCGAGTCCGCGCGCGGCGGCGAGTTTCACGATGCGCTCTTTTTCCGCGCCTTCGCCAATCAGCAAAAACATGGCGTTTGGCAGCGCAGTCTGTAGTTCTTCGGCGGCGGAGATCAAGGTGTCCAGCCCATGCGCATTGCCCATGGTGCCGATGTAGCAAATCAGAAAGCGGCCTTCGAGTTGGAGTTGCTTGCGCACTTCCTGCGCTGCCGGATCGAGACGGAAGAGGCCGGTCTCCACTCCATTCTCAACAACGGAAATTTTCCCGGCGGGAACGTTCCAATACCGCATCAGGTGGTCTTTGAAGGCGGGCGACACGACCACGATGCGGTCGGGCGCGACGGTAAAGGAATCCGGCGACAGCTCCCAGCGCGCGATGGAGCAACGTTCCTTCGCTGCCCGCGCCGACGGCAGCGAGCGATTCCGGCCAAAGATCGCGCACTTCGAAGACGAAGGGGGCGCGCTTCGAAAACGCCAGCCACCATCCCGCCAGCGCGCACAGCAATTGCGGAGAGGTGGCGATGACCACGTCCGGCTTCGGCAGAGCCAGCCCGCTGACGGCTGCCGAAATACAGAATGACGCGTAATTGCGGATTCTTTCGTGCGCTTTGCGGTTGGGCAGCGGCCAGAGCCAGGTGCGCACGACGCGCACGCCATCGACAGTTTCGGTGTAGTGAAGGCGGCGCAATCGCGACGCGCCATTCCTCGGGCACAACTCCGGTGGGATGGTTGGGAAATCCGGTGAGGACGGTCACATCATGACCCATGCGCGCCCAATGGCGGGACAACTCGGCGGCGCGCGCCGCTGGCGCTCCCATTTCCGGCGGAAAATATTGCGAAACGTAGAGAATCTTCACGATGAGTTAGAACAATCAATATTCTGACAATCAGTAGTGCAACAATTTGAAAATGCTTTTCTCGACCAGGGCGCGAGTGCGATTGCCGCGGCGCTGCGCGTAGCCTTCCCAGCGATCGGCCACCGCCGCAAAGCGAGGTCGCCGGTCAACTTCGACATTACTCGCAACTGTACGATATGCAAGCGGTGATAGAAAGGGCTGGCCAGCATTTTCAGCCGGGTTCCGATTGTTCGTGCCCGACTGTTCATAGAGCGACCAGTAGCCGGTATCGAATCGCGCGAGATTGCGAAGCAGAGTCTCGACTCCGCGATCGAAAATTTCTTTTGCCGAAGCATCCGCGCGCGCCAGCCAGAAATCGAACACACCCCAGAGCGCCCACATGAATCCGTTCAAAATGTGGGTCGGCGGATCGACGAGATATTCTTCGATCCACAGATCGTTGTTCTCGTTTGTATACGTCCCTAGACCGTCTTCAAAGAGTACGCCGCCTTCGGCAATCGGCCGGGTCAGCGCGACAAACGCCTTTTCGGCCGCGCTTTGATACTTCTCGTCTTTGCTATGGAATGAGCATGCGCGCGCAGGAGCAGTGAAACGCCCTGCCCTGCGCGAGTCCCGAATACCACGGCGCTTTGAGCGTGTCGCGATACTCCCAGTCAAAATGATGGTTCCAAACCCAGAGACCGTGAGCATTCTGTTCCAGGTTGGCGGCGAGCCAGTCGGCGGCCTTGAGAGTCTTCCGCCAACGTCTTCGTCGCTGCGTCTCGCAGAAACAGTTGTAGTTCGCGAGCCCCCACTGCGCGATCGCGATCGGGTTGTACTGCAGGCCAATGCGTCCGTGGTAGTCGAGCATGGGAATGCCGGCAGCATCGTAGTGTCCGGCGTAGTCCGCCTTCTCGCGAAACAGCATGTAGTACTCGCCGAGCTGGCCGGTGGTGGCGCGCGGATTGATCTCCGGCGCTTCATGCCAGAACGTCAACTGGCTCGTCCGGAACCGAGATAGGCGCTGAAAAATTCGCCGGTAGTAATGCCAACGCGCAGCCCTAGTTCTTGCTCATGCTCATGCCGATTCGACTTCCCAGAGTGTGGTAACCAGATCGTCAGGCTCGACCGCGATGGTCGTGGCTGCGAGAAAATTAGTGGAGTTTTCGCCGTCGGGCAGAAAAGCGTTGCCGTACTGAAAATAACGCATCGGCAATTTGTCTTTCTTCCAGCTAGCCAGCACTTGCCAGGCGATCCTTCTCTCGATCTATCTGTCAGCCATCGATGGAGCCGACGATTTGCACTTCACGGCTGGTGTTCACAGCGCTGGGCTCGACCATCGTCGAAAAGAACATTGCTTCGCCAACCCTGCAACCGAAGATCGAAGAACTGGCGAGATCGCCGACCTGCTCGACGTTGCCTGCTCGATCCAGCCGATACACGTGGTTCTTCTCGAAAGGCGTGTCGGTCGAAAGATACAATCCGTTTTGGGTTGGGATCGCAGCCACGGCGCGGGCTTGCTGGTTCCCTGCCAGCACCACCTCCACCGAGCGCAGATCGCAGGAGCGCGCAGGACCTTGCACTCGGCCCCTTCATCTCCCGTCAGTATCCAAAGACAATCGCCCCAGCGGTCATAAACAATGTTGTGGACGTGCCGTATGCTTCCCGCGGGAAAAGTGTAGGCGATCTGCCATGTGCGGCCGCGATCGGTCGAAACATAGATGTGAACTTCCGCGCGCTCGCGATTGTCGAAATATTCGCCCCAGTAAATGTTTCCCGATGGAACGGCGGTGATGTGCAGCGGCCGCGTGCCGCGCTGGACTCGATGAGTCACATGAAATTCATCGCTGCCGGCGATGCGCGTAACAAGCGCACCCGGAACCGCGCCCACCATCGTCTGGTCGCTTATCGTTGCCGAGAAGGCCAGCGCATGAAAACCATCGCGCAGCAGGCGATAGCTCAGGGGTTGCGCGACGTGAGATTCCTCCACCAGACTGGACGAAAGCGCGCGACCGCTTCCCATTGCGCTCCTGGCCGGCTTGCAGGCGAGCGTTCACGCGCGGATTTAGACGAACGTGCAGGCGAACGATCTGATACCCGCGACACCCGTAGAGAACGTCGCCGTCCCAAGCCAGCACGCGAATGCCGCGCCAGGCGGCGACTCTCCGCAGCTTTAGAGCGAAAGTGCGGCCCCGCAACTGGAGTTTCAGTCATGCGGGTAACGTCAGCTTCGTCTTACTTGGACTTACTCCTCGGATTTACACGCAAAAAACGGCCCGATGGCCAGCACGTCCATCTTGGTTCGCTGAAAGCAATCGATGGCTTCTTGCGGCGTGCACACGATCGGCTCATTCTCGTTGAAGCTCGTGTTCAGGATCACCGGGATTCCGGTTTTCTTGCCAAACGTCTGGATCAGATCGTAGTAAAGCGGATTCTCTTCCCGCGCCACGGTCTGCAATCGCCCGGTGTTGTCGACGTGGTTCACGGCGCAGAGGCTTTTCCGCTTCTCCGGACGAATCTTGTACACATGGAGCATGTAGGGCGATGGATGATCGTGCTCGAAATACTCGTGCTGCGCTTCGGCCAGGATCGAGGGAGCAAAGGGACGGAACCACTCGCGGTGTTTGATGCGAGCGTTCAACACATCCTTCATGTTGGGCAGGCCCGGGTGCGTGACGATGGAACGATTGCCGAGCGCGCGCGGTCCCCATTCCATGCGCCCCTGAAACCATCCCACAACATTGCCCTCGACCATCTCATCGGAAACGGCGTCGAGCAGCGGCGCGCGATCCAGCCGCCGATACTTTACGCCCGCGCTTTTCAAAGCCGATTCAATCTGAGCTTCGGAAAATTCTGGCCCAAGGTAGGCGTGATTCATCTGCGCTTCGTTCCTGCGCGGCTGTTTCAACACCGAGTGATACGTGTGCAGCGCGGCGCCAATCGCCAGGCCTTCGTCGCCCGCGGCCGGCTGAATCCAAGTGCGGCGGAATGGCGTTCGGGAAAATATTTTGCCGTTCGCCACGCTGTTGAGCGCGCAGCCTCCGGCCATCGCAAGATTCTCCTCGGGAACGCGCTTATGCAACTCGTTCGCAAGATGGAAAAACACTTCCTCGAAAAATATTGCATGGCATACGCGAGATCCATGTCGCGCTGCGTGATCTCGGCGTGCGGCTCGCGGGGCGCGCCAAAAAGTTTCTCCATCTTATCGGAGAAATGCCGCGCCAGGCGCACCGTTCCGTCGGGCAGCACCTGCATTCCCTGATTGCTCCCGAGCGGTTTGAAATAACTCATGTCGAGTTGAAAATTGCCGTTCTTGAGCGTGACAACTTTCCGGATCTCGTCGACGTACGTGTCTTTCCCGTAGGGCGCCAGTCCCATGACTTTACCTTCATCGCCATACTTTTTGTAGCCGATGAAATCGCAAATCATGGTGTAGAAACTGCCGAGCGAGTGGGGCAGGAAACAGCGGTCGAGCACATGGATTTCCTGGCCCTCGCAGCGCGCCATCATGGTGGAAACAAAATCTCCCGAGCCGTCGTAGCTGAAGCCCGCCGCTTTTTCCCATGGCGAACAGTAGTAGGCGCTGGCGATGTGGGCGATGTGGTGCTCCAGATGATGCTCCTGGAATTTCAGCGTGGAGGCATCCACGTCGAACGCCTGCGCGAGCAGAGAACGCACATCGCGCATCGACTCTTTGCGCTGCCGCATCTTGATAAAATTCAGAATCTTCGCTGGATTCGCCAGCGCGTATTGCACTTTCCTGGCGAGGTTGGCGTCACTATCCTGCCCCACAGCAACGTGCTGAACTTCGGTAATCTTCGCGCCCGCCGCATCCAGACAGGCTTTCACCGCG
>CAVPYG010000083.1:0-45919 GCA_963709835.1 uncultured Acidobacteriaceae bacterium
AGATTGCCCGGAACTCCGTTGAAAGTTAGCGGCTCTCGACTGTCATAGGTTACGCAACCTTCACTTCCTCGGCAACCGCCTTCTTCGACACCATGTTGGCAAGCGAGGTCAACAGCGCTGGAATCTCGCGGTAGCCTTGCACCTTGCGGAACTGGCGCTCGGCCACCAGCAGACCCGATCCGACCCAACGCTCGATGTGGTCTCCGGTGCGCCAGCGTTTCACGTTGCGGCAGACCGTCTCCACGATGGAGAAGGCCGACTCGATGACATTGGTGCTGGCCAGGGTGCGGCGCAACTTTGCCGGCACGCGCAAACGATGCACAGTGAGCGTTTCTTCCATGCCTTCTTCCAGGCTGCGGGCGGCGCTCGGATTCAGCTCCATCAGCTCGCGATGCAGTCGCTCCAGCGCGCGCTTGGCGTCGGCGTATTCGCTCATCGAGTAAGCGTTCTGCAGTTTCTTCTTGACCGCCGGTTTGTGTTCTTCGGGTAAGTGGTCGATCACGTTGCGCCGCTTATGCACCTGGCAACGCTGGATCATCGCCGCCGCGCCCGCATGCCGCCGCACCGCCGCCGCCAGCGCCTTGCCTCCGTCCAGCACATACAGACGCGGCACCGTGAAGTCCAGCCCGCGAGCGGCCAGATCGCCGAGCAACTCGCCGACCACGGCGGCGTTCTCGGTGGCCCCTTCGCGCAGGCCCAACACGGTTTTGCGCCCGTCAACATTGATCCCCAGGGCCACGATCATCTGCCGGTCGCGGAACGGCGTGCCGTCGATCAGCACCGCGCACAACTCGTACTCGCCCAGCCGACGCTCCATTAACTCCTGCAACTTTTCCCGGCTGGAGGCGATGAAGTTCTCGCTCACCGCCGACTTCTCCACCCCGTAGGCGTCGCGGAAGTCCTTCACCACCGCCCCGTAGTTGCGCGTCGACAGCCCGCGCATCACCTTGTCCCACACCGCGTGTTCCATCGGCCCGCTGCGCTGGAACAACTCGTAACTGCCCAGCCGTTGCTCGCGATTCTCCGGCGTGCGCAGCCGCGTCCTCCGCATCGGAACCTTCTGCCCGTCCACCACGCAGTAGCCGGCCTCTTTTCCCCAGCGATGAGCGCGCCGCGCCGGATGCTGCTCGTGCCGCTCCCCGGCCCAGTGCCGCACTTCCTCTTCCATCACCAACTGCATCAGGGAAAGACCGGCCTCGCGCAGCAGGTTCCCCACTCCTTCTTGCAGAAGTCCCACCACCTCGGCCAGGGGAAAAATCATCTGCAGGTTAGGGTTCTCTTCGCGGGCCAACTGGCGGAACTCTTGCACCGCCCGTTGCCGGTCAATCTGGTATCGTCTCTTCATAGCGACTCTCTCCTTTTTCTTGGCAGAAAAAACCACCTCGGTCATTATGACCGGGGTTGAGAGTCGCTACTTTCTACGAATTAACGGGCATCCTCCAAGAAGGCATGGGCTAAGGTCAATGGTGAACCCGAGTGCATGCTTGCGTTCGAGACATGGCAGAAATATTTGACCGTCACATACGGGCATCTGACTGAGACGGCGACAGCAGAAAAGGACAGTGAGACCGGACACGAGATTTCCGAGCTTGAGAGCCTGTTCCTACGGCACACCTATCTCGCAAGCATTGCTAGGCTGCTGATCTGGGCTGCCCTCTCGAAGGGCAAGGCAAGTGGTAGCTTGCGGCAAGTGGCGAAGGATGTCTTTTCTGGTCGCTACTTCCAATCGAAGCGTCTGGCGAACCTCGTTGATGACGACTTTTTCCATTGGCTTCGGAATGCTGAAGCCGAGGAGATTCTCGCTCCGACATGGGAACGAATCCTGTCGCACCTGACGGAATACGAATTGTCTCGAGTTCATGAGGACGTGCTCAAGGGCGTCTACCAGCAATTGATTGACCCAAAAGATCGGCATGACCTTGGCGAGTACTACACGCCAGATTGGTTGTGCGAACGCATGATCGCCGAGGTTCTTCCGAAACATGGCTACAAGGCAGTGCTTGATCCAAGTTGCGGCTCGGGAAGTTTCTTGAAAGCCGCCATCGCTCATTTTTTGCGGCATAACCCCGATGGAACCGAAAACGAACGGCTTAAACTAATTCTCAGAAATGTTCAGGGTATCGACATCCATCCGGTCGCGGTCACCATCTCCAGAGCCAATTACGTGCTCGCACTTGGAAAGCTCATCAATACTGCGAAAAAGCCGATCCAAATCCCGGTGTACATGGCGGATTCACTTTTCTTGCCCCGAGAAGTGGAAGCGAATCTCGCTGAACAATTGAGCGGCGTTGAAATCACATATGGCGGAAGGAAGGACCGGAAAACAGTTGTCATGCCGGAAATGCTGATTCATTCGCCAGAACTTTTCGATGACGTGATTGCGTCATGTACGGCAATTGCGGAGGAGCACGCCAAGATAAGCAAGGACAGCCGCACGACAATGACTAACCATCTTACCCAAGCTGCCCCAGAACTCTCGAAACTGCTTCAATACGAGAAGATACTCGATGCTTTGTGGGAGTTCACAAATGGGTTGGCGCAGCTAATCAGGGAGCGTAAGAACTCGATTTGGTCTTTCATCATCCGAAACAGCTATCGTCCGGCTATGCTGAAAGGGCAGTTCGACTTTATAATCGGCAACCCGCCGTGGCTCTCCTATCGCTTCATCTCCGACCCTGAGTACCAAGACGAAATCAAACGACGTGCTATTGACCGATACAGGATCGCACCCAAATCGCAAAAGCTATTCACGCAGATGGAGCTTGCAACCGTGTTTTTGGCTCACTCGATGGCTACATTTGCAAATGCAACCGCTCGTCTTGCGTTCGTGATGCCTCGGGCGGTCTTGAGTGCAGATCAGCACCAGAATCTCATTCAAAGGAAATATGACAACGCTGCAAGGTTCAGGCTGACGGGATATTGGGATTTGTGGGATGTAACACCCCTGTTCAACGTGCCCGCCTGCGTACTCTTTGCCAAGAGAGACACGCTCCTTGGAAGTTCGAAGGATAAACTTCCAGTTATCGAATGGGTTGGTAAACTACCAGGTAGAGATTTGGGATGGGATGTTGCGGAGAGCCATCTTGAGGAGCACAACAAGGTAGGAAGGGTGATTTATTTGGGATCCCGAGCGGCGTTGTCCACATCTCCCGGCGCCGCTGCACTTTCAAAGCCGAGCGACTACCAAAGCATCTTTAAGCAGGGCGCAACCATCGTGCCAAGGAGCATATATTTTGTTCGCGTAACCGATCTACCAGCCAAGGTCACCCCCGGTGCCGTGTATTGGGCGGAAACTGAGCCTGAACAGGCGGCTCAAGCGAAAAAGCCATACAACACAGTGAACATGTCCGGGTTAGTCGAAGGCAAGTTTATCTACAGTACGGCAGTTGCTCGCCATCTTGTGCCATTCGCTCTTCTGACCCCGGTCACCGTCGTCCTGCCTATCCAAGTAAAGAATGGTTTGCTGAGCGTCCTCACCGCTGAAAAGCTCATGAGAGAGGGACACAGGGAATTCGGTAAGTGGATGCAGGAGGCTGAGCGAATCTGGAAGGAGAAGCGTGGTGACAAAGCCGCCAAACAAAACCTCTATGAGCGATTGGATTACCAGAAAGAACTTACACGACAGGATTTCAGGCAGCGTTTTCTTGTGCTTTACAACCACTCAGGTATGAATGTCGCTGCGACATTCTTTGATCGTGGTGCCGAGCCAATCCCTTTCATCGTTGATGTGAAGCTCTATTGGGCAGCGTTCGCTACTCGACAGGAGGCTGAGTACGTGGCTGCAATCTTGAACTCGGAGACGGTCAACCAAGCGATCAAACCGTTCCAGTCAGCCGGATTGCTTGGTGAGCGTGACATTCACAAGAAGCTTTTGGAGCTTCCAATACCGACGTTCGATCACATGAAAAAAGCTCACAAGGATATTGCCAAACTGGGGGCGCAGGCACATGAAGAGGCATCGAAGTTAGTGAGTTCCGCAGCGTTCCCCGCCAACTCTTCTATAGCCCGTCAACGTGGCTTCGTACGGTTAAACCTAGAGTCCACGATGAAGAAAATCGATGGACTCGTTGCCGAATTGCTCAAGGGGGCCTGACCCCTGAAAATCACAGCGTCAGTTTCGCGGCAGCGGCTTCGTCGAGCATCCACAGCAGTTTTCCGTCGGAGGGTTGCACTCTCTGCGAGGGGAGTGGAGGCGCGGTCTTGTCCTCAAGCACCTGATGCAGCATGTCGGCTTTATCCGGACCACTGGCCAGGAACATCGCTTCGGCGGCGCGGTTGAGCACGGGAAAGGTCAAGGTGATGCGGTGGGCATTGAGCTTGGCGACCCAGTTGGCGACGACCAGCCGCGACTGTTCGTCGAGCGCCGGAGAATCGGGGAACAGGGAAGCGGTATGCCCATCGGGTCCCACGCCGAGAAGTATCAAGTCAAAGCGCGGGAATTCGCCTGGTCGTTCACTCGGTCGTTCGCCAGGTCGAAGGTCGAAGAAGCGGCGGAGTCGCGCCTCGTAGTCCAAGGCAGCGGCGGCGGCTTCGGGATTCTCGGCGGCCACGCGAAAGACGTTCTCGGCGGGAATGGGAATCCTGGTCAACAGAGTTTCATTCACCATGCGGTAATTGCTGTCAGGGTCGGTAGGGGGAACGTGGCGTTCGTCGCCGAAGAACAGAAAGACGCGATTCCAGGCAAAGTTGGCATAACTCGAGGCGAGCACGGAATAGAGGGACTTAGGAGTCGAGCCTCCGGAGAGAGCAACCGAGAACCGGCCCTGGGCCCCGATGGCGTCGCGGCCGACGCGAATGAATTCTTCAGCCGCCGCGCGAAAGAGATCGGGCGGCGTGGGGAAGACTAAGATGGAGCGAGTAGAAGGCATAGGAAGTCATTTGATGCGTACGAAAATCTTTAACGCAGAGGACGCGGAGGTATACAGAGGTACGCAGAGGGAAACCTGGAATACCCTGTGTAACTCTGTGCTCTCTGTGGCAATCACTTTCTAACCTTACACGTAAATTCACTTTTCAAAATTTCTCCAGCGGCGGCCGTCGCGTTCCATTAGTTCGTCGGATTCTTTCGGGCCCCAGACTCCGGAAGGATAGTTGGGGAAATTGCGCGGAGGCAGCGCCTTCCAGACATCGAGCACGGGATTGACAATGCTCCAGCCCGCTTCGACCATGTCGGCGCGCTGGAACAACGTTGCGTCTCCGGTCATGCAATCGTGCAGAAGACGCTCGTATCCGGTCGCGGAAGAGGCGCCGAAATAGTCGGCGTAGGCGAAGTCCATGTTCACTTCGCCCAGTTCCATGGTGGGTCCGGGAGTCTTGGCGGCGAAGCGCAGCGAGATGCCTTCTTCGGGCTGAATGTGGAGCACGAGTTGGTTGGGCATCATGTTCTCGACCTGGGTTTCGCGGAAGAGCATGAAAGGCGCGCGGCGGAACTGAATGACGACATGGGTATTGCGTCCGGGCAACCGCTTGCCAGTGCGGAGGTAGAAGGGAACGCCCGCCCAGCGCCAGTTGTCGATGAGGAGCTTCATGGCGACAAAGGTCTCGGTGCGCGAGTCCGGAGGCACGCCATCTTCAGCTCGATAAGCAGGCACGCGCAGGTTGTCCATCGTGCCCTCGCCGTATTGCCCGCGAATGGTCTTGCTGAGCACGTCTTCGTTACTAAAGGGCTGGATGGCATGGAGTATTTTGGCTTGCTCGTCGCGGACCGCGTTGGCATCGAAAGAGATCGGAGGCTCCATGGCGGTCAGGGTGATGAGCTGCATAATATGATTGGGCACCATGTCGCGCAGGGCCCCGGCGCCATCGTAGTAGCCGCCGCGTTTCTCGACGCCGACGGTTTCGACGACTGAAATCTGCACGTGGTCGATGTAACGGCGGTTCCAAATGGGCTCGAAAATTCCGTTCGCGAAACGGAGCGCCAAAATGTTCTGGACGGTTTCTTTCCCGAGGTAATGATCGATGCGGTAGATCTGACATTCGGAAGCGACTTTCAGAAGCCGCTGGTTCAAGGAGTTGGCGGAATCGAGATCGTGGCCGAAAGGTTTTTCGATAATCACCCGGCGCCAATGGTTGTGTTCTTCGGCCATAAGGCCGACATTGGCGAGCCGCTCGACGACATCGCCAAAGAAATTGGGTGCGGTGGCAAGGTAAAAAAAATAGTTGCCGTGGGTGTTATGGTCCTTGTCAACCTGAGCGAGCGCTGCCTTCAGTTTGTCGTAAGTCGCGGGATTGTCGAAATCTCCGCTGACATAGCGAATGCGGCGGATAAACCATTCCCACAAATCGGCGTCGATGGCGCCGCTGGCGAACAGTTTGAAGTCTTCGGTGACCTTCTTCCGCGCGTCGTCATCGCTCATGGGACTGCGGCCCACGCCGACAACGGCGAACTCGCGCGAAAGCAATTGCTCTTTGGCGAGGTTGTAAAGGGCTGGAATCAGCTTGCGGCGTGTCAGGTCGCCGGTGAAGCCGAAGATCACCATGACGCAAGGATCAGCGGTGCGTCCCAATCGCGGTTTGACGGCTGCTGTCGGAACTTCAGTTTGAGGCATTGATTCTCTCAGCTAATAGATGCGGGGCACGGGCTGCGGGTTTCGAACTAATGCCGACATTTGTTGGTTTCTCGCTGGTCGCTCGTAGCTTGCGGCCGCTACTTACTTCGTCTTTGCCTGCGGTTTGAGTTCCACGTGACCACCGAACTTTTGGCGCATGGCGGATAACATCTTCTCCGCGAAGGTGTGGTCTTGGCGGGAGCGGAAGCGCGCGTATAAAGCCGCGGTCAGCACTTCGGCGGGAACCGCTTCTTCGATGGCCGCCTGGATCGTCCAGCGGCCCTCGCCGGAATCCTGCACGAAGCCGCTGTACTCGGCGAGCGTGGGATTTTCGATCAGCGCCATCGCGGTCAGGTCGAGCAGCCATGAACTGATAACGCTGCCGCGCCGCCAGACCTCGGCGATATCGGGCAGGTTGAGATCGTAGCGGATATCTTCAGGCAGGTCTTTGCTGTTTGCGTTCTTGAAAATATCGAAGCCTTCCGCATAAGCCTGCATCAGCCCGTATTCGATGCCGTTGTGGACCATCTTGACGAAATGTCCGGAGCCGGAGGGGCCGCAGTGGATGTAGCCGTCTTCGGCGGTGGCGGCGGCGGGCCCTGTCATTTTTTCGCGGCCCGGAGTGCGTGGGATGTCGCCGCGTCCGGGCGCGAGGGTTTTGAAGATCGGGTCGAGGCGCTGGACGGCCTCTTTCGGGCCGCCGATCATCATGCAGTAGCCGCGCTCGAGTCCCCAGACGCCGCCGCTGGTGCCGACGTCGACGTAGTGCACGCCCTTGGCGGCGCACAGTTTCGAGCGGCGGACGTCATCTTTGAAATAGGAGTTGCCGCCGTCGATGATGGTGTCGCCCGCCTGCATCTTCGCGAGCAGAGCCTGCACGGTTTTTTCCGTGGGGTCGCCCGATGGGACCATGATCCAGGCGGCGCGCGGCGCGGCGAGCTTGGCGACCAGGTCGTCAAGCGAAGAGGATGCCACCGCGCCTTCGCCGGCGATGCTCTTGACGGCATCGGCGCTGAGATCGGAAACCACAACCGTGTGACCGCCTCGCATCAAGCGCCGCGTCATGTTGGCGCCCATGCGCCCTAGACCTATCATTCCGAGTTGCATGGCTGCTCCATCTGCTCCGAGAAAATATTACAAAATCTGCTTTACAAGTTCCGCGAGTTTGGCGAGTCCCACTTTCAGATCGCCGCCGAGGTGGACGCGCAGAGCGCGGCGCTGGCGGTCGGCGAGGACTTGGAAATCTCCGCGAGCCTGGGCCGACTTGACCACTCCGAAAGTGTATTTCTGTCCCGGGACCGGCAAGTCGTTGGCGTCGTCGCAGGTGACTTGCAGGAACACGCCGCTGTTGGGGCCTCCTTTATAAGCTTGCCCTGTGGAGTGCAAAAAGCGCGGCCCGAATCCGAGACAGGTTGCCACATGTTTGCGATCGCGCACAGCCATGCGCAAGGTTTGCAGCAGCGATTCGTCCTCGGCATTCATCTCGACGTAAGCCAACAAGGCAAAGTAGTCGCCGGTGCCGAGACGCGCCAGGTGCGCGCGCAGATAGTTCTTAACTGAGTGGTCGGAACCCGTAGCTTTCGCGAGCTCGGCGGCATTCTTATCGTCGGTGAAGAGTTTGATGCCCGCTTCTTCAAGAATTGGTTTTTCGGGAGGAAGCGAGCCCGTGCTTTCGTACGCGGATGTGAGCTGTTTGGTGACGATTTTGCTGGCTTCCACGTCGGGCTGATTGAAGGGGTTGATGCCGAGGATCGATCCCGCGACCGCGGTGGCAATTTCCCAGCGGAAAAATTCCTGCCCGAGATTGTAGATATCGGCGACAGCGATGCGCACTACAGGGTGCCCAGCTTTTTCGAGCGCCGAGACCTTGGCGTCTTGCGCCGCGTTGGGCGCGGTTTCCAGGCGGAGGTAGGCGAAGATGCGGTCGCTAGTTTTGGAATCGCCATAGACGTCGGGCGCGCCCAGTCCTTCGCGGTCGTTTTCGCGATCGACCGGAATGATGCCCTTGCCGAGCTTGCCGGTGGATTCCGCGATTAACTGTTCGAGCCATGCGCCGAGGTCGGCGATTCCGGGCGAAGCGACAATCGTGATTTTGTCGCGGCCAAGTTGCGCGGCTGTGCCCATGGTCAGGCCGAGCATCACTCCGGGATTTTGTTCGACGGGAGTGGACGGCTTGCAGGCTTCGACCATTTCTTTTGTGCGTTGAAGGAACCTAGCGGTGTCGAGGCCCATGGCCGCGGCGGGGATGACGCCGAAATTTGATAGCGCCGAGAAGCGTCCGCCGATGGAAGGCAGTCCATAAAAAATATGGCGGAAGCGGTCGCGCTCGGCGACCTGCTGCATTTTCGATCCGGGATCGGTGATGGCGATAAAGTGGCTGCCCGCCTGGTCGGCGCCGATAGTTTGCCGCACGCGCTCGAAGAAATACTGCTTGTAGATATTGGGTTCGAGCGTGCTGCCGGATTTGCTGGAGACAATAAAAAGGGTTTTGGCGAGATCGACTTTTTTCTCAGTGCTCCGGATTTGGGCGGGGTCGGTCGAGTCGAGTATGTGCAGGCGCGGAAAGCCGGGCGATTGCGCGAAGGTCAACGCGAGCACTTCCGGACACAGGCTGGATCCACCCATGCCGAGCAAAAGAATGTCGGAGAATCCGTCGCTTTTAATTTCGTCCGCGAAGCCCTTGAGTTGGGCGGCGCTGGCGAGTTGCTCGTCCACGATGGCGAGCCATCCGAGCCAGTTGGCCTCGTCTTCTCCGGTCCACAAAGAAGCGTCGCGCTGCCAGAGGCGCCTTACTTTTCCAGATGCTCGCCAGTCGCTAAGATTTTTTTTTACCACCGCATCGAGATCGGCGGGAAGGGAAGCGATCTGTCGGTTGACTTGCGGCGTGCTGGATTGCTTTGTGTTTTTTTCGACGGCAGCGAGCAAAGCGTCGAATGCATCAGCAAATAGTTTTACGCCGTCGGCGGTCAGCTTGCCGGTCACGTCTTTCATGACAATGCCAACGGCGGCGAGATCGGCCATCGTCTTGCGCGCGCCGTCGAGGTCCTCGGTGAGACTCTGGCGCGGCTTGCCGTGATCGCGAAAGGCATCGAGCGTCGCGGGAGGAACGGTATTGACGGTATCCGGCCCGATCAATTCCTCGATGTAAATAACGTCGCGGTATTTCGGATTCTTAGTGCTGGTGCTGGCCCATAGAACGCGCTGGGTCTGCGCGCCCTTGGCGACCAGAGCTTTCCACCGGGGAGTCGAAAAGATGCGCTCATAGGCCTCGTAAGTGAGCTTGCCGTTGGCGATTGCGACCTTACCGAGAATGCTCTGCAATTTGGCCGTGCGGGCCGTGTCCGTTTCCGTCTTTAGTTGGTTGCCGACGAGCGAGTCAACCAGCGAATCGATGCGGCTGATGAAGAAGCTGGCCACGCTGGCGAGTTTGCTCACGTCGCCGCCGGTCGAGGCGAACTTCTCAACTCCGTCAATGAAGGCCGCCGCGACTTCCTCATAAACCGGCTGCGCGAAGAGCAAAGTCACATTGACGTTGATGCCTTCGCTGATGAGCTGGCGAAACGCGGGGATGCCTTCGGGCGTGCCGGGCACCTTGATCATCACATTTTCGCGGGCCACGCTCTTCCACAACCGCCGCGCCTCTTCGATGGTGGCGTTGGTTTCGTGGGCGAGATATGGTGAGACTTCGAGACTTACATAGCCGTCGCGCTTCTTTGTGCTCAGATAGACGGGCGCGAGTAAGTCGGCCGCGTCTTGAATGTCGCGGATGGCCAGCAGTTCGTAGCGGCCTTTGGCGTCGAGATTGGGGCGGCTGGCGAGAGAGTCGAGAAAATCCTGGTACTCGGTCGAGCCCGCAATGGCCTTCTCGAAAATGGCGGGATTCGAAGTCATTCCACGCAGGCCGTCTTCGGCGATCAGGCGCTGCAATTCGCCGCTTTTGAGAAGGTCGCGGCGGATATAGTCGAGCCAGATGGATTGGCCGAAGGTCTGAAGCTGGGTGAGAAGGTTCGCTGGTTTTGCGCTTTCGAGCGTGCCCACTGGATTCATAACTATCTCCTGACGGGTCCGGCAATGGAGTCATCGCCTGACGTTATTAAATTTTATCGGCAGCGGCGGGAAGAATTAGGACGCCGTTCTTCAATTATTTGATTCCCCAGAGGGACGTTGGTTGCCACGGATCCATCACCGCTTATAAAAATTCGGACCAAGCCCCGTCGCGACGCATACTCGAGCGCGTTTCATAAATGCCTTTCCGCTCGGAAGGACTGTCCCTCAGGGGCTAAAGCCCGCATTTCCGGCGGCCGTTAGCGGCGCGACTGAAGTCGTGCCCTTCCCAAAACCATTTATGAGGCCAGTTCTAACATTACTTGCCGAGAACTTCGCGCGCTGCTTGCAGAGTGGCATCGGCGGTGAAGCCGAACTTCTTCTGCAAATCTTTCAGCGGGGCGGAGGCCCCAAAGGTCGTCATGCCGATGACGCGCCCTTCCGGCCCGGCGTATTGCGCCCAACCTATGGTTGAACCCATTTCGACTGCGAGGCGCGCGGTGACGCTGGGCGGCAGCACTTGATCGCGATAACTCTGGTCCTGCTCTTCGAATAACTCCCACGAAGGCATACTTACAACGCGGGCCGGGATGCCTTCGGCTTTCAGTTTCTCGTAGGCTTCGACGCAAAGGTACACCTCGCTGCCGGTGGCCATGAGGATGAGCTGGGGCTTGC
Source organism: uncultured Acidobacteriaceae bacterium (assembly GCA_963709835.1). Lineage (GTDB taxonomy): Bacteria > Acidobacteriota > Terriglobia > Terriglobales > Acidobacteriaceae > Acidiflorens. The sequence continues at coordinate 11,268 of CAVPYG010000083.1, forward strand.
CGCCTTCGGCGTCGGCGAGGATGTAGGCGCCGCGGGCCACGCCATCCGCCGATGCGTACTTCGCGCGATCGAAGGTTGGAAGGGCTTGCCGCGTCAGAACCAACGCCGCTGGTTCCCTTTGCAGCCGCATGATGACTTTCCACGCTTCGACGACTTCGTTGGCATCGGCGGGGCGCAGCGTTATCAGACCGGGAACCGCTCGCAGCGTGATCAGTTGTTCGATCGGCTGGTGGGTCGGTCCGTCTTCGCCGACGGCGATGGAATCGTGGGTGAAGATCCAGACTGACGGAACTTCCATGATCGACGACAGGCGGATCGGCATCTTCATGTAGTCGCTGAAGATGAGGAAGGTTGAGCCGTAGGCGCGGAGTTTCGAGAGCGTCATGCCATTGACGATGGCGCCCATGGCATGCTCGCGAATGCCGAAATGGAAGTTGCGCGCGCTGTATTGGCCCGCTTCGAAATCACCCGCTCCTTCGAAGGTGAGCCGCGTCTTGGTCGAGGGATGCAAATCGGCCGAGCCGCCCATGAGCCAGGGATGATTCTTTGCGATGGCGTTGAGGACTTTGCCGGACGATTCGCGGGTTGCCAGTCCCTTGGCATCGGGGGCAAATGTTGGCAAGTCGCGGTCCCATCCTTCGGGAGGCTGCTGACGCTGCATGCGCGCGAATTGGATGGCCAGGTCGGGATGCTGCTTGCTGTACTCGTTGAACATCGCGTTCCACTGTGCGGTCAATTGGCGGCCGCGCTGGCCCATGACGTCGCGGAAATGTTCCGCGACTCCATCGGGGACCAAGAACTTGGCGTCTTCGGGCCAGCCGTAGGCGCGCTTGGTGAGCTTGACTTCTTCTTCGCCGAGCGGCTCGCCGTGGGCTTCTCTGGTGTCCTGGCGGTGGGGCGAGCCGAAGCCGATATGGCTGTCGACGATAATCAACTTGGGACGGTCGGTAACGCTAATCGCGCGGCGGTAAGCATCGGCGAGCGCAACCAGATCGTTCGCATCGGCGACGTGCTGCACGTCCCATCCGTAGGCTGAGAACCGGGCGGCCACATTTTCGTCGAAGGCGAGATTGGTATTGCCCTCGATGGTGATCTTGTTGTTGTCGTAAATCCAGCAGAGGTTCGAGAGTTTGAGATGACCGGCGACCGACGCGGCTTCGGAGGAGATTCCTTCCATCATGTCGCCGTCGCCGCAAATGGCCCAGACGTTGTAGTTGAAGAGTTCGAATCCCGGACGATTGAAGTGTTCCGCCAGCCAGCGCTCGGCGATGGCCATGCCGACGCTGTTGGCGACACCCTGGCCGAGCGGGCCGGTGGTCGTCTCCACGCCGGTAGTCAAGCCGTATTCAGGATGGCCCGGCGTCTTGCTGCCGAGTTGGCGGAAATTTTTGATCTCGTCGAGCGAGACGGCAGGCAGCGAAAGGACTTGGCCCTTGGGAGTTGCTTCTCGCACGCCCGCCAGATGGATGAGGGAATAGAGCAGCATGGAGGCGTGGCCGTTGGAGAGCACGAAGCGGTCGCGGTTGGGCCAGAGCGGATCCGCCGGGTCATAGCGCAGAAACTGCTGCCACAGGCAGTAGGCGACGGGAGCCAATCCCATGGGGGCTCCGGGATGGCCGGAGTTCGCCTTCTGAACCGCATCCATCGAAAGCGTGCGAATCGTGTTGATACACAACTGATCGAGCTCGGCGGGGGTGGCGACAGACGGGTCACTTGCGGCCATCAATTCTCTCCTGAAAAATCGGTATGCATTGCGCTAATTCGAAATTAGAAAAAGGCGGCGGCACATGAATGCCACTGCGCCGGCCGCTTCAAGTTTATCTTGTGATCGAAAAACAGGATAAATGCGAAACGGCCAATCAATGATTTTACACCGAGAAGAATCTGGCTCGCTGGAGGCGCGGCCGCGAGATTGTTTCTGCGTTGGATTCAAGCATGCAGGTGGAGCGGCGGGCGTTTCAGCCGGGGCGGACGAGCGAGGACGCCCGTCCCTCCACCGGCTGATTCATCGGTTACTGCCCGTACTCCTTGGCGTTCAGGGGCGTGGACAGGAGGACTTTGCGGTTGGCCAGATGCGCTTTCAGGAGCTCGATTTCGTCTTCAGCGGGAGCACCGGGAAGCGGCAGCGCCACCTGTCCTCCGTGCACGACCGAGCGGCAGAGCGCCATCATGATTTCGAAGCCCGCGTAGGCGCTAGCGAAATTGCAGGAATGCACTTTGCGGTCGTCATCCAGCCAGTCGGCGATTTCCTGAATATAGGGCGGCATATCCAGATCGTAGTTCATGCAGCCGCCGCCGGAGGAAGCGCCCGCCTTGGTCACGGCGCGCCAGCCGCCGCCGGTCAGGACCTCGGCAAATCCGTCAGTGCCCTGAGCGCCGATGCGGCACTTGCGCCACCAGTAATCGACTTCGGGAACATCGGGAGCGCCGGCACCGCATTCGACGATTCCGCGCACTCCGTTGGCGAACTGGATGAAGCCGCCGATGTAGTCGGGGGAAGGATGCAGGTCGGCGAGCTTGACGCGTCCTGCCGCCTGCGCCATGACCCACTGCGCGGGCGCTTCTTCGTTAAACCAGCGCATGTAGTCGATGAGGTGGGAGAGCATGTGCATCATCCAGCCGGAGGCGGTGCCGTAAACGGTATGGACGCGGCCGAGCGCGCCGCTGGCCACGATCTCTTTCACCTTGCGGTAATGCTCGCCGTAGCGATGCTGATGGCTGACCACGGCTTTGACGCCGCTCGCCTCCAGCAGCTTCTTGACCTCGAAACCCTCGCGGGTGTTCAAGGCCACCGGCTTTTCAAAGGCGATCAGACGCGCGCCGCTCTGAATGGCGGCGCGAATCATTTCGCTGCGCAGGTTGGGCAGAGTGCAGAAACAGAAGACGTCGGGTTTGACGGCGGAAGCGACCTGGAGCGCGTCGGTGCCCTTGGCCGCGCCGAACTTGGCTGCGGCCGCGTCGAGGCGGGCGGGGTCGATGTCGCAGACGCCGACTACGTCGAAGCGTCCGTTGGCGTGAAAGGCCTGGGCATGGTGCATGCCGCGCTTGCCCATGCCCACGACCATGACCCTGTATTTAGCCTTCGTTGTTATTGCGCTCATTTTGCGCTCCTGTCCCACTCCAGGACCTTGCCGATGGTGTAATCCACTTGCTCATCCGTCAGTTCGGGGAACATGGGCAGGGAAACGCAGCAGGCGGCATTGCGTTCCGAATTCGGAATCGGGCCGGCGATGCGCGCCGCATGACCCCACGGATATCCTTCCTGCTGGTGAATGGCGATCGGATAGTGGCACTTGGCGTCGATGCCCGCGTCGTTCAGGAACTGGAGCAGGGGATCGCGATGCTTCGCTTGTTTGGTCTCGATCACGTAGAGGTGGTAAACGTGATAGTAGCCGGGAGTTTCGTAGGGCAGCGTAATGTTTTTGGCGCCCGCCAGACCCTTGGTGAAACGCGCCGCCCACTTTCTCCGCAACTCGCTCCATTCCGCGATGTGCTTGAGCTTGGCGCTGAGGATTCCGGCATGCAGATCGTCGAGGCGGCTGTTGTAGCCCATGCTGTGGCAGGAGCGCTTCTCCGAGCCGTGGTTGCGCAGCTTGCGCGCGATGCGGTCAATCTCGGAGTTGTTGGTCACGATCGCGCCGCCGTCGCCGAACGTTCCCAGGTTCTTCTGAATAATGAAGCTGACGGTGACGGCGTCGCTGAGTTCTCCGATTTTGAAGCCGTCGCCGCGCGCGCAGATGCCCTGCGCGTTGTCTTCGACCACCTTGAGCTTGTGCTTGTCGGCGATCTTGCGGATGGCCTTCATGTCGGCGCACTGGCCGTAGAGGTGCACGGGCACGATCAGCTTGGTGCGGGACGTAATGGCGGCCTCGATCTTGGTGGGATCGATGCAGTTGGTGCGGGGATCGGAATCGACGAAGACGACGGTCGCTCCCGTGAACCAGATGGCTTCCGCGGTGGCGAAGAAAGTGTTGGTGGTGGTGATGCACTCGTCGCCGCGGCCAATGCCCAATGCCTTAAAGCTCAGCCACAGCGCATCCGTTCCGTTGCCCACGCCAATGGCATACTTGGCGCCGTGAAATTGCGCCAGTTCGCTCTCGAACTTCTTCAGCATGGGGCCGAGAACGTATTGGCCGCTTTCCAGAACTTCGTGGATGTTGGCGTCGATTTCCGCCTTAATGTTGTGATACTGGCGGACATGGCCGTAAAAGGGCACGGTTAATTTGGTCTCGGGCATTATGATCTCCTCGTTGTTCTTCTGATGCGCTCCGGATCGAACCCGACTCGCGGGGTCCGTTGGCGGCGCAGAAGTGATATATAGCACATTTTAACGCAATCGGCCAGCGGGAGGGAAAAGATTTATTAAAACGTCTAATACATAGGGTTCGAGGGGTGGGGCCGGGCCTCGGAACCGGCGCGAACCGCGAGTTCGGGGGGGGCGCCCAAGATCAGGCGCGAGATCGAGCAGTTCCGCAAGCGTTTCAGGTGAGAAACAACTTGTTCCGGCTGATCTTGTGTTGCAGGGTGGATGCCAACTGGTCCACATCTACAGGAGAAAGATTCATCAACTCGGGGTCGAGCATGGGGATGCGGTTGGTTCCGACCGCGTCGCGCCGCACTTGGATCAGCAGAGCCTGGAGCGCCTGCGGATCGTATTGCTCGGGGCTCATGCGGATCAATTCCAGAAGGGCGGTGCCGACCGACATGCGTTCGCGGTAGGGACGCTCGTTGGTCATGGCGTCGAAGGTCTCGGCCAGGGCGACGATGCGCACGGCTTGCGGCAATTCGTCGCCATGCAAGCCGTCCGGGTATCCCGACCCGTCCTGACGTTCATGGTGCCAGCGCACGATTTCGGGGATCTGGGGCCAGGGAAACTGTACCTGGCTGACGATCTGATGGCCAACGACGGTGTGGTCGCGCATCTCGCGCGACTCTTCCTCATCGAGCTTAGAGGCTTTTCCGAGGAGCCGTTTATCGACGGCCACCATGCCGATGTCGTGCAGATAGGCAGCCGACCGGAGTGACGCAACATCGTTCGGGCCCATGCCCAGCGCTTCGCCGATGGCCTGAGAATAGCGGCCCACGCGCAGGGAATGGCCGTGAATGTTGACGTGTTTGACGTCGATGGCGGCGGCGAAAGCTTCGAGCGCGTTGTCGTAGAAACCGTGTAGCGAGGCCAGCAGGCGGAGGTTTTCGGAAACCCGCTGGGCCAGGGTCTGGCCGAGAGAGTGGTTCTGAATGGCCAGCGCAACGTAATGGCTCAGCATTTCAAATGCGTCGAGTGCGTCTTCTTCGTAGAGCGCGTCGCCGGGACGGCGTCCCAGGGCGATCACCCCGGCGAGTTTTCCGCGGACTTTGAGCGGGCAAATGCACTTGAAAAGCTCGGGCGCGACGTTGCCGTTCGAGCTGAGAAAAGTATCGTAAGTGGCACTGTCGAGCACGACCGGGCCGGCGCCCGTGGTGAGCGTGTGCACGTGGCGGGGAAGCAGCGGAATCAGGGCGGGTTCGGGCAGCAGCGCGAATCCCTGAGCATCGACCGAGGTGAGAAGGGAAGGCCGTTCGCTGAACGAAAATAAGACAGCCTCGCGCGCGCCGGCCGCTTCCATGACAGCGGTCAGCATGGCTCGAGCGGTTTGGTGGAAGTCGCGGTCCGCAGTCAGTTCGGGACCCAAATCCGCCAACGCTTCGACTGTCCTCAAAAGCTTCTTGAGATTGGTTCCCTGCAATCCTCTTGCGGAGGCTGATGCGAGAAACCAGAGCGATACCAGCGTAGCATCGTCCCGCAGGCGGATTGTTGGTTAGTTTGGTGCGCCAGAGGGTGGGGCGATCGGGCCGCCGGGGAAGGGAAACGATGGGCGAGCGGGTCAGTTGCTCGGTGTGCGAAGTCGCGATCGTCCCAGGACAGCGCCGCGTATGCTGCCGGCATGGCGTCGAACTGTGATCTCCATCCGGCGGCAAACCGGAATCTGACCACGGAGACACGGAGGCACGGAGAAAAGCGAGTTTGTGATTATGTCCCTGATGAATCGAGTGCGACCCAGCAGTCAGCTCATCAAGAGAATTTCCTCCGTGCCTCCGTGGTTTCTGTGGCTGGAGGCCAAAGATCGCAGCCGGTCTATTACAATACCCTTGGTCGTGGAAAGCTTGACAATAGCGGCGCATAAGCCTAACATTAGAGTTGAGCAAGCGCCTTTTCTTACTGTTTCAGGTCTTCTGAGATAAGTCAGCCTATCTGAAAGTTATCTTGATCTTCAACTGCTCTAACGTGCGAGTTATGCGGCATTTGGTCCGCTGCGGACTTTTTCGGCTTCGCGCCCAAGCCGATCGAGGTTTGCGCGACAAGGCTCGAAGCCGCTAGACGCCAGGGTCGTTAGAAGATGGTTGCAGGGTTTTCGATGGCAAAGGGCAACTCAGGGAACAGGCAGCCGGCTTAGTCGTGGCCTCCTTAATCTGTTGGCCGTCTGGTATTTTTGCCGGATCTTTCTTGTCAGATCTTTACTTGTCAGATCGAGAGAAACAGAAAGGAAGCATGAAAAATATCAAATTTGTTGTGAAAGTAAACCGCGGAGCTCATGCGACTCAATACGTGCTACGGGTTGACAAGCTTCCCATTCAGACGACAACCAACCGTAAGCTAGCGCTGGTGATGGGGAGATTCACGGCGGAAGACGCGGTTAAATCCATGCAAAATTCCCATTGCACCCCAGAGTTAGTATCTGTGCAGGTCAGCGCCTAGGAATTCAGGTCTCAGGTCTTAGGTGTCGGGTCTCAGGATCTGGACGCAGCCTCGAATGGAGGCTGCGACGATTTTCCCAATGCGGCGGGCCGCGCGCGGTGTCACGGACGAAATATGCAGAAACGTGAATGTTCGAGGTGTGGGGGCGAGCTGGTGCTGGCGATGCGCGCGAACCAGTCCCAGACGGGTCATAGCGAACCGGGCCTGCCGGTGAGCTCCTTTACCACATGGAGATGCGGTACTTGCGGCGGCGCCTTTTCCGCCGCCCAACTTCGCGACGACAAGCGCCAACGGTCCAGAACAACGCAACACGCGGGCGCGTTCAGCGGCACGCCGAGCTCCTAACGATGCCGATAGAATAGGCCATGTCCGGCAGTAACTTTCCCGCCTCTGGAGACGCAGCCTAAAATTCAGCGAGTCAAAAGCCGCAGCTCCGGGTTTACCATGTACATGTAAGTGAGTTCCATTCCGCCGAAAGGCATATTCGAGGAGACCATGAAGACTGTACGCTATTGTGCCGTAATCGCGTTCTTACTTGCCGTCTGTGCCGCGCTGACCTTCGCCGACGAACCGGGAAGGCATCCGGCCTACCTGCACTCCCTCACCGACCTGCGCCATGCGCGCGCTCATCTGGAGCGCGGAACATGGTCCGGCCGAATGGATAGAGAAGAAGATCACGCCATCGCTGAGATTGACGCGGCGATAAGGGAGATCAAGCAAGCCGCCATTGACGATGGCAAGGAGTTGAGCGACCATCCTGCGGTCGATGCGCACCTCGGCCACAAAGGACGCTATCACCGCGCCCTCGAACTGCTCGACAAGGCGCATCACGACATCTCGGAAAGAGAAGATGACGTATTTGCCCATGGATTGAAGCATCGCGCCCTCGAGCACATCGACGAAGCGCACCGCATCGTCGAACACCTGATCGAACAGGCTCACGACTAGAGCAAATCCAGCCGAGCTTCGCTCGGATGGGCGGACAGGAGTGTCCGCGCTACACGGACGGGGCGGACAAGAGTGTCCGCGCTACACGACTGAATGAGTCTTGCGGTGGAGGGACGGGCGGCAAGCGCGTCCAGCCGGGCGGGGACGCCCGGCTCTCCACCGGTTTGAAGAATCGGCAGTTTACCCGAAGAACGCCTAGAGAAAATCCAGAGTTGCTGTGCCCTCTTGCAGAGGCCGAGCTTCGCTCGGCTGGGCGGGCGAGAGTGTCCGCGCTACACGACGGACAAGAATGTCCGCCATACAGGACGGGTGCTCCTGAATCCTTGCTGGCTACAAGACCTGTTTAGAGATGGGGATCGAACTCCAGCCGTTCAATTCTGGTTTCAGCAGACGGGGCCGGCGCATATTTCCACTCTTTGATTGCCGTGATCGCTGCCTGACCAAGAATCGGACTTCCTCCGACCAGCGTAGTGCTCTTCACGGTCCCGTCGGGCGCAATGACGACCTCGACGCGCACGACTCCCCCGATGTTAAGCCGCTTGAGCGTGACAGGGTATTCCGGCTCTACCCGAGTGATTAGCTTTCTTGCCTTGACGTTTTGGGGGTGGGTCTGCGAAGCGAGCGGCAGTACAGTGAAAAGCGCGGCCACCGCAAGCAGGATTAAGGCGCGGAAAAACCTGTACCGAATATTTACCCGGCGGCGAACAACATCGCGGTTCAACATAACTTATAAGGCCTCATCCTCAAAACTACGGCAGTTCCACAGTCAAGCGGTAAACCTCTTGCGTGCTGCGGTCGCGCACAAACATCGTGGAGCCATCGGCGGTACGACCGCTCCAAAGTCCGAGCCGGCCCAGGTAGCGGTCAATCCCTTCCACGGTGAAAACGCGTTCCGCCTGATTCTCGCCCACCTTCACTCTTCGAATCGCCTCTTCGCCCGTGACGAGGTCGTCGTAATAAAGATACTGGCTGTCCGCGGACCAAGTGGGATAGTTCATCACAGCCGCGGCCGTGGTCAGCCAAACCGTCCATTTCTGGCTGTTAAAGTCGAACAGCATCACTTTGGTTAGATCGGTGGAGAGTCCGGCAATATATCGTCCATCCGGCGACCATCGAGGACTAAATAGCCCGTCAGAACCCGGAACGGTCTCCGTTTTGTGGGTCGCCAAGTCCACAATTTGAATATTGAGCCCTTCGACATTGCGGAAATATCCAACCATGATCCGAGTGCCATCCGGCGACCAATTTGCATCCACTTGGCTGCGATTCTCCGCCAGTACGTCCTGAGAAACTCCGCCGTCCGCCGGGATGACAGAAACCTTCCAGGGCTTCCCCGGCTCAATCCTGGCGTATTCGATGCTCTTTCCGTCTGGCGACCAATGCGGTAAAGCAGCGCGTTCGGGTTCGGACGTGAGCTGGAGCCGTTCCGTGCCGTCGGCGCGGCATCGCCACAACGTGCCTTCGGGAATGGTCACATACGCGACCCATTTCCCATCGGACGAGAAGTTCAAGTCGGTTGCGGAAACTCCCGAAATCAACGGTACGAACTCCTTTTTGTCCGGATCGTACTTCACCGCCTCACCCGCGGGTTGGACGCCGATCGCCCAGATGGTCTTGTTATCGCGGGCAGGAACAGCATTTCCGTATGACATGGGCCCGTCCGTCAACTGGATCGGCGCAGGCGTGCCCTGTTTGGCGGCCCGCTTGGAGTCGGGCAAAGCCCAAAGAGTGGTGATGGCAGCCGACTCGTCCAGCGTGGTCTGAAAAATGTAGTAACGGCCGTCGGCTGTCCATCGGCCACAGCACGCTGCCGACCGGTTCTTCCAATGGGGCAGCAGAGCATGCGGGTTGGATCCGTCCTGGCCGGCCTCCCAAAGCTCGGTAGTGTTACGCTCCACATTGCCGACCGTGAAGCGGATCCGGCGACCATCTGGAGAAAACTGCGAGGCATACACAGGCCCACTTGCGGTGAACAGTTGGTGTACTTGCTGTCCGGTGGAGGTGGCCACATAGAGTCCCGGGCCTTTGCCAAACGCGAGACGCTTACCATCCGCCGACCAGCTGGCATCGCGGCCCGTGAGATTGCCCACGCGCTCCGAAGTTCCGCCAGTGACCGGCAAGGTCCAGAATTCCTTGTCCGCGGACCCACCCTGGATCGGCGCAACCAACAGCTTGGTGCGATCGGGTGACAAGTCCAGCGCCTGTAGGCTTGGGAATCGAGTGAAGATAATCTGCCGGTCCGCACCTTGCGGCGAAACTTTGGTGATCAGGGACTGCGCCCACCGCTCTGTCACATAAAGGTGGGCATCGTCGGTCAACAGATTGGTTTTGGTAGATCCGTCATGGGTGACCTGGCTGATGGAAGTAACGCTTGGCAACGCCGCTCCCGAATCGCGCGGGTGGTCGGCGCAGACAGCGGCAACGACGGCCATCGCTCCAACCATGGTCACGATGGCGGCAAACGAATAAATCCAGCGGGCCGATAGTCTATTACGCGCAGTGCTCATGCGGGGATGTTACCACGAAGGCCACCAGCGGCAGCCGACCGTTGGTGACTGTACCAATGGGTCTGGGCCCGCAAAACTTCGCCAGGAAATCCTGAGTTCGACACTTGACGTTGTAGAATGACAAGATGGCGTTACAGCAAGGGAATCCCAACTTAAACAAGAAGCGCACTCCCCCTCCGGACGACACTTTTGAAGAAGCCACCTATCTGAAGGCGCTGGGTGAGCAGCAGAGGGCGGTGAGCCTGAAGCTGGCTGACGGCGAAGTGGTCCGCGGCTGGATCGAGTACTACGACAAGAACATGGTGCGCGTGACGCGCGAGGACGGCCCGAATCTTTTCATCTTCAAGCATGAGATCGTGTATATCGCGGAAGACGGGAAGAAGTAGCCACAAAGCAGTTGCCAGTGGCCAGTTGCCGGTTGCCAGTAACAAGCGTTCAATCCTGAAAACGAAAGTCTCAAAGTCGCATGACATCCAATTCATCCCATCCAGCTCTCGACCTGATCTCTCCGATGCAGGCCATGGCCCGCGAAGCGGGAAGCCTGGTCATGGACTACTTCCGGCAGCATGTGAAAATAGAATATAAGGGCGACGTGGATCTGGTCACGGTGGCCGATCGAAAGTCGGAAGCGCTGATTCTGGAGCGGATTCGCCGAATGTTTCCGACTCATGACGTGCTGGGTGAAGAAGGATCGCGCGTCGAAACCGGCAGCGACTACAAATGGTACGTCGATCCGCTCGATGGCACTACGAATTTTGCCCACGGCTATCCCGTGTTTTGCGTTTCGCTGGCGGTCGAACACCGCGGACAGCGCATCGCGGGAGTAGTGTACGATCCGACGCGCGACGAGATGTTCGCGGCCGAACTGGGCAGTGGCGCACGGATGAACGACAAGGCGATCCACGTGTCGGCGACGGCGAAACTGGGCGAGTGCCTGGTCGCCACCGGCTTCCCGAGCCACAAGCGGCATAAGAACCCAAATATTTATTTCTACCATCAGATCACGTTGCAAACCCACGGGGTGAGGCGGGCGGGATCGGCGGCGCTCGATCTGTGCAATGTGGCGTCGGGGCGGTTTGACGGCTTCTGGGAATTCAATCTCAATCCCTGGGACACGGCGGCTGGAGTGTTGCTGGTCGAAGAGGCCGGAGGGAAAGTCACGAATTTTTCCGGCGGCAAATTCCAGATTGCCAGCCGCGAGACGGTGGCGTCGAATGGGCTGGTCCACGGCGCTCTCTTGCAGGTGTTTGAGGATATCTTCGCCGGCCGAGGGCTCGAAGAGTTGCCTAGCCCGGCCGCGTACGCGAAGGATAGAGATCATTAAGGATCGAAAATCATAAGCAAGCCATTTCCTGTGGAGGTGCGGCTTGCCGCGTCTCGGTATTGGCACGCTGTTGGAGACGGGACAAGCCCCGTCTCTACCGGAGGCGCCGCTTGCCGCCCAGCAAATCATCACATCCGGCCGGTTCAAGCATCACTGCATCTGCGCCGATAGTGTGAGATTAGTAGTCCAATTTAGCTCTGGCGATGGAGGCAGCGCAGGCCCGAGAAGAGCGATTCCCGATGCTCCGAAATTATTGCAAAAGAAGGACTTGACTGACTCGCCAACGTATGGTCTGGGCTGGTTCGGCCAGTTCAAAACAACCCGCACTTTCGTAAGGGCTGAAGCGATGCGCGATATGAATCACATACCCATTGCGAATACAATGTACGCTAGAGTACATTCAAAGGATCGTTCTCAAACCTTAAGCGCCAGGGGAGCCCTCTTCCCTGGCGTCATCGTTTTTTCCCATCAGCCCAGCAAGTAGCAAAGCGGCGCTTTGCGGAATCGCGAATCACGCCATGAAAATCCTGCTCTATAACCCCGACAACGGGGTCACGCGTAATTTCATGCCGCATCTGTGGATGTTTCTGTTGCAGGCGCTCACTCCGCCGGGCCACGAGGTGCTGCTGGTGGATGGCAACGCGCAACCCATGGATGAAGCGGGGATCGCGCAGTTTGTGCGCGACAACAAGATTGATCTGGTCGGCATCGGCGCCATGACCCGAATGATTGCCAAGGCGTATCGCATGGCGGATGCGGTTCGGGCCACGGGAGTTCCGGTGGTGATGGGAGGGCCTCACGTGACCGAGATGGCCGACGAGGCGCTCGGCCGCGATGGCGGCCCGCGCCACGCCGACGCGGTTGCGCTGGGCGAGGCCGATGCGACTTGGCCGCTGATTGTTGAGGATGCCGCCCGTGGCCAACTCAAGGACGTTTACGCGCCGGTGGACGCCTTTGGCCAGGAGAGCAAGCCGTCGCTGAAGGAATACCCGGTGATTCCGTGGGAGTCGATCGATCTCAAGCAGTTCAATCTGGTGCCGAAGGCCGCGAGGACCTGGCTCCAGAAAATCGGACAAGGCTGGGGATCATTTCGCATCGTTCCGGTCGAATCCGGCCGGGGCTGCCCTTACGGCTGCGAGTTTTGCACGGTGACCGGATTTTTCGGCGACTCGATTCGCTTCCGCACCAATGAGAGCGTGGTCAATGAACTGCTGTTGTTGAAGGCCCGCGCCCGCAAAGAGAAGGGGCAGATGGCGGTGTTTTTCATCGACGATAATTTCGCCATCAACATCAAGCGCACGAAGTCGCTCTTGCGCGACATCATCGCCGCTGGCGCGCAGGTGCACTGGGTGGCGCAGATCAGCGCCAATTTATTGCGCGACGAAGAACTCGTCGATTTGATCGCGGATTCCGGCGGCAAGTGGATCTTTATCGGCATGGAGTCCATCGACCCGGCCAACCTGAAAGACGTGAATAAAGGATTCAACAAGCCAGGTGAGTATGCGGCGGTGCTGGAGCGGCTGGCGGCGCGCAATGTGTACGCTATCACGTCGTTTATTTTTGGCATGGACAATGACACTGTCGGAGTCGCCGAGCGGACACTCGCGCAGGTTCGCACCTGGCCTCCGGGTCTGCCGATCTTCGGCCTGCTGACGCCTTTACCCGCAACTCCGCTCTACAAGAGGCTGGAAACCGCCGGCCGTCTGACGCGGCCCAAACATTGGCAGGACTTCATTCCCTTTACCATGGCCCACACGCCGTTGAAGATGACCATCGAAGAAGCGCACGCCGAGGTGAATCGGGGATGGGTCGAGGCTTATAGTCCGGAGGGGCTTGCGGCTGCGGTTGAGTCGCTGAGCGATCAACCGCTCGGTTATCGCATTAACATCTTCCTCGCGCGGATTTGTTTCCGCGGCATCTATTTCCCCATGATGGGGAAAATGGCGTGGTTGAAGGTGATCGCGCAGAATCGCCGGACCATTTTCAAGCTCGTAAGGGAAGGGTTCAAACCCGGCGCCTGGCGCGGCGCGCCCGCGAGGATTCCCGCGATCTCCGCGCCGCAAGTCGAGGCATCGAAACCGATGGCGCAGCCAGCGGAGGGGTGAAGCAAGTTGGCTGAGAATTCAGGTCTCAGGTGTCAGGTCTTAGGTGTCAGGAAATCTCGCGCGCATCGGACCTCTAGGCTCTTCCTGACACCTGAGACCGAGCACCTGACTCCTGCCTCCCTGTACCGATGGCCTCGTTCTTGCTAAAATTGTGAGTTGCATCACACTCCCTAGTGCGCGAGGAGCATCGGATTCTATGGCCTACGTGATCGCCGAACCCTGCATCGGAACCAAGGACACCGCCTGTGTGGACGCCTGCCCGGTGGATTGCATTCATCCCAAGAAGGACTCCGACAAGTTCGGGACGGAAGAGATGCTCTATATAGATCCCGTGGAATGCATCGACTGCGGCGCCTGCGTCCCGGTGTGCCCGGTCTCGGCCATCTTCGCCCTCGACGACCTGCCGGAAAAGTGGAAAGAGTACACCGAGCGCAATGCGAAGTACTTCGGGCGGTAGAGCGTTGTCAGTTCTCAGTTTTCAGTTGTCAGTAAAAACAATTCAGCGCGACATCGCATCCAGAGGCTCTCATCGATTAGGATCGCGCGCTTTTTTGCGAGTTGCCTATTGGTTTCTTCGAGTCAGAGTTTTTGACTGATAACTGACAACTGAAAACTGACGACTGCCCACCGTTTCCGTTACAATCAAGGATTAACCTCTTAACCTTTCATGGCGCTGAAGGAGTCGGAAGCGATCGTTCTGCGCACGTATCCATTGCGCGAGTCCGACCTGCTGGTCACGCTCTTTACCCGTATGGAAGGCAAGGTAAAAGGCGTGGCGCGCGCGGCCATGAAGTCCAGACGCCGCTTCGGAGGCGCGCTCGAGCCGCTCACCTATGTGCGGGCGTTTTACGACGACCGCGAGGGGCAGGAGCTGGCGCGGCTCGATTCCTGCGAAGTGATCGAGTCGCCGATGTCGAGCGAGGTGAGTTATCCGCGGGCGGCGGCGTTGGCGCACGTTGCCGAGTTGCTCGATGAGTTGATGCCCGATCGCGAGGCCAGCGACGCGGTGTTCCGCTTGAGCCTGGCGGTCTTGCAGGAGTTGCGCGGTTCGGCGTTGTGGATGCCGCTCACCTACTTTGAGCTGTGGATGACGCGGCTCATGGGGTTTCTGCCGGAGTTCACGCAGTGCGTGGTCTGCGGACGCGCGCTTGACGGTCGCAAGGCGTTCTACCACGCGCTCGCCGACGGCTTGGTTTGCGCCGACGATAAGCGCATGGCGTCGTCGGAGTTGTCGCCGGAATCGAGAAGGATTGCGGCGCAGATGCTGCGGTCGCGCGTTTCGGAGTTTGCGGAGATCGATTGGCCAAAAGCGGTGTGCGCGGATCTGCGAAAGTTTTTGATTCAGATTCTTGAGCGCCACATCGAGAAGAAGCTGGTGACGGCGGCAATGCTGGAGAAGATTGGCTGCTAGCTACTGGCTTCTAGCTGCTAGCGAGCAACGACCCCGTTTGCTAGAAGCCAGCAGCTAGTAGCTAGAAGCTTATACACGTGACCTCATCCAATTCCAATTCGCTGACCTTCCAGGAACTCATCCTCAAGCTGCAGGCGTTTTATGCCGAGCGTGGAGCGGTCATTCAGCAACCTTACGACGTTGAAGTTGGCGCGGGAACCATGGCTCCGGAGACATTTCTGCGCGTGCTGGGGCCGAATCCTTATAAGGTTGCATACGTGCAGCCTTCGCGGCGTCCGGCGGATGGGCGCTATGGCGAGAATCCCAACCGGCTTGTTCAAGCACTTGCAGTTGCAGGTGATCCTGAAGCCTCCGCCAGAAAACGTGCAGGAGCTTTACCTGGAATCGCTGGGCGCGATCGGCATTGACCTGCGCCAGCACGACATCAAGTTCGAAGAAGATAACTGGGAGTCTCCAACGCTGGGCGCGTGGGGCATCGGATGGCAGGTCATGCTCGACGGCCTCGAGGTCACGCAGTTCACCTACTTCCAGCAGTGCGGCGGAGTGGATCTCGATCCGATCTCGGCCGAACTTACCTATGGATTGGAGCGGCTGTGCGCTTTTCTGCAGGACGTGGATTCCATCTACGACATCGTGTGGGCGCGCGATCCGGAGACGGGCAGGGAAGTGAAGTATGGAGAAGTGCGTCTGGCCGACGAGCAGCAGTTCTCGGTATACAACTTCGAAGCGGCGGACGTGGAGAGAGCGTGGAAGCATTTCGAACTTTGCGAGGCCGAGTGCAAGAAGCTGATTGAGGGCTTCGCGGTTTTATCCGAAGTAGCGGCCAAGGACCAGACCGAAAGCGATGTTTTCGCCCGAGAGAAGTCGCGCTTTCCCTTGCTCGGCGCTTACGATCTTTGCCTGAAATGCTCGCACTATTTCAATATTCTGGATGCGCGGGGCGCGATTTCCGTGACCGAGCGCGTCGGCGTGATCGCGCGCGTGCGCGCGCTGGCCGTCGGAATTGCTAAGGCTTGGATGGATCAGCAGTTCCCGGCGGAAAGCAATGGCCGAGGCTTCAAAGGCCGGAAAGAAAGAGAAGAAGGGAAAGCTGGCTCCCGTGGGATGACAAGAATTCCCCTGTGGACCTCTGTGCCCCCTTTGGTAAGGGTTTTTTGCGATCGAGATTTGATGTGATCCTGCTCACATTCACTTTGCTGTAGTTTTGAGAAAATAAAAGAACTGCTAGATGCCTGACTTTCTACTAGAAATCGGATGCGAAGAAATTCCAGCGCGGATGATTGACGCCGCCGCTCTCGAGCTGCGCGAACGCTTGCAATGCGCTGCTGCAGCGCGAGCGCCTCGAACCTGCCGGCGCGATTTCGCATCTCGATACGCCGCGCCGGTTGGCCGTTCTCGCTTCCGGTATTCCCGCATCGCAGCCGGATACTACCGAGCACGTGACGGGGCCGTCCGCGCAGGTTGCCTATAAAGATGGGCAGCCGACGCCGGCAGCGCATGCGTTTGCCAAAAAAGTCGGCGTGGATGTTCAGAAGCTGGAGAAAGTCAGTACGCCCAAGGGCGAATATCTGGCCGCCACAGTCACGCGAAAAGGCCGCGCCGCCGCCGAAATTCTCGCCGAAACTCTGCCCAAGGAAATCTCCTCGCTCTACTGGCCCAAGAACATGTACTGGCGCAAACGCGGCGAAGTCTTCGTTCGCCCTGTGCGCTGGCTGGTGGCGATGCTCGACGAACAGGTCGTGCCGCTGGAATTATTCGGCATTGCGGCCGGCAAGAATTCCCGCGGACATCGCATCATCGGCAAAGTGTCGGGTGACGCTGCCGTCGCCATCTCCAGGCCAGGCGCCTACGTCGAAGCGCTGCGCGCCGCAAAAGTTCTTGGTGCCGTCGAGCGCGAAAAGGAGATCCGCAAAGCGCTCGACGCTGCCACCCGCACCATTCCCGGAGCGCGCTGGCGCGAAGACAAGCCGCTGGTCGCGACCGTCGTCAATCTGACGGAATTCCCCTCGGTCATTCTCGGCAGCTTCGATCCCGAGTTTCTGGATCTTCCCGAAGAAGTGCTGGTCACGGTGATGCGCGACCACCAGAAATATTTCGCCATTGAAGATGCGAATGGAAAACTGCTGCCCCATTTTCTGGCAGTGCTCAACACGGCTGAGGACTCGGACGGGTTGATTCGCCACGGCAACGAACGCGTTTTGCGCGCCCGCTTCAACGACGCCCGCTTTTTCTGGCAGACGGACCAGAAGCAGACCCTGCGCCAGCGCGTCGATTTGCTGCGCAATGTCACCTTCCAGAAAGATCTCGGCAGCTACTACGACAAGACGATGCGTGTGCAGCACATGGCCAGTTGGCTGGCCGAGACGGTCAAACAGAGCGGCATGGCGATTCGTCCCGGCATCATCCACAAAGCGGCGCTGCTGGCGAAAACCGATCTGACCACGGAATTGGTCAAGGAATTCACCGAACTGCAGGGCATCGTGGGCGGCCTCTACGCCGGGGTGCAGCAACTCGATGAGCACTTGAAGCCCGACGTGCAGCTGGCGATTTCGCGCGCCATCTACGATCACTACAAGCCCGAGTCGATGGAGGACAATGTCCCCGCGACGATCGAGGGCGCGGTTCTTTCGATTGCCGACAAGGCCGATTCGATTGCGGGAATGTTTGCGCTGGGACTGATCCCCAGCGGATCGAAGGATCCATTCGCGCTGCGCCGCCAGGCGAATGGCATTGTGAAGACGATTGCCGAGCACAAACTGCCGTTCCGTCTTTCCGAGATCATGGCCGATGCGCGCATTCGCTATCAAGGCTCCGAGGCGGAGAAGAAATTCTCGAATGCCGCTTACGCCGAATCGGTGCGGACTTTTTTCCGCGAGCGGCTGGAATTTTATTTGAAGGATGCGCATGAACCTCGATACGCGTATGACGTGGTGAACGCAGTGCTGGCCGTTGACTCCGACGACGTGGTGGACGCCGCCGCCCGCGCCGAAGCGGTGAGCAAAGTGCGGGGCTCGGCCGATTTCGAGTCGATCTCCAGCGCCTTCAAGCGCATGAAAAATATTTTGCGCCAGGCGGCGGAAAAGACGAGACGTGATTGCGGTGCGCGTCGATGCAGCCGGGCTTGCAGGAAGAATCCGAAAAGGAACTGGCCGCGCTGATTCCGCAGACCGCGGCGGCGGTCGAGAAGCTGCGCGGCGACGCGCGATTATGAAGGGGCGCTGCTCGAAATCGCGAAGCTGCGTCCGGCCATCGACAAATTCTTCGACAAGGTCATGGTCATGGTGGACGACGACAATCTCCGCGCCAATCGCCTGGCCCTGTTGCAGACAGTGGTCAAAGAATTCTCCACGATCGCCGATTTTTCCGAGATCGTGACCGAAGGCAAAGAATCTACGAAATAAGAAAAGGAATGAGGACTAATAAATGGCAACGACAACTCTCCCCGATACCGAAATCATCGAACTGAAAACGAATCGAAACCCACAGCCACAAAATATGTGTACTTCTTCGGCGGCGGCAAGGCCGATGGCAACGGCAAGATGAAAGACGTTCTCGGCGGCAAAGGCGCCGGGCTTGCCGAGATGACCAACGCCGGCCTCCCCGTGCCTCCCGGCTTCACCATTCAGACCGAGGCCTGCCGCGAATACATGCGCAACAACGCGGTGTCGAAAGACGTGGACCAGCCAGATGCAAGACAGCGCTGGCCAAGCTCGAAACCCTTCAGGGCCAGAAGCTCGGCAAGGGCGACAATCCGCTGCTGGTGAGCGTGCGTTCGGGCGCGAAGTTTTCCATGCCCGGCATGATGGATACGATCCTCAACCTCGGCCTGAACGACCAGAGCGTCGAGGCGCTGGCCAAGCGCACCGAACAATCCGCGTTTTGCGTATGACTCCTATCGCCGGCTGATTCAGATGTTCGGCAACGTCGTGCTCGAGATCGAGAAAGTCGGTATTCGAAGAAATTTTCGACGCCAAGAAAGAAGCAGAAGAAGACGAAGTTCGACACCGGCCTCGACGCCAAGGCGCTGCAAGAAGTCATCGTGGAATACAAGAAAGCGGTCAAGAAGCACGCCAAGCGCGACTTTCCGCAGGATGCGAACGAGCAACTGGTCATGGCGCGCGATGCCG
This sequence comes from uncultured Acidobacteriaceae bacterium, assembly GCA_963709835.1. Lineage (GTDB taxonomy): Bacteria > Acidobacteriota > Terriglobia > Terriglobales > Acidobacteriaceae > Acidiflorens. The sequence continues at coordinate 30,426 of CAVPYG010000083.1, forward strand.
TGTTCCGCTCCTGGCAGAACGATCGCGCCAAGCACTATCGCCGCATCAACAACATTCGATGACATGCTCGGCACGGCGGTCAACGTGCAGGCCATGGTGTTCGGCAACCTGGGCGACACCAGCGGCACCGGCGTCGGCTTCACGCGCAATCCGGCCAACGGGACGAAGGAATTCTACGGAGAATTCCTGCTGAACGCGCAGGGCGAAGACGTGGTTTCGGGCGTGCGCACTCCGGTTCCAATCCTCGAACTCGAAAAGATCATGCCCGATGTTTACAACCAGCTGCGCGAAATCACCACGCGGCTGGAAAAGCATTACAAAGACATGCAGGATTTCGAGTTCACCATTCAGGACCGCAAGCTCTACATGCTGCAAACGCGCAACGGCAAGCGCACCGGACTGGCCGCGGTTCGCGTCGCGTTGCAGATGGTGGATGAAGGGCTGATCACGAAGGAAGAAGCGATCTTCCGCGTCGATCCGAATCAGTTGTATGACTTCCTGGTTCCGCGTCTCGACGAAAAGGGCAGCAAGGTCGAAGTGCTGGCGAAGGGCCTGCCGGCGTCTCCGGGCGCGGCCGTTGGACAGATCGTATTCACCGCCGACGAAGCGGTCGAAGAGGCGGGCACGGGAAGAAGTGTTCCCGTCATTCTTGTGCGCGGCGAAACCACGCCGGAAGATATTCACGGCATGGAAGTGGCCAAGGGCATTCTGACTTCGCGCGGCGGCATGACCAGCCACGCTGCGGTAGTCACGCGCGGCATGGGCAAGTGCTGCGTGGCCGGCGCGGGCGACATCGACGTCGATGAGAAAAGCGCGCGAGATGCGCGTCAAGGGCCAGGTCTTCAAGGCCGGCGACTGGATTTCGCTCGACGGCACCACGGGCCGCGTGATCAAGGGCAAGCTGAACACGCTCGATCCTTCGCCCGACGATCCCGAGCTGCAGAAATTCATGGACTGGGCCGATCCGTACCGCACGATGAAAGTCCGCGCCAATGCCGACATTCCCCGCGATGCGATTCAGGCGCGCGCTTTTGGCGCCGAAGGCATCGGCCTTTGCCGCACCGAGCACATGTTCTTCGGCGAGGAGAAAATTCCGCACATGCGCGCCATGATTCTTGCCGACAACGAAAAAGACCGCCGCACGGCGCTCAAGAAACTGTTGCCCATGCAGCGCAAGGATTTTGACGGCGTATTCCGCGCGATGGACGGATTCCCGGTCACCATCCGCACGCTCGATCCGCCACTGCACGAGTTCCTGCCGCGCCGCGAAGATCTGATGGTGGATATCGCGACGCTTCCAGTATGCGGACGCGAAGGAAAAGAAGGCGCTGGTGTCAAAGTACCGCGACTACGGAGCGAAAGCGGTCGGCGATTTGAAGAAGCTGCTGCCAATGCTTCTGAGCCGCGTCGAGCAGTTGCACGAGTTCAACCCCATGCTTGGACATCGCGGTTGCCGTCTCGGCATCACCTATCCCGAGATCACCGAGATGCAGGCGCGCGCCATTTTCGAAGCGGCCGTCGCCGTCGCCAAGGACGGCGTCAAGGTCTTTCCCGAAGTGATGATCCCGCTGACCGCTACGCTGAATGAAATGGCGAACCAGGCGGCGATCGTCAATCGGGTGGCGAAAGAAGTCTTCGAAGAAAAAGGACAGACCGTCGAATACATGGTCGGCACGATGATCGAGCTGCCGCGCGCCGCTCTGATCGCCGATGAGATCGCCAAGGAAGCGCAGTTCTTCTCCTTCGGCACTAACGATCTCACGCAGACCACCTGGGGCTTCTCGCGCGACGACGTCAACAAGATCCTGCCCGACCTACATCGCCGAGGGCATCATCAAGCAAGATCCGTTCGCCGTTCTCGATCAGGAAGGCGTAGGCCAGTTGGTCAAGATGGCGACCGAGCGGGGACGCAAGACGCGTCCGAACCTGAAGGTTGGCATCTGCGGCGAACACGGCGGCGAACCATCGTCGGTCGAGTTCTGCTACCAGGCGGGCCTCAACTATGTTTCCTGCTCGCCGTTCCGCGTGCTGACCGCGCGGTTGGCGGCGGCGCAGGCGGCGGCCAGCGAAAAGCTGCAGATCGATGGCGGACGAACAAAATGATCAACGCAGAGGCCGCGGAGACAATTCGCGCGGAGGTCGCTGAGAAAGATCGAGAAAAGCTCAATGCGATCAGCGGGCAAATTGTCAACGCGGCCATGCGGGTTCACACCATTCTTGGGCCGGGACTTCTCGAGGGCGCGTACGAGGTCTGCTTTGCTCATGAGCTGCGGAAACGGGGACTGCATGTCGAAACGCAGTTCCCGTTGCCCGTGAGCTACGATGGAGTGCATGTTAACCTTGGATACAGGCTCGATCTTCTCGTAGAGGGTGAAGTTGTGGTCGAACTCAAGGCCATCGAAACTGTACTTCCCGTTCACAAGGCCCAGCTTCTTTCTTACCTCAAGCTTGGAGGAAAGAGGCTGGGCCTTCTTATCAATTTTCATGTGCTTCGGATGAAAGACGGTATCGCTCGTCTCGTAAACGGATTTTGATTTGCCTGTGGGCGAAAATCTTCAACGCAGGTTACGCGGAGGAAATTCCCACAGAGGTCGCGGAGAAAAGCAGAGCAAGGCTCAACACGATCCTATCTAAATCATCAAAGGCATTTGTGTTCTCCGCGACCTCTGCGGGCAGTTCTCCGCGTCCTCTGCGTTAATCTTTACTAGTTGAGGTCAGTTGCTCTTTGCAGCCGCGCGATCAGCTTCTGCGCCAGATTCTCCTCCGACTCCGACCACAGCAATCGCCCCGTCGCCCCTGCGTTCTTTTCCACCTGCGCGGTAAACTCCACCAGCTTATGAACGTTACTGCGGATATTCTGTTCCGCTTCGGAGGTGAACTCGACTTCTTCATGCAGGAAGGATGAATCCAATCCAAAATCGATTTGAATGTGGCCGGTCTGTTCCGCGGTGCGCTCTTCAAAATCCAGCCCCCGCGCGATCACTCGCACCAGCGACGGCTCCAGCACCCATTTCTCCACGCCCTCTGGAGGAGTCCACAAATCCCAATAGGCCTCGAAAATATACGCGTAGTCGTGGTGAATCAGTTCCGCGGCCACTTCCGCCGCGTCTGCCGGAGGAACACCAGGTTGGAAGCGGCGTTCCAGAAGAGTGGGCTCGCTCCATGAGATGGGCTGGATCGCCGCGTAAGTGATCCCCTCCCGTGCCGTAGAAAACGGAATTTGCCGGAGCACGCTGACCGTTCGCGGCAGAATCTCAGTCTCGTCGAAGCTGGGAAACCACAAGCTCAAATAAAGCGAATCGCCCATTGGTGTATTCTAAATCGCAGGCGCTTGCGTTTCGATGTCCTATTTCCGTTGACAAGAAACGGCGTGGTTGGATAGTGTGCTCTGTTCAGTCAACATTCATTTAAATTTCTCTGAGAAGGTAAAGCGCGATGCTGTTGAAAACTTTGCGCGAAGAAGTGTTGGAAGCTAATCTTGAGTTGGTCCGTCGTGGCTTGGTGCTCTACACATTCGGCAATGCCAGCGGCATCTCGCGCCAGCAGGGGATGATCGCCATCAAGCCCAGCGGCGTCCCCTACAATAAACTGACGCCCGAGCAAATCGTGATCACCGACCTCGAGGGAAAGACGGTGGAAGGGAAGCTTCGTCCGTCGTCCGACTTGGCCACTCACATTGAACTCTACCGCCAGTTTCCGGCCATCGGAGGCGTAGCCCATACCCACTCCGAGTTTGCCACCGCATGGGCGCAGGCGCGGCATCCGATCCCGTGTTTTGGCACCACCCACGCCGATTATTTTCATGGACCGGTGCCCGTCACCGCGGCTCTGACCGCGGATGAAATCTCCATCGACTATGAGAAAAATACCGGGCTTGCGATATGCCGTATTTTCAAGAATGACGACGTATTGGCTGTGCCGGCCGCGCTGGTGGCGGGGCACGCTCCCTTTTGCTGGGGTGTGAACGCCTCCGAAGCCGCCCATAACGCCGTGATCCTGGAATATGTGGCGAAGATGGCCCACTACACTCTCGGAGTGCGGCCAGACGCGCAGCCCATTGAGCGTGAACTTCTCGAAAAACACCATCGGCGCAAGCACGGGCCCAGCGCTTACTATGGACAACAGGACAAATAAATGGCGATTGTCGCGGGAGTAGATTTCGGCACCCTCAGCGTTCGGGTTTCGATTGTGGACAGCGCGCGCGGAATGCTGGCCTCGGCAGTTTCGGAATATCCCCTTCACCGGCAGAAAGACGATCCCGAGTACGCCACCCAATCGCATGACGATCACATGCGCGCCTTGGCAGCCGCCACCCGCCAAGCCATAAAGGAAGCGGCCATCGCGGGTGATCTGGTGGAGGCGATTGCGCTGGATACGACCGGTTCTTCCGTCATTCCGGTGGGAGAAGGACTGGTTCCGCTCGGCGAGTACTACCTGTGGTGCGATCACCGTGCCAAGAACGAAGCGGCTGAAATCACGGAAATGGCGCACCGCGAGAAATTGCCGGCCATCGAGTGGTGCGGCGGCGTTTACTCCTCCGAGTGGGGATTCTCCAAGCTCCTGCACTGGTTGCGGCATAACCCCGCCAAACGCGACCAACTGGTCACTGCGCTGGAGCACTGCGACATGGTGGCCGCGACCCTTTGCGGCATCACCGATCCCAAAAAGTTGAAGCGAAGCGTCTGCGCCATGGGGCACAAATGGTTGTGGAATCCCGCTCTCGGCGGCCTTCCCCCAGAAAGTTTTCTGATCAAAGTCGATCCCTTACTCGCCGGCATACGCGCCAAGCTCGACGGTGAGTTCGCAACCTCGGACAAGATCGCTGGAAGACTCGCACCGCAGTGGGCTGAGAAGCTGGGTTTGCGCGCTGGCATTCCGATTCCGGTCGGAGCTTTCGACGCTCACTGGGACGCCATCGGCGCCGGAGCGCGGGAAGGCGACGTGGTCAACGTCATCGGCACCTCGACCTGCATCATCGCCTATGTTCGTCATGCGGAGCTGATCCCGGGCGTTTGCGGAGTGGTCGATGGCAGCGTTCATCCCCAGTACACCGGAGTGGAAGCCGGTCTTTCCGCTACCGGCGACATTTTCAGCGCCATTGCGCGGCGGGCGAATACTACGGTGTCGGAACTAAGCCAGGGTCTCGAGAACTACCGCGCCGGTCAAACCGGATTGCTGCGCATGACCTGGGACAACGCCGACCGGACCGTGTTGGTCAATCCCAATCTCGGCGGCATCACACTCGGATGGAAGCTGCACCACTCCGCGCAGGATGAACTCTTTGCCGCCATCGAAGGGACGGCGTTTCACACCCGCGTGATTCTCGACCGCATGACCGAATACGGCGCGCCCACGCTGCGCGTCATCAACGGCGGCGGCATTCCGCAGAGCAATCCCGTTCTCAATCAGGTCTATGCCAATGTTCTCGGCAAGCCGGTGCTGGTTCCGAGCAGCAAGGTCACCGGACTGGGGTCAGCCATTTTTGCTTTTCTCGCTGCCGGCGCGTTTCCCACGATTGACGAAGCGCAGAAACAAGTTTGCCCGCAGTTCACGGTGTTTAGTCCGCAGCCAGAGACGAAAGATATTTACGACCAGTTATACGGATGCTTCCGGCGCATTTATTTCGATTTCGGGCAGCCGCTGGCCGAGTCGAGATTCGGAGACGTCTTGCCCAAATTGATCCGTGTGGCGGAAGAGCAACGCGCAAAGTCCTGAATAAGATAATTAAATTGGAGAGACTATGAAATTCCTCGGCATTGATATCGGTACCGGCGGGACCCGCGCTTTAATCATGGACGAGCGCGGGCGAATCGTAGCCTCAGGTTCGGAAGAGCACGTTGCGTTTGCGTCGCCTCAATTGGGGTGGGCCGAACAGGATCCGCGCGATTGGTGGCGGGCCTGCGGCATTGCCGTTCGCCGCGCTCTCGAAAGCCTGGGAGGCGCTGCGGATCAGATTGCTTGTGTCGGTTTCTCCGGTCAGATGCATGGGGCCGTCTTGCTCGATGCGCACGATGAAGTCGTTCGTCCCGCCCTCATCTGGTGCGATCAGCGCACCCAGCCGCAGGTCGAAGAGTTGTTGAATCGCTTCGGCGCGGATCGCCTGATTCAGCTCACGTGCAATCCGCCGCTGACGAATTTCACTCTCACCAAGCTGCTTTGGGTGCGAGACAACGAGCCGCAAAACTGGCAGCGCGTCGCCCACGTCATGTTGCCGAAAGATTATGTGCGCTTTCGCTTGACCGGCGAGCGGGTCATCGACATGGCCGACGCTTCGGGAACGCTTCTCCTCGATGTTGCAAAACGCGCTTGGTCGTTCGAAGTCCTGAACGAAACTGGGATTGACCGGAAGTTGCTCCCCACGCTCGCTGAATCTCCCGCGGTCTGCGGCCAGGTTTCGGCTCGTGGGGCTGAAGCCACCGGCCTGAAAGCGGGAACGCCGGTCGTAGCGGGCGCTGGCGATCAAGCTGCGGGCGCAGTCGGAATGGGTATCGTGCGCCCCGGCACGGTGAGCGCCACCATCGGCACCTCCGGCGTCGTATTCGCCGCAACCGCCAGTCCGGCGCTCGATCCCGGCGGACGAATTCACACCTTCTGCCACGCCGTACCCGGTCGCTGGCATGTCATGGGAGTGACCCAGGCCGCGGGGTTGTCGCTGCGCTGGTTTCGCGATCGCTTCGGCGCGGGAAAGGACGACGGACGCGATCCCTACGAGCGTTTGTCGGAGGAAGCGGCAACCGCGCCGCCCGGTTCCGACGGCGTGTTGTGGGCTCCGTACCTGATGGGTGAACGCACTCCCCATTGCGACCCGCACGCTCGCGGCGCTCTCGTCGGCCTTTCTGCATCTCACACTCGCGCCCACGTGATTCGCGCGATTCTTGAAGGCGTGGCCTTCAGCCTGAAAGACAGCTTCACGATTTTCCGCGAAATGAAGGTTCCCGTGGAACGCATTCGCCTGGGCGGTGGCGGAGCGCGCTCCAGCCTCTGGCGTCAAATCCAGGCCGATGTCTATGGACACGCCGTTGAAATTGTCGAGGCAGAAGAAGGCGCGGCCTACGGGGCTGCGATCTTGGCCGGAGTGGGAGCGGGGAACTGGCGCTCCGTCGATGAAGCCTGCGATGCCGTGGTTCGCACGGCGAAAGAGATTCAACCGAATCCGAAAAACGTAGCCGTCCTCGAAGAAGCCTACCAGTCGTATCGCAGAATCTATCCCGCCCTGCGCCAGATTTCGAATCCAGAAGGAGGAGGATCGAAACACTAATTCCATTTATGAACGCTCGCGTCTTCTTCTGGTCGCTCACCTCCGCCCTCGCCGGATTTCTTTTCGGTTTTGACACGGTCGTCATCTCCGGCGCAGAAAAAACCATTCAGTCGCTCTGGGGGCTGAGTCCCGGACTGCACGGCATCGCCATGGCTTCCGCTCTTTACGGCACCGTCGTTGGGGCGCTCGTCGGCGGCTGGCCCGCCGACCGCTTCGGCCGCAAAGCCACGCTGCTCTGGATCGGCGTCTTTTACTTTGTCGGCGCGGTCGGGTCGGCTCTGGCCGCCAATGTTTGCCTTGTTCATCGCGGCGCGGTTCATCGGAGGTCTGGGCATCGGCATCTCCACCGTGGCGGCTCCGCTCTACATCTCGGAAATTGCGCCGCCCAAGCATCGCGGACGCCTGGCCGGCATGTTTCAGTTCAACATCGTTTTCGGCATCCTGATCGCTTTCGTATCCAACGCGCTGCTGGCCGGCATCGGCGCGAATGCCTGGCGCTGGATGCTGGGCGTGGCCGCGTTCCCCTCGCTTCTCTACGCTCTGCTCTGCTTCGGCCTTCCCGAAAGCCCGCGCTGGCTTCTGGGCAGGAAGGGCGACCGCGAGGCCGGGTCTGAAGGTCCTGCAACGCATCGAGCCGGAAGCCTCGCAGGCCGAGATCGAAGCCGAGGCGGACGAGATCGTCGCCGCATCTTCGGAAAAAGCGTCGTCGGCACACTTCTGGACGCTGCCGTCTTCGCAAGCCGATCCTGCTGGCCATTCTCATTGCGTTCTTCAACCAGCTCTCCGGCATCAATGCGATTCTCTACTTCGCGCCGCGCATTTTTGAACTGACCGGCCTGGGCGCGAAAGCCGCGCTGCTCCAATCCGTCGGCATCGGCGTCACCAATCTGATTTTCACTTTCGTCGGCCTCTGGCTGATTGACCGGCTGGGCCGCCGCACCCTGCTCTTTATCGGCTCGTTCGGCTACATCGCTTCGCTCGGACTGGTGGCCTGGGCATTCTTCACCGCAGCATTACGCCATCGTGCCGGTTTGCATCTTCGCTTTCATCGCCGCCCACGCCGTCGGCCAGGGAGCGGTCATCTGGGTGTTCATCTCCGAGATATTTCCCAACCGGCAGCGCGCCGAAGGGCAGACCCTGGGCAGCTTCACGCACTGGATCTTCGCCGCCTTGCTCACGACTTTTTTCCCCAAGATGGTCACCGCTTTCCCGCCCGGCTACGTGTTCTCGTTCTTTGCCGGCATGATGGTTCTGCAACTGATCTGGGTGAAGACGATGGTCCCGGAAACCAAGGGCGTGCCGCTGGAGCAGATCCAGAAACAACTGGGCATCGCATAGGGTCGCCATGGACTTCAATGTTGTCGGCTTGGGAGAAGTGCTGTGGGACTTGCTTCTCACCGGCCCGCAGTTGGGCGGAGCTCCAGCCAACTTCGCCTATCATGCGCACGCCCTCGGCGCGCGCACCCATGTTCATCACGCGCGTAGGCAATGACGACTACGGGCGCGAAGTCATTCGCCGCTTTCGCGCGATGGGCCTGCCCGAAACCACCGTGCAAGTGGATGAGGTCGCGCCTACAGGGATCGCGAAGGTCGTGCTCTCCGGCGATGGGCTGGCCCATTTCACAATTCAGGAAAATGTTGCGTGGGATCGCATTGCCGCGACGCCCGAGGCGCTCGCAGCCGCGCGCGAGGCGGATGCAATCTGCTTCGGCAGCCTTGCCCAGCGTTGCGAACCGTCCCGCACCACGATTCAGCAACTGGTGGCGGCAGCGCCAAGAATGCGTTGCGCGTATTTGACATCAATCTTCGCCAGCAGTTCTATTCGCGCGAGGTGATTGAGCAATCGCTCCGGCTGGCCAACGTGCTGAAGTTGAACGATGACGAACTGCCGGCCCTCGCGGAAATGTTGAGTCTGACTGGATCGGCCGAACATCAAATCGACCGGCTCGCGCAGGAATTCAACTTGCATCTGGTCGCATTGACTCGCGGGGCGCGAAGGCAGCTTGCTTTATCTGCAGAACGAAGGCCAGTGGTCCGATTGCCCATCTCGTCCGGTGAAGGTCGCCGACACCGTGGGCGCCGGCGATTCCTTCACTGCCGCGCTCGTTCTGGGACTGCTCCGAAAAATGGACTTGGACGAAATCAATACTATCGCCAACGAAGTAGCAGGATACGTTTGCTCCCACCCAGGCGCCACGCCAACTTTGCCGGCAGAATTCGCGAAGAAAGTTTTCGACTTCACTAAACCTGTAGGAAGGTGATGTAACGACAGACGCCCTCGGCCGTCCGGCCGTTCGGATTTTGATTCTACTGGAAACGGCACGGCCAAGAAGCCAGCAGAAAAACTCAATCTTACTCATGATTTTGGGTGGCGCAGCGCTTCAGCGCTGCGGTCACAGGCTTTCTTTGAACGCGGCTTTAGCCGCCGCAAAGTACGCGAATGAGTGGGACACCCGGCATTCCGACGTAACCACGGTAATTTACTCCACTGCGCATTCCGGCGTATATACTCCTGGGAAGGAGTGTAACCTATGCCCGTGGATATTCGGCATCCCCTCAAAAAACTCATTCCAATTCTCCGGAAAGCGAAGGAAGACAACCTGAACGAAGCTGACACCGTGGAGCGAATTGTCATGGTCTTCCACGATGTACTCGGATATGACCCACTTACTGAGATTACACGTGAGTTTCCGATTAAAACCAAGTATGTAGACTTGGCTCTGAAGATAGATGGCGTCATCAAGCTGTTTGTCGAGGCGAAGGCCGCTGGGATCGACCTCAAGGACAAGCATATTGAACAGGCAAAATCCTATGCCGCGGAGTCGAACATTCGTTGGGTTGTCCTCACGAATGGGGTCAACTGGAACCTCTACCATCTTTTCTTATCCGATGAAGAAGGTATAGAAACCGAGCCCGTTTTTTCTCTTGATCTCGCCTCAGACGACATTGATAAGGCTGCACAGTGCCTGACTCTGCTACATGAACAAAGCGTCCGCAAGGGAGAGCACGAAGACTTCTGGAAGAAATACACGGCGCTTGACGCAAAATCTTTGGGGCGAGCGCTCTACTCCGATACTGTTCTGAGGCTTATTCGTCGGGAGATTCATCAACGTGAAGGGATTTTGATCGATGAAGAGGATCTGGCGAAGGCCATATATGACATGTTGTCGGAGGACGCACACATAAAAATGGGGCCGATGAAGATTCGGCATAAAAAACGACATGCATCGAAAGGGGCTGAGCCCGATGTTCCCGCGGGTAGGGGGGAAGGGACTACAGATTCTCAGGGCGTGAGCGAGACCTAGGGAGGAGGATTGCCTCGCGTTCCCTGCGAATGAGTGGGTGAACGAGGCCCAAATGACCAGTTTCCTCGCCCCTCACCGTTCTCCCCACTTGAGCTTGGTGGCGAGCACTTCGAAAAACGTTTTCTGAAAACGCAACAGCTGCGCCGGATGTCCCGCCTTCACGCAACGGACGCTATCACTGTCACGCAAAGGCATGCCGACTTGCCCATCGAGACTCAGGTACGCTTCGTCTTGACCGGTCTTGACCTGGATTTCGATCACCACCGTGTCGCGCACCACCACCGCGCGATGGGTCAATCCGTGCGGCGAAACCGGAGTGATGACGAAGGCATTCACATCCGGCTTGAGGATCGGCCCGCCCGCTCCCAGGGAATAAGCGGTCGAACCGGTGGGCGTCGCGACAATCAGGCCATCGGCCCGGTAGCTGGAAACGAACTCCGAGTCCACGAAAAGTTCGAAGTGATTCAAGCGCGCGATGGCGCTCTTGCTCACCACCAGCTCGTTCAACGCAGAGTGCGTGGCGACCACCTCGCCGCCGCGCATCAGCGAGCAACTCAGCATGGAGCGGCTTTCGATGATGTACCGCCCTTGGTCGATCGCCTCCAGCGCGGGATACAGATCGGCCAGTGGAAGTTCGGTCAGGAACCCCAGCGTGCCCAGATTGACGCCGAGAATGGGAGTGCCGACTTTCGCCACCGCGCGCGCCGCCGAGAGCAGCGTGCCGTCGCCGCCCAGAACGAGAGCCAGATCCGGCGCCCGTTCCGCCAACTCGCTCCGCCCGACCACCGTTGACGCCGAATAATAAGCGCCACTTTCCTCATCCACCACCACCGCGTAATTGTGCTGCCGCAGCCATTTTTCAAGCGCCGGCAGTGCTTCGCGCAGTTCGGGACGGTTGGGCTTGGAAACGATAGCAACGGTTTTCTGGCGCGCTGGGCTGTGTGAAGACTCGGTCATATTTTCGGACTTCATTTTTACAGATTTCGAATTTAGGGTTCCTCTGTGTTCTTCTGTGCCCCGTGTGCTAAAGATCTTTCCCGTTGTCACCGGGCCCTCCGCGGCACGCCGGACTTCCGATTGTACCGAATCATCGGACGCCAGGCGGCAAAATCTCCGCATGCAGCAGAAATTCGCGATTGCCTTCGCCGCCGAGGATGGGAGACTCGATCCATTCCATCCCCTCGCATCCCAGGTCCCGGAGCGCCGCCTCTACCCTGGCCACAGCCGCTAGCTGCGCCGCTTCGTCGCGCACGATTCCGCCCTTGCCCACCATCTCGCTGCCCGCCTCGAACTGCGGTTTCACCAGCACCACAATCTGGCGCTCGGTCTCGCCTGCCGTCGCTCGTATCACCGCCGGCAGCACCAGCGTGGCCGAGATGAACGACACATCCATGGCGATGAAGTCGACACGCTCGCCGATGTCGCCGTGCTCGAGATAGCGGGCGTTGGTTTTCTCCAGCAGCCGCATGCGCGCGTCCTTGCGCAAGCCGAAATCCATCTGGCCATAGCCGGTGTCCACGGCAATCACCCGCGCCGCGCCGTGCTGCAACATGCAGTCGCTGAAGCCCCCGGTCGAAGCGCCCACGTCGAGGCAGACTTTGCCCCGCAAATCGATGCCCCAGTGCTCCAGGGCCTTTTCCAGCTTGAGCCCGCCCCGGCTGACGTAGCGGAGGTCCGCGCCCAGCAGTCGCAATCTCGCGCCCGAGCCTACCAAGGAGCCCACCTTCTCAATCTTCTGCTCGTTGACCAGTACTTTCCCCGCGAGGATGAGCGCCCGCGCACGTTCGCGCGACGGCGCCAGCCCTCGATCCACCACCAACTTGTCGAGACGTGTCTTCACGGAAATCAAATCGGCCCGATGCGATCAGCACCCGATGCGGTGCACATTGTTGAAAAAGATTTATTAACAGAAGGTTACAAGAATCAAGACCCGCTTTTCCACAAACATTTCCACCACAGTGTTGAAAACTCCGGCACAACGGTCAGCGTTTGGGATGGGATCGGGCCATCGGGTGATCGGGCCATCTGGTCATCGGGTGATCTAAATTCAAAAGCAGAGCAAAGTGCAACTCGAACGCGCGCCTCAGATGACCCGATGGCCCGATCACCCGATGGCCCGATCCTACTCAGCCCGCAATCTCTTCCAGGACTTTCTGGTCGATGTCGAAGTTGGCATGCACGTTCTGCACATCCTCATTATCTTCGAGCGCTTCCATCAGCCGGATCATCTGTGCCGCCTGCTGCCCTTCCAGCTTGATGAAGGTGTCTGGAACCATACTCACGCTCGACGATAGAGGCGTGATGCCGGCCTTCTTCACCGCCTCCAGCACAGCTTCATAGGCGTGAGGCTCGGTCAGGATTTCCCAGTTCTCGCCATCGTCCTTCAAATCGTCGCCGCCCGCTTCCAGGATGATATTCATCAGATCGTCTTCCTTGGCCGCCGACTTGGGGATGATGATGTCGCCCTTCTTGTGGAACATATACGCCACCGCGCCCGCCGCGGCCATGTTGCCGTTGTTCTTGCCAAATACGTGCCGGATCTCGCTCACCGTGCGATTGCGGTTGTCGGTCGAAATCTCCGCCAGCAAAGCCACGCCGCCGGGCCCGTACCCCTCCAGCACAAACTCTTCGTAGGTGAGTCCCGGCAGCTCGCCGGTCCCGCGCTGGATGGCCCGCTTGATGTTGTCGGCCGGCATGTTCTCCGACTTCGCCGCCAGGATCGCTGTCCGCAGACGCGGATTCATGTCGGGATCGCCCCCCGACTTCGCCGCCATCGCGATTTCCTTGATCAGCCGGGTGAAGATCTTGCCGCGCTTTGCATCCAGCGCGCCCTTCTTGTGCTTGATGGTTGCCCACTTTGAATGGCCGGACATAGCTATACCTCGTCTCTAAAAATCTTGATTGGCGCTGGTTCTCGGAATTATAGGTCCGCCCGCGGAGGAATTCACAGATCAGCCTCGACGTAATCACGTTCAGGCGAATTGAAATTATAGCATGGGCGACGGGGCGCTCGTGTCCCGCACTCGGGCCCGGCAATGCGCGAAGACATGGACAACAGCCGGGCGTTGACATTTTCTGCCTGTCGGCTAGGATACAGAGAAAGCCGGAATCAACGGGGCAGAGGAGCCGAAAATGAATATCGAAATCCGCGACCGGGCCCTGGAGGCCAGAATTCAGAGACAGTTCCAGGCGACCGGATCCGCTAGTATCGAGGAAGTCCTGCTCCGCCTGCTCGAGACGCAGGAGGAACAGGACCGCTGGCTCCTGGAGAACCGCGAGGAGAACAATGCAAAAATCCGGCGCGGCTCCGCCCAACTCGACCGGGGCGAGGGCATTCCCGAAGACCGGCTCGACGCCTACCTGTCGGATTTGAAAGCCAAGCCTGAATGAACGCGCGTTACGTCCTCGCGCCCGAGGCCGCTCTCGATCTCGTCCAAATCTGGCGTTATCTCAAAACACAAAGCAGCGTTGCCGTCGCGGACCGTGTGGAATCCGTCATCCGCGATAAGATTCTTTTCTTGGCAAGAACGCCGGGGGCCGGACACTGGAGTGAGAATCTAACGGACGAAGCGGTGAAGTTCCTCCCAGTCTATTCCTATCTCATCGTCTATCGGCCAGAGACCAAGCCCTTGCAGGTGGTCTCCATCCTTCACGGCCATCGAAACGTGGAACGCAGTCTCAAAAAACGTTTGTAACTGGGAGAATTGCGGGTGCCTCGCCCCTTCGTTCTTAGCGTATGAGCGGGCTTCGCGCTACGGATTCGGCGTTGGCGCTCGGCGCTGATCGACCAGGAAGGCAATCTTCTCAATCCCCGCAGAACGTACATTCTCGAGAACTTCGGCAACCCACCCGTACTTCGCCCTGGCGTCAGCCTTGATGTAAACCTTTTTCTCCGCGCCTTGCTTGACGCCTTCCAGAATTCTTGCGGGCAAATCGTCGAGCCTTACTGGATCATTACGGAAGAAAACTTTGTCGTCGCGAGATATGGTGATTACTAAGGCATCTTCTCGGTTCGCGTGTGGCATGGAAACGGGATGGCCCACTTTCGGATAATCGACATACGCCCCTCGCTGCCCGTGGTATTCCACAGGCATGAAGAGGTACAACAGCACAATCATGACGCCCGCAAAGCCAGCGACGTTGATGGTGCTGATCAGCTGATTCGGTCGGCGCTTCGTCAGCATAGTGCACCTCCCACTCAAGCCACCACTCAATCGACGGAGCCTCTACCCACTCGCGCCAGTCTGATTATAAGGACACCAAACAGAGCACAAATGTTCCCGGATTCCCTTAGGTAACCGCTCCCGTGCTACCCTGAGCAGCAATTGTTGCGTGCGCGCTTCCCGCTGGCTACAATGCGCAGGAGGAACTGACCTATGGATCGTCGCGAGTTTCTTGGCGCCGCCGCGGCGTTGACAGCCACGGCCGCATATGGCCGGATGACGCCTCTGCCCCGCCGCCCTTACAAGAATGGAATCGACCTCTCCATCATCGCCTTCGGCGGCATCGTGGTTTGTGGTCTTCCGCAGGAGGAGGCCTCGCGCCGCGTGGCCGAAGCGCGTACGACCGAGGCGTGAATTACTTCGATTGCGCCCCGTCGTACTTCGATGGTGAAGCGGAACTCAAACTCGGGGAAGCGTTGCGGCCCTATCGCAGCAAGGTCTTCCTGGCGGAAAAGACGATGCACCGCGACGCCAAGGGTGCGCGCGAGGAGTTGGAGCGCACCCTCCGGCGTTTCCACACCGATCATGTGGATCTCTACCAGTTTCACGCCGTCGGCTCGATGGACGATGTCGACAAGATTCTCGCGCCGGCTGGAGCTGCGGAGACGTTTTTTGCGGCCGGAAAGAGGGCAAGGTCCGCCATCTCGGTTTCTCCGCCCACAATGCGCCGGCCGCGCTCCGTCTCATGGACGCGCTCGAATTGGACAG
>CAVPYG010000084.1:0-6552 GCA_963709835.1 uncultured Acidobacteriaceae bacterium
TCCTGAGGCGGGCGGACAAGAGTGTCCGCCGTCGTTCCATTTCATCACAGACTATCTATGATCGAATTCCATTGACATAAGACCAACCTCGCGCGACCATAACTACTAGAGATCTGATTGGGGCACTTTCGAGGTTCGTCCGTCACCAAGACGGCCCTCGAATCTGCCCCAAACTCATTTTAGGTGAAGTTTTAGAGCTAAGTCCTTATTCCGGAATACTTTGATATAAGTCCTTTAGAATCAAAGACCGGGTAGGACTTTTCCCTCTATCCCTATGATTCCACAAGACCAGGGGGGGGAGGGGGTGGTAGTAAACACGGGTTAATACCTTAAGAGTAAACAGCGTGTGGATTTCAAAGAATCAGTTTCGCGGGAGCTTTGCTCAGCGTGAAATTTGGAGCGAGCGGGCACTTAAAAATTGGCGGCGTTCGACCGGTAGGGGTCCTTCGACTCCGCCGAGCCACGCGCTTCGCTTATGGCTCGGCTTCGCTAAGGATGACGACGACAAAGATGAGAATATTCTCCAAGTCCTCGGCGTCTCGGCGGTGAAGGGTCCCTACATCACCCTTTCCTGCGTATATCCGGCGGCGCTCAACGCCGAGATGATTTCGGCGATGTGGTCGGGGCCGCGGGTTTCCATGGTGATTTCGATGGCCGTCTCACCCAGTCCCACGCCGTGGTAAGCGCGATCGTAGTCGGTCTCGACGATATTGGCGCGATGCTGCGCCAGGATCGACGTCAGGCGGTTGAGGGCACCGGGATAGTCGGGCAGGTGGACGCGCAGGCGCACCAGGCGTCCGTCTTTGACCAGGCCGCGCTCGATGATGCGCGAGAGCAGGGTGACGTCGATGTTTCCGCCGCACACCAGCACGGCGACTTTCTTTCCCACCAGCGGCAGCTTGCGGTTGACCAGCGCCGCCAGTGCTGCCGCTCCTGCGCCTTCGGCCAGAGTCTTCTCGCGTTCCAGCAGCAGCAGAATGGCGTTGGCTATTTCTTCCTCTTCGACGGTGACGATGTCGTCCACATATCTCTGCACCAACGGCAGGGTGCGTTCGCCGGCCCGCCGGACGGCAATGCCATCGGCAATAGTATAGGCCGCCGCCAGGGTCACGGGCTGGCCTTCGCCGACGGCGACTTTCATCGATGGCAGCCGCGAAGGCTGCACTCCGAAAACTTGGATCTTGCGGTTCGACTCTTTCAACGCGCAGCCGATGCCGCCAATCAGGCCGCCCCCTCCGATGGGGACGACGACCGCTTCGAGGTCGGGATGCTGCTCAAGAAGCTCGAGTCCGATGGTGCCCTGCCCGGCGATGACGTCGTCGTCATCGAAAGGATGGACGAAAGTGAGATGCTCAGCCGCGCTGCGCCGGAGCGCCTCTTCGCAGGCTTCGTCGTAGTTGGCGCCATACAGGGTCACATCGGCCCCGTAGCCGCGTGTCGCCGACACCTTGATCAGCGGCGTGGGCAGCGGCATGCAAATCTGCGCGCGGATGCCGAGTTTGCCGGCGTGGTAGGCGACTCCCTGCGCGTGATTTCCGGCCGAGGCCGCGATCACGCCCTGGGCGCGTTCTTCGGCGCTCAGCAAGAGCAGCTTGTTGAGCGCGCCGCGCTCTTTGAAAGCGCCCGTGCGCTGAAGGTTGTCGAGTTTCAGATAAACGTCGTTGGCGGTGGAAGCCGAGAAGGTCTCCGAACGGGCGCAGGGAGACAGGTAGATCGAGTTGCGAATACGGCCCAGGGCCGACTGGATGTCATTTAGAGTAATCATTTTTTTAACTGCGGCTACACGTGCAAGGATGCGAATATCTTACCTGAACCGAGCCGCCGCCGCGCAGATTGCCGGAAAATCGTGCCCGAAATCCGTTCCCGGAGAGGCGCGGCGGGCCGTGCTTCCTGCCGCGTACAAAGGAGACGGGGCAAGCCCCGTCTCTACACGCCAAACAACCCGCTGCGCCGGGAAACGAAAGGGCGTAAGCGGGACGGATCAAGGTACAGCCTCCGCGATGGCACTTTGGGACATGGCCCACGACCTTCCGAAACCTATACAGCGGTCAAAGGCCGCGCCAGAATGGGGTTTCAGAGGAGTTAATCGCTTGGGACTTATGCCTATTTCGGCTGGCGTTGCTCGCGCCCCACTTCCCGCTCATCGAAAAAGCGCCGCCGGGCGCGTCGCGCTCTTTGACTTGCCCGAGAACGTCGGCGAATCTGATCACCGAGTGTTTCCGCCACTATGGCATCGAAACGGTCGCGATTGGCCGCGAAGATACGGGCCGGTTGCGGCGCGAAAAATTCGAAGCCTGCGTTTTGTCGCTGGCGCAAACCGACGGCAGCATCATCGAGATCGCGCGCGAGTCGGCTTCCAACAGCCGCATGATTATTTACGGTCTCGGCGGCACGGCGCAGGATGCGATGCGTTATTCGAAATTATGCCTCAACGCCGTGTTTCATGAACCATTGGAGCGGTCGGAGGCGATGAAGTTGGTCCGCTCGACGCGGATGCTGGTGCTGCACGAATTCCGCCGCTACGTGCGTGTTCCGGTGATGACCGAAGTGGGAATCGCATTGGCCGACGGCGGCCGCATCACCGCCACCAGTCAGGAGATCAGTGCGGGCGGAATGTCGCTCAAGGGAAATCATTCGCCCGAAATGGGCAGTCAAGTGGAAGTGACGTTCTCTTTGCTGACGCTGCCGCGCGTCTGGGTGCGCGGGCAGGTCGTCTGGAAGAAACCCAACCAGAGCTTCGGGGTCCGCTTTGACGCGAACGACGAGCGGCGGTATCGGCTCAAAGAGTGGATCGCGGCTTATCTGGAAAACTAGCCGCTGTCAGCTTTCAGTCGTCAGTTTTCAGTTAAACCGTAAACCTTTCCCGTCCGGATACAATAGCGGCGTGAGTTCTTCTGTTGCCGCTGTCGAGCCTCAGCCGCCCGCCGTCCCGCCAACTCCCCGTTTCTCGCTCCGCCAACGAATACTGTTGTGGCTGATCTGTCGGGCGAATTACATGGTGATTTCGCTCATCGCTTCGACTCTCCGCTATTCAATATCGTGGGAAGAGCCGCCTTCGCCTCCGGACGCGATTTTCGAAAAGCCGGTCATCTACTGCTTCTGGCATCGGGCCGTGTTCCCGAGCGCGTGGATATGGAGAAAGACCGGAATCGCCGTAATGATCAGCCGCAGCTTCGACGGGGAATACATCGCCCGGACCATGGAAAAATTTGGCTTCGTTGCGGTGCGCGGATCGAGCAGTCGCGGCGGCGCGCAAGCCCTGTTCGGATTGAGAGACCGATTGCAACAGGGCGCTTCGGTCGTGTTCACGATCGACGGGCCGCGCGGCCCAAGGTTCGTGGCCAAGCCGGGGCCGGTGCTGCTCTCGCGGATGAGCGGCATGCCGATGGCGGCGTTCTACGTGGCGCTCAGTGACGCCTGGGTGTTGAATACCTGGGATGCGCTGATGATTCCGAAGCCGTTTTCCAAGGCGCTGGTACGCATCGGCGCCAAGATGCAAGTTCCCGCCGATACCGGCGACGCGCAAATGGCGGACTTCCACCGCCAGTTGCAGGCTGCGCTCGAGCGCGTCACTCGCTTCGCCGAGGAGCATGTTGAGCGTGTCGGATCGGCGGAGTTCCCCCTCCTCAATCGCTAGCGTGTGCGTCCCGCAAGTCCGCCGCCTAACTCCACACTGTCATCCTGAGCGAAGCGAAGGATCCCTACATTTCGCGGGCGCGTGCACAATGCATGGATCCTTCCCCTTCGGCTGCGCTCAGGGTCAGGATGAGAATCCAAATTTATATCGCAAATTTGCGGGACATCCTGCAAAGATCAAGGGCGAGCGTTTGACTTTGTATCGCGCTGCCCTTTAGATTTGTTGCGTTGCATTTTTCGTTCTTTCTCAAATTGGGTTCGCGCATGATCGTAGGCCGGCGACAAGCCGGCGCTATGGGAAGCGGGTGAAAATCCCGCGCTGCCGCGCAACTGTAAGCGAGGAAATCGCAATCGGCCACTGGGGCGCCCTGAAAAGGACAACCTGGGAAGGCCGGTTGTAGTTGCGGATGCTGGGCCAAAGCTCATTCGAGCGAAAGTCCGCATCCTGACTCGCAAAGCCAGGAGACCGGCGCGAACCAACCACACTAACCCCTTTCGCGCGATAAAGGAGACGTGCCATGCGATTTTCTCAAGTATTCGTCCGTGTTTCTTTTCTGCCCACCATTTTTTTGACAACCATTCTTCTGTCGTCCACCGCTTCCGCCGAAATCAAAATCAAAGTTGTCGATCCTCAAGACGCCGTCGTTTCCGGCGCCGAGGTGCAATTGCTCGAAGTGGCCAGGCCCGCGGCGCTGGCCGTGCAAAGCACGTCCGCCGAAGGGCTCGCGATTTTTGCCCAGGCGCCATCCAACGCTTATCGCATCCAGGTGCTGGCCCCGGGCTTCGCGCCAGAGACGTGGGACCTCTCCGCAACCGCTGACTCCATCACCATCAAGCTGCGCGTGGCGACAGCGGCGGAAACCGTGGTCGTGACCGCGACCCGCACGCCCGTTCCGAGCCAGGCCGCTGGCGCCGAGGTTGACACTCTGAGCAGCCAGCAGTTGCAAGTGATGCAGCCGGTTGACGCGGACGATGCCATGCGTTTTCTGCCCGGCGCGGTCGTGAATACCGCCGGGCAGCGCGGCGGAATCTCGTCTCTCTTTGTTCGCGGCGGCGAGTCCACTTACAACAAAGTGATCGTCGACGGCGTTGCCGTCGATAATCCCGGCGAAACGTTTGACTTCGGCACGCTGCCCCTGGCGCAAGCCGACCGCGTGGAATTTGTGCGCGGCGCGCAGAGCACTTTGTACGGCTCCGACGCCATGACCAGCGTGGTGCAGGTGTGGACGCGCACCGGAAGCACTCCCATCCCCGAACTGCGCTTTGGCGCCGATGGAGGAAATTTCGGAACCGCCAACGGCTACGCGTCTCTGGCTGGCGCCGACGGGCGTTTCGACTACAACTTCTTTGGCGACCAGTTCAACAGCAACGGCCAGGGCGTGAACGACGCATACTCGGAATCGCTCCAGGGCGCGAATGTCGGCGCGGCGATTACCAACCAAGTTGCGATTGCGAGTGCACGTCCGCCACTCCAACAGCTATACCGGAGTTCCGGGGGAGTGGGATTTCAACGGCGATCCGCTTCTGGCTCCCGATCCCAGCGAATGGTCGCACACGAACAACATTCTCGGCAGCGTGGAACTCACCGTGGCAGCGCCTTCGGGATGGCAGCACCGCTTCACCGGCTTCGACTCCCTCTACCGCTACACCGACGTGAATCTGAACAGCAATCCCGCCAGCTACGACGACTATCCGGATACCTACGACACCCACGTCAACCGCGTGGGATTCGAATATCAGGGCGACTACTCGGAGCGCACCTGGGCGCACAGCACCTTCGGATATCGCGTCGAAAATGAAACCGGCGTTGTGAACGACCTGGATTTCCCTCCTCCCGCTCCCGGGCAGCGGTTGGATCAGGATGCCTACGTGCAACAGCAGTTCACGCTGGGCAGGCTCTCGGCCATCGCGGGCGGGCGCTTCGTTCACAGCAGCGCCTACGGCAATACGGGCGTGCCGCGGGTTGCGCTGACTCTGCTGGCGTTACGCGGCGGAGAGATTGTTTTCTGGCACGCGCTTGCGTTTTTCCTATGCCACCGGATTTATGGAACCCGCCCTCTACGAGACTTTTGGCGATGTTGGATATTACTACGCCCCGAACCACGGCCTGTTGCCGGAACGCACGCGAGCCTTCGAAGCCGGCTTCGACCAGAAGTTTTTTGCAGGCCGCTGGGCCCTGGACGCAACCTACTTCAATAATCTCTTTCACGATCAGATTGAGGCTATACCCACTCCTTCGGGCGAGTACCAGTTTTTCAACCTGGAACAATCTTTCGCTCACGGCGCCGAAGTTGAGCTGCAAGGAAGGATCCGATCGAAGATTGTCGCTGACCACGGCCTACACCTATACCTCGACTGAGATACTCGAAAATCCGCACGTGTACGCCGGCAAGTCCTTGCAGTTTTCCGTATGCTCCGGGAGATCCCTTGCTCCGCCGCCCCAAGCATTCGGCAACTACGCTCCTCAGCTATCTGGGGACGCGCTGGGGCGCAAATCTGGGAGGAAGCTTCGTGGGACGCCGCCCGGACGATGCTTTTCTGTACACCCCGAACGACTTCTACCACGCCGCCGGCTACGCCCGCGTCGATCTGGGCGGATGGTATGCGATCAATTCGCGAATCACGGCATACGCCGAATGTTGCGAACGCTTTCAACGATCACTACAACGAAGTGGTGGGATATCCGGCGCTGACGGCGAACTTCCGCGCCGGCCTGAGGTTCCGCATCGGAGGAGAGTAGAAGCGCCCCATCGCTTGGCGGTCCGTCCCGCAGCGGTGCTTCCCGCATGAATTGTCATCCGGAGAGAAACGGGGGACCGCAGCCCGCCGCAAAATGCAGATCCCTCGCTTCGCTCGGGATGACAAACTTTGGTGAATTGGACGTTGCCGAGCGGGACCTCGCCTTCGCCACGAGCT
>CAVPYG010000085.1:0-74808 GCA_963709835.1 uncultured Acidobacteriaceae bacterium
TTTGTCGGAGTGCAAAATTGCGGTCACGATAACCGCATTACCCTGCGAAGGCTTTACGGAAATTGAACCATAAGGATTCATCACCGACACGCCCGCGCGCGGCCCCACCGTGAAGTGGAACTCCTTTTTGTTTTGCGCTGCCAGCGTCCCCGCCAGAATCACGGTGACCGTGACGACTGCTGCCGCGCTCTTACTCAACATAGCGGACTCCCCGAACTTGCTGCCACTGACCTTTGTCGCACAATATCTTCCGACAAGCTTCACATTATTGCATTGGCTGGTCCATCGCCATCTCAAACAACATGGATTTCTGGTGGTAGGCATCCATCAGCGCCGCCGCGCCTCCGCGATCATTCGGACTTTCATTGACCGCGCTCTGCGCATCCAGTATCGAGTCATTCACCCGCCGCAGGTTCTCTTTGTATTGGCTTTGCATGGCAGGAGCGTTAGCGGCGACTTCCTGGATAAAGTCTTCGTCGTTCAGCCCGGATGGATTCAAAACCAGCACCACCACGGAAGCTTCATGATCGGCGAAATCATGGGCTCCAGCGTCAAGGTACTGTGCGACGAGCAGAGATTGCGGCCGGAAAAGAGCGAGGTGCAACGGCTGAAGTGCGACAATTCGAAGCTGCGCGGCGCCTGCGGTTTTCTGCCGCGGATTCCGCTGCGTGAAGGTTTGGAGCGCACCGTCCGCTGGTTCACCCAGCCGCAAAATCTGCGCCGGTATAAAGGCGACCTCTACAATGTCTAAGCGCGCGGTGGTGTTGGCGGGAGGCAAGGGCAGCCGGTTGCGTCCCTACACGGTCGTGCTTCCCAAGCCGCTGATGCCCATCGGCGAGTATCCCATTCTTGAAGTAATACTTCGCCAGTTGGCGGGCCAGGAATTCGATCGCGTTACTCTTGCTGTAAACCATCAGGCGGAAATCGTGCGCGCTTTTTGCGGCGACGGATCGAAGTGGGGAATCGCCATCGATTACTCGCTCGAGACCGCGCCTCTCAGCACCATCGCTCCTCTGAAACTGATCGCCGACTTGCCGGAAACTTTCTTGCTGATGAATGGCGACGTGCTCACCGATCTGCCCATGGGAAAGCTGTATCAGGAGCACGTCATCGAAAAACGGCAATTCACCATCGCCGCGTCCGAACGCACGCACATCGTGGATTACGGAGTGCTTCATGCCAGCGAAAACCGGCTCACCGGATTCGAGGAGAAACCAAAGATTCAATACCTGGTGAGCATGGGAATTTATATCGTGAATCGCTCGGCGCTCGATCGCGTGCCCATGGGACGGAAGTTTGGCTTTGACGATCTGATGCTCGACATGCTGGCACACAAAGAATCCGTGCATGTGGAACGCTATTCCGGCTATTGGCTGGATATTGGCCGCGTGGACGACTACATGCGCGCCGTGGAAGAGTTTGAAGAGCGTCGCCAGCAACTCTTGCCGGATGAAAAATAAAATCCTCGTAACCGGCGCGACAGGCTTTCTCGGCCGCCACTTGGTTGCGGCCCTGGAATCGCAAGGCCGCGCCGTGCAACCGCATTCGAGCGCCGGCGGAGACATCGCCGATTGCGCGCTTCCGATGGACAACGTCAGCCACGTCATTCATCTGGCGGGAAAGAACTACGTGCCAGACAGCTGGCAGAATCCACAAGCGTTTTACCGCACGAACGTGATGGGCACGGTGAATGTTCTCGAACACTGCCGCCGGAATCAGGCCGCGCTGACTCTGATAAGTTCCTACGTCTACGGTGAGCCGCAACGATTGCCGATTGCGGAGGACCATCCTTTGTCAGCCGCGAATCCCTACGCTCACACGAAACTCCTCGCCGAAGAAACGGCGCAGTTCTATGAGCAGCGCTTCGGACTCGCGCTGGTGATCGTGCGTCCTTTTAACATCTACGGCCCAGGACAGCGGTCTTCATTCCTGATTCCGTCGATTGTGCGCCAGGTGCTCGATCCATCCGCGACCGAGGTGCGCGTAGCAGACCTGCGCCCCAAGCGTGACTATCTCTACGTGTCGGACGCTGTCACATTTCTCGTGGCCACATTACGGCCCGGAATTCGCGGCGTCTATAACATGGGCAGCGGCCGCTCGGCGAGCGTGGCGGAAGTTGCCCAATTGGTTAATGAAGCTGCCGGAGTCTCGAAACCGGTGGTGAGCACGGGCGAGCCGCGTCCCGGAGAAATCCTGGATGTTGTGGCTGACACGTCGCGCGCCGCAGCGGAGCTCGACTGGCGTCCGCGCACTTCGTTGGCCGATGGAATTGCCGCCGTGGTCGCGGCCGAGCGAGCGGCACATGCGTGAGCCGACAAAGTTACTCTATCTGGTTGGCCAATATCCGGCCATCAATCATAGCTACCTGCTGGCTGAAGTGCGGCATCTGCGAAACCTGGGGTTCGAAGTTCCGGTCGTGTCGATCAGCCCGCCCGATCGTCCCGTTGAAAAGCTGAGCCCGGTGGAACGCGAAGAAATGGCGCGCACTTATTACGTCAAGGCAGTGCCGGCTGCGAAGGTTGCGCTCTTGAATCTGGGCGAGTTCCTCCGGCATCCACTGCGATATTTGCGAGGATTGATTTTCACCCTCGGATTGGCGGGCTTCAGCCCTAAACGAGTGGCCTATCATCTGGCGTATTTTGCGGAGGCGATTCTGGTCGGACGGCGCATGCGGCAATGCAAGGTTGTGCACGTGCACGCGAGTTTTTCCGCCAGTGTCGCGCTCATCGCCGCGCATACGTTTCCGGTGACGATGTCGTTTGGAGTATACGGCTTCGGGGAATTGCATGATCCTGTGGGCACGCATCTGGCCGAGCGCATAGAGGGATCGCTCTTCGTGCGCTCGATCAGCCGCCACGGACGCGGCCAGCTAATGCTTTCCTGCGCTAGGAGTGAATGGCCAAAGCTGATCTACGTTCCGCTGGGCATCGACGCGACCGAGTTTGCGCCGGGATCACAGCGAACCGCTTCCTCGACGCCGCAACTCCTGTGCGTGGGCCGTCTGGCGCCGGAGAAAGGCCAGGGATTGCTCCTCGAAGCGATCGCGGCCTTGAACGCGGAGGGTCGCTCGGCGCATTTGCGGTTGGTCGGCGACGGGCCCGATCGCGCGTGGCTGGAGAATCGCGCTGCTGGACTGGGAATCTCATCGAACGTGGAATTCGCCGGCTGGGTCGACCAAGCTGGGCTCATGGCGATGTACGCAGAAACGGATCTGTTCGTGTTGCCCAGTCTCGCGGAAGGCATTCCGATGGTTTTGATGGAAGCCATGGCGATGCAGATACCGTGTGTAGCGCCCCGCATCACAGGCATACCGGAATTGATCGAGCACGGGGTCGACGGAATGCTCTTCGCTGTGGCCGATGAGGAGGACCTCCAACAGACGATCCGCCATCTTTTGCAGTCGCCGGAACTATGCGCGCAGATCGGGAAGCAAGCGCGGGCCCGCGTGGTGCGCGATTACGACATGGCCCGGAACACGGAACGTTTTGCCGCGGCGCTCGTGGAGCAACTTGGCGTCACGGCACGGTAGAGCGATTCTGCAGACGGACTTTTGTTCATGCGGCGGAATTCCTTGCGCGCTTTTGTTGGAGAAGCTTGACGTAGAGTTCCACGTAGCGCAGGCGCACGCGATCGAGGCTGAAGTTTTCTTTTGCAAACTGTCGGGCGTTGCGGCCCAGTTGCTGGCGTTGCCCGGAATCGGTCAAAACATTCTGGAGAGCATCCACGAAGCCAGCTTCGTTGCCGGCGGGAATCAGCGCTCCGCGATCCTGATTGAGCAGTTCGGGATTTCCGCCGACGTTGTACGCAACTGTGGGCAAACCCGCGGCCATGGCTTCAAGAATGACGTTGGACAAGCTCTCGGAATCCGAAGTATTGACCGCGACGTCGATGGAGGCGAGGACCGCGGGCATATCCTGACGGTCACCGAGAAAGATGGCGGACGCGCCGAGACCGAGATTCGCGGCTTCACTCTCTAGTTCCTTGCGCAGCGGACCATCGCCTACCAGAAGAAATTCGACATCCGGCATGCGCTGATGGATCTGTGCGGCGATGCGCAGGAATCCGGAATGATTTTTGTAGCGGTGATTCATGCGCGCAACCATGCCGACGCGGACGACGCCGGGACGCTTGGCCAAAGCCGCAGGCGCGGCAGTGAAAGCCTCGTCGGACATTGCGTTTCCGACGATTGCGATCTTATCGGGCTTGAGCCCATTGGCTAGGAGGCGATCGGCGGCAGCTTGGGAGTTGCAGACCACGGCATCGCAACAGCGAAATGAAATGGCTTGGGCGCGAAACTGCGCGGGCGTCATCAGGTCTCCCAGTTGGCGATGGCTGCCGATGACGACGGGCACGCGGGCGAGTTTAGCGGCGGGAATCAGCGTTAGATTGGCATAGAAATCGAACGCGTGAGCTACTTGCACGCGATGATGGCGGAGATGGCGAGCGAGGTTGAGGCGCGTGGCTAGGGACTGCCATCCGTAGAGGCTGCCGCCGAGGGGAAATTCGACAGCGTCGGGAAAGTTATGGGCGAGCGGGCCGCGGCGGCTGACGCAGCCGAGATGAGTTTGGAATTGCGGCGGCGTGAGATTCTGGGCGAGGACGGTGAACTGGCGCTCGGAACCTCCGGTTTCAAAAGTATTGACCATCAGAAAAATACTGATTGTCTGAGCGACGATGGGCTCTGCGTTATTTGGCTGACCGGAAAGATTGGCTGGCGGAACCGCGTTTAGGCTGGCTGGCACTCGATCATCCTCCCACCGGAGCGGAAGTTGGCGTGGTGGAACTGGGCACGTGGCGGCGGGAGTCGGCGACCACGGGCAGAGAGAAGAGGCCAGCTGGCTTGATGAATTTTTCCAGGAAGTTGCGATGCCAGAGTTCGAACATCAGCAGACGCCAGATGCGTCCGGTCATGGTTTTGCCGCGGAGAAGATGGTCGTCCATTAGTTTGCGCACGCCGTCGGCGTCAAAGTAGCCGCGGTCCAGAGTGCGGGGTTCGAGCAGGACCATCAACATGTCTTTGAGTTCGTGGCGCATCCAGTGCACGAGCGGTAGGGAGAATCCCTGCTTCTGGCGATAGAGCACTTCGCGCGGCACTCCAACGCGCTCGGCGAGTTTCCGGAAAATATATTTTTGCCGATTGCCGCGCAGCTTCCACTCGGATGGCAGTCCAGCAACCCATTCGACGAAGACATGATCGAGGATGGGGACGCGGACTTCGAGCGAATTCAACATGCTCATGCGGTCAACCTTGGTGAGAATGTCGCCGACCATGTACGTCTTGGTATCAACGTAGAGGAGCTGATCAACGGGATCTTTCGCGGGCGCCTGCGCAAAGTAACGGCGCAAAACATTGGCGGGATCGTCGCTGCGGTCGAGTATCTCGCGAAAATCGCGGGAGAGCAGCGGCATGTCGCGCTCGAACGCGGGCAGAAAAGCCATGTGGTCGATGTAGCGTTCCTGCCAGGGCAAGGAAACGTTGTAACTGAATTTGCGGCCCTGCATGCCGTTGGGCAAACGCGGAAAAACCTGGTCGCGGAAAAACTCGCGTGCCCATCCGGGAATGTGTTCGAAGATGCGGCGGCCGGCGTGGATGCGATAGCGATCGTATCCGCCAAACATTTCGTCGCCGCCGTCGCCGGAGAGAGCGACGGTGACATGCTGGCGGGCCATCTGCGAAACGTAGTAAGTCGGGAGCATGGAAGAGTCGCCGAACGGCTCTTCCAGCGAACTGGTGAGGTGTTCGACGGTCTGGACTACGTCGGGATCGAGAATCATCTCGTGATGATCGGTCGCGAATTTCTGGGCGACGACGCGGGCGTAGTGGGATTCGTTGAAGTCCGATTTCTTGAAACCGATGGAAAAAGTCTTGACCGGCCCGGAACTGGCGCGCGCCATCATTGCAACCACGGTGGAGGAATCGACGCCTCCGCTGAGAAACGCGCCCAGAGGAACGTCGGAGATCAGGCGGACTTTGGTCGCTTCCAATAAACGCCGCTCTAATTCTTCCAGACATTCTTCTTCGTTCTTGGGCGCGTGGGTGTTGTATTCGGGAAGGTCCCAGTATTGATGGATGTGAATACTGCCGTCCTGAAATTCGAGGAGGTGCCCGGGAGATAGCTTATGAATTCCGGTGAAGGCGGTGATGGGATCGGGGACGTAGCCGTAATAAAGATATTCGAGCAGAGCTTGAGAGTTCACTTGGGCGAGTTCGGGAGCGACGGCCAGGATAGATTTGATTTCGGAAGCGAAATAGAGGTTTCCGTTGTGGAGGGCGTAGTGCAGCGGTTTCTTGCCGAGCCGGTCGCGGGCAAGGGTGAGCTTGCGTTTGGTCTTATCGTAGATGGCAAGGGCAAACATGCCGCGCAGTTTTGTGAAGCAATCGGCGCCCATTTCTTCGTAGAGGTGGATGATGACTTCGGTATCGGTATGTGTGCGGAAGCTATGGCCGCGGCTTTCGAGTTGGGGACGAAGATCGGGGAAATTATAAATCTCTCCGTTGAAAACGATCCATGAGGTGCGTTCTTCGTTGAAGACGGGCTGATGGCCTCCGGAAAGGTCGATGATGGAGAGGCGGCGCATGCCGAGGCCGGCGCCGTCGGCGACGTAAATGCCTTCATCGTCGGGGCCGCGATAAACGATCTGGTCGCACATGTGGCGCACGAGAGATTCGGTGATATTGCTCTCGCGAGTTGCGCTCACTACGCCGGCGATTCCGCACATGGTGTTTAGTCGTTTCCTTCCGAGTTCTCGGGCTCAGGTTCGAGCGAAATATAAACTTCTCTCGATGGCCAGCGCCCAAAGAGTACGATTGAGACCTGGGTCGTCCCTCCGGGACTTAAATCATTTCTTCCGCGTTTCCCAGCGCTGAAGCGCTGGGCTAAGCTGGTTCGCGCCTCCGGGGCTGGATTTGCCGGTTAGTGTCCTTTCGCCGGTTTGCGGCCTCTTGCCGCTATCGCAATCTCGCCGACGCGCATGTCTTCCATGCCCATCGCCACATACCATTTGAAAACCTGTTCGTAGGTGTGCTTCGACTGATACTTGGGAGAATACCAGTCGAAGGTGTCGAGCATGCGGGCTTCCGGATCTTTCTGGCGGTTCACCGGGAACACATAATGAAGCGCACCCGCGATCGGACGACCTACCAGAGGCACGCGCCTTAAGCCCCTATTCAAGTTGTAGAAAAACGGGACCGCAACTTTCAAAATGCGATGCAGGTTCTCGGGCTTCATCTTGTGGGTAAAGCGGCGCCAGAAATCGCTGCAGCGATACCACTTGTTGTATCCGCTATAGAGCCAGACGGCGAGCAGACCGCCGGGTTTCAGATATTTGCCCAGCGTTTTGACGGCGGCTTCACAATCGGGAGTGTGGTGAAGCACGCCGATGCTGTAGATAACGTCGAAGCTTTCCGGAGCGAAAGGCAGGGCAAAGACATCGGCCTGGAAAGCGGCAAAGTCGCGGCCGGCAAGATTTTTGGCGGCAACTTCGGCGGCAGAGCTGAGGTCGATGCCGACGACGCGCGCGCCCCAGCGGGTGGCAACTTCGGCGAAGCGCCCCATTCCGCAACCGACGTCGAGAACGAGTTTGCCTTGGAGGTCCTCGGGGCGGAGAGCGGTCTTGGACAGAAAGTGGCGCTCGGATTCGCGAAGTTCGTCATGATCGAGCTGGGTCTTCTGATAACGATGCCACTGAAAGCCGAAACTGGCGGCGTAGTGTTGGGCGTCCACAAAGCGCGCGATGCCCTGGACGTTGGGATAGGCGCGCTTGCAGGCGGGACAGAGGAATCCTCCGGCATGGTCGGTGTCGAGTTTCGCGGCGCAGCCGAGGCAACACAAGATTGCCTGCAAGTCGTCAGCGAGGGGAGACTGCGCCGGTGGCTCCGTGATCGGCATAAACCTCCAGGAAATGTTGCGGCTCGCGCGGCCGCCGCTACTTGGTTTGCAGAGCGCCAAAACTGTCCCACGGAATAACGATGTCATGGGACATGGTCAACATCTTAATTCGCAGATACTTTCCCGTGGGCGGCGTCCACTTCATGTTCTCGTATAAAACCAGGCTGCTATCCGGAGAAGACAGGTCGTTTCCTCCTATCGGAAATCTGCCCAGCTCTTTATAAGAAGGAGTCTGCAAAAGGTCCCGCAACATTTTCTGCGACTCAAAAGTAAGAGGAACATGGTCCGAGACAACAATGAATCGTACCCCATCCTCGCGGAGCAAGTCTTCGATCTCTTGCGGGCTGTGAACCAACTCGACGCTGCCGCCGCTTTTCTTGATTTGGGAGGCGTAGAGGGCCTTGCGCAAGACCAGGAATCGCCGGCTGGGATCCTCCGCGCGCATGAAGAAGATGAAATTGCCGGGCAGCGGCCCATCATAGAGAATGACGGCGGATTTGCTCTCTTCGAGAATCTTCTTCGGGACCGCGGCAAATCCGGTCACGTAGGGGCGGTGAAACGACCAAGCGGACACCATTGTTGCCCCGAGCACAACCACGGCGGCGGCCGATGCCGCCAGCTTGAGCCACGGCTTGCGAAAGAAGCAACACAGCAATCCCGAAGCAAAAAATAGAAACGGAGGTATCCAGTAGATTACGTAGCGAGCTTCCTTGTGCCCTATGAGCGTCAAGGTCACATAACAAGCTACAATCCAACTCAACATGATCCCAGCGACCTTGGCCTTCGCCCAGGTCCAACTGGTCAGAATGCCGAGGACTCCCAGGCCCAGGAGGACCCAACCCAATTGGCCGGGGAGGGCTTTGGGATAGAAGAGCCAGCGGTGGGCGCTCGCTCCGTTGCTTTTTTCACCCAGATCCATGGCAATGGTTTTCCAATGGACGGCATACACGAGCGCATAGAAAGGTAAAACCAGCAAGGAACAAATGGCCACGGCGCGCAGCACTTCCTTGCGCAGAAACAGCTTCCAGCCACCGCAGAAAAGGCCTGACAGAAAACAGAATGCGGCCAGATAAATTCCGTTTTGCTTGGTCAGGAGGGCTGCGCTGGCGAAGAGGGCAAACCAATAGATGGTGGATTTCATGCCCTTGAGGAGGTAAGAGATCCAAAAGAAACTCGCGGCAATGCAGAATGCAAGTAATGGAACTTCGAGCATCACCGTTTTTTCGAACAAGAGCACGGAAGGCAGCAAAGCGAGCAACGCGGCGGAAAATGCGGCCGCCCAGTCGTCCAAAAGCTCCCGCACCAGCAGGAACCAGAAGACCAAACCGAGCAGGGCAAAAAACAGAATGGTCAACCGCGCGGCCACTACCGTTGGGCCCAAGGTCAAGAAAAACAGGCCTTCAAAGCAATAAAAAAGTGGCGGCCAGTGGATGACTCCGGAGAGCGCTGGATATTGCGCGTAGTAGCGGTAGGTGTACTGCACCGGGTGAGCAAGAGGATGGTCTCGAACCAGATCGGCAACGTAGAGCCCAGTGACCGCGTGCTGGGTTTCATCCACGTTATAACTGAACTCGCCAACGCGGATGCCGCGAACGATGGCCACGATCGCTATCACCAGCACGCAAAGCAGCAGGCCAGTGGAACGGCGATCCCATCCTCGGGTCTCCGGCGCGTCTGGGGTCGTAATCTTCATTGCAGGCTCCCGGGCGAGGGCGCGAACCTGCGAATGTGGGCACACAGGCGGCTGTCAAGGTTCGGGCCGTCAGCGGGGCGACGCAAAATCGCCTGCACGTCAGTAGACGGGAAAGACTGCGCCGGTGGTCTCGCGATCGGCATAAACCTCCAGAAAGTGACGCGGCTTTTTCGGCGGCGGAAGCGCCGTGCCGGGTTCTTGTTCTTGCTCTTTGACGGTCTGCAACAAGGCTGCCGTAAAAGCCACGGCAAAATAGGGGAAGAACTGGTAGGCTTCGGGCGCAAACAGGGCACCCACGACAAAGCCCACCAGAGTACTTTGCAATGCTCCGATGAACAAAACAACGTCAGGATCGAGATTCTTCTTCTTGTGCAGGGCCCGTAGGTTGGCAAATCCGCGCCAAAAAAACATGAGGTAGAGGACCAGCACGGGGATGCCGCCTTCGGCGCCGATCTGGAGGTAGGTCATGTGCACAGCGCGCCAGATCCCCGAATAGCTGGGGAAGTTCCGAGTACCAATGCCGAAGACGGGATAGTGTGCGATGGTCTGGAGGGCGAGCGACATGAGGTACTTGCGCTCTACGTAGGACCCATAGGCGGAGGAATCACCGGTGGTGCTGTTTCCGGACAAGGCGGCAAAGCGATCGAAGAGTTTGCCGCCGGCGGTGGCCATCACCAGGACGCCGATGAAAACCGTGGCCGCGATCAGGTAAAAGCGCTTGCCCTTGATAGCGAAGTAATAGAGCGCGACACTGAAGGAAATGACGAGGTCAATAAAACCGGCGCGGGATGCGGTCAGGAAAATAGTGGCCGCCATGGCCAGCATTCCGCCCAGCCAAAACACTTTTATAAAAGCGTTTTTCGCGGTGACGAGGAAGGCCAGGGCAAAGGGCAGCGATAGGACGATGGCGAATGCGAGATCGTTGGGGTTGAAGTAGAAGCCGCCCAGCACACCTTCGAGGCGGGGCACGTTGTGGCCCTTGACGATGGCGATGACGCAAACGGCGACCACGCAAATTACCTGGACAAAGATGATTTTCCGCAATCGTTCAAAGCTGTTAATGATCAGGAAAATCAGCACCCATACGATGTAGATTTTGCAAAAATCGATGGTGCGGACAATGGCGCCGCCTCTCCACACCGGAGACAGGAAAGCTCCTACGAAAAGGAGGCCGAGCATGGCGAGTAGGATTCTTGACTCCTTGGGGAGATCTTTGAAGCTGCGCTTGGTCTTGCCCATGGCGGTAAACAGGCCATACAAGGCCATGATGGCGGTGATCTTGCCGAAGGGGAGATACTTGATGGGCCCGGGAATGAAGTCTTCCGGGCGGCCGCAATAGATCACGAAGAAAGCGGCGAGCCAGAAGAACGCCGCCTTGGTCGGATCCGCGACCCGGAAGCGTGCGCGGCTTCCAGAGACGCCCGCCGCTAGTGCGTTGCCGTTATCGCCGATGGCCACAGATTCCTCTTCTTCTCATACGCTTATTTTCTTACGGTGCGCTCGAATCGCGCGCATTTGCCATGAAACCGTTGCAAATTTCGTTTTTCGTCCGCCGGAACCACGCCGTTCATGAGGACTCCTCGGGCAGAGCGGAAGCCAGTGGGACGGGCTGGCGACTCCGATAGCGAAGATTTAAAAACGGCTTTTCAATTAAGTAGTAGGACGCCAAAGCCGCCAAGAATGCCAACGCGATATTAATGGGAAAGCGGTTCCACAGATGGTGAGAATAGCGATCGACAAATGGCTGCTGCCATAAGTACAGCGAGTAGCTGAGGACTCCAACAAAAGCCAGGGGCTTCCAATTGAGAAAGACGGCGAATGCGTCGGCGTCAGGAAGGCGCGTCCAGCGGTCGATGCAGAGGGCTATGCCGAGGTTGAAAATCGGGATCAAAATCAGCCACTTCACCAGAGGATGAGAGCCGAAGGCTAGGGCGAGAACGATAGCGCAGGGCGCCAGCCAGAACTTCCGGGAAGTAAGGAAGCGGCGATAGCTCTCGCGCTGCCAGAGCCAATCCTGACAGCCGGCCAGCAGGCATCCAGTGGCGATGCAATCCGCGATGGTGTGAAATTCCTCGCAGATCCCTGCCCGGTGGCTGTGCCACAGGAAGAACTGGCCGACGCGAATGACAGGCACCAACAGCACCGCTGCACCGGCCAGCGAAAAGGCGCGCTTGCGGCCGAGCAAAAACAAGGTCAGTGGCCAGAGGGCGTAGAACTGTTCCTCCACGGCCAGCGACCAGAGGTGGCCAACGCTCCAGCTTCGGTCCACCACGTAGTTGATGGTGTAGGTTGCGGCGTATGCGAGGTCCCGCGTGGGGACGACGAGCAGGCCAGCCATCACCAGAGCGAGCGTAACGAGCCAGTAGGCATAGAATGCCGGGAAAATGCGGAGCACACGCCGGCGATAGAAAGCACGCAGCGAGATCGTTCCCTTGGATGCGATCTCTTTGAGAAGCAGCTTGGTGATGAGGAACCCGGAGATGATGAAGAAAGTTCGAACTCCCGCCGCCGCCAGCCCAAAGCGGTCGCTGGCAATGGGAAAGCCGAGCGTCCCCGTCGCGTGGCCGTAGAGCACCAGAGCGATTGAGATTGCCCGCAGTCCATCGAGTGACGGGATTCGTTGCACTTACTTGCTCCTCGAAACCCTAGATCCGCTTAAGACCGAAAGCGGGCAGCGGTTTGTGAACGTCCCGCAAAACTGCCGGGGCTGTCGTGGTTGCATGCGAACGCCGGAGCCGAAAAGGCGCTCCGACAACTTGCCGCACGATATTGATTTCAAATTCCATGTTCATTGTGATTCGAATGATTGTGACTCGAATGACTGTAATGTGGCGGAGCCAGGCGCGGGTCAAGCGCCGGTAAATTGTTTCTCGCATCGGCCACGAGAGATTTCTTTTCCGCTACGGACTGCAAGACTTCGGCGAAGCGCTCGCCGATGACGGGCCAGTCGTAGCGGGCGGCGGTTTCGGCGGCGGCGGTTTCGTAACGGCGCCGGAGTTCAGCGTCGCGCAACAGCATGATCACCGCCTGGGCGAAAGAACGGGGATCGTCGGCCAGCAGAATGTCGCGGCCGTGATGAACATCCAAACCTTCGGCGCCGACAGTGGTGGACACGACGGCTTTGGCGGTAGCCATGGCCTCGTAAATCTTGAGGCGCGTTCCGCCGCCGATGCGCAAGGGCACGATGACCACGGTGGACTGGCGCAGATGCTCGACGACCGAAGGCACGCGGCCGGTCACTTCGATCGCGGCATCGTCATTGCTCGAATTTGAGGCCCATTTCTGAACGCGCGCGCCGGGATTGCGGCCGACGATGCGGAACCGCGCCCGCGGCACTTCGGCTTTGATCGCGGGCCAGACTTCGCTGCAAAAATATTCGACGCCGTCAACATTCGGTTCCCAATCCATGGCGCCGACGAACGTGATAAGAGGCGCCGAGGCGTTGGCATCGGATACAGCCGAGTCGGACGCCGCGGCCTGAGGCCGATACTCGGCGAGATCGACTCCGGTGGGAACAACGGTGACCCGGTCGCCGTCCACCCACCGCATCATGAGGGAGCGGTCGCTTTCGGAGACGGCAATCACATGATGAAACTTGCAGACGGCGGCGCGCTCATAGCGCAGCATCTTGCGGAATTCCATGCGGTACATCATTTGTTTTGCGGGGTTGTCCGCGGTAGCGGCATGGCGGCGCCAGATTTCGCTTTCCACATTGTGCTGGAAAAGCACGCTGGGAAGGTTGAGGTTTCCGGGAAAATTAACCGCGGCATCGAGGAAGTCGCAAACGGCGACATCGAAGCGTTGCTCGCGGAACCAAGCCTGGATTTGCCTGCGAACTTTGGCGTCGGCGAAACGGCTGACCGCATAGGGCGGGTGAGCGCCGAGATGCGCGAGATAGTCGAGGGCGCGCGCGGCTCCCGCGAGTTCCCGCTTGCCGGTCGAGGCGGCCACGGCTCCGGGTAACTGGCGCTGCAACTCGCGCTCGTAGCCGGGATCGGGCGCGCCTGCATAGTAGGAGTAAAACGTGAGCTCATGCCGCGCCGACAAATGCCGCAAGACGTGATAGGTGCGGATGTTGCCGCCGTTCTGCACGGGGAGGAGTTTATCGGCTTTGACCCAGAGAATTCTCATGGCAGATCGGCGACTGCGTTCAGCGGGCCCAGACTGCCTTTCTGCCGGAAACGAAGTTGATGAAGGCGACCAGGGCGGCGGAATTGAGAATGACGAAAGTGCGAGCAGGATCGGCAAGGCGCGAGAGCGGACCGAGCTTGACTCCGGCGAGCGCGGCCAGGGCGAGCGCGTAAAACGCGAGCTGCGCCACCAGCGCCGTGCGATAGAGCGGCTGCGAAAGAAATACGGAAGCGATCAGCAGGGCCAGCAACGCAAAAGGCACGGCCAAGCGCGAGAGCTTGTGGCTCAGGAATTCAAAGCGAAGCGGGTTCTTGGAACTCAACATCCACGGAGCGATTTGCAGGAACTGATAGTTGCCGCTCAGGGTGCGGACCTTGCGGGAAAACTCACGGCCTTTGCCAAGGTCGGGCGAGTCCCAGGCGCGGGCGCGGGAATCAAAGATGACGCGAAATCCCTGGCGCGCGATTTCCATGGGCAAGAGAACGTCGTCGAGGATGGTTCCTTCGGGCAAGGGCAAGGTGTCAAGCAAGCTGCGACGGGCGCAGTAGATAGCGCCGGTGGCGCCGACGACGGATCCGGAGGCGGACTCGAGTTCGCGAATCTTCTTTTCCACGCGCCAGTACAAGCCCATTCCCTTCCCGGTCTCACCGCTGGCAGGATCGCCAAGCATCAATTCGCCGCTGGCGGCGCCGACCTCGGGATCGGCGAAATTCTCGATCAGCAAACGCAGGGCTTCGGACTCGATGTGCTGGCGGGCGTCGGTGAAAAGCAGGACTTCGCCGGTTGCGAGTCTGATCGCATCGTTGAGGCCGGCCGCTTTGCCATGGGAGGTGGGTTTGATCAAAGTTCGCACGCGAGATCGCGCTCGGGAATCCTCGGCATAGCGGGCGAGAATTTCCGGGGTGCGATCGGTGGAACCATCGGAGACGACGACGAGGTTCAGTTTGTCCTGCGGATAGTCGAGCGCCAGCAGGTTGTCGAGTTTGCGTGCGATCACCGCTTCTTCATTGCGCACGACCATGACCGCCGACACCGCGGGGACAGTAGAACCGCGGCGCACGGGGCGGGGCGACCACCAACTGCGCAGCCACAACCACACGGGATAGCCCAGGTAGCTGTAGCCGACCAGCGCGGCGGCGAGCCAGAAAATGTATTTCACCTTCAACATGATTGTGCCCCCAGGGATGGACACATCATTGGGCACCCCGGCGCAACAGAACGGTCTTGACGGTCAGGAACATGATCATCAGATCCAGACCGATCGAGGCATTCTTGATATAGAAGAGGTCGTACTGAAGTTTTTCGCGGGCATCATGAACGGTGCTGCCGTACTTGTACTTGACCTGCGCCCATCCCGTGATGCCAGGTCGCACCATGTGACGCATGCCGTAATAAGGAATTTCTTTGGAAAGCAGCGCGATGAATTCCGGACGTTCGGGACGTGGGCCGACGAAGGCCATATCGCCCTTGAGGACGCACCACAATTGGGGAATCTCATCGAGGCGCGCGGAGCGCAGGAACTTGCCAACGCGGGTAACACGGGGATCGTTGTTGCCCGCCCACTTGGGGCCGCTGGCGGCTTCGGCATCTTGGCGCATGGTACGGAATTTCACCACCTTGAAAATGCGTCCGCCTTTGCCCACTCGCTCCTGGGTATAGAAAATGGGGCCTTTGGAATCGAGGCGGATGGCGAGCATGATCAGCGGAATCAATGGCAGGCTGACGACGAGGCCAATCAGCGAGATGACGATGGAGATGACGCGGCGGACCAGGATGAAGCTCGCGCTGCGGCGAAAGCCTTCGCCGAATACCATCCAACTGGGATAGAGATGTTCGACTTCGATCTTGCCCGACATTTTTTCCAGCCAGGTGGTCGCTTCCTCGATTTTGACTCCCTGCATGCGCAGGTCGAGCAGTTCGCGCATGGGCACTGTGGCGCGGCGGTCGGGCATGGCGACGATGACACGATGGATCTTCTGTTTTCGAACGACCTCCATGAGGTGCGCGGCCACGGAGTCGCGGGTCACCTCGCCCTCCATCTTGCCCGTCCAACTGACGATCTCGACTCCGATCTCAGGGTTCTGGCGAAGCCCCTGCACCAGGCGCAGGGCGCGCGCGCCGGTACCGAGGACGTAAATGCGCTCGACCAGAATCGGCAACTGGACGAGCCAAGCGAATCCGAAGCGCCATCCGAGCAGAGCGAAGGTGAGGATGACCAGGCCGATCTCCGCCGAGTTTCTGCCCAACAAGTAACTGGGCCGAACGAAGGCTACGCCGGCGAGGATGAAGGCGAGCACTCCGGGAACCATGAGCAAGCGGAAATAAAGCTCACCCTTGGTATTGAGGCGAGCGGTGTCGTAGAGGTCGAGCCAGTGCGAACAGAGCAAGACCAGGGCGGTGGCCGCGAAAATCTTCAGGTAGCCACCCTCGTAGTTGAGCACCAGGTAACTGTCCTGGCGAAATTCGTACACCGTCCCCAGCAGGAACGAGGTCCAGACGATGAGGGCCTCGCCGATCAGCAGGACCAGCGTGCGAATTGGATAATAGACATTGAAGAGCCGGATCAACTGGGCCTCGGTACAAATTCATCTCGCTACTAGGCGTGGCTGCTCGCGGCCGTCGCCATAGTAGTACTTCGAACGTGCCAGCTTTCCGGAGGGGGCTCCGTTCAGCACCACTCCAAGCAGCAGTTTGTCGGGAAATTCTTCACGCGCCTGGCGGGCCAGGCCGGAAGGCGTCACGTTGGAGCGCACGACCATGAGAATGCCGTCGCAGGCGCCGGCGACGAGTGTGGCATCCGACACCGGAATGACGGGCGACGAATCGAGAATGATCCAATCGAACAAAGGTTCGACGCGCTGCAGGAGAAGTTTCAGCCGGCCGTTGGCCAGCAGTTCGGGGGCGCTGGGAACGGCCCGGCCCGCAGCGAGGAAGAACAGGTTTTCCATGGGGCCACGTTGCAGGGCGGAGAACTCGTCGCATTCGCCCAAAAGATATTCGGCCAATCCAGGGGACTGGGCGGCCCCAAGATGGCGGTGCATGCCGGGATTGCGCAGATCGGCGTCGATCAGGAGGGCGCGGCGCCCGTGCTGGCGAACCATGACCTGGGCCAGATTGGCGGCCACCAGAGACTTGCCTTCTTTGGGAAGCGCGCTGGTCACCAGCAGGCGTTTCAGCGGCATCTTCTCGCGGATCTGATAGAGGCGCGAGCGCAGGGTGCGGAACTCTTCCGCCCCGGTGCGGCTGTCGTCGTCCTGGAAAAAGAGCATGGTGAGCGGGTCCGGACTCCATGCCGCCTGAGGGCAGCGGGCGAGCAGCGCTTCGTAATTCAACCCGGAAGCAAGCGTTGGCATCATGGTGGCCCCGGAGGATGGCTGCAGCGAAGGCATATCCTCGCGCTGGACTTCGTTGGGCCTTTCGGGTTGATCGAAGATGGTTTCGACGTACGTCCCGGAGGAGGTTGCTCTTTCTTGTTCGGCGCGTTTTAAGGCGTCGTGGATGCGGCTCATAGTTTCCTTTCCTTGGGGAGATCCTGTGGTTCGGGTCGGCGCAGCCGGTCGGCCAGCGTCGCCAGGGTGCGTAAGGCTTGTACCAGATCGAAGTTCTCGGAGGATGGCGGCGCGGATGCGGTCATGGCGGCAGCGGCGTTGCCATCGGTCAAATCGAAATCGCGAGCGACGGCATCGACGACTTTCGGCCGAGACCGTCTTCTTCTGATCGACGAAGGCGCTGACCAGGCAGTGCTCGCAGAGCAGATTGATGACGCGCGGAATGCCCAGCGCGTACCGGAAAATGGCGACGGTGGCGTCGGGCTCGAAGATCGGCTCGCCGCTCGAACCTGCTATGCGCAGGCGCTGCACGATATACGACTTGGTTTCCTCAAGATTGAAAGGATGGGTCTTGGCGCGCAGGCTCAGGCGCTGGCGCAACTGCCGCAACTGAGGTTGCTTCAGGCGCTGTTCCAGTTCCGGCTGCCCTACCAGGACGATCTGCAAAAGTTTCTCGGTGAAGGTCTCGAGGTTGGTGAGCATGCGGACCTCTTCGAGAGCTTCGTCGGAGAGGTTCTGGGCCTCGTCGATGACCAGCACGGCCGTCTCGCCGGCGCGATAGCGATCGAGCAGCCAGTTATAGAGGCGCTGCAAAACCTGGCTCTTCGACTTGGTATCGCAGGGAATACCGAAATCGGCCATCATGAAATCGAGGAGTTGGGGCACATCCATGCGCGAGTTGAAGATGAACGCGGTGGCCACCTGCTGCATGCGCAGCCATTCCATCAACTTGTTGACCAGGGTCGTCTTGCCCGTGCCCACCTCGCCGGTCAGCAACACGAATCCCTTGCGGCTTTGTATGCCGTAGGTGAGGCAGGCCAACGCTTCTTCGGTGTGCCGCGTCAGGAACAGGTAACGCGGGTCCGGATTGACGTTGAACGGATTGGCGCGAAGTCCAAAAAATTCTTTGTACATAATTTCTAACCAGGTCTTTCGTCAGACTGCAATGCGGTCGCGGCCTCCAATCGGGGGAGGATTCGTCCGGCCCCAGAAGCGGCGGCGCGGGATAGGGTTCGTGCCATCGTCGTCCCCGCCCAGCCAAGGCACGGAAATCAGCAAGGGAAGGTCGGTGGCAGCGGCAGCGTCTTTCTCGGTGCGGATGGATTTGTCGGTAAACTCCAGAAGAATGGCGATGAGAAAGCCGAGTCCCAGTCCGGCGCCCATACCGGCCGCAGCGAACAGCGGACGGTTGGGAAAACTGGGAGATTCCGGCAGGCCCGCCGGGGCCATAATGTTCATCTGCTCGCCCTCTTGATCGATCTCCATGTTGCTGCCCAATCCGGCGGAGCTTTTTTTGGCCATCAGATCTTTGTAGAAGGCCTGGGCGTTATCGTTGTCGCGGGTGAGCAGTTTGTATTGCTCCTCGATGGCGGGGCTCATGTTGGTGCGGGCCTGGTAAATGACGATCTGGCTTTGCAGCCGCTTCTGGTCGGCGGTGGACTGGTCGATTACGTTCTGGTACTGGTGAATCTGCAAGCGGAGCTGGCGAATTTCCGGCGGCTCGGAGGCGCTGGCCTGGTCGCCGCTATCAGTGGATTTGGCGGCGGCGGCGTTGACCTCCTTGAGCTTCTTCTCGACCTCGGCGATGTCGGCTTTGGTCTTGATCACGTCGGGGTAGTCGTCGGTATAGCGCGCCTGCAGTTGCAGCAATTGCCCCTGCAACTGGGTCAAATTCTGTTCCAGGGTCTGCGGATTAGTGCTGGATAGCGAACTCTTCCAGGCGGCAACCTGCTGCGCCAGCATGCTTTCGGTGTAAGCCTTGTCTTGCTGGGCACGGCTCAGGGTCTGGGTGGTGTTGTCGAGTTGCGAATCCAGCGACATCAGCATTTTCATGTTGTTGTCGACGTCGGTCGGCAACTGGCCCATGTGTTGCTTCTTGAAGTCGGCGAGCTTGGCATCCTGCTCGTCCAGGGCGCGCTTGGCGTCGTCGAGCTGACGGCCGAGAAAATCGGTGGTGCTCTTGGCGACCTCGGAACGGGAGCGCAGATTTTCATCCACGATCAGCGAGGTCATGGCATTGCAGATTTTTTGGGCGCGGTCGGCCTTGCTGTCGGTGTAGTTGACGGTGAAGCCGGGCACGGGCTCCTGGTTGGCGGAGGGCTTTGGCTTCTTGGAGCCCGGAGGTCCAACCGTGGCGCCGCCTGCGCTCATCGAGGTGATCACGGGCTGGAGCTGCATATTGGCCGCGATGTCGGCCATGAGCTTGTCCTCTCCGTCGGGCGGGACCAGCCCCAGACTTTTAATCACAGGACGCAGGCGGCTTGGGCTCACGACCTGCTGGCTGAGGGACTGGACGCGCTGAGTAAAATCGGCAGTGATGACCGGCGGGACGTAACTGTCCGGCACTTTCTGGCTTTCGACCAGGATCGTGGCTTGGGAAGTATATTGCGGCGAGAAGGCATGGGAGACCAGGAAGCCCGCAATCGGGGCAATCAGTGCTGGGATCAGAATGACTTTCAGGCGCCGCCGCAGCATTGCCAGATAATCTTCCATTGTCAGTTCGCGAGTTTCACTCATAACGGTTCACCATTCCTGCCGCCCGAGGCGGCCAAAAAAACTATTCGATACGCGTCGGCGCGGGATGCCATTCCACCCCAATGGTGCCGACTTGCCGCTGGGCAATCTTGCCGCAGGCTCCACTGCATCCCGGAAGATCAGGCGCAGCGTTGAAGCCCACCTCGCTGAAGCGATAGGCGGCAAAGAAGTCGTAGGTGCGTCCCAGGTGTTTGCGGACTATGGCCTGGACGGAACCTTCGTTGTAGCTGGTCGCAGGCGCGGCGCCAGACGTGCTGCTCTGGAGCCTCGCGTTGTAGGAGTAGCCCAGATTGCCATAGAAGTCCCAAGTCCGTCCCAGTGGGCGTTGATAGCCGAGCCGCGCTGCCTGGGTTGTGGCGCCTTCGAAGAAACCCGATCCGTCGGAAGTATATTTTTCGTAGCTCGCCATCATCGACGAATGGGCGAACCTGTAGCGCAGTTGGACGCGCGCGCTCAGCGACCAAAAGCTGGAATAGCCGCCTCGTTCCAGTTCGGTGTACTCGGGACCGGCCCCGGCAATCAAGCTCAGCCTGCCGCTGATGGTATGGCTCCAGCGCAGATTGACGATGTTGTTATAAATCTGGCCGCCCGTAATCTCCGGAAACTGAAAAAGCTGAAAAGCGTAGATCGCGCCAATCTGATCGTGGCGGGAAAGCAGGTGGGTGTACCCGCCCTCGACGGTGACCTGATCGCCGTCGATCAGAGTGTTCGAGGGGTCGTAGAAATGAGCGTTGCTGAAACCGCCGGCCACGGTGATGGCGGAGACCGGATTGAGCGCCTGGACGGCGTCGAGAATCGCGGTGTTCGCAAGCCGTGGAATGTTTCCGACGGAACCGAGCTGACCGTTGCCCCACTGCTGGCTGCCGGGCAAGACGCCTCCCCCGGTCATGCTGCTGCCGCTGCCGGTGGCAAGACCGAACCCCGGCACGCCACCATAGGTGCCGACCGCAAAGGCACCGTCGGGAAGGTAGCTGAAGGAGTCGCGGAGCGTTATCTGGCCAGTGCGCCAGCGGCTCACGGCCTCCAGGCCCACGGCTTGCAATTGCTTTACGTCATAAGGGTTGCTGTAGAACGCTCCGCCGCCCAAATACTCGAGGAACAGATCGCTCTTGGGCCAGAAGCGCTGGAGGTCGAGAGCTCCGAGAACGCGGGAGACAGAGCCCAAACCGCTCGCGCCGAGTTCGTTGTTGGCGTTGGTGTCGGCCGATTCGCTCACTTGGATGGCCGGCGAGACAAAGCTGCGGCTGGCCGTACGCAGTTCCAGAGTGGGCTCGTCCAGACCGCTCACGGGCGGGTTCTCCGGATTGAGCACGGGCGCGTTCTGCCCCAAGGGCGGCACCGGAGTGGTGTCCGGCTGCGACCCGGAACTGCGCTGGGCTGTCGCGTACAGGCTCACCGCTAAAATCGGCAGGGCCAAGCGGATTGTTCGCATTGTCAACATGCTCTTCACCCGTGAATCCCCAAGGGGACCGAATATTCGTTACGGGACAACAATTGTATCCCCCGGCTGCAATAAATAGTTCTGGTCGATCTGCTCGCCCTTGAGCAGCTTGCGATAGTTCACCGGCAGTTTCTGCTGCTTGCCGTTCTCGGTGCGCAGAACGTAAATACGCTTGGTGTTGGCAAACTGGTTCAATCCGGCGGTGGATATCGCCTGCAACACGGTCATGTTCGCCTGCATCGGTATGGGCCCGGGGTGCAGCACCTCACCGTTCACGTAAATCCGCTTGCTGTTGATCGCCGTTACGACCACCGTGACGTGCGGATCGGCAACGTACTTTTTCAGCTTCTCGGTCAGCGATGCGCTCAACTGCTGCGGCGTCAGGCCGGCGGCCTGCACATCGTTGAGCAGCGGAAGAGAGATCTTGCCATCGGGACGCACCGGCAAAGTCGCGGTCAGGTCGGCTTCTTTCCACACTGCGATGTGGAGATCATCCTCGGGACCGATGACGTAATCGGGTCCGGCTTGGTTGTTGGCAGCCGCATTGGCCGTCTTGTCGGCAACGGCCTGGCCGGCAGCGGGACTGGCCGCGGGCGGGGCGGACGCATCCTGCGCCAGGGCGATGCTGCCGATCAGGATGAGTGCCGCAACTGCCGTTTTCCACGTCAATTCCATATCCATTCCTCTCACTCTCAGGTTGCTAGGTGGCATCATGCTCCGTACTGTTCATATCCAATCTGCTTCAGCTTGTAGAGAAGCGCTTTGTAGCTGATCTGCAACTCCTGCGCGGCGCGGCGGCGGTTCCAGCGGGTGCGCGCCAGGGCGTGCAGGATGAGTTCCCGCTCGGCTTCGCGGGAGGCGGCGCGCGCCGCATCTTTCAAGGAGACTTTCTCCCCGTTGGCGCCGTGATCGGCGCGGCGCAGTAGCGAGCGCAAGCCTCCCATGGCGAGCGCTTCGTCGCCGAGCGCGACGATGGCGCGGGCGGCGTCTTTCAGTTCGCGAATATTGCCCGGCCAGGTGTACTCCACAAAGAAGTTGTGGGTTTCGGGACTGAGCGCGGGGACGGCCCGGGACAAATCGCGGGCGGCGGCGGAGAGAAACCAGTCGCGCAGCTGGGGAATATCTTCTTTCCGCTGGCGCAACGGAGGCAGCCGCAAACAGACCCCGCTGATTCCATAATAAAGGTCTTCGCGAAACTTGCCGGCCTTGACCTCGGGCTCCAACTCGCACGAAGTCCCGCAAATATAACGCGGCACGCGGCGCCGTTCATCGCCTGTTCCGTTTAAGGCGATCTGGCGGGCCAGTTCCTTCTGGGCCGCCGCTGTGAGGTCTCCCACTTCCTGAAGATAGACGGTCCCGCCTGGACCTTCGCCAGCGGCCAGGATTTCTTCGCTGGCATCGCGACCCTGATAAACCTGAAAGGGCTCTGCGGCGCGGATGGAAAGAGCATGAA
The DNA here is from genome assembly GCA_963709835.1 of uncultured Acidobacteriaceae bacterium. Classification (GTDB taxonomy): domain Bacteria; phylum Acidobacteriota; class Terriglobia; order Terriglobales; family Acidobacteriaceae; genus Acidiflorens. Next base: position 22,691 of record CAVPYG010000085.1, read on the forward strand.
TGCGCGCTGCCGCTGCCGCCTTGCCGGAGCCGTGCTCGGCCACCACCAGCACGGGAACGTCATTCTGCGACAACTCCCGGATCACCGCTTCGACCGTGCGCATGCCGGCGCTGACGCTTTCCAGCCACACACGACCGCCGCCGCTCTGGGCCGCTCCAGCCGCCAGGATTTCGGATTTGGTGAGATCCATGCTGATTCGCTTCACTCTTGCGCGGCCAAGCCAGTCGGGGGTGTCTGGGACAAAGGCCCAGCCGTTTAGAGCACACGCACTGCCAATCCGGCCGAGATTACAGTTCGCCATTGAGACAATATACGCTTATGCCTCAACGACTTGCGATTCATACTGGGTGTGGCGACGCGGCCCATACGTTATCGCATTGCGGATAAATGGGAAAACTTTTGCTCACATTTCCGACAGTCCGTGGGAACTACTTCCCCCTTCCCTCGGGGGATGACGCATCGCCAAGAAGGACAGGTTTCAAAGTTTCAGGGTTTCAGGGTTTCAACCAAGCAAAAGAACCGTCGCTTCAGCGAGGCACAGCGACAAACTTTGCAGCCTTGAAACCTTGAAACTTTGAAACCTGAGTTCGCCAACGGTTTTTACTTTGCATCGAGTAGCAACTTTCGCATATTCTCAGAGGCAAGCGCGCGCCATATGAGTAATGCTGCAGCAATAGCTCCGCCTCCCCAAAAAAAGGCGGGCCGCTTATCGTTCGGCTTGCCCGGTTGGCAAGCGGCGGCGTTGCTGCTGCTGATGGCCTGGCTTTACGGCTCGATTCTCGCCCGCCTTTTCCTGCAGTGGGTCGGTCCCCATCACGATCCGAACTTCGAGCACGGCATCTTCGTCCCCCTCTTTGCTTTTTTTGTGCTCTGGCAAGAGCGCAAGCAACTGGCGGCAATTGCGCCAGCCCCGTCCTCGGCCGGTCTTCCGCTGGTGGTGCTGAGCATGCTGGTGCTGGCCCTGGGAGTCCTGGGCGCGGACATTTTTTTGCCGAGGGTGTCGCTGCTCATACTGCTGGCTGGCCTGATCATTCTGTTTCAGGGATGGACGTTCTTTCGCGCCGTCCTCTTTCCCTGGGCGGTTCTCATTCTGATGGTTCCGATACCCAGCCTGATCATCAGCCGGGTCACCTTTCCCCTTCAGTTGCTGGCCTCCAAACTGTCCACGGCACTGCTGCAACTGGTCGGAGTCCCGGTATTGCGGAACGGGAACGTGATCGAACTTCCGCGCATGGATTTGAACGTCGTGGAAGCGTGCAGCGGGATTCGCTCCCTTCTCACCCTGGTCACGCTGGCGATTATCTATGGGTATCTCATGGAGACGCGAAAGTGGGTGCGCGTTGTGCTGGCGCTGTCAGCTGTACCGATTGCAGTGGCCGCCAACAGCTTCCGTATTTTTGGCACTGGGCTGGTGGTGCAGTACTGGGACCCGGACAAAGCAGAAGGATTCTTCCATGGCTTTTCGGGATGGCTGATCTTCGTGGTCGCATTGATCATGCTGTGGGCGCTGCACCAAGCGATCTCGCGCATCTGCATTCTCATGGCAAAAAACGACGTAAAGGAGAAATCCGCATGAAGGCCGGGCCAGTCCGCTTCTGGATTGTGGCCGCGCTTATGCTGGCCACGGCGATCCTCCTGAAGGCCCGCAAGGGCGCCGAGATTGACAAGCATGTGGCTTCCCTGCCCGCGCAGATTGGTACTTGGACGGGGACCGGCATCCCCATCAGCCAGGAGGAACTTGATATTCTCGGGCCGGGCGAATATCTCCAGCGCGATTACGAAAATAAGAACCAGCCGCAACCGTGGATTAATGTCTTCATCCCATTCTTTCCTGCGCAGAGCGCTGGCGATACCATCCATTCGCCGGACCACTGCCTGTTGGGTGCGGGATGGTTTCCGGTTTCGCGGGAGAAGATTCGGCTTGCGCTCCCGGATGGATCTTCCATCCCCGTCAACCGCTACGTGGTTTCTAACGCGGGAGAGCGCCAACTGGTGCTGTACTGGTTTCAGGCGCACGGCCGCGTCGTGGCCAGCGAGTGGTGGGCCAAGTATTATCTGATCTCCGATGCAATTCATATGGACCGCAGCGACGGCGGGATGGTGCGCCTGATGACGCCAATGCTCGACGGCGAGTCTCCCGATGCCGCCCAGGCCCGCATGATGCAGTTTGGGTCGCAACTTCTTCCGCTGCTCGACAACTACATTCCGCGGTAATTGGATGAAGCGGCGAGGCTTCGCCTCGCCGCACACCCGAGGGCGGCTGTCCCTACGTGGGCTTCGCTAGGCGTGAAGGCGGACCTCTTCCGATTTCAGATTCCGCATCTCGGCGAATGCCTGCGGCAGGAAGCGCACTAGGTCGGTCGCCACCAGAGAATTCTCGCCGACGGATGCGGCGGCCAGGTCTCCCGCCAGCCCATGCAGATAGACGGCGAGCGCGGTTGCCTGGAGCGCGTGCTCGGGATGTTGCGCGATCATGCCCGCAATCATGCCGGTGAGAATGTCTCCCGTGCCTGCGGTCGCCATGCCGGGATTGCCGGTGGGATTCACCCAGACGGCGCCGTCGGGCGCTGCAACCAAGGTGCGATGTCCCTTGAGCACGACGATCAGCTCATGCTCGCGAGCAAAGTTGCGCGCAACTTCCACGCGGTTCGCCTGAATTTCCGCAATGCTCAAGCCGGTCAGGCGCGACATTTCTCCCGGGTGAGGAGTGACGACCACGGTTCGTCCGCGCCCGTTCAGTTTGTCGGCTGCTCCGTTCGTGAGCGGACGAGTTCCCTCGCCCGTCCACGCCGTGCGCAGCACGCCAGTTGCGAAAGCGTTTAAGCCGTCCGCATCCACAACCAGCAACTTGTCGCCACGGGTCACGATAGTGCGCACGAACGCCGCGGTCTCGGAATTACGCGAGATGCCGGGGCCAATGGCGATGGTCTTGCGTTCGAGCAGCGCATCGAGGCCAAGCCCGACCGCTTGCAATGAAATTGTGCCTTGCGCGGTTTCCGCCAGCGGCTCGGTCATTAGTTCGGGATGAAAAGCGGCAACGGTTGGGAGCACGGATTTTGCCGTGGCTACGGTCGAAAGACCAGCGCCTGCACGGAGCGCTGCGAGTCCCGCCATGACCGCCGCTCCCGCTTTGCCGAGCGATCCGCCGATCACCAGCACGTGTCCATATCTGCCCTTGTTCGATTCACGCGCTCGGGGCGCGAGCAGCGGCGCGAAGTCGTTGGAGGTACTCAAATGAAGTCCGAGCTGCGAGACGACAGCTTCGGGAGGCGAGCCGATGCGCGCTATCACGGTGGGGCCGCTGGTGAGCGCCGCGAAAACGTGTGCCGGACGCGGCGCGGTAAAAGTCACGATGGCATCGGCGCGGGCGATGACCCCGGATTGGGGACGAACGGCGTCCGCATCCGCGCCAGAGGGAATATCAACGGCGACCACGGGAGCCGCAGCCGCGTTCATCTTGGCGATCGCCGCCGCAAAGAGCGGACTGACCGGCGGATGGAAACCTGTGCCGAGAATTGCATCCACGAGCACGTCGGCGACGAAGACTTCTCTTGCATCGGACGAATCGAGTGCGCTCGCCTCGCGCACAATCAGCGGCGCAAGGTTCATGAGCTGGAGCTTCTGCATCATGCTGGAAAACATGGCGGCGGCATCTCCGCAAAGCTCGGCGGGATCCGCCAAGATCAAAAGACGCACGGCACAGCCCGCTTCGACCAGCTTGCGGGCGGCGACAAATCCATCGCCACCGTTGTTGCCCTTGCCGCAGAGAATGCCGACGCGCTCGGCTTGCGCGTAATCGGAGAGGATGAAGCGGGCGACGGCCGACCCGGCGTTTTCCATCAGGACGAGGGAAGGGACTCCGAAGCGCTCCGAGGTGGAGCGGTCAATCTCGCGCATTTCAGCCGCGCTCACGATTTTCATGCTTGCGCCCCAGCCGTCTGTTCAAGTTCGCGAAGTTGATGGGGCTCGCCCATGGCTATGAGAAAGTCGCCGGTTTCCATGCGGTCATCAGGAGCGGGGTTGAAGCGCATGCCCGCCTCGCGCTTGATTGCAAGAATGATGACGCCGTGTTTCTGGCGAATGTGCGAGTTCTCAATCGTCTGTCCGGCAAACGGACTGCGCGGGGTAATGGGAATCTCTCCAATCTCGAGGTCCATGCCGAGATGCGTGGTCGCGGTGTCGAGAAAGCTCACCACGTGCGGACTGAGGAAGGAATGCGCGATGCGTTGTCCGGCAAAAACGTAGGGGGAGACGACGGAATCGGCGCCGGCGCTGCGCAGGTGCTTCTCCGCCATCTCTTCACTGGCGCGGGCGATGATGCGGAGGCCGGGGTTCAGGCTGCGCGCCGTGAGCACTATATAAAGGTTGGTGGCGTCCGTGGTGGTGGCCGCGACCAGGCCGCGAGCGTGTTCGATCCGCGCCTCGCGCAGGGTTTGCTCCTGAGTGGCATCGCCGATCAGCATGAGCCAGTTTTCGCTCGAGAATTTCTGCGCCTTGGGCTCGTTGTTTTCGACGATCACAAACTGGGCGGGACGGCGCGCCAGTTCGCGGGCGGCACTGCGGCCGACGCGTCCCGCGCCGCAGATGATGTAGTGTCCGGTGAGACGGCCTATGTCGCGTTCCATGCGGCGCCTTCCAAAAAAGTTTTGCAGTTCGAATTCTAGCAAAGCCTGGGTCAGGCTTCCGACGGCCAGCAATACCAGCGAGACACCGCCAAGGATGATGACAATGTTGAACACACGCCCAACATGCGATAGAGGATGGACTTCCTGAATTCCGACGGTGGTCAAAGTGGTGATGACCATGTAGAAACCGTCGAACCATGACCATCCCTCGATGTAGTGAAAGCCCACGGTGCCGAGGGCGACGACGAAGGCCAGCGCGGCCGCGAGGAACTTGAGATTGCGGGAAGTCTTCATCTCTTCGTTGATTCGGCGATCCGTGCCGGGCGGGTAATCCAGATTCCCGCGCGACAGGTGAGTATAGCGCCGGGCGTGATTTAACGCAGCAACGTTTGGCGCATGCCGTTAGCGATGCCATAAGTCCCTTGAATCGCCCTGTCCCTTCAGGGGTTGGGCCGGAAAACTCGCTTTTTTCCGCAGGCCGTTTGGGAGCGCGCCAAGCCCGGAATGAGGTGTTTTTGCTTGACAGTGACGAGAGATGAGTAGTTTTATTAAATCGTTCCAATACGCAGCGGTTTTTGGCTGCCTCGGCGAAGAACGAAGGCTCGTTCGCGGGCCCAGGCTGTGGCGGCCAATGGAGAACAATCGAAGTACCGTGAACTGCCGCATATCTTCGACCGACGTGAAGGAGACCGCGATGACTGCATTTGCTTCGGAAGTGACATCCAATTGCCGGCGGGGATTTTCCCTGCTACTGCTGGTCGCAATCCTGCTCGCTACGCCTGCCATGGTTTTAGGCCAATCCTACTTCGGAACGGTGAGCGGCATCCTGACCGACCCGTCGGCGGCCATCATCCAGGGCGCAAAAGTCACCCTGGTCGACGAGGAGAAGGGATATCACTTCACGGCCACGTCGGACAGCACCGGGCGCTACCTTTTTGTTTCGATTCCGCCAGGGCTTTACTCCGTAACGGCGGAGATGCCAGGGTTTGAGAAAACCGTACGCACGCACATCAAATTGAACGTCACCGAGAACGCGACGGCCAACCTGACGCTGAAGATTGCCAGCGGGACGCAAAGCGTTGAGGTCAAGGCCCAGACGCAAACCATCGACACCGAAGATGCCGTGACCGGCGAGGTGATCGACCGGAGGGCCATTAACGACTTGCCTCTGATGGACCGATATGCGCTTGACCTGATGTACCTCACTCCCGGCGTAACCGATATGAGTGACGCGAACCACGTCGGCGATACCGGGACGAATTTTGTTTCCAACGGCAGCCGCGGCGCCAGCGCCGACATTCTGATGGATGGCACCTCCATCACCAACTTCGAACCCAATGGCGGCATCACCAACGTCACATATGCTCCGTCGCCGGAGGCGATCGAAGAATTCAAAGTGCAGCAATCGAACTTCAGCGCGGAGTACGGTTTTTCCGGCGCCTCGGTGGTCAACATGATCACGCGTTCCGGCACCAACAGCTTCCATGGAGAAGCCTACGACTTCATCCGCAACACACATCACCGACGCGAACAACTGGTTCAACATCCGAGGGAGTCCGATCCCGCCGGTGCACCGGCACGACTTTGGCGGCACGTTTGGCGGGCCAATCATCAAGAACAAGACCTTCTTCTTCTTCGATTGGGACGGCACGCTCGCAAGCACTATGAGCACCTACCACGGCGGGCGTGCCCAGCGCCGCCGAACGCACCGGCGATTTCGGCGAAGTGTGCGGATTTTACGGCGGCTCGTTCGATGCCAACGGAATCTGCTCCGTTTCGAGGGGCAGATCTTTGATCCTTATAGCGGCGTCTATGGCATCGATCCCAACGGCGTAGCAGGGGCGATAAGGAGCACCTCCATTCCGTATCAACAACGTCGGTACCTACATCAGCCCCGGGGGCTCCCCAAGCCGAACCTGCCTGCCACCTACCAGCCGCGCCCGGCAACCAGGCAATCTGATCGATCCTGTGGCGCAGAAGATGATGAATTTGTTCCCCAATCCGATGCCCAACATGGCCAACGCAATCGATCTACAAAAATTGGATCGCCTCGGGGGCATCCCCCAGCAACAACGAGCAGTACGATCTGAAAATCGACCATCGCTTCAGCGAAAAGAACTTGTTGAGCGCGAAGTATTCGCAGGACTGGAATACCTACACCCCCTACAACTGCTTCAAGACCTTCATCGATCCCTGCGGCAGCGGAATCAACGGAGGCAACGCCCACCTGTTCGCCCTCAGCGATACCTACACTATTTAGTCCTACCTTGCTGATGACCACTACCTTGGGTTTCACCCGCGGCACGGAGACAGATCTACGCCTACAACTCCAAGCCTGAACCCCAATCCTCTCAGTGCGCTGGGTTTTCCCCAGCCTACTCAACGTACCTGGAGTCGAACGGTTTTAACGGTGTTCCTGCCATGTTCATCGGCGGCGGATACTATTCCGCTGGCTATACCAGCGCAGGAAACGATCCGTATGGAAATTACAGGCAGGGCCAGGATACTGGGCAGCTTTCTGCCATGGTGAGCAAGATCCACGGCGCGTCATGAGTTGAAGTTCGGATTCGAGGGCCGCTTGCACCAGCAAAATTACATCCAGACAAACGCCCCGACTGGGCAATCTTCAATTTTAACGATACGGCAGCTCGTCGTGTCCTCAAGGCTTGGCGGCGACGATCGGTCCAGCGGAGACGGGATGGCCAGCTTCCTGATGGGCCAGATGGAGGGGAACGGGAATAGCGACTACGAAATCCAGTTTGAACCTGCGACCGAGAACTACCAATACGCATGGTATGTCCAAGACAACTGGAAAACGACGAGCAAGCTTACGTTAAATCTGGGGTTCCGTTACGACGTCTCGCTGCCCAGAACGGAACGCCACAATCGCATGAATTGGTTCGATCCAAACTGTGACGAATCCGCTCAACGGCGGCACGATCTCGTATCACCGATCCGCTCAGCGGACTGCACGTCACTCGTCCATTGCTCGGCGGAGAGGTATTTAACGAATTCCAGCGTGCGCACGAACTGGCTCACCGATTGGAAAGACATTCAGCCGCGAGTCGGCTTTGCCTATCAGATCATGCCCAAGACCGTGATGCGAGGAGGGTACGGGATCTACTTCGGCCAAACTCGCTCGGGCGCCAACGGCCTGTTGAGCTACGGTTCCCAGGGCTTCAACCAATCCACGGGCATCATTTACACTTATCAGAATGACGGCGCAACTCCCTATTTGCACCTGAGCAATCCGTTTCCCAACGGCCTGATTCAGCCGCCCTCCGCAGTTCCCTCGGCCTCATGAATGACGTTGGCTACGGAGCCGTTGGTCCGCTCCGCACCCACGCCGCGGCGCGAACCCCGTACGAGCAGAGCTGGACCCTTGGCTTCGAACACCAATTGCCCTGGAGTGTTGTTGTTGGCGGAACTACATCGGGAAGGAAGGAGACCCGCCTGTACTTCGCCGGCGGCAACAACTACGATGTTCTGGGCGCCTGGAGTGGAAAGCCTGCCCAACCCCGCCGCTGATCCAAACAACCCGTGCCCAACGCCAATGGCCAGCATACCCTGCCTTACTAACTACGTCACCAATCCCTTTGCCGCTGTCAACGGTGGGCCCATAAGCGACCCGAACAGCATCCTTTCCAGCCCCACGGTCCAAGCGGTTCAACTGGAGCTTCCCTATCCTGAGTTCACTGGCGTCACGACCGATGTTCCGCCCACCGCCAATTCCAGCTATCACGCGCTCCAACTCACCGCGGAAAAGCATTACAGCAACGGCCTGGAACTTCTGGTGAGCTATACCTGGTCGAAGTCGATCGACGATTCCTCCATGTATGACACCAACGTCGCCTGGCTGGGGAATTATGGTTCCAACTCTGGATACGCGCTCACGGATCCCAACAAGCCGCAGCTGGAGCGCGGTCTCTCGACTTTCGACGTGCCTCACATGCTGAAGTTCAGCTACAGCTACGATCTGCCCATCGGGCGCGGCAAGGCGCTCCTCGGCAACATGCCGCGCGCGCTGGATGCGATCATCGGCGGCTGGAAGACTAACGGCATTTGGGAGATTCACTCCGGCCGCCCGCTCAGCTTCTTTACTTTTAACGGCGGCATACCACTGCCCACTTATGGCCCGCAGACGGCCCAATCTGGTGGGAAAGGCGGAGCGTAGCCACGGTAGCGATAGTTATTGGGTGAATAACTATTTCTCCAATCCCCAGGTTATCCAGGTCCCTCGTCCCATACACTCTCGGCAACGCCGGCCGGACCACGGGGTCCATCCGAACGCCGACGTTCGTTCACCAGCGACTTGTCAATCGCCAAGCAGTTCTTGCTTTCCAACGTGCACGATGGAGTGCGTTTGGAGTTGCGCCTCGAAGCCAAAAACGCTTTCAATCATCCGGTCTTCGGTACGCCCGACACCTACGCCGGCGATCCCAATATAGGGACCATCAATTATCTGGCAGTCGGCCCCAGGGAAGGGCAATTGGCGTTGAAGCTGACGTTCTAGAAAACTGGCGGAGGAATAGATTTGTTGCGGGAGTTCCGGTTGGCCTCGCGCACGGGCGTGGCGCCAACTGGAATCGCCCGACCCACGGTCCGGGTCAACCAGTCTGATGGCGGTTTTTCGCCCGCTACTGCGACACGGACACGTACCACTGCCTCATCGGACCGAGCGACACGGTTGGCTTCAAGCGATCTTCTTCTGCCGCGGCAACTCAATAGGCGGATTTGCTACAACCTCGGCAGCATCGGAATCGAAGCCCTCTAGCACTTCTCCGTGATTCTGGTGGTTGAGCGAAGTCGGCTGGTTTCGCCAGTTCAGTTCTTCCAGCCGCTTGAGCATCTCATGCCCGCACATTTTCCAGGCACTGCAATGTTCGCAGTCTGGACGGTGGATTCGCAGGAGGGACAACAGGTAACAGATTCGAGTTCTCGAGTTCACGACCAACCTCGCCGGGGGTCAAGTCAATCGCCGTACTGTGTGTTGCGTCCCACGGTCAACTTCATTTCCGGGAACGCGGGACGTATTATACCAAACGATGCGATCGTTTCGATAAAGTCGGATTATATCTCCGCAGAGACCGTTGCTGAACTGTAAAGCGTGCGATATCGCACATTCTACTTGACTACTGTGGCACCGGGGGGATGATGCATCCAAGTAACTCTGGAGCCTCCGAAAACACGTTGCCAATGCGAACTTTCGGCGGGGCTGACTCGAACTAGCCTGGATTGTAACGCCCCTCCGACAAGCCCACCGTTTACAATCGGAATAGATTTGCAGGAGCTTTGCCCTAATCGGGCGCGCCATGAAACTTTCCGTCGTCATGCCGGTCTATAACGAGCGCGCCACGCTTCGCGAGGTGGCGCTGAAGGTCCTTGCGGTTCCGCTGGAAATAGAACTGATCGCGGTGGATGACGGCTCCCAGGATGGATCGCGCGAGATTCTGGCTGCGCTTCAGGCCGAGCATCCGCAGATTCGTGTGGTGCTGCAGCCGCACAACATGGGCAAGGGCGCGGCGCTGCGGCGCGGCATTCAGGAGGCCACGGGCGACTTCGTTATTATTCAGGACGCCGATCTGGAATACGATCCGGCGGAGTACCCGCTCATGATCGAGCCCTTAATCCAGGGCAAGGCGGACGTGGTTTATGGCTCGCGCTTCCTCGGCGGCGCGCCCCATCGCGTGCTGTATTTTTGGCACTCGGTCGGCAACCGGCTTCTCACTCTGCTTTCCAATTGCCTCACCAACATTAATCTTTCCGACATGGAGACTTGTTACAAGGTCTTCCGGCGCGAAGTAATTCAGGCCATCCCGATCGAAGAGAATCGTTTCGGATTCGAGCCCGAGATCACTGTAAAAGTGGCGCGGCGCAACCTGCGCATTTATGAAGTGGGAATCAGTTACTGGGGGCGCACCTACGAGGAAGGCAAGAAGATCGGATGGAAAGACGGCGCGCGGGCCTTGTATTGCCTGCTGAAGTATTCGCTGACCGAGCCCAGGGCCAGAGGGGCAGCGAAGGCAGTACCCGTCCCGGACCGCTCCAGCGTTCCGCGATGAATTCTTACGGACGGCGGCCTGCGATACCGCGGAAAACTATTGGCGTGCGTGTTTTTGTTTCAGCCGTCCCGCGTAGGGGTTGGCGTTTTGTTTGCCCGAACCCGCAGGCTTGGCGCCGTTTGTTCCACTAAAGTTGATGGGCGGATTGGGTTTGTCTTTGGCGAGCTTCATCGTAGGTGCCGTCTTCTTCGCGCCAGTTCGAGTGGGGCCAACGGTTCTGGCGGTCTGACGCTCCAGGTTTTGAAGGTCTTTGGAACTCGAACTGGCGCCGGGTGCCGTGTTCGGGTTCGCCGTCTTGGCCACGGGCACGGTGCTCTTCTCCGCCTTTTGAGGGGTTGAACTCTTCACCTTGAAGGGGTCTTTTTGCTGCGCTAGTCCGCTCACGCCGACACTCACAATCACCACCGCCACCGCCCACCAAAACCTCATCGTTGATCTCCTGCCGATCTCCCGCTCCGGAAGCTCAAGCCACTTTTACTTAAGATGCACGCGCCCTGCCATCCGATACACGGATCTGGTAATGGTAAACCCGTCGCGCCCCAAAAGCACTCCCTGAAACAGCAAGAAAATGAAGGGGTTAGCCGCGAGCAGTGATTCGCAGCCACGCCCGTGACGCTGACCCGAATAGCTCCGACATGCAATGCCATGCACTTTCGCGTCGAGTTATCCACAGGTGACTTTAGGAACCTGCCATCCGTGCGTTGACTCCTGCTATATATTGTTGGCAACAATTTTGAGGCAATCGCGGCCGGCTCTACCTTCCGCACCTCAGTTCATCACTGAGAAGGAGATTCGGCCAGGAGCAAATCGGCCAGATGCCGCGCCCATCTGGACCTTTCGAAATCTATGGCTCACGGCAGTCCAGCGCGACACTGGTATTGCCGAAGCTGAGGATTTAGAGCTCCGGAGACCCAAATTCCCCCGCCGTCGAATGCGGAGACGGTAAATAGAGGTCGCGTTGAACGGTCATTGGTTGTGGTTGTATCGCCGCCTAGCCGCTTGCTTCGTGATTGCCAGCGGACTGTTGCTGCTCATCGGGTGCCAGAACCTGTCTGGAGGTTCGAACGGCGGCGGCAGTGTTGGCGTCACCAGTGGCACCTTGAATTTTGGAACGGTGGACGTCGGGAGCAGCAAGACGCTGCCAGACGCACTGACCAATAACACCTCGTCGGCGGTCACCATCAGTTCGATTCAAGGATTGGGCTCCGGCTTTACACTCACGGGCATCACTCTGCCGCTGGTGTTGGCGGCGGGACAAAGCGCTCCCTTCAACGTTACCTATGCACCTACCACTGCCGGCGATCCCACCACCACGATTTCCTTTGACGGGCCGAATGCGCAGGCCTTGGCTTCGTTGTCTGCCACAGCCACCGCCGTAACTCCAGGGACGCTGGCTGCCAATCCCACGAGCCTGCCATTTGGCAGCGTCGCGGTGGGCAACGACTCGAGCTTGTCTGAGACGCTGACCAATACCGGCGGAGCCAGCGTTACCATCTCGACCGTCACTTCAAGCGCCGCCGCCTTCACCTTGGGCCCACTGACCTTGCCCGCGACTCTCGCGGCAAATAAAAGCGTGACGTTTACCGTGACCTTCACGCCGGCCACCACCGGTGCGGCCAGTGGAAGCCTGTCCGTAGTTTCGGACGCCAGCAACTCGCCGCTCAGCATCGCACTCTCCGGGACCGGAACGGCTGCGGCTGCGGGTACGTTGGCGGTTTCTCCAACCACTCTCAGCTTTGGCAGCGTGGTGGATGGATCGAGTTCGCCGCTCACCGGAAAGCTTTCCGCCACCGGCTCGGCGGTCAAGGTTTCATCGGCAAGTATTACAGGTACGAACAGCGGCGATTTTGTGCTTTCCGGAATTACATTGCCAGTAACAATTGCCGCCGGCCAATCTTCCACTTTCACCGTTACGTTCACGCCCGGGGCGAAAGGAACTGCTTCAGCGTCCCTGTCGTTCACGAGCAACGCCTCGAACTCGCCTACCGTGCAATCGCTGACCGGCACAGGAGCGCCCTACGTGGCCCTTGACTGGAACAGTTCGGAGGACGCAACCGGCTACAACGTCTATCGCGGCACAGTGAATGGCGGTCCATACCCTACAAAGCTCACCACCTCGCCGATTGCCACAACCACATACAACGACACAACGGTTGTCTCGGGCCAGAACCTGACCTACTACTATGTGACGACGGCCGTGGCGGGCAGTTCGGAGAGCGGGTACTCAGACCAAGCTTCGGCGACCATCCAGTAAGCGCCGCGCTCACCATGGCCGGCTGCATTGGCCCGGTAAGAGCAACTCCCAGCCAATTCATGGAATAACGGCGCGTGTTTCTTTGGAATAGCTGCTCTCGCGGCCAGACCGATCGACCGCAGTCACGACATAAAAATAAGTGCGGCCGCTCGTCACCAGGCGATCTTCATACGGTGGGCCTTGCACTCGTGAAGCGAGCTTTACGAATTGCGCGCCGGACGTCGTGCTGCGATAGACGTTGTAGCCGACGACCGAGGTTCCCGCAACCGCCGGAGGCGCTTCCCACGTGAGCGTCACACTGTGAGGCTTGGAGTGACAAATCGCCAGGCCCAGGCAAAGTAGAGCACCGAGCGCCAGCAAAAGTCGGGATGGTTTGATTCTCATGAATTTTAGCGTTTGGCGTCGCTCTACTATAACCGGATCTGCCCCGGTGGGCCGCTGGACCTATGGGAAAATCGTGCCACAGCAGGGCCACCATTGGGGTTGCATTTTTCTGCAACTGTCGCAATAACTATCATCTTGACAGGCGGGTACAGATGCAGTTCAATTGAATGGGTTCAAAAAGAACTGCTTGGAATATATCTCTCCCCCGATTCTCCCCCTCCCAGTTTGTTTCACTAGTTTATTGGCTCTAAAAGGAGTAACGCATGAAAAATAGAAACGGAAAGTGGTTGCTGACCTTGGTCGCGATTGGTTGTTTGGCTCCTGCCGGAGTTGCTTCCACTACTAAGCCGGCGGTCGTGAGGGTGCCGGAGGGTGGCTCTGGTGTGATCTACCTTCTCGGAGCCGGGCTCGCATGTTTCGGGGCGATGTTCCTCCGATCCAAATTAGCCAAGCCGTCACAATCGTAAGTTCGAACGGCACACACGTTTGGCCTGCTCGGCAAGTGTATCGACTTGCCCATCAGGCCTTTTTTTCGCCTCCTGCATCTGGGAGTAGCGCCGCCGTCTCGGCGGCTGTCCGGCGGGCATCCTAGCCCGCCGCACCGCAGGCGTCACGCGTTCAGGACGGCCAGCAAGGCTTTTCCTGAGCGAAGTCGAAGGATGCCGGCACTACTCGTTAGTTCTGCTTCGCAAATTGGTCAGCGTCCAAGCGCGATCCGGCGCCTCGGTTGCCACTAATATTGGCGTTAGCGATATTCCATGGATGGCGCAGCGTCCCGGCCATCACCGAGGGCAGGATCCGGCACAGCCGCAAGCGCAAATCGCGGTAGCTTTGTATCCCGGCAAACAGGTCGCTCAGCAAATCCCTAACGTCCGAGCTTTTTGAAGCAAGGGAAACCATCCGCTCCAGAACACTCTCGCCGAAAATCTGTCCGCTATAGAAGCGATGGGAAAGGCGCGCCGCCAGCTGCAACTCGGGAAGCACCTCTTCTTCCAGTCGAATCCGGTAGTCTCCGGGCCGCCCGGCCAGCCACGCGTTGGCGCACAATTCGGCCGAGCGAAGCGCGTAGTAAATTCCCTCTCCGGTAATCGGATCCACCAGGCCCGCGCTGTCGCCTATCATCGCCCAACCTTCCCCGCAAACTTCGAGTGCGTCAAAACTCTGGGCGCTAAAGGACGGAAGAATGTGCGAGTAGAAGCGTGCGCCATCGCGGTGGAAGCCGTTTTCTTCCAGCCAATCTTCCAGTACGCGGCGCAACTCGGCGGTCGAGGTTTCTCCCATCCTGCCCGCGATGCCGGCGGAAAGATGATCGGCACGAGGAAAGACCCAGATGTAGCCGGCGATCCCTTGCAGAAACTGGATCTGCATCAGAGAACGATTGCCGGGAGAGCCATGGCCGGGAGAAGCATGGCCGGGAATAAAATAGCCGGCCGTGACCATCAGATCGCTGGGGGAAATCGGCGAGACAAATTGGGAGCGGAACGGATTGCGCGCGCCCGCCGCGAGAATCAGGCGGGACGCCTGGTATTCCCCCTGAGGCGTGAACAGTCGCCAACCATCGCCAGCGCGCGCGATCCGCGTGACGCGCTCTTGATGCATTTCGACGCCCGCCCGCCGCGCCCGTTCCAGCAACAATCCATTCAGCGCCAGGCGCGAAAAAATCGCAACCGGGTACTGCATTCGAAAACGCACCCGCTGCCCCGATGGACTGATCAACACGCAGTGAGCAACCGAATTATGTTCAACCGGATTGCCTTCGCTTCCCGCATCCGCCAGAAATGGGTATTGCCGCAGGGCCTTGTGGGTGAGTCCGCCGCCGCAGGGTTTCTCCCAGGCAAGCTTTTCGTCAAAGAGACGAACGTTGCTGCCCCCCGCCGCGAGAAGCGCGCCGGCCAGAGCGCCCGCCGGGCCGCCTCCGACAATGGCAATGGAAAGCTGCGCGGTCATGCTGTGGTCACGGATTTTCTGTCGGAGGAGAAAAGATCTTTTGCGCGGGAATCCATTTGTTTTTTTCGGAAGGTCGGAACTTTCCCGCAGCCAGTCATGGCCCACAGCAGACCGGCCCGTCAGCGCGCAGCGAAACTCCGCCGCCGCGCTGCCGGCTTCTCGCCGACGCGGGGTGAGCAACGGCCCCTGAATTCCGCTAGCCTTGCGGTTACTGCAGCGCGCTTGTACCGTTCAGTCCCTGAAAAATAAACAATCCCGCAATCACCAGGAGCATGACTCCCGACAAGGCGCCAAGCACCTTGACGATCGGCGTGAGCTTCTTCATCTTGTTCAGAACTTCCGTTTGATCCTTATGCATCTGGGACTCGGTTTCATGGAGGTCGATAGAATCGTTTTCGTGCATGGTGAGGGTACTTTTGTAAATCAGAAGGATTATAAGAATCCCGGTCAGAATACCCCACGCGATTAGCAGCCCGAACATAAGAGTCATAAGGCACCTCGGCGCTGAGATCGAGCCAATTCCCGAAATTGCCATCGTCAGTCCCAGCGAAAACCGCCCTGGTGTCCGCTGGCGTTCGGGTACGGGCCCCTACTGCGAATGATTATAGACCCCTTGGCAAGTATCGGCTGCGACTTCTTGCCTGGAGCAAGCATCTAGATTACAGGTCAGGAAAGGACCACCGGTTGCTGAAGGGAGTTGCCGGGCCCCTCTCGGCCTTTGTTATAATCAGCGATTACAAGGAGATCAAACCGATGGCAACCACCTCCGCACCCGATGTACAGACGAACGCTCAGCCCACCACCAAACCAGTTCTGACCCCAGCCGCGATTGCCAAGGTCAAGGAAATCATGGCCTCGCAAACACCGGTCCCGGCGGGATTGCGCTTGTCCGTTGTCGGCGGCGGTTGCTCCGGCTTTCAATACTCCATGGCCTTCGAGAACGGCGCCGGCATGATGGATAAGGTTTTCGACTTTGACGGTTTGAAAGTCTATGTGGATGCCACTTCCCTGATGTATCTTGGCGGAGCGCATGTGGATTACATCGAGACCCTGGAAGGCGCGGGATTCAAGTTCGACAACCCGAACGTGAAGAGCACCTGCGGTTGCGGCTCCTCGTTTAACGTCTAAGCTTCGGCGTTGCCCGGCGTTGCAGGATTCAGGTCAAGCCCCGCGTTCGATGCGGGGCTTTCTCGCAAGTGCGAGATCGCCGTGAATGCCGAATCTATTGCTCCGGCGAGCTTGGCGCAGGGTTCGGCTGAGGTTGCGACGAGAAGACTTGCGGTTGACCGGAATTCGGCGCGGCTCCCTGGCCCGGCACGCCACCCGACATTCCGGGAGCGGCTCCGCCAAAGTTCCCTGGGGCAAAACCAAGCTGCAATGGCCCGACCAGCAGGCCGCCGCGGTCGGCTTGCGGCACGTAAACAAACAACCAGTCCTTGTAATGGCTCTTTCCGTTGAACACTCGAATGGGTTTTTCTTTGCTCAGGCTGGCAACGCCGAGTATCGGCCCTCCGCCAAACGTCGGCCCGTTAAATCCGGAACTCGAATTTGAACTCGAACCGGAGGGCGACGATCCCGGCGAATTCGCATTGCCTTCCGTGTCCGGCGAATTGCCGGAATCCGGATTCCCGGAATCGCCCATCGCCACAGCAGGCTGCGCGCCTGCGACGGCGGCCTGTTGCAGCGCGCCCAGCACCGCTCCCGCGTTGCCCGCGTTCAGCTGGCCCTGCGCCCCGCCGGGCGAGCCTTGTCCCGGCAGCCCGCCCAGCCCTGGCATTTGTCCCAATGCCAGCCCGCTGTTTAATGGAATGTCGGTCTGATGCAGAAGCTTGAAGTCCCTTTCCTTGCCCGTGGCCGGGTCCCGGTTCACCGGATCGGTATAGCGCTTACGCAGGAAACGCAGGTTGTTGGTGTTTTCCAATTCCTCAACCCGCATGGGATAGCGTCCAAACTTCCGGTAGAAGTGTTGAATCGCGCGCATGTACGCCGTGCCACGGTGCCGCAACTCATCTTCCCGGTCGCGCTGAATTTGCTGTTTGATCGCGGGCAGCACCGCCAGCAGCGCGATCGTGATCATCGCGAACGCCAACATCAGCATGATCATCATGTATCCGCGCTGGCGATTTTGAAGTTTTGTAATTTTGTAATTTCGCAATTTCAAGCCATGCTGCATAGCCGCTCACTCACTTCAAAGAAGTTGCGAACTGCCACTCGTCGGTAAATGCCTTTACTGGCAACCGGCAACTGGCAACTGCCTACGCTGGAGGCCCTTGAATCAAGGGCAGGCTCTGGCGATTGTTGTTGAGCACATCTTCCACTTCCACCGCGGTGGGCGAGATGCGCAAGACGCGATACCGCCGGTCCACGATGTCGCCCTCGGCAGCCACAAAAATGTCTTCCCCCTGCATCAGGAACACCTTCTTCGTCCCCCCGGTTTTGTTGGCAAAGCCGTAAAACTTGAGCGTGATCGGCGGCGGCGGAATTGGCGGAGGCGAAGTCAGAGTGGGAGACTTCCCCGCGTCCGTGACGCCGCGGCCCTTGGGTGTTTCAATGACCGGCATCGACCCCGCGACAAAAATATTTCTTCCGTTGCCCGCGTACTTGATCTCCTCGGTTTGGCGGAGCAGGTTCAGGTCGAGCGTAGGATCCAGCCGCGGCTCCACCACCGGCACCATCTTCCCTGAAGCGGTGCGCCGCAGGTTGGGCTTGGCCGGCGTCGAACTCGTCGCCGTCGCTGCCGGCGTCGTCGCCGGAGATGACGGCCAAAACTCATAGCCCAGCAGCAGCGCTGCTATCCCGCCCAATGCTGCCAGCCAGATTACTTCCTTCCGATTTTCGATTCCCAGCTTCACTCACTCACCCGACCGCAGATAACTGTGCATCGTGATTCCCAGCTTGACCGGCCCCGTATCTTCGCCCGCCAGGTCCACTCCATCCACCGTAAAAAACAACTTCGCCCGTTCCAGAGCATTAATGAACCGCACCAGTTGCACGTAGTCTCCGGAAAAAGTGCCCTGGATTTCCACCGGAACTATGCCGGGGATTTCCGGATCCTCTTCTGTGTATTTCGCCTGCTGCATGTGGACGCCATTCTCCGCGACCAGCTTGCCGAGTTCAGTGGCCAGATCGGAATCTTTGGCGGCAAAGCGGCCTTTGTAAAACCCGGCGATCTGGTCCTTCGCCAATACAATCTTCTTGTCCATGCCGCGCAGCGGCTCCACTTCGCGGGCCTTGTTCTGCCGTTCGACCGTCAGTTCGTTCAACTGTAGCTTCCGTGAATCCGCCGAACCCACCAGCGGCGAGAATAAAACAGCCACCGCCACCACATCGGCGGCCAGCATCGCCCCGATGGCTATTTTCAAGTTGCGCCGCGAATTCCGAAAGTCCGGCATTACTTTCCGCTCCTCTGGGCCGAGTCGGGAACATAAATCGCAATCACCGAAGCGATTACGCCCGGTCCGCCTTCCGCCTTCTGCCCTTCCGACACCAGTTGCGCGCCCTGGAAATGCTTCGAGCCTTCCATCCGATAGACCAGTTCCACCGCGGCCGCGCGCGTGTCGCACGCCACCGTCATATCCAGTTGCATCTGGTTCCCGTCGTTCATTTCCGGCTTGAGCGAGACCACATGAAGATTCGGAGGTATGACCCGCTCCAGGTCTTCAAACACTCGCGTCCACGAGAGTGACTTGCGTTGAATCAGTTCATTGAGGAACTGCGACGCGTCGCGCGTGCTGCGGTTGGCGGTCAGATCGAGCTGGGCCTGGTCATTCTTGCGCTCCAGATCGAGCTCCGCGATCTGTGCCTTGAGTTGGGCGATGTTGTGCCGGTCCCTGCTGGCGTCGGTCCAGCCGCGCACTGCCAGGACCAGCAGAACCACTGTCAACACGCCGGGCAGTCCAACTCCCAATCCCCAGCGCACCCAGAAATCACGGGCATCTTCATAGGGCCGGCTCGCGAGATTGATGTCGAGACGCATATTAGCTTTCAGCAATCAGCTTTCAGCTCGTAGCTCTCAGCTTTCGGTCTTTAGCTGATGGCTGAAGGCTGACGGCTGCCTTACGAAATCAACGCTCCCACCACTCCCGCCATGCGCCAGCGCGGAACTGTTCCCGTGGTGGTTCCGATCTGCGCCGCCGCCACCAGTTCCTCAACCCGCGCGCCCGACTGGTTGTGCAGCGCAGGCGCGGCCACGCCCGCTTCCGGCAAGCCCGCCACATAGACGCGCTCGATGTTCAAACTGTAAGTGTCCTGGAAAAACACCACCGAGGGATAGACTTCCTCCGCCAGTTGATCGCCGGTGATGGCCACGCCGCGCAAATTTTCCAGCGTCCTGAACAGCAGCAGTTGCTCCTGGTCGAGAATCGCGATGCCGATGGTGCGCGCGTCCACTTTGACCACCAGCGTGGGCCGCTGCGCGTCCGCCGCTCCCAGCGCCGCCAGCATCGACGGCATCACCACTCCGGGGTTGTAGCCAGCGTCGCGAAATGCCGATTCGTATTCCTCGAGGACCGTGTTCAGCACCACCGCCGCCACCACCTGCACACCTTTGGCCGTCGTCTGCGCATGATACGAGATGCGGGCGTTATCGGGATCGAAGGGCAGCGACTTTTTCAGCCGGAAGCGCACCACCGCTTCGGCTTCGTCCCGCTTCGCCGGGAGCGTTTCGAAATCGAGAAAAGCGACGCGCACCGAGCTGTCGGGAAGAATGGCAATCACGTCGCGGGAGCGCCCGCCGACGCCGTTCAGCACGCCTTCGATGGCCTGCCGGAGGGCCGCGCCGTCGTGCAGATTCGCTTCCATCAAATCGGGTACGACCGTGCCCGGCGCCAGTTCCCGCGCCGATGCCATTTCCACCATCCGCCCCGAATCAGCCGCGCGCCCGGCCAACACGCGGTCCGCCGCGATTTCGCAGGCAATCGCCGGACGGCGCGTGTGTTTGGAAGAACCAATCATTTCAAAACTTAATGATATCCCGTACTTTCATGAAGAGAGTAGTTGCCTCTGCGGATGCCGGGGCCGGACAACTGTCCCTATACAGATGGCCGCCTGCCTCAGCGCATGGTCTCGATAAAGGTGACCTTGTTGATCTCTTTCAGAGTGGTGGTTCCTCCGCGCACCTTGTCAAGCGCCGATTCGCGCAGGAAGCGCATGCCCTCTTCGCGGGCGGCTTTCCGGATCTCCGATGTCGGTCTCCGTTCCAGAATCATTTCGCGGATGCGGTCGGTCAAATCCAGCAGCTCATGAATCGCCGTCCGTCCCTTGAACCCCGTGCCCGCGCACTCAATACAGCCCTGCCCCTCATATAAAGGAATCTTCGACCACTGGAGAGGATCCAACCCGCTGGCCTCGAGCACTTCGACCGGATAATGCACCGCCATCCGGCAAGAATCGCAGATGACCCGCACCAGCCGCTGCGCCAGAATGCAGTTCAGCGCCGAGACAAAGTTATACGGCTCGACGCCCATATTCAGGAAGCGTCCCAGCACATCCACCACGTTATTGGCGTGGACGGTGGTGAACACCAGGTGGCCGGTCAGCGCCGACTGGATGGCGATCTGCGCCGTTTCGTTGTCGCGAATTTCGCCTACCATGATCTTGTCCGGATCGTGGCGCAGAATGGAACGCAGGCCACGCGCAAACGTCAGCCCTTTTTTTTCGTTGACCGGAATCTGCGTGATGCCGCGGATTTGATACTCGACCGGATCTTCAATGGTGATGATCTTGTCTTCGTCGGTCTTTATCTCGTTGACGGCGGCATAGAGCGTCGTGGTTTTGCCGCTGCCCGTCGGCCCTGTGACCAGTACCATGCCGTACGGTTCCTTGATGTAGCGGCGAAAGCGGCGCAGATCGTCTTCGGCGAACCCGACCACATCGAGCGTGAGCTTCTTGAACTTCTCGCTCATTGACTCCTTGTCGAGCACGCGCAATACAGCATCTTCGCCGTGGATCGACGGCATGATCGAGACCCGGAAGTCGATGGCCCGCCCGTTGTATTTCACGCGGAAGCGCCCGTCCTGGGGCACGCGGCGCTCGGAAATGTCGAGCTCGCTCATCACCTTGATGCGCGAAATGATGGTCGAGTGGTGCTCCCGTCCGATGGGCGGCATGGCGTTCGTCAGCACGCCGTCAATGCGGAACTTGATGACTACCGAGTCGTCGCGCGTTTCAATGTGTATGTCGCTGGCCCGCCGCTGCAACGCCGTGAAAATCGTCGTATCTACCAGACGGATGATCGGGCTCATGTCGGCGCCCGCGCTCGCCGTCAGCTTGTCGATGGAGATGGTTTCGTCGTTCCCGGCTTCGTCTTCGCGGATCACGTCGAGCGTGAATCCTTCGCTCGCGTCTTCCAGCACGCGCTTGGACTGCTCGGTCTTTTGCAGAATGTCGGAGATCTGCTTCTCGGTCGAAACCTTGGTGAGGATGCGCTTGCCCAGCAGCAGGCTGATCTCGTCGATCATCATCAACTGGCTGGGGTCGGCAATGGCAATCGCCAGCCGGCCGTCTTCTGTCTCGTCCAGCGGCACGAACTTGTAGCGGAACATCAGGTGCACCGGAATCTTCGCGAAGAGATCGTGGTGCAACTGAAAATCGGTCAGATCGATGAACTCGCAGCGGTAGCGCCGCGCGATGTCCCGCGCGTGCGCCTGTTCGTCGGGCACTTTTGCCGCTTCCGGCGCCAGCTTTCCGCCATTCCCGCCGTTTAGCAATACCGTCTTCTTGTCCGCCATGCCTATTCCAGTCTACAGCTAGACCCAGGTTTCAAAGTTTCAGAGTTTCAACGTTTCAACGACGAACGCATTGCACTTTGAAACTTTGAAGCCTTGAAACTCTGAAACCTTGCCCTCAGTGTATGCTCGCTCCCATACTGAAGATCGGCATATACAGCGAAATCAAAATCCCGCCGACAAACACCGCCATAAAGATCAGGATCATCGGCTCAATCAGCGCCATGGCCGCGCCCAGTGCCGTCTGCACATCTTCTTCGTAAAACTCCGCCACCGAAGCCAGCATCGCCGGCAGCGCGCCGGTCGATTCGCCCACTTCCAGCATTTCGACCGCGAGATCGGGAAACAATTTTTGCGTTTCCAGGCTATGCGCCAAACTCTGCCCTTCTTTCACCCGCTCGGCGGCGGCCGTGACCCCGTTCAACATTTTCCGGCTGCTCATCGAGTCGCCGGCCGTTTCCATCGCCGGCACCAGCGGCAACCCGCCCTGCAGCAGCGTCCCCAGAATCCGCGAAAAAGTCGCCACCTGATACTTCAGGCGGATTTCCCCGACCAGCGGCAGCGACAGCAGAAACCGGTCGATGGTCTCGGCCCCTCGGTCGCTCTGCTTCCAACGCAAAAACAAAACCACCGCCGCCGCCCCAACCACCACCACCGCCCACGCATATTTTTGCACGTTCAGGCCGACCGCCAGCATGAACACCGTGATCGCCGGCAACTGCGCGTCCAGGTTGTTGAACAGCTCGGCAAATTTCGGCACCACAAAGGTGATCAGGAAAACCAGCATGATCGTCACGACCACCACCAGCAGCGCCGGATATACCAGCGACACCAGCAGCTTCTTGCGAAAAGTCTGCACCATCCGCTGATACGCTATGTAGCGGCCCAGCACTTCTTCCATGTTGCCGCTCTTCTCCCCCGCCATCAGCGTGGTCGTGTACATCTTCGGAAACATCTGTTGCGCGGCAAACGCATCCGACAGCAACTCGCCGCCTTTGACTCGCTCGCGCACGTTTTCCAGCAATTGCAGCAGGGTCTTGTCCCGCTGCCGCTTGATCAGCAGATCGAGCGCCGTCAGGATGGGCAGCCCCGCCTTGATCAGCGTCAAAAACTGTTGATTGAAAATCAGAAACGCCGACTGCCGCAGCTTGGCGCGCTTCCCGAACGTGCCGCTGCCCCCGCTCAATATGGTCCGCGGCTTGACCCAGTACACCAGGTATCCCTGCGCCGTGAACCGGTCGTGCACCTCCGCTTCGGAATACCCGCGCTCCACCTGCTGCCGCAGATGGCCTTGTTCGTCGGCGACTTTGACCAGAAATTCCGCCATTCGCTCTTCGTCCGCTCGCGTAGGGGCAGCCGCCCTCGGCTGCCCAGCCAAGCCGAAGCT
This sequence comes from uncultured Acidobacteriaceae bacterium, assembly GCA_963709835.1. Lineage (GTDB taxonomy): Bacteria > Acidobacteriota > Terriglobia > Terriglobales > Acidobacteriaceae > Acidiflorens. The sequence goes on from CAVPYG010000085.1 coordinate 46,075, forward strand.
CGGCACTTTCCAACCAATTCAGAAACTCAAAACTCGCTGTAAACGTCCGCTGCCGCACCTCTCAGGCCCAGTGTAACACTCTGTTCCCAAAGCCCTTACCGCAACCCGTCCAGCTCGGCGGTACGCAAGTAACCAGCTGTGCCTCTTCGCCTTGGCCATCCTGTCATCCACACATCGGAACGTTTAAAATGCCTTTGATCTTCGATGGCCCGATGACCCGATGGTCAGATGACCCGATTCTCCGCTACGGCCCCAATTCCTCTTCCACCGTCTCCACCCCCGGCGGCGCCGTGAACTGAAAGCGGCTGTTGCTCAACTCCAGATTCTCCTTCCACCCCGCAAAGCGGAATTCCGTCGTCGCCCCGTCCTCCTCCATTAATACGATGCGGACAATCTGATCCGAGGGCGTGATTTCCAATTGCACCTCGCTCACCTCGCCCGCCATCTTCTTCGGGATCCCGCGCAGCACCGTGTTCCCGGCCATCAGAGGCGCTTGATCCACCGCCTTGGAAAGCCCCGCCAATTCATTTTCCAGCTTGGTCTTACCCAGCAAAAATGCCAGCGGCGACCGCAAATCGTCCAGCTTGCGCAGCGCCGTCTTTCGCAGTTGCCTTTCCTTCGGCAGATAGAACCACACCGCCTCGCCATCGCTGACAAACAGCTTCTCTTTGGGAGAACGGTATTCCCACCGCATCTTGCGCGGCTTTTTCAGCCACAAAGTGCCCGATTCCACCCGCTCCGCGCCTTCTCCACGGTATATCTCGGTGAAGTCGGATTCGAGGCTGCGCAGGTGGTTGTAGTGCTCGTCCACAGCCCGTGCGAGCTGATGGACGTCCTGCGCTTGAACAGGGATAACGCTGACGACGATGGCGGCGGCCACCGTCAGCAACCCCCAGACCGGCACCCGCCAAAGCAGCAGCCAACAGAAAGAGAAGCGTCGCTTCAATGTAGGTGTTCCCAAAACGATTCCACGTTTTTCCCTACCGATTCTACCGCGCCGCGCCCGCATCCGCCGTTAATCGCTTATTAATGTTTAACGGTTCTCTTTAGCTTGCTAGAGTCGAACGATTGCTCGGCAGAACTCGCAAGCGCAATACCTCAGTTGACGTGCATCTGCGCGCAGCCCACTTCCTGTGATAAAGTGAGCATCGTTCGGATCCAGTTTCAACCGTGCATTCCTGAAATAGTTCGCGCCAGCGACAATCGCCGCAGTCGCTGAGAAAGTGAGGACAAGATGCATTCGCAATTTTGCCGAGCCACCCTGTGGCCCGTGCTCGCGCTGAGCGCCTGTGCTTGGGCACAGCAGCCAAACTCATGCGCCAGCCTGATGAACTTCAAAGCCCCGGGCGTCGAGATTTCCAAGGCCGCACCGATTGCCGCCGGAACCACCGAACCGAATCCATGGGGCCCCGGCCACAGCCCGGCGCTTCCTGCATATTGCCGCGTCGATGGCGTGATCAATCGCCGTACTGGAGTTGGCGGCGAAGAGTTTGGCATCCACTTCGCCCTAGCCATGCCCGAAAAATGGAATGGCGATCTCCTGCTGCAAGGTGGAGGCGGCGGCAACGGAGTCGTGATGCCTCCGCTTGGCCTGAATGCTGCCGGAGACACACCCGCACTCGTGCGCGGCTTCGCGGTGGTTAGCACCGATACCGGCCATAAGAGCCACCGAGGGCCCTTCGACTTCGATTTCATGAAAGATCAGCAGGCATTTTTGGATTTTGCCTATCTCGCCAACGCCGAGGTCGCCACTCTAGCCAAACAACTCATCGCGCAGTACTACGGAAAGCCGGCAGCCTTTTCCTACTTCACCGGATGTTCCACCGGTGGCCGCGAAGGCATGGTTCTTTCGCAGCGCTATCCCACGGTTTTTAACGGCATCATCTCGGGCGATCCTGCCATGCGCACCGGACTTTCCAACCTGGCGATCGGCAGGTGGATCCCCGTCACCTTCAACCAGGTCGCACCCAAAGACGCGAACGGGAAGCCCATCGCCGCTCAAGCGATTACGGACAACGATCGCAAGCTGATTGTGGACGCGCTTTTGAAGCGCTGCGATGCCAAAGACGGAGTGGCCGATGGCATCATCTCCGATCCACTGGGCTGCGATTTCGATCCCGCCGAGCTGACCTGCCAGCAAGGCCAGAGCGAATCGTGCCTGAGTCCACAGCTAGTCGCTGCCATTAAGAAGGCTGTTGGGGGACCGAAGACCTCAGCCGGCGTCCAGGTTTACCCCGGCTTCCTGTACGACACAGGCATTACGGCCAGCGGTCCCATCCGTGGAATTCTCTCGCCAGGCCCAGGCATTTTCGGGCCCGCAACCACCGCCATGGAAGTCGACGTTGAGACTGAAGCGCTCACCGGTGTCCAGCCACTCGTAGATTCGATGTCCACGAACCTGACTACGTTCTCTGCACATGGAGGCAAGCTGATCTTCTACCACGGCGACAGCGATCCCTGGTTCTCCCCGCTCGACACCTTCGGCTACTACAAGGATATGTCGGCTGCCAACGGCGGCCTCGAAGCCGTCGCCAAGTGGAGCCAGTTCTATTTTGTTCCCGGAATGTCGCACTGCGGCGGAGGCCCGGGCCTCGATGACTTCGATTTCTTGACCGCCGTCGTGAACTGGGTCGAGAAGGGGACCGAACCGGCCTCGGTGATCGCGACCGGCAAGGCATTCCCCGGCCGCAGCCGTCCTTTGTGCGCTTACCCCAAACACGCCCAATACAAAGGACAAGGCGACCCGGAAAACGCAACCAACTTCGAATGCCGTTGATGGTGTTTAGCAGGCTGCGGAAAAACTCTAATTCGCAAACTGTCATCCTGAGCGGATCGGGGTCCCCAGCGCGCCCGCTTTTGGCGCGATGGGGTGGGGGAGCAGGGACTTCACGAAGTGAAGTCCCTGCGGAGTCGAAGGATCCCTACCTCCTTCCCGGACATTTACCGAGCGCAGTTGCACGCGCCATTCGAGTCTTTTCAATCGATGGAGACTTGGATCGTGGGCTACTCTTCGGAGAGGACGCGGTTATCGATTCACCCTTGCAACTATGCTGGCAAGCGATATAATTCACCCGATTCAGCAGCGGGGAAGGAGCGCAGTATGAAGAGGATCGGATTTGTTTGTATTGCCGTCGCAGTTGTTTTCCTGCTATCAAATGTCGCATCGGCGGCCAACTGGGTGCTCGCTGAGCGAGACGACTCCAATAAATATGTGCTTGGGAACTTCACCACGTACGTCGATGCAGACAGCGTGGTAAGGAATGGGCCCACGCTGAGCTTCTGGATGCTGACCGTGTTCGATGAGCCGGCAAAAGCAGGCCTCAAGATGGACCTGACGAAGTATGAGATCAAGCTGGTGCGGCCGCTTTGGAGCAGGCTTGTGGAGGAGTATACGTACAACCCGGATGGGTCGCCAAAAGCGGTCCACGATTACTACGACTCGGAACTCAGGCTCATGGGCAAGAGCGAGCCTTACAGCCAGGCTGCGGTTGTCGCTCTCAAGTACGCGAAAGAAGGCACGCTAGGCAAGGGCAACACACCGACGCCGATACAGGAGTCGAGCGCTTCTCCTGGCGTGCTCGACAAGACGCTCATCGAAGCGGCGCGCGACGGCCGCGCTAACGAAGTGATCGCAGCCTTGGAGAAGGGCGCAAACGTGGACGCGTTTGACAAAGACGATGGCACCGCCCTCACGGTGGCAATCAGCTATGAACACTTCGACATGGCGAAATTGCTGATTTCGCGTGGGGCCGATGTGAATCAGGCCGGCTATTCCAGTAATACCCCGTTGACGCTGGCGGCGTACATGGGAGTGCTGGATCTCGTCCGCACTTTGATCGAAAAGGGAGCCGACGTGAACAAAGCGGCCCAGTACGCGAATGGTCACCCTCCGGCTACCGCCCTCATGCTAGTTCGCGAGATGATTCAAAAGGGCCATGAAGAAGTCTCTCTCTCAACTGGTCAGAGTCACACAGTTCCGCTCTCGCCCGAGGAAAGATCGCGGTACCAGGAAATTGAGCGCCTGCTCAAGGCGGCAGGGGCGAAGTAGGATTCGCCGAGTGCCAGGGGCCCCATCGTTTGGTTGGAATAACAACAAAAGTGGGTGCCTTGTCCGTGCCTGTTCTTGGCGCAAGGGTGGGCAGGCGGACTCATCGCACCTTTGGCTTCGCCTTTCACCCCGTCGATGCCGGAAACGGGATCTTCCCCATCCCTCATTCACCCTCTGGGTTTTCGCTGCCTATGCGCAGCAATGATGTCGCGCGGGTCGCGCTGGAGAAGGTTACGAAGTAAAGTGCTTCGCTGTGGAAGTTCTCTTTTCCCGAACGGACTGGAAGAGATTAAGATCTTCAGCAAAGGAGATGGCCTTGAGACGAATCTTGATTGCTATGGCGCTGTTTCTGGGCAGCACACTGCTCTTTGGACAGAGTGCCGAGCAACACCCGGAATGGCCCGGGAGAGGACAGCTGTTTGTTGGCACCTGCTACCAACCGGTGGACCGCTCACCCGAACAGATCCGTCAGGATATTTCCCTTATGAAGCAGGCGGGTTTCACCATGGTCCGCATGGGCGATCTTTCCTGGGACGCCTTTGAACCATCCGAGGGTCAGTTTGAATTCGCGTGGTTCGACCGGATATTGGAGCAGATGAACCAGGCTGGAATTAAGGTGATTCTCGACATCGGTGGATCGCCGGCGCCAATTTGGCTTCATCACAAGTATCCGTCGGTGAACCTGGTGAACGAGCAAGGCACGATCCAGCACCCGGCGGAACGTTACATGGTCGATATCGGCGATCCGGGTTACCGCGAGAAACTGGTGCGCTTTGCCGACGCGTTGACCCGTCACTATGCCCATAATCCTGCGCTGGCCGCAATTGGCTACAACAACGAGATCGGCGATGGGTTCCTGTCTTACTCCGAAGGGGACCGCCTGAGATTCATTGCATGGCTCAAGGCCAAGTACGGGACGCTCGAAAACCTCAACCAAGCTTGGGCAACACAGCGCTGGTCACGGCACTTGAACTCCTTTGACGAGGTGGATTTGCCCTACGTGTACGGGCCTACTCCGCCGGAACGCTATCTTGATCTGCGGCGCTTCTGGTCCGATGCAGCCATCGCGGTGCTTGAAGATCTGGAAAAAGTGCGCCAGCGCAATGTTCCAAATCTGCCAGCGGTTTCCAACCTCTGGGACACCGGGCGCAGGGGCTTTGACTATCTGAGCTCGTATAAGAAATATGTGAGCTACGGAGCGGAGGGATTCTACCCGGCGAACCCGCTCGACGTCTCCCTCGGCGCGCTGCTCGTGAAGGGCGATCTGGCCAATCCATTGTGGTTCAACGAATTCGTAACCGGCGGCGGAGCGAATTATGGTGGCCCCAAAGGCTCGATCCGCATGTGGGCCTACCTGGCAGCGATCGATTATGGGCAAGCGTTCCTGGCGTGGACGTTCAACACGCATCGGGGAGGCGAAGAACAGGCGCTTTTCGGATTGCTCGATCACGATGGCACGCCCTCCTGGAAGTATGCGGAGTTCAAGCAGATCGCGAACGAGTTTTCAAAGTTGCAGCATTACGGCTTCCCGCGCTATCACAAGCCGGATGTCGCCATCGCTTACTCGTTTGACAGCTTTATGGCATCCCGCCCGCCCGGCCCAAGCAACACAGTCCGCAACTACTTCCCCGTCAGCTACACCGACCAGGCCGAAAGTGCCTTGCAGCCTTTCTTTGAAGACAACATCGATGTCGCGTTCATCAACGTAGGCCACAGCGCCCTCGACTACAAACTTCTGGTTGTGCCGGCGGACTATGTGATGGATCCCGCAAGCGCCGAGGCCATCCGGAATTACGTCCGCAACGGAGGCACCGTAATTATGACCGCTCTCTCGGCAAAGGTAAATGAGAACAATCAATGGTTCGATACGCCGCTTCCGGGACGGTTGAGCGATGTTTTCGGGATTCGCACTTCAGAGTTTTACCGGCCAGGCACGCCTCCGGAATTCACCCTGAATGGCAAAACAGAAAAGACCACCATTGGCTTCTACGAAGTGCTTGAACCAAAGACTGCCCAGACAATGGCCGCGTTCACGAACACCCCGAAGAAGTCGCCGGCCATCACGGTCAACAACTACGGAAAAGGGCGTGCCATCTATGTCGCCGTCCCCGCACAAATGTCGGTCCTTGCTCCGCTCGTGCGCACTCTGTATTCAGATCTCGCCATCGAGAAGGGACCAGAGACTCCCTCCGGGGTTTACGCGCGCGTGGTGGACGGGAGAACGCTGTATGTGAACACAACCGGCGAGGAGAAGACCGTGCCGATTCGTGGGGGCAAGCGCGGGATCATGAGCGGCACCTCGTATGAAGGCGTCATTCGGCTGAAGCCGTACGATGCAGACCTGGTCGAGTAAAACGCCCCCTCTTCACCCGCTGGCACGCCCACTCCGAGTAGCTGTCGCCGGTTTCCCAATCTCCTTCGTTCACCCTCATCTCTACTTGTTTTGCTTGCCGTTTTCCTCTTCTTCATCGTCCTCGTTGGAGGCGCAATCCCTGCGGCCAGTTGCCCACCTCCTTTTTTTGACCGGTGGAATTTGAGCCCCTGCCTGTTTTCGTCACAAACCATTTGCGTTCGGATTCCCTTGACGTAAGACCAATCGCACGCAACCATAATTATTAGACATCTGACTGGGCCCGCTTCGAGGTTCGTCCATCGCCAAGACGGCCCTCGAACCTGCCCCAAACCCAATTGAGTTGAAGTTTTGGAGATAACTTATTGATTTTGGAAGACTTTAGCCGTAAGTCCTTTAAACTCAAAGACCTGGCGGGAGCTTCCCCCTAAGTCTTTGATTCTAATATACCGGGGGTAGGGGGGGTACCCTGGAACTAGCTGGCTTCTCCCGCAGAAGGGGTGGAACAGCCAGCAGAATAGATGGAGTACTGCTCAGTCCCGACGATTCTGACAAAAACCGCGCTTTCGGCGATCACGCGCTCGTGCAATGGATTGTGATAGAGCACATACACTGCACGTGGATTCGCCGTCAGGCTTTCTTCAAGGCTAGCGATCAGGCGACTCAAGCCCGACGCTGGCAAGGGATTGAAGAGATAGAGTACGAGTGGCTCGGCGGGAAAACGAAATTCGCCAGCGTCCGCGCACACGGCCTCGATCTGAGCGCACCGCCGCGTCTCGGAATGGTAGGCGCGAATGTTTTCTTCCGCCGCGCGATGCAGTTCGGCGATCAACTCCACTCCGACGATTTTTTTAAACGGATACTCCGATGCCAGCAGCAGCGTTCGTCCCTTGCCGGATCCGAGATCGACGAAAGTAAATTGCTCGAAAGTAGATTGATCGAGCCCGATGGGCAAGCTCGCCATCATCTCTCGAAACAGAGACGGATCGGTAGGTTGATACGGAGAATGGAACGCTCCCAGCAGCCGCGCGCGCCAGCCCACCGTGCCGCTGGTCGTGTTGACGCGGTTTTCCCAGTCGTACTCCATATCGCCGTAGCGCTGGCGACGGCGTTCGGGAGTCGATTCGCGCAGAAAATCGCAAAGATTGCGAAGCAGCAGAAACGTCGCGCGCCGAGTTCCCTGCTCTCTCGCCTGTTCGCGCCACCATCCGCGCAGCGACTTCGAGAATTGTTGGGGGAAACTTGAGGACACGCAAGGATGCTAACAAATTGGAGAAATCGCTGTTGGCTCTTGGCTAATAGCTAATAGCTAAAAGCCAAAAGCGCTCAGTTCAACTTTGGCCGCGGCGCTACGTATCCAGGCGGAAGGCCCTTCTCTACAAACGGGAAATCCTCCGGGCTGCGGAGTTCGATGCGGCCATCGGGCAATAATTTGTATGGTTTGCCTCCTGGGTCCAACGGCACTCCGCGGAGCATGGCCGAGGCGATGAGCGCGTTGAAATTCGGGGGCAGCGAGCCGGTGAGTTCCTGGTAGCGAGCGACGATCTTCTCCAGTTCGGTGACGTCCTCATCCGCCTTCAAGGCGCGCAGGTGAGCGACGGCGTTCTTCCGGATCAGAGCGTCCTCGGTGGAGTCATAGGTAGTCTGCCACAACATGCGCGCCATCTGGATTTCGCCCGCATGCTGGGCCATCTGGGCTGCCAGTATTCGCAGGAAGGCATGCGCATTCGGCGCTTTGCTGCCACGGTCGAAGGCTTCGGCGGCCCGCGCGTAGTCTTTCAGGTCGAAGTAGTAAATGAATCCCAGGTTGTAATACAGCCGCCAGTTGTCGGGGTTATTGCGGATGCCGTATTCGACCAGAGCAACCGCCTTCTCGGGTTGGCCCGCTCCATTGGGCGGCTTCGGGGCCAGGAAGTTGGCTCCGAACTCGTAGGCCGCGGTCAGTTTGGGGTCGAGCGCCGTGGTGATGTCGAGCAACGGGTCGAGCAGTTTGAATTCTTCGATTCCCTGCGAATGATGGCCGCCAAAATACTGCACCGCGCGCGTCCAGTAGATATCGGCCATCAATCCGTCGTAGCCCAGGCTGAGGCGTTTGATCCACTTCGGCGAAGTGATATAGAGGACGTCTTCCAGGGTAGCGTGGCTGCGCAGTTGGTCGAGGCGCTGCAAAAGCAGTACGGAACTAGCCAGCGAAACGAGCAGCAGAATGCTGGCCGTGACCGTAACCTTGCGCGAGCCTCTCATTCTCATTTCAGGTTCCTGCGTTCGAAAATCAGCACCGCGCCGCAGATCGCCATCGCCGAGTAGGCGAGCGCATACGCCGTGTTATAGGCGATCAGATGGGCGGAGATGGATTGTCCGTGGGCCACCTGGCCGATCACGTTCAGCGCCGAGAAGTTCGGCACCAGATATGCTGCGCCGGTCGCAAGCCAGCGCGTCAGCCCGTGCGACATCCGGGCAAAGCCGCGCAGGTCTTCGGCGAAGCTGCCGATCACGAACAGCGCGAAGGTGAAGACCGCCGATTCCACGGGCGTCGAAAAGGACGAGAACAACAGCGCTAGCGAGCACAGGATCACAAATTGCAGCACGATGAACAACAGCGCGACCAGTATCCAGGCATCGGAGGACTGGAACCGGTGCGGCACAGACACGTAGAGCAGGGCCGCAAATACGCCGATAGCCATGAAAAACGTGTTCACAAACAGCGTCCCGCTGAGCCCCAGGAATTTGCCCACGACGAACTCCCAGCGCCGCACCGGACGCGAAAGCACGGTGTAGAGTGTCCGCTTGTCGATCTCTTTCGAAACCAGGCCAATCCCGATGAAGATCGCGATCACCACTCCAAAGAGCGAGACCGCCGTCAGCCCCAGGTTCACCACCACCAGGCGCTCGATGTCGATGGAGATCTGCCCCACCAGAATTGCGGCCCCGGAAAGCAGCAGGGCAAAAGCTACGAGGTTATAGAGCACGCGGTCGCGGACCGCTTCGCGGAATGTGTTAACGGCGATGTAGCGCACTCGATTCATTGCGCTCCTCCCGCGGGTTGGCTTGGCGGATTCACTTTTTGGAGGAAATATTCTTCCAGCGAGAAGAGCACGGGCGTGAGCGAGATCAGGCGCAGCCGTTCCCTGCGCAGGATTTCGAGCGCCGCATCTTGTTGTGCCTCGGGCAGCACTGCGCGCATCGTCGCCCCGCTGATGTGGCACTCCGCTCCCAGCGCGTCGAAGCCTGATGGAACCGCGCTGCCATGCCAAATCAGCTCCACCTTGCCGGCCACCGACGAGGTCAGATCGGCTACGCGGCCCACTCCCCGCAGTTCTCCGCGATGGATGACCGCGACGCGGTCGCAGATTGCCTCGGCGTCGGAAAGGATATGGGTCGAGAAGAACACGGTCTTGCCTTGGTGCTTGAGCTCTTCCATGAGGTCGCGAACCTCGCGACGGCCCATCGGGTCCAGCCCCGACATGGGCTCATCGAGAAACACCACTTTGGGGTCGTGCAAGATGGCCTGGGCCAAGCCCACTCTTTGGAGCATGCCTTTGGAGAACTTCCGCAACTGCAACCGCGCCGCGTCTTTCAGGCCAACCCGCTCCAAAAGAGCATCAATCTTCCGGCTGCGGTCTTTCGCTTGCACCCCGGAAAGCTGACCGTAGTACTCGAGCAGTTCCTTGGCCGTGAGGTAGTCGTAGAAATAGGGCTGCTCGGGCAGGAATCCGATTTGCGCCTTGACCTCAGGATCGGCGATGTCTTTTCCGAGGATGCGGGCCGTTCCCGCAGTCGGGATGACCAGCCCCATCAGCAGCTTGAGTGTGGTCGTCTTGCCGGCGCCATTCGGCCCCAGGAAGCCGAAGACTTCGCCTTCCTCGACCGTCAGGTTGAGCGGGCGCAGCGCCACGCGCGGCCTCTTCCGCCAAAAACCCACCGCGTAAGTTTTTTCCAGATTGATAGTTTCGATGGCAATCATGGCCGTTGAAGGATTCCGTTGCACGCAGGAAACTCGCCTGGGTGCAAGATCTATGGGTTAGGAGGATTATAAACAAGCTGTCAGGCAACGGTAGTAGTGGCGACGGTGCGCGGAATACCGAAAGTAATGTGATGAACTCTGAGCGGTGGAAAGCCGGGAGTGATCGCTCGACTGAAGTGTTCGGCTCCGCTCAGGCTAGGGCTGCGAGACGCCAGTCCCTCCGCGATATGACTGATCAGGAGGTCTGGGCACGAGTTCACTGTATCGGACTGTAAGTAGCGGTCAGGCAGGTGGGATGGTCGGGTGCCGCGCCGGCCGGGCTAGCGTAGCGAACAACGTTGTCCTCAACCACACAGAAGCCCTTGACGCCGGTCGCGCCGCTGACCGGAACCCCGGTGGCGACGTATTGGATATAGGGCGCGGCTGCTCCCACCTGGCTGGCAGTGAACAAATAACCACTCTTGGTGCCTTGGGCGAGCACAAAATCGACGATGCAAGCGTTGGCTGAAGTGGGACCGGCACTGCACGCGGCGTCGGCAGGCCCCAGCGTGCCCAGGCTTGCCGCAAACCCCACCGTGGGATACGCCGTACTGTAGCCTGTATCCCCAGTTGCAATCGTCCTCACGGAGGCGGCCGCAGACGACTCATTCGACGCAATTCGCGCCCGCATGAGGTTCGGCAACGCGATGGCGGCGATAATCAGGATAATCGCCACTGTGATCAGCAATTCGATCAGCGAAAACCCCTTTTGATTGCGCATCTCAATCTCCAAACTTCCGGCCCGACTGCAAGAACGACGATTCTGAAATGCTGAGCTGCACGTGAAGGGCCAGTTTGTTGCAGTCAGACATCCCCAAAGGTAACTCATTAATAAACTGTCCCAATAATACTCCGTTGCTTGATCTAGACTGGGGGAGAGTCGCCGAATCCTATCGCAAGCGGCCAAGGGGGAGTTGCCGCAGCTGGGAAACAGATCCAGCGCTGAGCCATTAAGCCAAAAAGCTAAAGGGAATACCGGAGTTCCCGGTATTCCCCAAGCTACAGACTCTTGAAGAGCCCGTGAACGGCATGCTTACTGTCCAATCGCCGTATAACCCTGGCAGGTCGCTTCAGAGACGCTGGCCCCGGTCGACGGACTGATGAAACGAACGACGTTGTCTTCAACACCGCAGAAGCCCTTTACGCCCGTGGTGTTGACGGTGGTTGGGTAGGCATTGGTAACGAACTGGGTAGTCGGAGTGCCGGTGGCGCCCAAGCTCGAGAAGAGAAAACCGCTCTTGGTTCCCTGAGACAGCACAAAGTCGATGATGCAGGCATTGGTTGATGTCGGGGTAGTACAAGCGGCAGCACTCGGCCCGAGAGCGCCGATGGTGGCAGCATAGCCCACGGCGGGATACGCGTTTTGATAGGCCAACTGAGCCGTACCGATGGTGCGAACGGAAGCCGCGGCAGACGACTCGTTCGCCGCAATACGTGCGCGCAGAAGGTTCGGGATGGCAATCGCGGCGATGATCAGGATGATCGCGACCACGATCAGCAGTTCGATAAGTGAGAAGCCCTTTTGTTTCCTCATTGATATTGTCCTCGTCTCCGTTTGACTTGCTTTGGTTGGATGACCAACTCGCGTGTACTATCGCACTCGGAGTGCCAGAGGGCCAAGTAACGAAAGTCAGATGGCCTCTTGGAAGCAAACTGAGCGTTTTCAGCGGCCTTGCGCAGGATAGTAACCTGCGCAGTCACCCCTGACTCTTGCAGTATGACACTTTCGGAGACTCCGAGTGACAAATTTTGTCAGTCGCCCTTCTTCTCCATTTTCATCTTCCAAGGGCTGTCAGAGGCCGAAACTTTCATCTTCGGAACGCTCGCCCCGGCGCTTCTTGCAGCATCAGGAATCTTCACCGCCGAGACGCCGAGAACGCCGAGGAAAATCGAGGAAAAACCCGCAGCCCCGAAGCGCCTGATCGGTGATCAAAACTGGCGCCTCCCGCTCGACGAACCTCTTGTTCGCCGCGTTGTTCTTCGCGCCTCGGGACAGTCCAGCACAATTCCGTCCCCGACGGCAGATGCGCCGCTGTGGCGCTTGCGATAAACTTCTCTCGGGTGATCTCCTCGGGAAAAAGCAATCATCGACCCCAGCGTCCTACGGTGCTGGTGAACATTCGCCAACTCCTCACGCTGCGCTCTCCGACTCACGCAGGCGGCCCGCGCCGGGGCACCGACATGCGGGAACTTGGCATCGTCGAAGACGCTGCCGTGCTCTCGCTGGGAGGCAAGATCGTTTCGGTCGGCACCACGAAAGACGCTCTCCGCGATCCCTGGCTGAAGAAGAATCGAAAAAAGGTCATGGAAATCGACTGTCGCGGGCGCGTTGTGCTGCCGGGATTTGTCGATTCTCATACGCACCCGGTATTCATGCTTCCGCGGCTGGTGGATTTTGAAAAGCGGATTTCCGGCGCCAATTACGAGGAGATCGCGGAGGCGGGCGGAGGAATTCGCTCCAGCATGGATGGCGTGCGAAAGGCCAGCAGAGCGGCGCTGGCACAGAAGGTTTCCGCAGCGCTGGCGGACATGGCGCGGCACGGTACCACGACGGTCGAGGCCAAGTCCGGCTACGGTCTTAACTTCGAATCCGAACTGAAGTCGCTGGAAGCCATCCGCGCCGCCGCACGCGAGTGGCCCGGTACCGTGGTTGCCACTTTTCTTGGCGCGCACGTGGTTCCAGCCGAATACCGCGGACGTTCCCAGGAATATGTGGACCTCGTGTGCAATGAAATGATGTCGGCGGTCGCGAAGCGCAAACTGGCCCAGTTCGTGGACGTGTTCTCGGATGGCGGCGCGTTCAGCGCGGAAGAAGCCGCGCGGATTTTCGCGGCGGCGGAAAAACATGGCCTGGCGGTTCGAGCCCACGTGGGGCAATTCAACGAAACGCGGATCGGGCCGCTGCTGCGCTACCATCCTGCATCTCTCGATCACATGGACCACGTGAACGACGCCGACCTGGCGGCCCTCGCCGAAAGTGACACCGTCGCAACATTCGTGCCGGGAGCAAATTATTTTCTTGGTTTGTCGAGGTATCCGAATGCGCGCCGGTTCATTGAATCAGGCGTGGCGGTTGCGTTGGCAACGGACTACAATCCCGGATCTTCTCCAACGCTGAGCATGCCGATGGCGCTGTCGCTGGCCTGCACGCAGATGAAGATGTCACCCGCGGAGGCGATCGCAGCCGCAACCATCAACGGAGCCTGGGCGCTTCGCCTAGCCGATCGCAAAGGCAGCGTGGAAGCTGGAAAAGACGCCGACCTGGCGGTGTTTGAGGTAAGCGATTATCGCGAGATTTCCTACTGGTTCGGAACCATCCGCTCGGCGCTGACGATCATGAATGGCGTTGCCGGCGGCCAGTCTATCTTCAGGCGAGTCGAGTGAGCAACCTGGGAAACGACTGCGGGCACGAAACGGCCGGGCAAACATTTTCCGCAATGATTTTGAGGGAATGGCATCGGGTTGCTATAATTCGTGAGTCCCGCACGTTTCCAGCGCATCGGCTGTTTTGCTTCGCGGCATCCCGCCCCAGTGAGAGCGCAAGCGCAACCCGCAAGAGCGGCGCGGCCAAGTCGCCGAGGCAGTCGCGGTGCGAAAAGACGAGCGGACAGTGAACTGGTAAGAAGTGGCCAGGTAGCTCAGGTGGTAGAGCGCAGCCCTGAAAAGGCTGGCGTCGGCGGTTCAACTCCGTCCCTGGCCACCATTTAGATTCAATAACTTAGCAGCTTGAATTGCTCGATCCCTCCTCAGCTGTCACGTTCGACAGTTGGAGGCTAAGCTGGTTGGAATCAATGGAAAAGCAGTCCACCTGAAGACCTGGCCAAGAAAAAGGCTTTCGTCGCTGGCCCGGTTTCGTAACAGAAGAGTTCAAAAGACTTAGCGCCAGTCAGCGAATGCAGTTCCAGGCGCGCGAACTATACGCGAACATCGGAACCTCGTTCACTCTTCCCACAACCGCGTTTCTGGCTAGCTTCCCTGTTGCGGACCTCGCCTCCGTCAATGAGTGTTATCGCGATTTTGCGTCAATGTTGTTGCAACGAGAAAATGTCGTATTAACTGCAACGAGACTTTGTCACCCCCTATCGATTAAGTAACGGCCGCCAAAGCGGGGCGGCCGGAGAGGTTGTAGATGCGGGGCATCGGGGTTTTTCGTTTCTGCGCGGTGGTGATGGGCGCAGGGCGTCGTTCGGCATGCTCTGCAAGCGGCAAAGGCAAAGCGCACAGCAAAGTGTCTTGGCGATAGACGCGCAGCGTGCCGTCGAGCTGATGCGAGAGTTCGACGGTTTCTCCGGCGTAGCCGCGATGGCCGGGCAAGGGCGGCAGGGCGATGCAGTGCGTGCCTAAGGTGACGGTGTGATCGGGGGCGACGACGCGTCGATAGTGCAAGCTGAGGCAGCGTGCGAGATCGAAGCGGCGGGGCAGGGAGCGGAAGTCGCGCGCGGATTCGGCGGCGGGACGGGCGAAGCGCTGGTTGTAGTCGGCGCAGAAGCGGGCGAGCACGGCGTTGGCTTGCTCCAAAGTGGAGGCGCCAGCGAGTCGAAGTTCGCTGACCAGACGGTCCTGGCAAGTGCGCCAGGCGCGTTCGATGCGGCCCTTGGCTTGGGGAGAGTAGGCGGGGATCTGCTGGATACCGAGTTCTTCGAGGGCGCGTCCGAGTTGGGTGGGAGATTGTTTTCCGGCGAGTTGTTCGGCGAGGGTCCAGTGCGGATCGTTGCGCTGAAAGATGGAGTGGCGGTCGCGGTAGAGGCTGAGGGGAACGCCGTGGGCGGCGATCATAGCGTCGAGGGCGCGAAGATAGCCGAGGGTATTTTCGGCTTCGAGTTGGAAGTGAGCGGCGAGGATCTGGCCGGTGGCGTCGTCCTGAAAGCCAAGCAGAGTGAGGGTGGGGCCGCGGCCTTCGAGCCAGTCGTGGCGGCTGGCATCGGTGAGGGCCATCATGCCGAAACGCGGGCGCGCCGGGCGGCGGGAGCGATATTGGCGCGGGCGGCGCTTCTGCGGAGAGGCCAGTTTGGCGGCGCGCAAGATGCGGCGCACGGTTTCGCGGCTGACGGCGAGGTTCTCTTGGTCGCGCAGTTTTTCCGCCAGATGGGAATCGTTGAAGCCCTGGTACTTGCCGCGGGCCAAGGTCAAGATCAACTGCTTCTGGGGAAGAGGCAAGGCCCAAGGCATGGGGCGTCCGCGATTGCCGTGCTGCACCCAGCCGACGGAATCGGGCCGATAGCGGCGCTTGAGGCGCTGCACTTGGCGTTCACTCAGCTGCAGCAGGCGGGAGGCTTCGCGTACGCTCAGCCTCCCGCCCGCTGCATTCTCAATCACTTTCACGCGCTGAAACTCTTTCTGACTCATCGTCACCATTCTGAGAGGGTGACAGAGTCTCGTTGCAGTTATGGGGTGACATTATCTTGGAGCATCTACACGCGATTTTGCGTCAATTGCCACGTGCCATCGCAGGCTATAGAATCAGTCTCCATGCCCTACCGATTTGAATTCGATCCAGTGAATAAAATTTTGCTGTCTCGATTTGAGGGTCCGCTCACGGATGAATGCTCGGTAGAGTTTTACGAGGCGGCTTGGAAATATGCGGCAGCGACGGATGCCAATGCAGGTATTGTGGATTTCTCGTCGGTCACCGAGTTCCCCGTCTCCAGCGAAATTCTGCGCCACCTGGCACGCCGGGAGTCAGACGTTCCGAATGCGGTTGGGCGGCCTCGCGTTGTCGTCGCCCCGCAGACACATGCCTATGGCCTATTTCGCATGTTTCAGATCACTGGAGATCAGACACGACCACTTCTGCAAGTTGTACGCACCATGGACGAGGCGTTAGCAGCACTCGGCGTTCAATCCTCTCGCTTCGAGCCTTTGGAGTAATCGGCCAAGGTCAGTTGTTGTTAACAGGCGTGGCTGTTGAAAAAGGAACCAAAGCAGTAATTTCAGCGAACTTCAGCGCCTGCGGCGAACTAAGATTCAATAACTTACGAACGAATTTCGCTAGTCAAGTCTCGTGAAAAGAGTTTTTCAACACCTACGCCTGTTTGCGTCAGTTGACAAATTTCGCCAAGCTACTCTTCTAGTTCGCTTTCCTCTGGCGCATCGGTTGCCGTCCTGACCGACAATTTCCCAAGCTTGATCTCGGATAGTTGCACAGACTCCTCAAGCGCGACTTGACAAAGGCCTAGATCACCCTGCGCTGCGTAAAGGGTACCGACATGTAACTGTACTGTCACCAATGCGTCAAACCAGTTCGTCCGATCGTTCCTCCGCAAATACGCGTCCCAGCGCCTGCCATCAAAGCAAATGGAATTGTGGCTGTTCGCCTGAGTTTCCAGCTTGAAGCCGGAATCCGCCCTGGTATGGCCCGACTCCGGCTTTGCCTTCGAGCCAGTTCTCGAGCAGGGTTAGGGGACACGGCCAGGGCAGCAGTACTGTATGAATTCCCGATACAAGTGAAGCGACATGCAGCCAGCGAAGGACCGGGCGGGAGCGTGTCAGCAAGGCACCGAACACTAGCCAGAGAATGAACAGCGCATGCAGCAAGAGGACGAAAATCGCGAGCGACGAATAGAAGCTCGAAGCGGCTTGCATTCCTAGAATTTACGTGGGTGTCAGAGCAAACACACGATTGACGGATTGAATCCATAGCCAGCGTGACTTCACCCTTTCGCCAGCAAATTCTCAGGTCGCGCAACACGCGATTTCTTGAATATCCTTATTCGGCCGTTGTAAACGCAGTCCTTATCCAGGGCGGATTAGTACCGGTTTGCCTGTAACTGTAGAAAGGGTGCTGTTGCGCAGCGCGCGTTTCACTTCATGGAGCAAGATCGCCCGCCAATCCCATAACCTTTCCGCACCTTAACTGCCGTGTAGGTACCGGGTGGCTCTTACAGATCCGGCGCTTCCCGGCGACCCAGATCCAGAGAAGTATCCCCACGATGCTAATGCCTGTCTTTCGGGCAAAGAATCTCTTGTATCTTCCGCACAAGGTCGTCTATGTGGAAGGGCTTCTGTAGGAAGGTCAGTTCAGGGGCCGTCTCTAAAGTATTGCTCAATTTGTCATCGGTGTAACCTGACATGTACAACACATCGGTCTTGCCCCGCAGTTTTGTCAGATTTCTAGACAGATCCGGGCCGCTCATCTGCGGCATGATCACGTCAGTGATCAGCACCCGAATCGGCCCCTTATATTGTTCGGCTATTTGCAGAGCTTCAACACCGTTGGAGGCAACGAGTACCTGATAGCCCCTCGAATGCAATTGCTCGCGGAGCAAGTCGCGGAAGGTGGTTTCGTCTTCCACGACTAGGAGCGTCGCCGATTCTGGTGGAAGGTCAGGGGGAAGTGCCTCCGGCCTAGCCTGCGAAGAAGGTACCTGTAGGGGCAGATCGACCCGCGGCAGATAGATCCTAAAGATGGTCCCTTTCCCCAGTTCGCTATCGGCGAAGACATACCCGCCGCTCTGCTTCACGACCCCGTACACTGTCGCCAAACCTAGGCCAGTGCCCTTCCCGGCCGCCTTGGTGGTGAAGAAAGGTTCGAAGATGCGGTTCCGCGTCTCTTCGTCCATTCCGGTGCCTGTGTCGCTCACCGAAAGCATCACATATTCTCCAGGGGGGACGGCCACCCCGGAAAAACTGACAGCGTCCTTGAAACTGGTATTCGCCGTCTTGATCGTGAGCTTGCCACCTTTGGGCATCGCATCGCGCGCATTGACCGCGAGGTTCATGATGACCTGGACGATCTGCCCTGGGTCTGCCTTCGTTTTCACCAGCACCGGGTCGAGCAGTACTTTCTGCTCGATATCTTCTCCCATTAAGTGTTGCAGCATCCGCTGCGTCTCTGTGACCAGAGAGTTCAGGTTCAGCACTCTGGGTTGGAGCACCTGCCGGCGGCTAAAGGCAAGCAGTTGCGAGGTCAACGAAGCGGCACGCATCCCAGCCTTTTTGATCGTTTCGAGCCGTACGCTGGCGGGCCCCTCCGAACCAAGATTCGCGGACAGCAGTTCACTGTAGCCAATGATCACGCTGAGCAGGTTGTTGAAGTCGTGGGCGACGCTACCCGCTAATTGTCCAAGCGCTTCCATTTTTTGCGCCTGGTGCAATTGTTCTTCCAGCGTTCTGCGCGCAGTGACATCCTCGGCGATGATCTCGATGATGTCGCCTTCGCTGCCCGGACGCGAACTCCAGCAGCCGCTGGCTCGTACCGTAACGGGTTTGCCGTCCTTGCGCTTCCAGTTGAATTCCACGCCGCTGAACAAGTCTGCGCGTGTGGGCTGAGCACGGAAGCCTGCATCCCCCTGGAGATACAGATCACGCGAGACGGTAAGCGCAAGAACCTCCGCCTCGGATTGGTACCTGAGCAATTTCACCAGCGCGGGATTGGCCTGTACAAACTTATCTTGCGGAACGCTGATGACCCCGATTCCATACGGAGCATGTTCAATAAACGAGCGCAGCTCCGCTTCCGCCCGCTTGCTTTCTGTCAGGTCAATTCCGATGGCCGCAAAATGGGGTTTGCCTTCGAATTCCACCCGCACCCCATTAAAGTAGTAGGGGACGAGACTGCCATCCTCGCCTAGCATGTCCACTTCCACGTGGCCCGATCCTTGCTCCAAGACTTCATCTTTGAACCGAAATGCGATCTCTCTATGTTCATCAGCTACATTGCCCATTGCAGGAATCGTCCCGGGCGGATAGCGAAGCAGCCCTTCGGCCTTTTTGCTCCAGCGCAACTTCTTCCCGGCTTTGTCTTGCAGTACGAAGAGTCCCGGCAGGTGCTCTATAGCCGCATCCGCCAAAGCCTTCTCTCGTAGGAGCGCCTTCTCCGCTCGCCGGCGCCGTCCCGCATTGAACAAGAGAGCCAAAATGAGGACAGTCTCGAGAATGCAGAATGCGATCACCACCACGATCGTGGATTTGTACCGCTCCCAGACCGACGGCTCCCGGAACACTTCCACAGTCGTCGGCGGCAATCGTTTCTCACTGATGCGCCACCGCTGCAACTGGCGCCAGTCAACCGTGTCCTGGGCCGAGTTGTCGATCACAATTGGAATGCCGCCCGCGTTCTCGCCGTTCAGAACACGCTGTGCCAGACCCGCCATTTGCCTCCCCAGATTCTCCGAATTGGTCATCCGACCACCGACGATGCCGTGCCCGATATAGCTCGCGTAAATCCCATACACGGGTACAGGAGCGGCGCGAGTGATCAGGTCCAGGGCCTCTTCCGGAAGAAAGAACTGGCCCCTGGCGTCTTCAAAAAAGAAAGTGGTCAGGATGATCGTATGCGGAGGCAACTTTGCAACTTGCTGGAGAAGTTCGCCCACCGACAGGCCGGTCAAGTAAGTGACTTCAACCCTCCGGCGATACGCTGAGAAATCTTGTTTCAGCTGCTCAAGCCAAAAGTTCTCCACCGGGGAACTGCCAACCACGACGACCACCCTTTGCGTGTCCGGCTGAAGGCGGAAGGCTAGGTCCACTGTTCGAGCTGGTTCTTCTGTGACGGCGACTCCGGTAATGCCCCGCCCTGCGGTTTCCGTGGCGATACGAAGGCTCCGTTCGTCCAGTCTTCTAACGCAGAACAGCGCCACCATCGGAGTTCCAGGAAAGAGTTCTTTCCCTTCACCCAGCAGGAACTGAACCGCCGCGTAGGACACCGGCACGATCAGGTCGGGCTTCTGCTCGGAGAATTTCAGTTTCAACAGCTTCACCAGATTCGTCGCGTAAGAACGGGAGGGAAACCTCACCAAGTCCAGGTATTCGGTGTAGAACTCCACCCGGTCCCGTACCCCGGATCGCAGTTGCGACCGAAGCACATGATCGAATCCGGTATAAAGCCCTTCCTCGTTGTCGAAGGAATAAAGGATGAGAACTCTCTTCGGTGGATTGCCCGGATCCTGCGCCCAGCCCGAGTTCGCAACCAGGAGGGTGGCAAGGGCTGCGCATAGAAGGGCGAATCGCGCGGAGGCCATACATTGTCGGCAGAGAGTCGGTCCAAGCATCACGGAGCCACCTTGTTCGTTCCTTCGCATGTGCCAGGACTGGGACACAATCGTTCCCGCAGCCCGAGTTCCGGGCCGGCTTCAGAAAAGGTCCGGAGAGCGGCGACTGAGAATATTAGAGCATTTCTGTGGTTTTGACCACGCGGCGCCGAACTTCACTAAGGCGCTCGGGTCAATACCATGGCTTCTAACAGTCCTGCTACACTTGCCCTGTGTACACCTCGAAGAACGAAACCATGTCTGCCAAGTTCGTGAGCCGCAGAATTCTTCTGGTGGAGGATGACGAAGACCTTTGCCACGGCTACGCTGCTCATCTGACCGCCAACGGGTTCACGGTCGAAGAAGCCGGGGATGTGGCTGCGGCACGCAAGAGTCTTGAGGCTGCCCGACCGGACATCGCCATTCTGGATTACCGCCTACCGGATGGTACGGCGTTTGATCTTCTCTCCAAATTCAAGGAACTTGAACCCTCCGTCCCAATCATCGTCCTGACCGCCTATGGCTCGATGGAGTTGGGGGTGGCACTGATTAAGGACGGCGCTGAACAATGCCTCGCCAAACCGATTGACTCTGCCGCGCTTCTAATGATCGTACACAAGCTGGTCGAGCACTCGCGCAATCAGCAGAAACAACTGGCCAACAGGACCCGCCGGCACCGGGTCGTGCTCAATCCGTTCCTGGGTGAAAGCCTGGCCATCAAGCGTCTGGCCGAAATCGCTGCCAAAGTGGCCAACAGCCACAGCCCAGTCCTCATTCAAGGCGAGACGGGGACCGGAAAGGGAGTCTTGGCAAACTGGCTTCATGAAAATAGTCCGCGCGCCGACGAATCTTTCGTTGACCTGAATTGTGCCGGACTGACCAGGGAGTTCCTCGAATCGGAGCTGTTTGGCCACGAGAAAGGCGCGTTCACCGGTGCCGTCAACTCCAAGCTTGGCCTGCTTGAGGTCGGTCATCGCGGCACGATTTTCCTCGATGAGGTTGGAGATGTCGATCCGAATGTCCAGCCCAAGCTGTTGAAGGTGCTGGAGGAAAAGAAGTTTCGTCGCATGGGAAACGTCCGCGACCGCTTCATCGAACGTCCGGCTGATTGCGGCCACGCATCAGGATCTGCGGCATTTGATCGAGACGAAGATTTTTCGCAGCGATCTCTACTTCAGGATCAGTACGGTGCCGCTGACGATTCCACCATTGCGGGAACGGCAGGACGATATTCCCTTTGTGGCTCATTCCCTGCTGCGCCGGATCTGTTCCGACATGGCGCGTCCTGGTGCTGAACTTTCGGCGAAAGCGTTGGAGCGGCTGCGCTCCTATTACTGGCCCGGCAATATCCGCGAGCTTCGCAATGTCCTGGAACGCACGCTCTTATTCACAGATCGGTCCGTACTGGAAGCGGACGATCTGGCTTTCGAAACCAGTCCCCTGCATCGCTCCGACGCCTCCAAGTCGGACTGGACCCTGGAAGGACTGGAACGCTTGCTCATCTCCGCAGCGTTCTCTGGGGAGAACCAGAACATCGAAAAGACCGCCAGACGATTGGGAATCGCGAAGAGCACGCTCTATCGGAAGCTGAAGGCCCTGCACCTCACCTAAAGGACTCGCATCTCCTCCTCGTCCTCGTTCCGTTTTGGGACAGTTTCATTTTGGGAACATGTTCTCGAATTGAACCGATCCCGCGCTTCGAAGTTGCTGAGACGGTATTCGCTAACCCACTTGCCTTCATTCCCTTAGGTCCCATCGCTTCCTCGGACTCGAATTGGACACGCGATTGCCATATCACCGTTGGGGGCAAGGATCGATCTCTGCTCTCCCCCAACTCGTTTTCCGTAAGAGGATCGATCCAAGCCCTCTTTTAACGCAGAGTCAGGAAGAGGTTACGCGATGGGCAAAAAGGTCTTACTCGTGGACGATTCGACGACCACGCTGATGATGGAAGAAATGATTCTGAAACAGCGCACCGGCTACGAATGCGTGACGGCCAAAGATGGCTTGGATGCGATTTCGCGCGCCGTCGTCGAGGCGCCGGATCTTGTGTTGATGGATGTGGTCATGCCGCGCATGAACGGCTTTGAAGCCTGCAAACGGATGCGCATGGAAAGTTCTCTCAGCAAGACGCCCATCATCCTGGTCACCACGCGCGGCGAAGAAGACTACGTCGAAGCCGGCTTTCAAAGCGGCTGCAATGACTACATCACCAAGCCGATCAATGGCTTTGAACTGATCACCTTACTTCAGACCTACCTCGGAGAATAGCGGCTTTCCCCGGAAAGGATGTTTCGAGCACGCATGAGCACGATGTCCGACTCACCCGCGAAGAGCGGAAGAAAACAATCGGCCGAAACCCTTGGCGACCAGGCCAAGGTGTACGCCGCTCGCATGCGACTCCAGAATGCCGTCGATCAAGCCGATGCCCTGGACGCCATTCGCGAAATCGCTGGCAACTTGATTGGGTCCGAAGAGGTTGCAGTCTTCAAGATCGACAAGAATCGCTCGGAACTGTGGCTGTATTGGTCGTTTGGCGTTGACCCGAACAAGCACTCGGTTGTCGAAGTGTGCCGCGAGCCCAGGCTGAAACATGTGCTCAGCGGTAAGCCTGTGTTTCGACTCAAGCGGTCAACGGAAAACTTGCTTTCCACGGACGATCCCGTGAATGCCCTGATTCCCGTGCTGGCCGACGGCTCTCCATGCGCGGTGATTGTGCTGTTTCGTTTGTTTCCCCACAAGGTAGGAATCGAACCTGTGGACAGGGAAATTTGTGAAGTGCTGTCGAACTGCGCCAGCCGGGCGATTGGACCGTTTCACGCACGCTAATGCAAGAGAAGGAATCGCACATGATCTTCAAGCTGAAAACGCAAAGTTTCAACCCAGCGGTGCTGCCGATGGAATATCTGCCGCGTCTCCCCTGGGCTTCCGACTACAAGCACGCGCGGCACTATCTGATCCCAGGCAAGATCTTCACCGCCGCGCAACCCTATGCCATCAGCACCATCGTGGGTTCCAGTGTTGCTCTTTGCTTGTGTGATTCGGCCCACGGTATCGGCGGCGCCAATCATTTCATGCTGCCCGAGGGCCCCGACGAAGGCGAAAACGCCACTCGCTATGCCAACGTGGCCAATCCCGCTCTGCTGCAGCGAATGCTCGAACTTGGCGCCGAGCGCAAAACGCTGGAGGCAAGGATTTTCGGCGGCTCGCTGCCTACCGTAACGTTCGGGAATACCGAAGAAAGTGTGGGTCAGCGTAACGTGCAGGCCGTCACTGCCTTTTTGCATGTGAACGGCATTCGCATCATCCAGAGCGAAGTCGGGGGCACGCACGGTCGCAAGCTGGTTTTTCACACCGATGACGGGCGCGCCTGGTGGGAACAACTCTAGTGGCAATGACGAATTCAAATTCGTTTCTGACCCAGCTCGACGGCACACCCTCTGGGCTGACGTCGAATGTGCCTGTCCTCAACGCGCGCCAGAGCGTGTACCTTTTGCCGGGAGAATTCCATGCCAGCGCGGAGCCTTGTCAGATCAGGACGATTCTGGGTTCGTGCGTTTCCATCTGCCTCTGGGACGTGAGCCACCTAGCGGGTGGCATGAATCACTTCCTGCTTCCAGCCTCCCGCGAAGGGGAACCTGCCTCCCTGCGGTTTGCGGACCTGGCCACAAAGGCTCTGCTTGAAAAGCTGCTGCAACTTGGATGCCGGCTGCCGAATCTTCGGGCCCAGATCTTTGGGGGCGGGTCAATGTTTCAAAACAGGAATCGCCTTGCGATCGTCCTGGGAGAGCAGAATGTGGCCGCGGCGCTTGCTTTGATGAAAAACGCAAGGATTCCAGTGAGCGTGCAAGAAACCGGGGGAACCCACGGCCGAAGAATCGTGTTCAACACCGACGATGGCACTGCATGGTGCCGGCGAGTCGGGTGAGGCCAGGCTCGAGTTAATGGATACCGCAAATGGACATTGATCGTGAGTTGCTGCTGAAAAGCTTTGTGACGGAGACCGGGGAAGGTCTCGTCCAAATGGAACAGGCGCTGCTCGAACTCGAGCTGCACCCGGAAGACGCCGAACTGGTAAACACGGTTTTCCGTGTCATCCACACGTTTAAGGGCAATGCCTCGATCTTCGATTTGAAATTCTCCCTGGAAATCGCTCATGCGCTGGAGGACTTGTTGGACAGGATCCGCAGCCACGACTTGAGGTTCACGTCCGATATCGCTGATGTCCTCTTGGCATCCATCGATGTTTTGCGGGAGCTGACCGGCGCCGCAGCCGCGGGAAAAGACGCCGCCCCGCTAAAGTACAAACAACTGTTGCAGCGAGTGAAGACGCAGTTCGGAACCAAGCCGGCGGGAAAAAAGAAAACACGAAAAACGGAACCTTTGAAAACGGTTGCTGCGGCTTCAATTCCAACGGAGATTCCCCGGCAGGAAACAAGCGGCGTCCCAGCGCCGGCGCCGGCGCGCACGCTGCGAGTGGATGTTCAGAAGCTCGACCGGCTGCTCGATCTGACGGGAGAAATCGCCATTGCGCGAGGGCGGACAACCCGGCTCCTCGAAGACAAAAAGCATATCGCGATTGCAGAGTTGGCGGAAGCGCACGGCACCGAGGTCGCGTTGCAGGCCGAACTGCAAGAACTGGTGATGAAGGTTCGCATGGTGCCTGTCGGTCCGCTGTTCCGCCAATATCAGCGGACGGTGCGCGATCTGGCCAAAGAACTCGGGAAAACGGTCAACCTTCAGATCGAGGGAGACGAGGTTGAGGTGGACACCTCAGTCGTGGAACATCTTCGCGACCCTCTCCTGCACATGGTCCGCAACGCACTGGACCACGGCATCGAACTGCCGGAGCAGAGACGCAAGGCCGGCAAGCCGGTGGAAGGCGTCATCGCCCTGCGCGCCTCGCATCAGTCCGGGAACATTTCGGTGGAGGTGGCCGACGACGGGGCCGGGCTGGACCGCGCCAGGATTCTTGAGGCAGCCAAGAAACGCGGAGTCGCAATGGACGCCACCAGCATGAGCGACTACAACGTCTATCAACTGGTCTTCGAGTCGGGTGTTTCGACCGCCGATCAGGTGAGCAGTGTTTCCGGCCGGGGCGTAGGCATGGATGTAGTGCGCCGCAACGTTCAGGCTCTGCGCGGCAGCGTAAGCATTGATAGCCGCCCCGGAGTGGGCTCGACGGTGCACCTGCGCTTTCCGCTGACGCTCGCCATCATCGAGGGCTTTGCCGTCGAAGTCGGGGGCAACACCTACGTAATTCCGCTCGATCATGTGATCGAGTGCCTGGACTTGCTGGATTTGCCGGCGGAAGAGCGTTCTCGCAGCGGAGGCGACGGCGTGATCAACCTGCGCGGAGAACCGCTGCCCTATCTCGATCTGGGCCGCCACTTTGGCTGCACGGAAGAGCGCAGCGGACGGCAGAGCGTCATCGTCGTTCGCACAGAATCGCAACTGGCAGGGTTGGTGGTGGACAAATTACATGGGGAAACCCAGACCGTAATTAAGCCTTTAGGGGAATTTTTTGAAGGGCTGCGCTGGGCGGCCGGATCGGCCATTCTGGGCAACGGCAAGGTGGCGCTGATTTTGGACACTGCTGTTTTGCTGCAAGAGTTTTGCAAGGCGCAAGTGGAGGTTGCATGAAACCGATGTTCCTCCGCTGCCGGAGGAGTATCGGAAATCCAACACGACTGAATCAGCACGCACGGTCGATCGAGGATTTGTTTACTGATTATTTCTACTACAAACCACAAAGGGAGACGCAATGAGACAGAGAATTTTACTTGGCTTTCTTGTATGCCTGTGTGCGAGCGCGATGTTCGCACAAGACTTTTCGACGATCCAGATCCACGGGTTCGCGACACAGGGTTTTCTTTACAGCTCCAACAATAACTACCTGTCCATGAATTCGAACTCGGGAAGCTTCGCCTGGACCGACGGCGTGGTGAGCATCAGCGACCAGGTGTCGGATAAGCTGCGCGTGGGCGTCCAGATGCACATGTATCAGCTTGGCCAATTCGGCGGCCCAGACCTCCAGGTGGACTGGGCGTCGGGGGACTATCGCGCTAACGACAAGGCCAGATTTTCCTTCGGAAAAGTCAAGACGGTCGTTGGCTTATTCAACGACACTCAGGATGTGGACGCCGTGCATCTCTGGGTGCTCCTGCCCCAGGGCGTTTACCCCATCGACAATAAAAGCTTTGACTTGGCCCATTACGGAGCCGATTTTTCCGGCGATATGCCCCTCGGAGAACAAGGCGGAACGCTCTCCTATCGGGGCTATGCAGGATACCGCACCGTGGATTTGGCAAGCGGTTATGTAAAGGAGATCGATCTGCAAATGCCATGGTTTACGGGTTGTTCGGACTTCCGCCCGCAACCATCACGTCCGCGCCGAGTGGCTCGGTTTTTGGAGGCGATGTGCGCTGGCAGACTCCGTTGAAAGGGTTCCTGATCGGATCCAGCGCCTCTGCCGAGGACATGCAAGGGAGCGCCGGAGCGGTCACCATCCATGCGGCTCGCAACGTTCTCACACAACAGTATGCAAAGTTCGAACGGGGCAAGTTCTTTGCCGCTTTCGAGCTCAAAAGAATGCCCGTTGGTTTGACATATACCGCGAACACTGCCGGGGGCCCGATCCCGGTTCCCAATCCTGTCGATTGGCGCAGCTGGTACGTCATGACGAGCTATCGGGCGACCAAGAGATTCCAAGTGGGAACGTACTACAGCCACCTAGTGGATGCCGGCGGCGGCCAAAGTACGTCAGTGAGCCGGCATTATTCCAAGGACTGGACTATCTCGGGCCGGTATGACTTCGATTCCCATTTCTACGCCAAGCTGGAAGAGCACTTCCTCCATGGCACGGACATAGGCTTTTACTCGGACTCGAACCCAAACGGACTGAAACCCAGGTCGAACGTTCTGGCGGCCAAGATCGGAGTCACCTTCTAAACTCAGACTCATGAGAAACGAGGGAATAATTATGAAGCAATTACGAGTTTGTGCCATTGCCATCTTTCTGGTCCTAGCCTCCGCGAATGTCTGGGCGCAGGCGAAGAGTTACAAGGTCATCGTCAACCCATCGAACCCGGTGTCTTCGATGAGCCGGGAAGACGTGTCGCGCATTTTTCTCAAGAAAACGACCAAATTTTCGGATGGACGCAGTGCGTCGCCCGTAGATCTTGCCGTTAATTCGCCGACCAGGGAAAGTTTCTCGAAGGATGTTCACGGGAAGCCCTCCTCCACAGTCGATGCCTACTGGCAGCAACTGATCTTCTCCGGCCGGGACATTCCACCAGCGCAGAAAAGTGAAAGCGGCGCGCTCGATTTCGTGCGCTCCAACGGGAACGCTATCGGCTATGTTTCGGCGGGCACCGATACTGCGGGTGTCAAGGTGATTAGCGTCACCGACTAACGATTGAGAAACTTGCACGCGAGGGAAATGCCCATGTTTAACAAACTAAAGTTCCAACACAAAATGTTGATCGGTCCAGCACTGGCAGGGCTTGCGTTCTGCCTGGTGCTGGCGATCACGTTGATTTTTGGCTCACGCAGTGTCAGCCAAATGCAGCAGGTCGAATCCGGATATTACCCTTCGGTAGAAATGAGCAGGGATTTGGAAGAGGATCTGGACGCGATCCAGAGGGGCTTGCAGGATGCGGTCGCCGCCAACAGCGAGGCCCTGGCGGAGACCGATGCCCTTAAGGACAAATTTCTGCAACGTCTGCGAACAAAACAACCCGGTACTCGACCACCGGGATCTGGATCAACTCGATGCTGAAATGCGGGATTACTACGTCCAAGCGCGGCAGAGCACCGAAAGCATGATCGCGGGCAGCGTCAGCAAAAACTCAGTCAGTCGCTGGCGTCGATGAAGGCCAAGTACAACTCCATCCACGACAAGCTCCAGGCCAACACAACGCGCGACCAGGCCAGCATCGCGCGCGCGTTTGAAGAGACAAAAGACTCACAGCGTCGCGCGATCCTGCTGACTTTCGTCGTGTCACTGCTCTGCCTGGGGCCGATGATTGGCGCGACTTGGTACGTGGCCAAGACTGTGACCCGGTCGCTGCTGGAAGCCGTGCGCGTTGCCAACGAACTCTCTCAGGGCAACCTGATGGCCGGTGTAACGGTGTACAACACGGACGAAACTGGCCAAATGCTGCAAGCGATGAAGGATATGTCGGAGCGGCTCTCGCAGACTCTCGGCGAAGTTAAGAACTTCAGCCAGTGCCCTGGCGGCGGCAGCGGCCCAAGTAGCGGACGGAGCGCAAACCGTCTCGCAAGGTACTTCCGAACAGGCGGCATCGGTCGAGGAAACTACCAGCAGTCTGGAAGAAATGAGTGCCTCGATCACCCAAAACGC
>CAVPYG010000086.1:0-15772 GCA_963709835.1 uncultured Acidobacteriaceae bacterium
CGAAATTGGGATGAACAGGGGGAGAATGCTGCGAGGAGATTGGCTGAGAGTCAGCTCATGTTGGTCGTGAGCCTCGCACAAAAACACTCAGCGGCTGGTGTTCCCATGCTGGAGATATTGCAAGAGGGCAATATCGGTCTGATGAACGCCGTCAGAAGCTTCGCCGAAAGGCCGATTGGAGACTTTAGTGCCCATGCGGCCGCTTGCATCGAGGACGCAATCAAGAAGTATCTAGGCGAATCGAAATAGCACAGTCTGTGTAGGCAGCTTGGGATAGCTGGCGCAAAATCCCGATTACACTCAAAATCTCCCAATCGGATATCGGATCGGTGTCCGATACCTGGGGCCTGCCAGCCCTGGCCGCAGGGTCGATTTCAGGCTAATACACCTAAGGGGTGCGCAACCGGCCGACGACTTCGCGTCCGCATTGGGCATAATGACGGAGGTTCCAAGTATAGATTCTCTCGGCTTTGGCTTTGAGGGCGCAATGCGCCAGCATGGCATCGTAGATGCCGCCGCCAACAATGCCCAAAGCGGCCGAGGCTTCGAGGCCATCGGCGTACTCATCGGCGTTCAAAGCAACGATGGAGAGCCGCTCGCGGATGTTGCCGATAAAGAGCATTGCCTGTTCGCCGCTGATGCGGCGCTTGCCCGGCATTCGGGTCAGCGAGGAATAGACTTCAACCAGGCTGTGCGCTCCACAGCAGCCGGTTGACTGGTTAAATTGAATAAAGAGCTCCTGACTTGGGCCGTGATGGACGTGGTCTCGGTAGAACAACGGAACTAATACCGAAGTGTCGAAAAAGCCCTTCATTTTTCAGCTCTACGTCTGGTTTGATTGGCAGGCTTATTCGAGTCCGGACGCGCATCTTCAACGAAACCGTCGCTCAGGTTCGCCAAGTCGCGTTCCTCGCGGATTTGGCGCAGCAGATCGTCAGTGGCAGAGGCAGGCAACGGTTCTCCGGTGTGCAACACCCAGATGCCATGCTCATTCCGGAGCGGCCCCACGCCACGGGCGGGACGGAGGGTAACTTGGTCACCGCCGCTTTCCAGTTCCAGTGCGTCTCCCGGTTCCAATTGCAGTGCTTCCCGCACAGGCTTCGGGATCACGACGCGGCCTGCGCGGTCAACGATAACGCGAGAGTTCATAATGGTATAATAAAATGGTTTAACCCATTAGTCAAACCCATTTTTACCGTGAGCGCAACCACTTCGGCCTCACGACTACGAATAAGAAGGAGGAATCCCGTGAGTCGCATTCTGATCAGCGGAGCTTCGGGGCCAATTGGCACGACGCTTCTAGCTTCGTTCCGAGCTCGGGGAGGCAGGTTGCGAGCGGCGCTGGAGGATCTAATCTGATCGGAACGGGGCGCTGCCCATCCGCCTATTGGGGAGGAAGTGGCGTCTGCAGCGCAATGGGTTCTTTCCGCTTTTCCTCCGATTCCACGGAAAACAGCATGTAATGATCGTAGCTGTGTCGGCGGTAATAGCGGCGTTGGTGAAAGTCGAGGTAGATTTCCGCGCTCATCGGAAGCCACAATTCCATTTTCTTTTTGGGAAACGGGACAGGGCCGTACTCTACGATCTGTTGCTCGCTCAGCAACTGGATTTCCGGCACCGGACTTACCAGTTCCGCTTCGATCCGCGCAATCTGAAAGTTGTCGGCCGTGATCCAGGCGCGCCCTTTCAGCCGCGATGAAAAACTTTGGCCGCCCGCGTTGAAAACCTGGAAGGCGTCGTGCTTGGTTACGCGCTCCTTGAAGTGAACCATCCATGCCGCTTGATCGTGCCACTGGCCCAGCCCTTCGCAGGTCATTTCGAAATCTGCCTGCTCGGCGGGGTGAAATACCAGCGCCAACGTGGCAAACCCGCTGGTGTCTTTAATCTCGTCGGGAACGTTACCGCTCGTCAGTCGTTCAGACCGGTATTCACCGACCGTAACAAGCCCTGGCTCCTTCTCCGAAATAGAAGCCACATAGTCGTAGTCTCGGGTTTCTGTCGTGGCGTAATTCCCCATTTCATCCACCTGATTGTGAAGTACGCGCTCGGTTGCCGCAATCCGCGAGACGTTGTCTGCCAATTCTTTTACGCGCCCGCCTGACCGCTCCATTACATTCTCAATCGGACAGCTAACCCCGGCGGCGACCGGCGGCTTGACTTCGTCGATTCCCGCGGGCCGCCACGCCTTGACCGAGACCCCGAGTTCAGGAGTGGCGCGCAGAAAAAACTTGACGCTGGGCGAAGGCGGCGCGTCCGTACGCTTCGAATCGGCGCCACGCCCAGCTCCGGTGCCGGGTTTTTCGAGCGTGGCGATCAGGGTGCTCACTTGTAGAACGACAGGGTTTTCGGGTGAATCGCGCACAAATGCTTTGAGTGCCCGGATACCCTCCTCCTTCTTCCCCAAATCGATCAGGGACTCCCCTAGGACCAGATTCGCCGTACTGGCCCCAGCTTTCCCCTTGGCGATGGCCAACTCCGCTTGTTGCCGCGCCCCCTCATACTTCATTTGTTTCAGGTAAGCATCAGCCAATAAGTTGTGCGCCATCCAATAATCGGGATCAACGTCCACCGCTTTCTCCAGCGTCGCCGCCGCCCCAGGATAGTCTTCCTGGATGAGTTGCACGCGGCCGAGTAACGTCATGGCCTGCACGTGATGGGGATTGAGATTGCCAGCGGTGCCCAGGTAGCTCCGCGCCTGACCGAGGTCGTTTTGCTGATAAAACAGGTATCCCAACAGATAATTCAAGTCCGAATTCGACGGCGCCAGCTTGTAAGCCGCATCCAATCTTTTGCGCGCGTACTTGAGATCGCCGGACTTGAGAGCGGAAACGCCATGCTTGGCCTCTTTGCGCGCCTTGGAAGGCAACGCAGCCTCGGCGATGCTCAGGTCCGCCGCCGACGGATCGGGAATCAGTGCGACCTCGAGCCGAACTGTATCTTGTTGTGTAGCGGTCAGGAATTCCTTTCGCTCGCTCAAATATCCGACCGCGCTTATCTCGACTTCGTACTTGCCGAAAGGCAGACCGAGCCCGGCTTCCGAGCGCTCGTCGGTGGTTTGCCAGACAATGTTGTGAGTGGACTGGTTGGTAAACTTCAAGACCGCCTGCCGGTCCAGGTGGTCCTTGCCGTTCTCCGAGAACACGGCTATCATCACCAGTTCCTCGCCGGTGTGGAGTTCGTACGAGTGGAGGTTCGTTCGCAATGTCCTCCCCATCGTTGTCTGCATTGTTGCCTCCGACGGTGTCTCCGTATTCTGGGCGCCCGCCGAGGCATGTCCCATCAGAACGTAGACGAGCAGAAGAGCTTCGATGAAACCGGGAATTGTGGTTCGGGCTTTACTTTGAGCGAACATAACACTGCCGTTGAAAACTTAGCACATCTGGCGCCTGGCGACTAATTCAGAAATTCCCATCAAGAAACTCTCAAAAACTTTTCGCGATTCGCGCGGTCCCGCAGGATCTCGCGGGATCATCCTGTCGTTTCTCATTTCTGCGGACCGCGCAGAAGTCAATGGGCGATGCGCATCTGCTTTCCACGTAGAGACACGGGTTGCCGCGTCTCGGGCCAAAACAATCCGTACCCCCGCACAGCGGATGGCGCGGGGGAAACGGGGCGATCCCGGCTTCTACAAGGATTGCAAGTGGCTGCGGGTGATGCGGTCGTGCCAGCACAATCCATCCTGGTCGAGGAAGCACCAGAGATAGCCGAGCCCGCCGGAGAATATGCAAAGAAACGACGCCAGCACGCGCCAGAGGCGGGCGCGGCGATGAAGCGGCGAGCCGTCAAATGTTGCCAGGTGCAGGCCGACGGCGCGCAGGCCCAGAGTCGCGCCGATGCACACCACGAACCAGAATTGGTAAATCGCCCAGAGCAGGACGGCGATCAGTCCGAGCGCGAAAACGAGCGTTGGCCCTGCGGGCGTTGATCCGGCAAGAATTGATCCGGCGGATTTTGGTCCGGCGAGCACGGGGAGCAGTCCGCGAACCGGGCCCAGGCTGGGGTTTAGGCGAAGAGCAATCGCGACAAAACCAGCCAGGCCTATGGCCAAGACAACGCCATCCACGAGGGCAGCTAGCGCGCGCTGAGCGATGGAGGCGGATGGGACTGGTGTCGGGAAGTTGACCCGTTCGCCCCCCGGTTCCTGGACGGCAGGTTCGATCGTCATTCCGCCCAATGCGGGCGGCAGCAGCCGGATTTCTGGGGCTTCCACGATGCGCGGGCGATCATCATCGAAAACCGGGTCGGCCAGTGCGTCGCGGCGAAAAACTGGAATTGCGGCCGAACGTGGAAACTCGAGGACCTTGGCGGATAGCTCCTGAGTCGGCTCAGGATATGGAAGCGGACCTGGCTCGGAGGTGTGACGCTCCGCTGTGCGGCGGTCCGATGTGTCGCGGTGGGCGATGCGACGGTCCGATGTCGGACGCTCTGACATTTGGCGCTCTGGCGTCTGGCGAGGTTCCACCAGGCTTGGAGCGCCGGTTGCCGCCGATGCGGTTCCCGGCGATGGGGTGGGCGTCGCGGGATGGGAGTCGTTCTCGGGCGCATCAAAAGGCAAGAGGAGCGATGGATAGCGCGGAGTCCGGGGCTTGCGGCGGGTGCGATAGCGTTGGACGCGCGCTGCCACCTCGACGCGCCAGGAGTTGGCGTTGGCAGGAAGGTCCTGGGAAACGTCCGTTTCCGAGGCGGCGGTTTCGGCATCGCCTGGCTCCGGCTCGCCGGCTTCGGTGGCATAGGACTGGTCTGGCATGGCGTCGTCGCCTTGCGCCTGCGAGTTTGTCCATCCCTCTGTCATCTCGTCATGAATCCAGTCCCCGCCCGTCCGGTGTCGATCCGGTGGCCGTCCATCCAATCGTCTTCAACCAGTCGCGAAGAATGCCAGCAGCCAGAGCACGGCCCGGCACAAATCCCCTGGACCACCAAGATGGCCAACTTTGCTTCGCCTGCCGCTCGCGTGCTAAGGTCAGTTGGTTCCTGCTGGCATACCGGCAGAGGAGCGCACACACGCTGGCAGGTCACCCGCTAATGGTCATTCATTGATGATCACCCGCTCTCGAATCTTTATCATGGCCGCATGGCTATGTCATCTGTTTCTCGCTCGCGGGATAGTAACCAGCCAGACGCTGCCCCCTGCTCCGACAGCGGTCTCCATTCCTGCGAGTTCCGTTGAGACGGACTCGCCTCTGCCGGCAGCGCCGGCGAGCCAGACGGAAGAGCCGGTCACGATCCGGGCGGTGGAACAGGAGAAGGACGGGTCGATCTATCACCTGCGCGGCGAGGTCGAAATCGACTATCGCAATTACATCCTGCGCGCCGACCAAATCACCTACAACGCGGACACGGGCGACAGCGACCTGGAGGGCCACGTGCGGCTGGACGGCGGCCCCTACGACGAGCACCTCGAGGCCAGCCACGGCAGCTACAACATCCGCACCCAGGTTGGAACGTTTTACAGCGCGGTCGGAACGGTGGGATTGCAGGTGCGTAAATCCCGCTACCTGCTCACCACTTCCAATCCCTTCGCTTTTGCCGGAAAAATTGTCGAGAAACACGGGCCCGACCGCTATCTGGTGCGGCAGGGCTCGGTCACCACCTGCGAACTGCCGCATCCGAAGTGGCAGTTCAACGCGCGCAGTATTTCGGTGGAAGTGGACGGCACCGCCAAAATCCACAACAGCGACTTCCGGTTGATGGGCGTGCCGGTGTTCTATTTTCCCTTTGTGAGTTTTCCAGTTCAGGCGCAGCGGCAGACCGGGCTGTTGATCCCGACCTTTGGCACCTCGTCAACCAAGGGAAAGATCGTTGGCGAGTCTATCTACTGGGCGTTCAATCGCAGCATGGACGCGCTGATGGGCGCCGACTACTACTCAAAACGAGGTTGGTTCGAACGCGGGCAATTCCGCGCCCGCCCCAGCGACACTTCTTACGTGGACTTCAACTATCAGGGGATGGTGGACCGCGGCATCGGCGCGCCCCCGAACCGGCAGAACCAGGGCGGCGAGGACGCTAAGTTTCTTGCCGAGCGTCCCTTTGGGAACTTCCGCGGCGTCGCCAATGTGGATTATTTGAGTTCGTTCGTTTTCCGCATTGCCTTCACCGATGTGTACACACAGGCGATCGACTCGGAAGTAAGGTCGCAGATCTTTCTGTCGAATACGACCAACGGATTTCACTTCAATGCCCTGGCGGAGCGCTACCAGAACTTCGAAGTCTGCAATCCGCAAACCGACCCGGCCGCCTGCCCCACGGTCATTACGCAGACGGAGTTGGTACGGATACTGCACACGCCAAGTTTCTTTCTCTCGGGCGAGGAGCGGCAGTTGGGAAATACGCCGCTCTACTGGTCGTTCGAGAGCGCGGCGGAAGGCTTGCAGCGGCGCGAAACGGCGGAAGGGTTGCAGAGCGCGTTCCGCACCGGCCCTCTGGTGGGCAGGTTCGACCTGGCGCCTTCGCTGACGATGCCATTGCAATGGCAGGGATGGTCGTTGCGCCCTGAACTCACCTTGCGGAACACGTTTTACACCGAGCAGGGCAATCCC
This sequence comes from uncultured Acidobacteriaceae bacterium, assembly GCA_963709835.1. Lineage (GTDB taxonomy): Bacteria > Acidobacteriota > Terriglobia > Terriglobales > Acidobacteriaceae > Acidiflorens. Next base: position 6,537 of record CAVPYG010000086.1, read on the forward strand.
GCAACTTCGGCAACCGCCGCCGACGACATTCTGAACCGCAAATCGCTGGAAGCGTCGTTCGAGGTGCGCCCGCCGGCATTGTCGCGGGTCTTCGACCACCCCTGGCTGGGGCACAAATGGAAGCACGCGATCGAGCCGCGCATGCGCTACGACTACACGACTGGCATCACTAACTTCGCTAACGTTCTGCGTTTCGATTCCACCGATGTGCTCACCAATACCAATGAACTCGAGTATTCGCTGGTAAATCGTATCTACTCCAAGCGCGTGGATCCAAACGTGAAAGATTGCGCCCCGCAGACGACGACCATGCTGACCATCGGTGGCGCCCCGCAAGTCGGCGCGGTGCCGTGGGAGTTGCCCCCAAACCCGGACGAGCAATCCTGCGCCTCGGGCCCGCGGGAGGTGTTGAGTTGGGAAGTCGGGCAGAAGTATTTCTTCGATCCCACGTTTGGCAAGGCGCTGGCGGCGGCGCAGCGCAACGTATTCACGACGACCGCGGACCTTACGGGCATCGCATTTCTGGATTCAGAGCGGCGATTTGCCCCACTCATCTCCCGGTTGCGCGTGGAAACCAGCCCACGCACCAATACCGAGTGGGACCTGGATTACGACTTCAAGGCCGGCCGCATCAATTCCAGCATGGCGCTGGTCAACTACCACTACGGTCCTTTTACGATTGGCGGAGGCGACGCCTTCCTGCGCGTGATCGACACGGCGGCGGGAACGACAACGGCGCCGGTAAACTGCGCTGCCCCTTCCACCACCGCCAGCGCAAGCATCTGCGAATTCCACCAGTTTCGAGTTTTGTTTGGCTACGGCCAGCTCAACAAGCGCGGCGTGAGTGCCGCCACCAGCCTCGGTTTTGACGCCAACGCTGGATCGCTGCAATACGCATCGGCGCAGGCCAGTTACACCTGGGATTGTTGCGGCCTGAACCTGGAATACCGGCGCTTTGCCCTGGGATCGGTGCGCAACGAGAATCAATATCGCTTCACCTTTACGCTGGCCAACATTGGAGAGTTCGGCAACCTGCGGCGGCAGGAGCGGCTTTATTAGTTACGGACGCAGCTTCGGCATCTCATGAGTTCTCGGTTCTCAGTTCTCAGTTCCCAGAAATACTCCGCGCCGCACACTGAGAACTGAGAACCGGGAACTGAGAACTTTTCCAGTAAAATGGAGATTGTGGACACTGCAACCACGCTCGACCAGAAAGCAGCACGCTTGCGCGAAATCCTTGCAGCTCGCGGCCGCTTGCTGGTCGCCTACTCGGGCGGCATAGATTCAGCTTTTCTAGCCTGGACGGCGCACGAAGTGCTTGGCGGCCAGATGCTCGCCGTGATTGCCGATTCCCCGAGTCTGGCCCGCACTCATCTCGAAGACGCGCTCGCTTTTGCCCGCGAACATCAGATTCCCGTCGAAGTGGTCGAGACGCGGGAACTGGAAAATCCCGCTTACATCCGCAACGACGCCCGGCGCTGTTATTACTGCAAAGACGAACTGTTCACCGTGCTCGAGAGCTGGCGCGAGGCGCGCGGATTCGAGGCCATCGCCTACGGAGTCAACGCCGACGACGCGGGCGATTTTCGTCCCGGACAGGAGGCCGCGCGCCAGCACCATGTTCTGGCCCCCTTGCTCGAAGCCGGACTGAACAAGGCGGAAATCCGCGAACTGGCGCGGCGCGCGGACTTGCGGGTGTGGGACAAGCCGGCCTCCGCCTGCCTTTCTTCGCGCCTGGAATATGGGCGCGCGGTTACGCCCGAAGCGCTGAGCGCGATTGAGCGGGGAGAAGACGCGCTGCGGGGCATGGGGTTCCGGCAATTCCGCGTGCGCCATCACGGAGAACTCGCGCGCATCGAGATTGCGCCCGACGAACTTCCCCGCGCATTGACGGCTGAGATGGCCGGCGAGCTTACCGCCGTGTTTAAAGCGCTGGGATTCAAATTCGTCACCCTCGATTTGGAGGGATTCCGCTCCGGATCGATGAACCAGTTGCTGACCGCGGAAGAGTTGTTCCGTGGGCGCGGCTGAATTTGCCTCCTGTAGAGACGCGGCTTGCCGCGTCTCCCTCGGCGCAGATCGCAGGCGCGGGCGAGAGATTGGGCAAGCCCCGCCTCTACAGAGTAAGAACATGCCGGCCGCGGGAGCCTTGCTGGCATGAGATAATCAAACGGCTTGCTCATGTTCAGGTGGTTTCGACTCATGATGGTGCGACGCGCGTTTGTCGTTCTTTTGCTGGTCTGTCTGGGCTGCTCGGCCCAATCGCCTTCTCCCACCTCGGATATCGCGCGCACAATCGAGCGCCAGGTGCGGGCGCAGTATTCCCTTCCGCCCGACGTCAAGGTGACGGTTGGGACTCTCCGGCCGAGTGAATTTGCGGACTATGACGCGCTGACGGTTACGCTTGCCGGATCCGACAGAACGCGGGATTTCGATTTTCTGCTCTCTCGCGATCACAAAACGCTGCTGCGCATGTCCAAGTTCGATCTGACCATCGATCCTTACGCTGCGATCATGAAGAAGATTGACGTCAGCGGCCGTCCGGTGCGCGGCAACAAAGATGCCAAGGTGACGGTCGTCAACTACGACGATTTCGAGTGCCCGTTCTGTTCGCGCATGCACGCCACGCTGTTTCCATTGATGTTCAAGGAATACGGCGATCGCGTGCGTTTCATCTACAAAGATTTCCCGCTCGAAGAGATGCACCCCTGGGCGGTGCATGCGGCGGTGGACGCGAATTGCCTGGGCGCGCAAAACGGCGATGCCTACTGGGAGTATGCCGATTACCTGCACGGCAATCCGCAGGCCATCGGACGCGACAAAGGGCAAGAGGCTTCGACCGCGGAACTCGATCGGCTGGCCACTGCACAGGGCCAGAAGCACAATCTCGACATGGCGAAGCTCGAGGCCTGCGTCAAGGCCCAGGATGAACGGGCCGTGCGCGCCTCCATGCGCGAAGGCGACAACCTTGGGGTCGAATCAACCCCGGTGGTGTTCGTCAATGGACAAAAGCTGGATGGGGCCGTGCCGGCGGATGAGGTGCGGGCCGCGCTCGACCAGGCGCTGAAGGATGCGGGCGTCGCGCCTCCGGCGCACAAGCAATGAATTTGGAATTAGCAATCAGCAATTTGCAATCTGTGAAGGGAAGCGCGGCGACCGCGCCACCGGGATTGCCAATTGCCAATCGCAAATGCTGTGGTGGAGGGAAGAACTTGAAAAATCGTAACTGCTTGGAACGAATTTGCGTGGCGTTGGTTGCCGCGTTTCTGTTGCTGGGAGCATCGGCTTGCAACCGCAACAGCAGTGGCGGCGACGTCATGGCTTCGGTCAATGGGCGGAAGGTCTATCGCAGCGAAGTCGACAAGTACTATGCCAACCAGACGGCGGGCTCCGATCAACAGCCCACGGGCGAGCAGGCGGTGAGCCTGCGGCTGAGCATTTTGTATCAGCTGATCGAGACGGAAATCCTCATGCAGCGCGCGGAGAAGCTTGGCCTGCTGGCCACGGACGAAGAAGTGGACCGCAAGCTGAACGAAATCAAATCGCCCTACACCGCGGAGGAATTCAACAAGAAGCTGCAAGATAAGAAGATCTCGCTCGACGACTTCAAACGCGACCTGCGCCGTTCGCTCACTCAGGAAAAGGTGCTAAACAAGGAAATCACCTCGCGCATCAATATCACCGACCAGGATGTTTCCAGCTACTACAACGAGCACAAGTCGGAGTTCAACCTGATCGAAGCCGAGTACCATTTGGCGAAAATCATGGTATCGGGCGAGGCCAACGCCCAGGTGCGCAATTTGCAGAACAGCAAGGCGCAAAACGATGGCGAGGCGCGCAAGAAAATCCAAATGATCGCCAACCGCCTCGATAGCGGCGACGACTTCGCTACGCTCGCCATGAATTATTCCGAGGACCCGGATACCAGCAACAATGGCGGCGACTTGGGAATGGCTCCCGAATCGCAGCTCACGAAGAGCGTCGACCCGACAACTCGCGAAGTGGCTGCAGCGGTGATGAAGCTCAAACCAGGCCAGTATTCGCCGGTAATTCCCCTTCTCAACCCGACCAGTCATCAGCCTTTCGCTTACATCATCGTGAAACTGATCGCGAAAGAGCCGGCGGGCCAAAGGGATTTGAACGATCCGCGGGTGCAGCAGGCCATCCGCCAGCAATTGCGCGACCGCCGGGAACAGTTATTGAAAGCGGCGTATTTCGAGAACCTTCGCGACGATGCCAAAATCACCAACTACTACGCGGAAGAAGTGCTGAAGGATGCGGGGGCGGCGAAGTAGGGGCCACGATCGGCGGCTGAATCACGGTTCTGTGTAGAGACGGGGCTTGCCCCGCCAGCGCCACAATGCTGAGACGCGGCAAACCGCGTCTCTACCGGCAACGTTGACCTATCCTTCCAGTTTCTTCGTCAAGACTTCGTTCACCAACTGCGGATTGGCTTGCCCCTTCGAGGCCTTCATCGCCTGACCCACGAAAAATCCGATCATGGTTTTCTTGCCCGCGCGATATTGCTCCACTTGTTTGGGATTCGCCGCCATCAGTTCATCGGCAAGTTTCTCCAGCGCCGACGTGTCGCGCGACTGTTCGGGACGCCCCTCGGCTTCATAAACGGCGGGAAAATCCTGCTTGCGTTCGAAGCAGAGGTCGTAAAGATCTTTCAACATTTTGCCCGAGATTGCGCCCGACTCGACCAGATCGGCCGAGGCCGTTACTCCAGCCATGGAAATCGGCGACTGCTCGAGTTCGAGTCCCTGCGCTTTCAGGCGTCCCAGCAATTCGCTCTGCACCAGGTTGGCGACGCGCTTGGGATTTTTTGCGGTGCGCGCCGCCGCCTCGAACCGATCGGCCATGGTTCGCGTCAGCGTCAGCGTGTGAGCGTCTCCCGCGCTGATGCCATACTCTTTCATCATGCGCTCGCGGCGCGCTTCCGGCAGCTCGGGCAGGTTGGCGCGGATTGCGGCTTGCCATTTTTCATCGACCACCAGAGGAAGCAAATCCGGCTCGGGAAAATAGCGGTAGTCGTGCGCCTGCTCTTTCGAGCGCATGCCGTACGTCTTGCCTTCGGCCGCGTTGTAGAGGCGCGTCTCCTGCGTAATCTTTCCGCCGGATTCAAGCACTTCGATGTGGCGCTCGATCTCGTACTCCAGCGCCTGCTTGATGAAGCGGAAAGAGTTGACGTTCTTGACCTCGGTTTTCGTGCCCAACTCCTTTTGTCCGCGAGGCCGCACGCTGATGTTGGCGTCGCAGCGCAGCGAACCTTCCTCCATATTGCAGTCGCTGACGCCGGTGTAGAGGATGATTTCCTTGAGCCGCGTCAAGTATTCGTAAGCTTCCTCGGGCGAGCGCATGTCGGGCTCGCTGACGATCTCGGCCAGGGGCACGCCCGTTCGGTTGAGGTCGATGGCGGTCTTGTGGGCGGAGTCGGCGAAGCCTTCGTGCAGGCTCTTGCCCGCGTCTTCTTCCAGGTGCAGGCGGGTGATGCCGATTTTCTTTTTGCCCCCGTTCTTCTTAGTTTCGTTTATATCGATTTCGATAAATCCAAACTCCGCCAACGGCTTGTCAAACTGCGAAATCTGATAGCCCTTGGGCAAGTCGGGGTAAAAATAGTTTTTCCGCGCGAAGATGGAAACTTCGTTGACCCGGCATTGCAAAGCCATCGCCGCCAGGGCCGCAAAATCCACTGCCTTCCGGTTCAACACCGGCAACGCCCCCGGAAGCCCCAGGCATACCGGGCACACATTGCTATTCGGCGGGTCGCCAAAGCGAGTCGAGCAGGAGCAGAAGATTTTCGTCGCGGTCAGGAGTTGCACGTGCACTTCGAGTCCGATGACTGGCTCGTATTTCGCGAGCAGGTCTTCGGAAAGGGCTGGGGTGGTCGCCATAGAGAAACATTATAGCGGGACGGCCGAGGACGCCCGTCGCTCCATCGCTAGGGTTTCTTGGATTCGGGTGCGTTCATGTACTTCTCCATCGGAATTTCGAAATACATCAGCTCATTGCCTTTCGCGTCGCGCACTCCCATCAGGTAGAAGCTGGCGCCGTCCAGCGGATTCGAGATGCCGGAAACATCGAAAAACAGAAAGCCGCGCGCCGTGGAGTGCGGCTCAACCGCCTTGGCGGCAAACTGGGCCTGCTCAAATTCGTCCCAGGTCTTGCGCTTAACACCGCCCTTGACTTCTGCCTTGGGCAGCGGAATCGGCAACGGAATGTCGGTCCGCGAAGGATGCGAGAACCGCCGCACCAGATCGTCCGTGGTGGCGGGGGTAAGCTTGCTCCGATCTTTCGTATTCAACTGCGCCTTCATGCCGGAGAGCGTGATGGGTTGATCGCCGTCGTTCGTGACTACGAAGAAAACCGGCAAATAATCGTAGTTGCGGTAGTTGACGCTGAAGATCGACGCTTTGTTCTCATGATCGTAGGGATCGACTGCGATCGCGACTTTTTCCATGGGGTGGTCGTCGTGCGCCGGATAGGTGCGAGCGGGTTGGGCCGCGGGCATGGCAAACTCTTTGGCCGCGATTGCGCAAAGGCAGCAGAGCAGCAAACAACTACAGAGCGCCGCCAGACGCAGCCCTGGCCGTCTCGGTGCGCTACATAATTCTTGCCCGTCAGTATTGAGCATAAGTGAATTATAGGGTTTTGAATTGTTGGATGCTGTCAGCGCCAGCCGAGGTGTCCCGCTCCCGCTTGAAGTTCAGATTCCGCCTCCCCATATAGAATGGGGATTCCTTCATGTACGCGTTCTACAGTGCGCTGCTCGCTGCGTTTCTGGTGCTGACGCTGCCCTACTGGCTGCTGCGGATGATGCGCCACGGCAAGTATCGGGCGGGTTTGCGCCAGAGGTTCGGAGCGGTTCCGCCGGCTCTGGCGGCTCGCGGCGCGAAACCTGCCATCTGGGTGCACGCGGTTTCGGTGGGCGAAGTCGTGGCTTCGAGTGCAATCGTCACGGCGCTGCGAGCGAAATTCCCGGGCCATCGTGTTGTGATTTCCACGACCACCAGCGCCGGGCAGAAACTTGCCGCGCAGCGCTTCGGCGCGGAGAACGTGTTTTATTTTCCATTGGACTTCGCCTTCGCCATCGGGCCTTACCTCGACTCGCTGCGTCCGGAACTCGTGGTCGTCGCCGAAACTGAATTCTGGCCGAATTTTCTCCAGCTTGCGAAACGGAGCGGGGCTCGCATCGCCGTGATCAACTGCCGCATCTCCGACCGCTCGTTTCCCGGCTACAAGCGCTTCCGCCTCTGGCTTCCCCGATTGCTGGAGAAAACGCTCGGCAACATCGACATTTTTTTGGCCCAGACGGAAGAAGACCGAAATCGCCTCATCGAAATTGGCGCGACGGAATCGAAAATCACGGTGCCGGGCAATCTGAAATTCGATGTCGCGCCCCCGCCCGCGCCGGAGATTGTTGCCCGTCTTCGCGAGAATTTCCGCCGCTCTGGAGCGGGGCCGATTCTGGTATGCGGCAGCACGCTCGCAGGTGAAGAAGGTGCGCTGCTCTCCGCGTTTCGCAACATCCTCGCCAGTCATCCCAGGGCCGTGATGATGCTCGCGCCGCGCCATCCCGAACGTTTTGCCGAGGTTGCCGACTTCGTCGAAAAACTCGGCTTCCGCATCTGGCGGCGCTCTTCATGGGATAGTGAACATAAGAGAGGCGAACCGCTGGCTGGCGGCGTGTTTCTGCTCGATACCATCGGAGAGTTGGCCGCGCTCTATTCGCTGGCCACGATCGCGTTCGTCGGCGGGAGTCTCGTGCCGCGCGGCGGACACAACATTCTTGAACCCGCGCTCCACGGCGTCGCCATCGTCACCGGCAACCACTACGAGAATTTTCGCGATGTCGTCAACTTTTTTGCCAGCCGCAATGCGGTGCGCATTGTTGGACTGCCGGATTTACCGCTGGTTCTGATGGAGCTGATTGAAAACGCCGGGGAACGCTCCACGCTTGGCCGGAACGCGCTTGGGGCGCTTGAATCGCAGCGCGGCGCCACGGCCAGAACGGTCGCTGCGCTGCTCCAGTTGATGGGAGTTTCCTCGTGAATCCGCTGACTGGACTTTACGGTGCGGCGTCCGCTCTGCGAAACACGCTGTTTGACCGCGGCGTGCTTCCGTCGCGGCGGTTGGAGCAGCCCGTGGTCAGCGTCGGGAATCTGGCGGTCGGCGGGTCGGGCAAGACTCCATTCGTGATCGCGCTCGGCGAACTGCTGCGGGAGCGCGGCGTTCACTTCGACGTGCTTTCGCGCGGATACGGCCGCAAGACTCGCGGCGTTTTGATCGTCGATCCCGATGGCGCCGCCGCGGATTTCGGCGACGAGCCGCTGCTGATCGCGCGGCGGCTGCGAGTTCCGGTCATCGTCGGCGAAAGCCGCCATGAGGCGGGGCGAGTGGCCGAGCGGAAGTTTCATTCGCAATTGCACATCCTCGACGACGGCTTTCAGCATCGTTCGCTGGCGCGCGACTTCGACATTGTGTTGATGACGGAGCGCGACTTCGACGACCGCTTGCTGCCCTCGGGACGGCTTCGCGAGCCGCTGTCGTCGCTGCGACGGGCGGATGCAATCGTGCTGCCCGAAGGCTTGGCGGCGGATCATCCAGCGCTTTCGCAAAAGCCAATCCGGCGAATCAAGCGCGAACTCGTTTTGCCGAACCTGCCTCCCGCGCCCTTTTCTCCGATTGTCTTTTGCGGCATTGGGCGACCCGAACAGTTTTTTGCTCAAGTGCGCGCCGCCGGTGTCACGCCTGCGGCAGAAATCGAATTTCGCGATCACCATGCCTATGACAGAAATGACATCGAGCGCCTGTTGGCCATGCGCGGCAAGCTCGGCTCGGACGGATTCCTGACCACGGAAAAAGATGCGGTCAATTTAGGAGCGTTGCAAAAAGAGATTAAGCCACTCGCGGTCGCCACTCTCACTCTCACGCTCGACCGTCCCACCGACATTGTGGATGCCATTTTGGCGGCAACCATTTTCGCAAGAATTGCGGAACGAAAGCCCCGCTCGTGAGAAAATCTTGGGGTACACCCTTGGCCCACTAGATTAATGACAAAGCATATTAAAGAAAACGGCCGTCTGCGCAAGATTGTCGAATCTTTTCCCAAGCTCACGATTACCGTCCTTGCCGATCTGGTTGCCGACGAATTCGTGTTCGGCGAAATTTCTCGCGTCTCGCGCGAAGCGCCCGTGCTGATTTTGAGGCACCGCGATCGCACCGTGGTCCCA
>CAVPYG010000087.1:0-24666 GCA_963709835.1 uncultured Acidobacteriaceae bacterium
CCATGCCTCCGATCATTCTTGGCCACGACATGGCGGAGGGGATTGGCGCGACGTTGGGGTCGGTGGTGCTGGTCACTTCTCCGCAGGGGGAGCTGACGCCGTTTGGCATGGTGCCGAAGTACATACGATTTCGGGTGGCAGGAATTTTCAACTCCGGCTTTTTCGACTACGACTCTCAGTGGGCGTTCATACGGCTGGCGGATGCGCAGGAATTGTTTGGGCTGGGCGATGTGATCTCGGTCATCCAATTCAAGATTGACGACATCTACCAGGCGGGCGAGGTGGCGCACGCTCTAGAAGAGGCTGCCGGCCACGGCTTCATGGCCACTAGCTGGATGGAGAACAACAAGGAGCTCTTTCGCGCGCTAAAAATGGAGAGAGTCGTCACGTACATTATGGTCGGCCTGATCGTGATCGTGGCCGCGCTGAATATTTTGACCTCGCTGATCATGATGGTCATGGAGAAGACTAAAGATATTGCGGTGCTCATGTCGCTAGGGACGAAGAAAGGGCAGGTCCTGCTCGTGTTCATCGCGCAGGGCGTGCTGATTGGAGTGATTGGTGCAGTGATTGGGCTCGTGCTCGGGTACGCGATTTCGTGGGCGGGCGGGCATTACCACTTCATTTCACTTTCGCCTGAGGTCTATTCTATTGATTATGTTCCCTTCGCGCCCCGAATCTGGGACGGCATATTCGTCGCGGTGGGATCGATCATAATCTCGTTCATTGCGACGATTTATCCGGCGTTTTCGGCGGCGCGGATCTTGCCGGCGGAGGCGCTGCGGTACGAGTAGAAGTCCGCTCCGCCCCGCTGGAATGTCTCGTCGCAAGATGCACGGCCCAGACCACATCCGGCCTCCGGTTTGTACTGATTTTTCGTGAGGCTAGGTTAAGGTTGCTCCAGTCGAAAGGAACGCTGTTGGCCACCATCGACAGATCACTCCTCAGGAGATCATGGCAAGCGCCGGTGCGGGCACAGCTGCGTCGGCTTCTACAGTCCCAACAGAGGCTTGTCTTTGTGTCCGTACTGATTTATGCAGTGCTCACGGCAACGAAGGTGCACTCTTCTTTTGCTGTGATCCTCGGCATAACGGTTGGGATCGGCAACATCCTGTCTCCCGCGATGACTGTCTTCCATCGTATTTATGAGGGCCGTCCGTTCCCCTGGAACTGGATCCTTTTCGTGCCACTTCAGGCGGCTGCTGGCGTGGCTTGTGCTTTTTCTGCCCCTGCCCTGCTGCTCTGGCTGGGAGTGTACCGTTCGCCGTACTGGGTCCAGTTTCACGATATGGCGCCGCTGATTATAGTGGCGGTCATGGCCACCGGAATTGTCACGTTCGCAGTCGGCCAAGTCCAGGCGCGTTTGCAGGAAAAGAACGAGCAACTGGAAAAGCAAGTGCATACGGGCAACGTTCGGCTTCAGGTCCAGGAGCAGGAAATGGAGCGCGCTCGCGAGATACAGCGCGACCTTCTGCCCAAAACGCTGCCGCAACTTCCCGGAGTACAACTGGCGGGCGCATGGCAACCGGCCAGGGTGGTTGGCGGAGATTACTTCGATGTGGTTCCGCTCGACAGCCAGCGCCTGGGAATATGCATAGGGGACGTGGCGGGCAAAGGGATCACTGCGGCGCTGCTGATGGCCAATCTGCAAGCGTCGTTTCGAGCCTTGGCCACGGCGGACGCTCCACCTTCCGCGGTGTGCGCGAAGCTGAACGCGTTTCTGTGCAGCAATCTCGCTCCCGGCAAGTTCATTACACTGTTTTACGGCGTTCTGGACGCGGAGCGGCGCACCGTGACGTACGAGAGCGCGGGGCATTGTCCCGCGCTTCTGCTGGAAAAGTCTGGGCAGGTCGAAGCGCTGCACGGAGAAGGCGCAGTGCTCGGCGTTCTGCCCGATTGGGTATATCGCGATTCGGTCGCGCCCTTATCGGCTGGGGACCGGCTTCTGCTCTATACCGACGGTGTTACCGAGGCCGAGAACCTCGTGGGAGAGGAATTCGGCGAGGACCGGCTCGTGCAAGCAGCCCGCCTCTCGGACGGCTCCGCGGAGAACACGCAGCGCAAGATCATGGAGGAGGTGTCGCGCTTCTGCGGAGCGAACTTCGCCGACGATGCTACGCTGGTGGTCGTAAGTCTGGAGTAGGAGCTACTCGCAAACATCAGTTCTCCCACGGCACAGCGTTAAACTGAGCGAAGCTCACGCTGGACGCACGGCCCATCCTGGTTGTAGCGTGTAGGCTCATGCGTCCAACTCCCAGGCTGAGCGAATTTCCGCGATACCCGATCACTGCGGGCATAGCGTTACTGGCTATCGGAGTAACGGTTGCCTGGTGGGCGAAGGTCGATGTTTCGCCATTGTTCGAGACTGCCATGATCCGGCGGGGCGAATTCTGGAGGCTGCTCACTAGTATTCTTCCCCACGCCGGATTCTTCCACCTCGCATTCAACATTTATTGGCTCTGGATTTTCGGCACACTGATTGAAGATACATTTGGCCATCTCAAGACGGCGGCCTTGATCGTTCTATTCGCGGTGGGCTCCGGGGCCTGGGAGTTTGCGCTGGCCAGCGGCGGCGTCGGACTTTCCGGCGTGGGATACGGCCTGTTCGGCCTGATTTGGATGCTCTCGCGCCATGACGAGCGCTTCCGGGATGCCATCGATGGACGCACGGTGCAGCTATTCATCGGCTGGTTTTTCCTGTGTATCGTTACCACCTTGACCCATATCATGCCAATCGCCAACATCGCCCATGGTACGGGCGCTGTGCTCGGCATTCTCGCCGGACTCGCCATTAGCCTGCCGGATAATCGGGGACTGAGTGCGGCTGGCCTTGCCGCGGTTCTTTTTCTTGGACTTTGGGGAGCCACGGTGGGAAGACCGAGGGTCAATTTGTCGGGAACCGGCGGTTACGACGAAGCAAAATGGGGCTATGAGGCTCTGGTGGCGAACAAGAACCAGGAAGCAGTGCGGTGGTTCCGCGATGCGGTTGCCTATCAGCCAAAGGCGGCCGAGTACTGGAACGACCTTGGCGTCGCATGCCAGCGATCCGGCAATCAGCGCGAGGCGCTCGCCGATTTGCGAAAGGCGGCGGAGTTAGGTGACGCGCACGCGCAGTACTACCTCGGAACGCTCTACGAAGCTGGAGACAAAGGCCTGCCGAAGGATACGGCGCAGGCGCTTTATTGGTACGGCAAGCTGGCAAAGCAAGGGGATGCCGATTCGTTGAACAACGCCGCCTGGGAATACGCCACCAGCAGCGATCCAGCGATTCGCAATCCCGCGGCCGCTCTGGAATGCGCGCGCAAAGCTGTCAGCTTGGAGCAAGAACATCCCAATCCCAATCATCTTGACACTCTGGCCGAAGCCTTGTACGTGAGCGGCCGGCCCGAAGACGCTGTGAAGACAGAGTTGCAGGCAATCGCGCTGGCGCCTGCCGATGAGAAGAGCGACTTTGGGAAAAACCTTGAGAAGTATCAACTGGCGATGAAGAGCGGGCAACGGCAGGGCAGCGGAAAGTGATTTTCCGATCTCCCTGGATGTGTGCTCACGCGCTTCCCCGTCTGTGACCACGGTCACATTGCGGACGTTTTTCGGGGTATAGATTGTTTCCATCGATCGTTCCGGCAGGTGGAAACTAGGGAGCGGATCGTTCCTCCTGATGCTCTGATAGATCATGCTCCGATGAAGCATGGTCTAATGGAGCAGGCGCCTTTCCCGCAACGTGCGGCGGCAGGTGGCCCGTGAGCTTGGTACTTAGGAGGGGGCGGTTGCATCCAATTGCTCAAGATCCTTTGGTGAGGGTCGAAGGGTTAAGTAAGGTGTTTCGCTCAGGCGAGGCGCAGTTGGCGCTCTTTGAGAACCTGTCTTTCGAGGTGGCAAAGGGAACGATGCTGGCCATCGTGGGGCAATCGGGTGCGGGAAAGAGCACTTTGTTGCACATCCTGGGGGCGCTGGACCGGCCAACGGCGGGTGCGGTATATTGCGCGAACTTGTGCGTGAATTCGCTCTCCGAGGGTGCGGCGGCCGAGTTTCGTAACCGCGAGATCGGTTACGTCTGGCAGTTCCACTATTTGCTGCCGGAATTCACGGCCTTGGAGAACGTCGCCATGCCGCTGCTGACACGCGGGCAGGCGCTGACTTCAGCAAAACAGGAGGCTTCGCGGTGGTTGCGCGAGGTGGGGCTGGAAGAGCGCGGGCATCATCGGTCGGGCGAGCTTTCCGGAGGCGAGCAGCAACGGCTCGCGCTGGCGAGGGCGCTCATCACCGAGCCGCAAGTGCTGCTGGCCGATGAACCTACGGGCGATCTCGACGGGCGCACTGGAGAATTGGTCTTTGAACTGGTCGCGCGATTGCATCGGGAGCATCAGTTGACTTCCTTGATTGCGACGCACAACTTGGCGTTTGCACGGCGGTGCCATCGCGTTTTGCGCCTGGATCGGGGCAGAATGGAAGAAGTAGCGCCCGAGTCGCTTCCGGCGTGAGGCAGGGCGGATGGAAGACAGCTGTCGCGCGGGAGATTGGGCGATGGAAGTGCATAGTTTAAGATGGTAGAGGCAGGGATTGGCGGAGAGCGGGACGGCTCCGCAGGATCTCCGGGAGAATTGGTCCATGTTTGAACGCTACACCGAGAAAGCGCGGCGCGTGATCTTTTTTGCGCGGTACGAGGCCAGCCAGTTCGGCTCTCCTTATATTGAGACCGAACACTTGCTGCTCGGGCTGCTGCGCGAAGACAAGGCCCTGACCAACCGCTTCCTGCGTTCCCATGCGTCGGTGGAATCGATCCGGAAACAGATCGAGGGGCACACGACCATCCGGGAAAAAGTTTCCACCTCGGTCGATCTTCCCCTGAGCAACGAATGCAAGCGCGTGCTGGCCTAGGCCGCGGAAGAGGCGGAGCGGCTGTCGCACAAGCATATTGGGACCGAGCACCTGCTGCTGGGATTGTTGCGCGAAGAAAAGTGTTTTGCGGCGGAGATTTTGCACGAGCGGGGATTGCGGCTTTCGACGATCCGCGAAGAACTGGCGCGCAGCGGCCAGGAGAAAGCAGCGCCGCAAAGAGGACAACGCGAGTCTTCGTTGTTGAGTGAGTTTTCCCGCGACCTGACGCAGTCGGCGATGGACAACCAATTGGATCCGCTGGTGGGCCGGGACGCCGAAGTGGAGCGGGTGGTGCAGATCCTCTGCCGGCGCACGAAAAATAATCCGGTGCTGATTGGCGAGCCGGGCGTGGGTAAGACCGCAATCGTCGAAGGGCTGGCGCAACGTATCGCCGACGGCGAAGTTCCTTCCTTCCTTGCGGAGAAACGCATTCTGGCGCTCGATCTTTCGCTGATCGTCGCCGGCACCAAATATCGCGGCCAGTTTGAAGAGCGGCTGAAGACCATCATGAAAGAACTGATGGAGTCCCAGAATTCGATCATCTTCATCGACGAGTTGCACACGCTGGTGGGCGCGGGATCGGCGGAAGGCTCGCTCGATGCGGCGAACATTCTGAAGCCGGCCCTGTCGCGCGGCGAGATCCAGTGCATCGGCGCGACTACGCCCGCGGAATTCCGCAAGTCGATCGAAAAAGACCGGTCGCTCGAGCGGCGCTTTCAGGCGGTGAAAGTTCCGCCGCCCAACGAAGCCGAGGCGGTCAAGATTCTTTTTGGGATCAAGGATCGGTACGAAAAATTTCACGCCGTCACCTATACCGACGACGCCATCAATTTTTCGGTGTCGCACTCCAACCGCTATATTCCAGACCGTTTTCTGCCCGACAAAGCGATTGACCTGATCGACGAAGCGGGAGCGCGGGTGAAACTGCGCCAGACGTCGCTGCCGGACGAATTGACGGAAGTGCAGAAGCGGATCAAGTTCATCGTCCATCGCATGGAGAACGCCATCGCGAACCACGAGTTCGAGAAGGCGCGCTTCTACTCGGACGAAGAGCGCAAAGAGCGCGAGAACCTGCGCGCTCTTCGCGAGAAATACCACCTCGATGAATCCTCCACCGGCGTAGTCGGCCGGGAGGACATCGAGGACGTGGTCTCGCGCTGGACCGGCGTTCCCATCACTTCGATCAAGGAAGAAGAAACGCAGAAGCTGCTGCGCATTGAAGAAGAGCTGCACAAGCGCATCATCTCGCAAGACAAAGCGCTCAGTGCGTTGGCCCGCGCCATCCGCCGCTCGCGCGCGGGGTTGAAGAGCCCGAACCGCCCGATTGGGTCGTTCCTGTTCCTGGGACCGACTGGCGTCGGCAAGACCGAAGTCGCGCGGACGCTGGCGCAGTTCATGTTTGGCAGCGAAAAGGCGCTGGTGCGTTTCGATATGTCGGAGTTCATGGAGAAGCACTCGGTATCGAAACTGATCGGGTCGCCTCCGGGATACGTTGGCTACGAAGAGGGTGGACAGCTTACGGAGCGGGTCAAGCGGGCGCCGTATTCCGTCGTGCTGCTCGACGAAATCGAGAAGGCGCATCCGGATGTATTCAACATCCTGTTGCAGGTATTTGAAGACGGGCAATTGACCGACGGCCTGGGCAACACGGTAGATTTCAAGAACGCAATCGTGATCATGACCTCGAATATCGGGGCGCGGCACCTGATGAAACGCGAGGGCCTGGGCTTCCAGTCGTCGCAGGACGAGATGGTTTCCGCGAAGGTCGAAGACCTGGTGAAGGGCGAGGTCAAACGCACCTTCAATCCGGAATTCCTGAACCGCGTGGACGAAGTCATCCTGTTCATGGCGCTTAGCGAAGCGGATTTGATCCAGATCCTCGAACTCATGGTCAGCCAACTGAACCAAAACCTCGCCCAGCGTTCGATCACGGTGACGGTGACGGACGAGGCGAAGCGGTGGATCCTGAACCAGACGCTGACCGACCGCAACTACGGAGCGCGTCCGCTGCGGCGCGCGTTGCAGAAGTACATAGAAGATCCGCTCTCGGAAGCGTTGATCCAGGGCACGATCACCACCCGGCCGGCGTTCATCGAGGTCTTCCTCGAAGCGAACAAACTGTATTACCGTCCCGTGGACGCGGAGAAAACCGAGGGCGTGCTGCTGTACGAAAGTTAGACCTCAGCTATCAGCCGTCAGCTATCAGCCGTCAGTGAAAGCTGGCGGCTTTTGCTTGTGCTCGTGCTTGTGTGGGGACGTGCGCCTCACCCGTCCAAGCCGAGCGCAGCTCGGCAGGATTTCTCGGGGGCTGGCTAACACCAAAGTGCTCACTACTTATTCTCGAACAGCTTCTCCGCATCCTTCGACTTCATGATTATTGGCTTCTTTCGACCGGGGGGATGCAGCACAACCGCATACTCCTCGCTGCAGTTCGGACCCGCCCACCCGTAGTAGTGCTGGAGGTTGTACTGCTTGGAAAGCTCTATCGAGTACGTCGCCTTGCCTGATTCTGATTTAGGCAAGAGATAAACCGAGTAAGGGTCATAAGTAAGGAAATCGTGTCCCCACTCCGGACTCAGACACTTTTTCCCGACAATCGCCGGGGCCCCATCAGTGTCTGCCTCGATCAAATCCACGAATTCGAACTCCCTCAAGGAAAGGAGTTCGAACGGCATCCCTTCCCCATCTAAAGCAAGCACGTGAAAACTGCCTGGCGAACTGGCGTAGGCCCAGCCGAAGACGAAAAGAATATTCCTTCCGGCAGCTGGGAGAAGGAGTACGTGGTTCGAAGCAACGAGGTTCTCTTTCTTGCAAAAACCAACATGCGATGAGCAAACTTCCTTACGGTAATTCACCAGGCCTTCTCCGTCGGTAAGCACGAATTCGCGGTGGCCGGGAGTACGGATGTGAAGGCGGGTGAAATCTCCCGAGAAGTTTGAATTTTGCGGTCGTTCAAGAATAAACGTCGCGGTCTGGCCCGGGCCAGTCCAATCGAAGTGCAAAGTCTCGACTTGTTTCCATTGGGTTTGCGCGTAGCTAGTGGACAGAAGCACGACAAGAGCAGCTATTCTTCGCGGCATTAGGGTTTGCTCCAGCCCTCATATCTTAATCCCTTCACCCTCCGAAATACGCGATCCTGCGAAACCTGCACGACTTCCTCACCACCGCCGCGATTATCGTGCCCAAATAGCTAATCGCCCGTTGCGGCAGCTTCGTTTTGCCTAGGCCGCCCGCCTTTCAATCCATTCACCCGAGCGGACCGTTTCTTGGCAGCGCTTTTCACGGAACCCCCGCTGCGCCCGATCTCCGCCATCCACTTTTTGTTGCCATAGACGCGCCGCAGCAGGCTGGGAACGTAATGGTCGAGGTTGAGGGCTGGCCAGTGAAGACCGGTTCCATGGCCGAGAATTTCCACCCGCGCGAGCTGCTCTTTCGTGGCCGATTGCAGGCCTTGCAGGTCTTCGCGTGGGACCACATGCCGGTGGCCATCGCTCATCATGAGGATGAACAGATCGAGTCCCGGACCCTTCCTATATTCAACCGCTGTCACACGCGGCTCGCGCGGCAGGCGCCTGGCGCGCTCGATGGCGCGATCAATCTCGGCGTTGGTGGTCACGACCTTATGTGTTGCCATGTATTTCCTCCCACAACGCGGCGAGTTCCTCAAAGTGCAGAGCCGCAGCGTTCAAAATCTTCCTCACGTCCCGCCGCTTGGCATTGGCGGGGCGGATGGCATCGTTGCGTTCCGCTAGGGCGACGGTCCCGTTCCACCGCAGATCGACGATCGCCTCGGTCTCACCGGCGAAGCCGTGGACATGACGCGGCAAATGGTCGTTGGAATAAACGACAAAGAGAACGCCGTCAAACTTAAGCGAGCCCACGCAACCATAATAACCCAAGCGTCGCTTAGGTTAACAGGTTTATTTCACTCATTTTGAATGCCGTCAAAGTGCAGCGGGAACCGCAGCCTCTCCGGGATAAAGAGCGAGACTCGTGCGATTAGCCGCGCCTCCGCGGTCATCACTGGCAAGACTGTTAAAATGATCTGGAATGCTTTTGCCGTTCGTCCGCGAAATTTTTGCGGAGGTGGAACGATTACCTGCCTTCACGCGCGCCGCCTCCCATCTGCGCGAGAGCGCGGGACGGATGAGTGTCACTGGGCTGTCTCCGGCGGCCAAGGCGCTGATTGTGGTTTCGTTGCGGCGCACGGTCGAGCGTCCGTTTATATTGGTGGTCGCCGACAATCGCGCCGCCGAAGAGTTGCTGCCGGTGTTGCGCGCGTTCTCGGAACTCACCGGGGCCGCCGATCCGGACGCGATCGTAAACCTTCCCGCGCGCGATGTGCTTCCCTTCCAGAATTTATCGCCGCATCCGGAAATCCAGGAAGAACGCGCCACGGCATTGTGGAAGATCGCGACGGGCCGCGCCGCAATTGTCGTGTCGCCGGTAACGGCGACCTCGATCCTTCTTCGTGCTCCCGAGTACTACGCCGATCTGGCGCGGGTGCTGCGCCGCGGGGAAACTTTCGATCTGGAAAAACTGCTCGAGCACTTAAATACAGTTGGCTACAGCGCGACCGATGTGGTGGAAATGCCGGGACAGTACGCGGCCCGCGGCGGCATCTTGGATGTGTATTCGCCGGAAGCGGACCGTCCCGTCCGCGTCGAGTTCTTTGGGGATGAAGTCGAGTCCATGCGCAAATTCGATCCGGCGAGCCAGCGGTCTTCCAACCCGGTCGATGAAGCGTTGCTGCTGCCGCTGACGGAAACGCCGGTTACGGCGGAACTGCTGGGTTCGATCAATGCGCGGCTTTCGGGGAAACGCATTGCGGGAGCGCCGGAGGTTGTGGAGCAGGCGGCGCGCGATTCGGGCGCGGGAGTTTTTCCGGGGTGGGAGTTCTACGCTCCTGTGGCGGGGGCGGACCGCAGCATCTTCGGATTGCTTCCGGATGCGCGGGTGATTCTCGACGAACCCGAAGCGCTCGTACAAGAACTCGACAAAGTTTGGGCGCGCATCAAGGAGGCGCACGAGCGCAGCGGAGTGGGGAATTTAGTGCGTCCCGCCGACCTTTATCTGACGCCGGAAAGCTGGCGGGAGAAAACGGCGGCACTCTCCGGCGCCGATTTCGAATATCTGGCATTGGCGCGCGAAGCCCACGGAGAAAAAACGGAAGCGGCGTTTCTTTCGCAGCCGGTGACGCGCTTCCACGGCGCAGTGCCCGCGATGATCGAAGAGGTGCAGAAGTTGGTGGGCGGCGGCACACAGGTGGTTCTTGCCGTGCCGAATACCGGCGAAGTCGAGCGGCTCGCCGACATGTTTACCGAGTACAACGCTTCGTATCGCCTCGGAAGCCGCACCCGCAGCGGGGAAAGCTACGCCGACGAAACTTCGTACTTTGCCGGCGAAGTGCTCACTACGACTTTGGTGAAGGCTTACCTGCCCGACGGATTCATTTTGCCGGAAGCGCATCTGGCGATTTTTGGGGCGCGCGATCTATTCGACGAATCGGACCTGGTGGCGTCGCGTCCGCAACGGCAGAAATCGAAAGTCTCGGCGTTTCTTTCCGACTTCCGCGATTTGCAGGTGGGCGACTACGTGGTCCACGTCGAGCACGGCATCGGGCAATATCAAGGCCTGAAAGAAATCAATCAGGGCGACGGCGGCGCGGAATTCATGCTGCTCGAATATGCCGAAGCCGCGCGGCTCTATGTACCGCTGACGCGGCTTGATCTCGTCCAGAAGTATCGCTCGGCGGAAGGCGCGAAGCCCGTGCTGAATCACCTTGGCTCGGCCGCATGGGGCAAGACAAAAGCGCGCGTGCGCAAGGCGATGAAAGATATGACCGATGAGTTGATCGAACTCTATGCGCAACGCCAGTCGGCGCAGGGTCATATTTTTCCCACCGATACGGAGTGGATGAAGGAGTTTGAGGGGGCCTTCGAATACAGCGAGACTGAAGACCAGGCGCAGGCCATCGCCGACGTGAAGCGCGACATGGAATCGCAACTCCCCATGGACCGGCTGCTGTGCGGCGATGTTGGTTACGGCAAGACGGAAGTGGCGATGCGCGCCGCTTTCAAGGCCGTGAGCGACAACAAGCAAGTCGCGGTGCTCGCGCCCACAACCGTGCTCGCGTTCCAGCACTACGAAACTTTCAAGCAACGGTTCGCGCCATTCCCGCTGACGGTCGAAATGATCAGCCGCTTCCGGACGCCGAGGCAGGTTAAAGAAGTTTTGCAGCGAGTGGAAGCGGGGAAAGTGGACATCCTGATCGGCACACACCGCCTGCTCTCGAAGGACGTGAAGTTCGCCGATCTTGGGCTGCTGGTGGTGGATGAAGAGCAGCGCTTCGGCGTGCGGCACAAGGAACGCATCAAGCAGATGCGCACGGAAGTGGATGTGCTCACCATGTCGGCAACGCCGATTCCACGTACGCTGCACATGTCGCTGGTGGGACTGCGCGACATGAGCGTGATTGAGACACCGCCCAAAGATCGCATGGCCATTCAAACCGTGGTTGCGAATTGGGACGAGAAGCTGATCCAGTCGGCGATTGAACAGGAGCTCGAACGTGGCGGGCAGGTTTATTTTGTGCACAACCGCGTCGAGACGATTTGGGAGATTGCGGCCAAGATTCAAACGCTGGCTCCGAAGGCTCGCATCACCGTGGGCCACGGGCAGATGGGCGAGGGGGAATTGGAAAAAGTGATGCTGAAATTCATGCATCATGAAGCCGACATTCTGGTTTCCACCACGATCATCGAGAACGGGCTCGACATTCCGCTTTGCAACACGATTGTCATCAATCGGGCCGACCGGTTGGGGTTGTCGGAACTTTACCAGCTTCGGGGACGGGTCGGCCGGTCGAACCGGCGCGCCTACGCGTATCTACTGTTGCCTGCGGAAATCGAGTTGACGCCCATCGCCCGGCGGCGTCTGGCGGCGCTCAAGGAATTCTCCGATCTGGGCGCGGGCTTCAAGATCGCCGCGCTCGATCTGGAATTGCGCGGCGCGGGAAATTTGCTTGGCGGCGAACAGAGCGGGCACATCGAAGCCGTGGGATTCGAGCTTTATACGCAGATGCTGGAGCGCGCCGTACGCGAAATGAAGGGCGAGGCGGGGGTTGAAGTCACGGAAATACAGCTCAATCTTGGCCTCAACATCCGCATTCCATCCGACTACATCAAGGAAGAGAATCAGCGCTTGCGGATGTACAAGCGGGTCGCGGGAGTCGAGACCGAGTCGCAGTTGAAGGACGTGCGTTCGGAGCTGATCGATCGCTACGGGGAAACGCCCGGCGCGGTCCGCAATCTGCTGGATTACGCCGCGCTCAAACTGCAAGCGATGCGCGTCGGCGCCAATGCGATTGAGCGCAAGCGCGAGTTCGTGAACATCAAATTCAGCCCAAATGCTTCGATTGATCCGGGGAAACTGGCGCGCTTTGTGGCGTCGCAGCGTGGCACGCAGTTTGCTCCGGACGGGACGCTGAAGTTCACAATCAAGATCGACAGCGCCGGAGGAATATTGCAAACGCTGCGGGATTTGCTGGAAGAGTTGGAAGCGCGGGAAGAAACAGCGCGCCAAGTATAAGTGTGAGCAGTACAATTGTTTCGCGGCCAGCCGCTAAAGGGGCATTTGATTTCGGAGCCGTGGCGGCATCGCTGAAGCGATGCCCTGATACGAAACTCGATTTTTCCGTGGATCGTTAGGCGAAAGCGAAAGACTAACGACAAACGACCGACGACCAGCACCGACACGCCATGACCAACCACGAACGACGCACGAACCCCGACCGCCGGAAGATCAGGAAAGTCCGCAAAGCTATTTTCCCCGCTGCTGGATTGGGCACGCGCTTTCTTCCGGCCACCAAAGCCCAGCCGAAAGAGATGCTGCCGCTGGTCGATAAACCCATCATCCAATACGGCGTGGAAGAGGCCGTGGCGGCGGGATGCGACCAAATCATCATTATTACCGGACGCGGGAAGAGCGCGATCGAAGATCATTTTGACGTCAGTTACGAGCTGGAAAAAATGCTCGAGGAAAAAGGCAAACACGACTTGCTCAAAATCGTGCGCCAGATTTCGGACATGATCTATGTGGCCTACGTGCGCCAAAAGGAGGCGCTCGGACTCGGTCACGCCGTGCTCACGGCGCGGGAACTGGTGGGCAACGAACCGTTCGCCGCGCTGCTTGCCGACGACGTCATCGATGCGAAAGTGCCGGTGCTCAAGCAGTTGATGGATGTGTTCGACGAGAAACATTGCTCGGTGATCGCGGCGCAGGTGGTGGAGGGGCCGGCGATTTCATCCTACGGCGTAATCAAGGCGAAAGAGGTTGCGGGCACTGGCGGCAGACTGTATGAAGTACTCGACCTGGTGGAAAAACCGAAAGTCGCGGATGCGCCTTCGAACCTGGCCGTGATCGGGCGCTACATTCTGACGCCAACGGTTTTCGAAACGCTCTCGAACATCAAGCCGGGCGCGGGCGGCGAGTTGCAGCTCACCGACGGGCTGCGCGGGTTGCTGCAGCGCGAAAAGCTTTACGCCTATGTCTACGAGGGACGGCGTTTCGATACGGGCGACAAGCTCGGCTTTCTCAAAGCGACGGTCGAATTTGCGTTGAAACGCGAAGATCTGGGCGGGGAGTTTCGGGAGTATTTGAAAAATTTGAAGCTATAAGCACGAGTCGCGGCCGCGCGTTTTCGCTGATTGTTTTTTTCACTCCTTCATCGCGGCTTTCAACTTCTTCGATTTTTCTTCCACGCCGCGCGCCAGTTTTTCTTTGTGCGCTTCCAACTTCTTCGCGATGGCGGCATCGGCCACGCCAATAATCTGCGCCGCGAGGATCCCAGCATTGGTCGCGCCGGGCTTGCCAATGGCGACGGTAGCAACTGGAATGCCTGCCGGCATCTGCACGATTGCGAGCAGGGAGTCCATGCCTTGCAGGGAAGTGGAAGGGATGGGAACGCCGATGACCGGCAAGGTTGTGTGCGCGGCGATCACGCCGGCCAGGTGCGCCGCTCCGCCCGCGCCCGCGATGATGACGCGAATGCCGCGCCCGGCGGCTTTTCGGGCGTAGTCTGCCGTGCGCTCGGGCGAGCGATGGGCCGAAGTTACGTCGATTTCGTAGGCGATGCCGAATTCATCGAGCGCTTTTCCGGCTTCGCGCATGATCTCCAGATCGGAGTCGCTGCCCATCACGATGGAAACTAGTGGCTTGGTCATTTTTGCGGTTGCCTCCATTGCCCTCATTCCCACCTGATGCGCGAGTGCTTCGGCTTCGGTGGGGAACGCGGCACGATGTCTCCGACCGTTGGCATCGCGCCAGTCGGCATAGAATTTGCCGGACTTTTTCAGCATGGGTTGCCCCTCCCGCGGATTTATGGATCAGGTTCCAACTTTGAGATTCGACACTTGCGAAAACTTCACCTCCTGTGAAAAGAGAACTCGACCGTCCCTCCGGGACTTGACTGGTCTCTTTCGCTTTTCCCAGCGCTTAAGCGCTGGGCTAAGCTGGTTCGCACCTCCGGGGCTGCGTTCCGGAGGTTACAAAGTTTCGGGACAGCCTCTCTAGCTTTTCTTCAGCGCCCGCGCCGCAATGTCTTTGCGATAATGCGCGCCTTCAAAACCGATCTTCGCGCACGCATCATAGGCACGCTGCACGGCTGTTTCCAAGTCCGCGGCCCTTGCCGTCACTCCGAGCACGCGTCCGCCAGCGGTATAGAATGCCCCGTCAGCTTTTGATGTACCGGCGTGGAAAACATTCACGCCTTCCAGTTTCGCGGCATCGTCCAGCCCAGTGATTTTCTCGCCCACTTCGTAGGCTCCCGGATAACCGCCCGAAGCCATGACCACGCAGACCGCCGCATCGTTCGACCACTTGAAATCGCCCTCGCTGGTGCGGCCTTCGATGGACGCCTCCATCGCTTCGACGAGATCGCTTTCGAGGCGCATCAAAATGGGCTGGGTCTCGGGATCGCCGAAGCGGCAGTTGAATTCGAGCACCATGGGGCCGCGCGCGGTCATCATCAGTCCGCAATACAGTACGCCTTTATACTCCGCGCCTTCGGCCTTCATGCCGGCGACGACGGGCCGCGCGACGTGGGTGAGGAGCCATTCGCGCATCTGGTCATCCACGATGGTTGGCGTGGTGTAGGCGCCCATGCCCGCCCGTGTTTGGGCCGGTGTCGCCGTCGCCTACGCGCTTGTGATCTTGCGCGGCGACCAACGGGGCGACGCGCTCCCCGTCGCTCACGACCAGGAAAGAAAGCTCGTCGCCTTCGAGAAACTCTTCCAGCACGACGCGCGATCCGGCCACGCCGAGCATTTTTCCACTGAGCATTTCGTTGGCTACGGTTGCGGCCTCGTCCTTGGTGTTGACGATGACCACGCCCTTGCCGGCTGCGAGTCCGTCGGCCTTGACCACGATCGGAGTATGGAAGTGGGGCAGCGCGTCTAGCACCTGTTCGGGAGAATCGCAGATGGCGTAGTGCGCTGTGGGAATGTGGTGACGCTGCAAGAATTCCTTGGCAAAGCTCTTGCTGCTTTCCAGTTGCGCGGCGGCTTGAGTGGGGCCAAAGGTGCGCCAGCCTCGGCGCGTGAATTCGTCCACCACTCCGAGCATAAGCGGCAGTTCCGGACCCACGATGGTGAGGTCAGGCTGGATCTGGTTGGCGAGCACGACCATGGAGTCGAGGTTCTTGAGGTCGAGGGCGACGCACTCCGCCTCTTCCGCAATGCCGCCGTTGCCTGGGGCGCAGTAGATTTTCGCGACACGCGGCGATTGCCGGAGCTTCCAGACCAGGGCGTGCTCGCGCCCGCCGCCGCCGATAACGAGGATCTTCATAATCTGAACATTTAAGGGTAGGGGCGGACGCAGGCGATGTCAAATTGGAATAGATCGCAGAGGTCAGAGGTCAGATTGCGGAGGTGCACCCTCTCCAGAAAAAGGATTCTCTAACGAAAGCCAAGGGCAAGCGCCGTTTGTTTTCACCTCTACGATCTGACCTCTGCAATCTTTCGGTTAACTATGCTTAATCCCGCCGTATAATATGATCCACATGATCACAGTTTCCAAAGAGGACTACCTAAAAGCGATCCTGGAGGCGGAGAGCGAAGGCGAGACGGTCATTTCGGCGACGCTCGCGCACTGGCTCAAAGTTTCGCCTCCGGCGGTAACCATGGCGGTGCGGCGGCTGAAGAAAGACGGCCTGGTGCGGGTGAATGCCGACGGGCCGCGTTCGCCTGACCGCTGCGGGAAGGAAGATTGCCCGCAAGTTGACGGTCCGCCATCACCTGATCGAAAGAATGCTGGCTGAGATTTTCGGGATGGAATGGTACAAGGTGCACGATGAGGCGGAACGCCTGGAACACGCGGTCTCACCCGATTTCGAGGCCAGGCTGCTGGCCAAACTGGGGCGTGGAGTGGCGTGTCCGCACGGCAATCTGACGGAACTGGAGAGCCCGGCGAGCCGCAGGCACCGCGGATTGCTGCTGCTGGCGCGGGCCGAGCCGGGGCATGACTTTCAGGTGAGTGGCATTTATGAACGCGATCGGCAATTGCTGGAGTTTCTTGAACACCGGGGAATCCGGCCGGGAGCCAGAGTTCATGTCGCGCATCGCAACTACGACCAGACGCTGACGCTGACCACCGGCGCCGGCCGGGTTTCGCTCGGTGTACCGGCCGCGGAAAAAGTCTGGGTGAAATCGGCGGACGGGAACGCCGACCTCTAAAAAGTGAAGGATCTCGTGCGCCGCTCTCCTGTGTGCAATGACGACTATCGCATAAATGCTTAACTATAGTTTATATTCCAATGTATACTTTAGCTAATTAGATCGCGGGCGGCATCCTCTCGCTTTCTCTATTGCACCGCATGAACGAAACCAAGACAGTATCGGAGCGGCAACCGACAGGCGTGTCTCGGTCCGAGATCGTCATCACCCATGAGGACATCGACCGGGCGCACGACCGCGAACGGGTTTCGGAGACGCGGGCGCGGCGGGGAGTCGGGCCGCGGGTGCGGTTGTTCTGGCTGCTGATTGGCCCCGGCATCCTGGTGATGCTGGGGGAGAACGATGGGCCGAGCATGCTGTCGTATGCGGCTACCGGGGCGCGGTTTGGCGTTGGTTTTTTCCTTCCCTTCGTGGTGCTCACGTTTCTCATGGCCTGCGTGGTGCAGGAAATGACGGTGCGTTTGGGGGCGGCCACTCATCACGGACACGCGGAGTTGATCTTCGAGCGCTTTGGCCCGTTCTGGGGCTGGTTCTCGATGATCGACCTGATGGTGGGAAACTTTTTGACGCTGGTCACGGAATTTATCGCCATACGCGCCGGGTTGGGATTTTTCGGAGTGCGTCCGGCGATCTCGGTTTTTGGAGCGTTGCTGGTGCTTTCTGTCGCGCTCATGACGCACCGGTACTGGACCTGGGAGCGGATCATCATGGGCGCTGCCATGTTCAATCTGGTGTTTGTGCCGGTGGCGTTGCTGGCCCATCCGCACTGGGGCGAAGTGGGTCGCGCCATGGTGACGTGGAAACCGCTGCCGGGCGGGCTCACGCAGGAGACGGTGGTGATCCTGCTGGCCGATATCGGGGCGACGGTTACTCCGTGGATGCTGTTTTTTCAGCAGAGCGCGATTGCCGACAAGGGGTTGACCACGCGCGACATTCGATTCGGGCGCGTGGATACGGTGCTGGGAGCGGCTTTGGCGTCAGTGGCCGCGTTGGCGACGATGCTGGCGACGGCACCGCTGTTTCTCCATCACATGGCGGCGGCGAACTTCGAAGCCGCCGAATTCGCCCAGGCGCTCCAGCCGTTGATTGGACACTGGGGCGCGGCGCTTTTCGCGCTGGGCATTTTCGAGGCGGGGATGGTCGCGGCCATTACCATTTCGACTTCGTCCGCGTATGCCTTCGGAGAAGTGGCGCGGCAGCCGCACAGTTTGAATCTTCCGTTCAATCAAGGCCGGTCGTTCTATCTCGTGCTGCTCGTCGAAGCCGCAGCCGCGGCGGGACTGGTGTTGATACCGGGAATTCCGCTGGTGTACATCGTACTGCTGGTGAATGTGATCGCTGTGCTGGCCATGCCTCCGGCGCTGCTCTTTCTTTATATGCTGGTCAACGACCGGGAAATCATGGGCGAACTGGTCAGTCCGTTGTGGGCGAATGTGCTGGCGCTGGGAGTTGTGATCGTACTGGTCGGCGCCGGCCTGTTGTTTGGGATCAGTGTGATCGCGCCCCATGCGCTGGCACTGGTTGGAGGCAGGTAGATGGAAAAGGAATTCGATTCGGCACGCGGCGATCAACTGAGCCGCGAAGAGTTCACCAAAGTGATCGAAGCGCTGGAGCCAGACCAGATTATTTCGACCAAGAAGCGCCACTATTTTCGACGACGGCGGCTCACGCGCCCGGAGGCGATTCTATTTTGGGCGCTCCGGATTTATCTGGTCTTTATGGTTGGCGTGGTTGCCTATCAGATTTGGACCAGTGCGCGGTAGGGGCGTTTCCAGAGAGCGAAGGTAACGAAGAGTCCAGGAAGGTTGCCGATTGTCTTCGCCGATTTACGGCAGAGTGGGGAGTTCTTATTTCGCGTGGGGCCAGATCAGCGGAATAGCGCGGCCAAGAATCCGCCGATTTTTCTGAACAATCTGCGCAGCGGCGCGCGGTTCTCCGATGTCGCCGCAGTGCCGGCACGCTTGGGCGTTTCGTTTGCTGGCGGCGGTAGCGGAGCGGCCAAAGCCGGGGATGCGCTACGACGAGCGTCGAGGGGAAGCGCCCGCACATCGTCCAGAGGAGCAGGCGGAGGCGGCGAGGCGGCCGCACGAAACACGAAGGGCGCCGTCACCTTCACGTGAAGCTCGTCGGGCGCGAGCGAAGCGGCCTGTGCAGCGCCTGCCGCCGGTGCTGCGGCCGCGGGCGCGACTTCCGCCTGAATCGTCTCCGCAGCCGGCGCTCGGGTTTGCAGGGGCAGATTGTTCGCCACCGGCAGTGGAAGTTGCCGTGGCGGCGGACATCCGCATTCCAACGGCACGGCCATATCCACTCGATCGAGCTGCCCCAGACGAAACACGAGCTGGTCGGTCGGCTTGACCTGGTAGGTGCGATCGCCGAGCAACTCGGTGACTATCGCGGATGCGGTGTTGCCGGGCAGCGCGCGAACGCAAGTGTTGCCCTGATGGTCGGCGCTGATGGCATAGTGAAATTCCCCCGGTCCCACGAGCAGAATGCGGAAGTCGGGCGTCATCACCGAATCGGAAGAAGCGTCGAGAGCGAGGTGCGCTTCGAGTGCGCCGGTGTTCATGCCGAGAAGAAGGTTGTGGCGATTCTTCGAAGGAGTAATCGACACGGTCGTTCCCGGGCAAACGCGGACTTCGCCGCCACTCGACAGGCGAAGAACGGCGGTATCGGGCCCGGCGGTAATCGAAGAACCCGAGGCTCCGTTAATTCCAGTAAAGGTCACTGGGCCGGCCACGCGCACCTCGGTCACCGCCGGTTGCAGCGCGGGTTTCGGGCTGGGCACGGTTGGTTGAACCGCGGGCAGCTCGGTTGTCTGGGAACGAAGGTATGGGGATGGGAAAAGGAGGATTCCCAACGCGGTCGCGCGCACATGCGCCCGCAAACAGGAGCGTGACCGAGTTAGCCGGAATGCCAGATTGGGCCGGAAGTCTCTCACAGGAGCACTCGATGGTTAGAGAAACCATACCACTGGCGGGTTGCTTTGCGACGATTCCGAGCGCGAGCGAACTTGTGCGCTTGCCTGAAAGCACCGGGACCGAATTTCTTCCAAAGGCCCGGGAAGCGCGAGAAATTACGAGTCGGCGAGGAACTCGTACTCATCAATCACAGCGGCCACCGCCATCTTGCTGGCGGCACTGCCGCCTTCGACCCGGACGACGTGGCCTTTGCAGTGTACGCGGATGCTTTCGGTCAGGGTGATCTCGGGCGGCAGGGTCAGGGTGAAATCAATGGCGGAGCCGGCCTGGATGGCGGAATCGACGAAGAAGCAAATTCCGCGCGCGCTGACGTCGCGGGTCTTGGCCTCGCGCTCGGGCTGATTTTCGGTGTAACGGACGCTTACGGGCAGGTGCAGCGCGAAGCGGCGCGTGGCCCGCTTGTCGCTGCCCGCGCCATTGTTCTGGCCCTCGTTCGGGTCCTTGTGCGTCTCGGCCATTGGACCTCCTCAAAAAACAGGGTTTCAAAGTTTCAAAGACGGTCGTGAATCGCCTGTAAGCATGGCAAGTCGCGGTCAGGCTGTCAAGTGAGGGCAAGGTAAGAGCCAGGTTTCAGAGTTTTAAGGTTTCAAAGTTTCAAAGATTCGTTACGCGCCGTTTGGCACAGCTTTTGTTCTTGTTCTTGCAACCTTGCAACATTGCAACCTTGAAACCTGCTCCTCCAAAACTTTGAAACTCTGCAACCCGCACGATGACGTTACAATAAACTCGTGGTCTTCGTCCTCGACAACTACGACTCTTTCACTTATAACCTGGTCCAGTATCTGGGCGAACTGGGTGCGAAGGTTGAGGTGCGGCGCAACGACGAGGTGACGGTCGGAGAGGTCGAGGCCATGCGTCCCGAGCGCATCGTGGTTTCTCCCGGACCCTGCACTCCGCAGGAAGCGGGGATCAGCATCGAACTGATCCGTCATTTCGCGGGCAAGGGCAACGTGCCGTTGCTCGGAGTCTGCCTCGGGCACCAGGCGATCGGCGCAGCCTTTGGCGGACAGGTGATTCGCGCCAAGAACCTGATGCACGGCAAGACCAGCCAGGTCGAACATGACGGCAGGACGATCTTCCGCGGGCTGACTTCTCCCATGACCGCGACTCGCTATCACTCGCTGATCGTTTCCGAAAAAGGGTTGCCAAGCGATCTCGAAGTCAGCGCCTGGACTTTTGATAAAGACGGCACGCGAGTCGTTATGGGCCTTCGACATAAGAAGTTTCCAGTGGAAGGCGTGCAGTTTCATCCCGAGAGCGTGCTGACGGGCGAGGGGAAGAAACTGGTGGCGAATTTCCTGCGGGGTTGATTCCAGGCTGAAGGCGGCTATCAGTTCTAAGTTCTCGGTTCTCAGTTCTCAGAAAAGGCGGGGTCCTTTTGCGGCGGCTTGCTTAGCTTCTCTTTTCTACTAACTCATAAAGTGAAAACTCTTTGGCATAGGTACCCCACCCGATCTTTTAGGATCACGATGTTACAGGCTGATACGATCTGGATCTTTGAGTTTATGAGCGCGCCAGCGTCCCGACAATGCGAGTTGTGCTCGAAAGATAACTGGATTTGTCCGTCAACGTTGGATCAAGACCGGCGGACCCTACGATCTTCTTGGGCATGAACAGACCGCGCCGTTCCATCTCTTTCCATATGCCGTCCTTCATTTGCCAATTCGCATCCTCGTCGGTGCTTTTCAGATCGGCGCACAATAAATAATGGAGCGTTTTCTCCGGCAAATCTTTCTCCAGGCGTTGGACTGCGCTCACCAGCGCCCATGCCGCGTCGTGACGCGTGTCGTCGTCGGGATCGTACAGGGCTACTGCCACCAGCGGCCGGAGACATGCGGCCCCGGTGGAGGCCAATTGCTCCCACTCGTTGCGGACGATGTGATAGACGGCGGCTTCGCCGGGAGTCCGCGGTTTCCAGCCGTTTTGTTCCAGCTCCTTGATGACTTCGGCGGCACTGCGAGCGCCTTTGTCTTCGATCAAGCTTTCCACCACGGGAGAAGGCAACGACGGGACCGCCGCCTTTGCCTCCGCATCTAATTCGCTCAGTTTCCCGGTATGCACTGCCTGCATAAGCCGGTCGAGGCCGTCTTTGACTCCCGGCAACAGCCGCCGCAGCTGTTCGAGTTGCCTGGCGGCGAAGGCGCGGACGCACGGAGTTTCATGCGGGGACTCGAGAATTGCCCTGAGCTTATCCGCGCCAGCGGAGTCCACTGTGTACGACGGATCGGAGAAGGCCCGGCGAATCTGATAATAGGGGCGCAGCGCGCCGTTGAGTCCTTCCTCTTCGGTGAGCTTTAGCACGGGAATGCACAGCATCAGACCCTCGAAATCGAGGTCCGGCAGGATTTTCATCAATCCCTGTTGAGCGGCCTCTCCATCCACGGACGCAATCGCCTCCACTGCCTCGCGCCGCCAACAGAAATCCGGCGAACGCAAGAATGGGAGGAGGAATTCGACACACGAAGGATTGCGATAGCTCTGGCAGGCTTGCAACAAGCAGTACAAGACATCGGAATTAATACGGCCGGAGCGCGCCGCGTCGGCGAGCAGTTCAAACGCTTCCAGTTTTACCAGCGCGTGCGCCGCAATCGGGATTCCCACGCCCCAACTGCGCTGCTGGAGCATGCTGAGCAAAGGCGCTATGGCGTTGCGGCACTTCATGGCCGCCAGAACATCCGACGCGGCCCCCGCCGTCCCTACATCGGGGCTTCCCAGGTTTCCGAGGAAGAACGCCACGCTCTGCGCATCTCGATAGCCGGTCAGCGCCTGCAACGCGGCGTCTTTTACCTCCGGCGTGACGTTGTTCTCGCTCCGCCACCATTGCGCGAGAACCTCAAACAGCGGCCCCAACGCACGCGGGTCGCGCGATTTCCCGAGAGATCTCGCGGCGGAGACCTGCCGCTCCGGCCGCTTGGAAGCAAGCCGTCGCAGCTGATGGCCGATCAACAGCTGTGTGTACCTAGATCGCAAAATCAAGAAAAGTTTCTGGCTCATATACCTCACCGCCATGTAATCGACACCGCCAGGGTGCGTAATCTTGCGCTTTATCAAATCACATCATTTTGTCATTGCGCGATCTGGACGAAGGCGGAGTCGCGAAAACTTGACTGTTGCAACAAGGCAATTGCGCTCAAAACCCGGTCACCGGGTCGATGAGTAATATCGCGATGTTTCAACAGTTGGCCCACGAGCGGAAGGAAAAGCATGATTCCGCCCGTGGAGAGCACCCCCCGCTCCTCACGAAAGCAGGAGTCTGGCCAGGGCAGCGCAGCGCTCAACGACGGGAGGCGCGGACGCGAATCCCTGTCGTTGAACTACTGATCAACGCCGAAGGTGTAGACCTGATCGGCCAGAAAGATCGCGTACTCGCCGGGAGTGAGCGGGGAGGCGGCAACCAACTTATAGGACGACTCCCCGTATTTACTCACTTCAACGGGCAGTCCTTTGAGCAGTTTGCCTCCGCCCCTAATATCGAGCATCATAGTTTGAACTTGGCGTTTGTTCTTTTTCTGTTCGAAGAGATAAAGGCTGACTTTCTCTGGATTTCCCGTGATGAATACGAATTCGATGTTCTCTCCAGCCTTTATACGGAAGGAGGACTGCGCGCCCGATACCTCGACAAATATTTTTCGTGGATCCCTTGCTCCGCTCTTCTCTTGCAACTGTTCGTCTGGCAGGCGCATTAGGTCCTGGCTGGATGGACTGAGACGGTAGACAACGCCGATGGCCTTGGGTTCGACGGGCTTGGCGGGCGCCTCCTGGGCCACGCAGAAACCAAGCGGAAGAAAAAGCAATAAAACTGCGAGCCAATTACGCATTGTGCGGGACTCTCCTTGTTTGGGGAATCAACTTCGTTTTCCCGGATACGGTTAGCATACAGCAAGAAAGCGCCCAAACTCTCGATCGCGGCTGCGAGTCATTTCAGCACAATTCTTGATTTCGTGCGAAAGAGGCGATAGTCGGAATAGAAGTGGGTTTCGCGCTGGGTTAGTTCGCCAATCCTCGCGATGGTCACAACTTCGCTAGGCAGCCATAAGGGCGAGGGCAAATCCGCGATGTGAATTTCTTTGGACTGAATGTCGGAAGTGAGGCGGCCCAGAGCTGCTTCGCCGGGAGCGGAAAGAAGGTCTGTCCGCAGGCGCACGATGCGGAAGTCGGATGAGTCTACCCAGGCCACGCCCTGCATGAGCAGCGGGAATTTCTTGTTCCCGGACGTGAAGGTCGCGGGGAGTCGAACGGCTCCCGATTTTTGGGCGAAGGCGACAACCAGCGTGCGATGGCCATCGATCGCTTGTGTTCCCAAATAGCGGAAATCGGCCTCTGGCTGGTTCAACGGATAAAAGAACAGGTACTGGCTGATGAAACCCTGAGAGACGGGAGCTTCCGGCGGTGGCGCCGGTCCCGTGGGTAAGCAGCATTGGGCGGCTAAGTCGGACAAGGAAGGCGGCGCGGGCGATTTGGCAGGAGCCGTCTTTCCGAAATCGGTTTCCATCTTCGCGCCGCTCTCCAGGTTGACTCGATATTCGTCAAGGACCACGCCTGAGCCCAAAGGGTGCTGCAGAATGAGAAAGGAATAGTTCCTCCGCGTTTCGCGACCGTCCCCCTCGAAGATGACGTACTCATTCGAAATGAGGTTTGGGGTTTCGCGGGCAATCTTGACCGTCTTTTCACCGATTTTGTTAAGAAGCGCGGGCAGTTGCGATTGGTCCTTAGCAGGCTTGAGGTGTGCTAACTCTCTGACCTCTTGGCGCAGTATGGAGAGTGGACAGGAAGCGTAGTTGGGCAGAACTTGTTGCGGAGCAGTTATTGGAACAACCTGAGTTCCAGAGAGGGGGAACTCGCGCCCATAAACTGTAAGCGGGATTTCATCCGGCTTGGGTTCGGCTGGCTGTGGCGGAGTTTGTGCGCCGGCATCAGGCGTGGGATTCTGTTGCCCAAGAACTGGCGGCTGCCAGACGTGCAAGAACGCCGCAAGGGTTGCGGCGAAGAACCATCGTCGGCGGAACACGGTTTTTCTCCTCGAAGGTTCAACTGTCGTTAAGAGGGTACACCGAAAGGGTACACCCCTTGGCGCCGAT
>CAVPYG010000088.1:0-8223 GCA_963709835.1 uncultured Acidobacteriaceae bacterium
TACAGATCCGTACTGCCCTCAACAGCGGCGGACCAGGTTAGAAGTGAAACCCGAGCTGAGCCGTCAGCGCTCGCGGCGTCACATAGTGCGTCCCGCTGAAGGTCGAAAGGAAGTTATACAGCGCCAGTTTGTTGGTTACGTTGATCGCGGTGAGCGTGAGACTCCATTTGTAATGATCGCCTTTGAACAGGTTGTCGTCGCCCACCGAAACGTCGAACAGGTTGCGCGAGGCGATGCGCGGCGGATTGTGGTCGTCGTTTTCGGCTTCGTTCGCCGGCACTTGATAAGACTCGATCCGAGCGGCGCCAGGCACGGGGAAGGCAGCGGAGTGGTCGGAGTTGCGTGGACGCCGTTGCAGGTAAATCCGGCCTCGTACTCCTGATCGGCGCTCAGGGGGTTTCCGAAAACATCCTGCAACAGGACGGCTGGGTGCCCGGTTGGGACCGACTGCGGGCAATCGTTGCTCGCGTTCACCCCGTAACACGGCGCGTTGCCGGCCACCAGTCCGCTGTCGTAGCGCCAGTTGAAGCCGAACCATGGGCCGCGCTTCCAGGGTTGATATTGCAAGTGGGTCGTCTCGTTGAATTTTTCGTCGTGGTCAATGCGGAACGGGAGACCGGTACCGGTGATCGTTGCGCCCGCTCCGCCGATCTGCGGATGGAAGAAGCGCGCCGCCACGCTGGAGAAGACCATCTGCGCCGAAAAGCCATGCAGGTTCGGAACTCTCACGCTTCCCGCATATCCGGGAATTTTGGCGTTGTGCCATTCAATCGGGAAAGTGATCGGAGTGTTGCCGAGCACGCTGAAATCGTAGCCATTGTGCGTGTACTTCGTGATCCACTCGCCGGAAAAGACCAGGTAGCGCCCGAAAGCCTGCTCGATCCCAGCGTGGAATTCATTGCGAAAGCCGGGACTTAACGGGTTCCTTGCCTGCGAGGAACACAGGCAGAAGCGGGTTGAGAACAGGGTTGCCGCATCCGATGCTGGAAAGTATCAGATTCTCATTGAAGGGAGATTCCAGCGTGCGCGCGTAGGAAACGCGCAGAATCGTGCTGGTCTTCTTGACGTTGTAAGCGATCCCGAGACGAGGCTCGGCTTGCCGCGCGACGGTGAGCCCGTTGTAGAGATCGCCGCGCATGCCGAGGTTCAAAGACCAGTTCCCGCCGTGATCGCGTCCCGAATGTAGAGAGCAAGCTCCTTCACGTCGGTGTGGCCGTTGAAAGTGTAGGGGCCGCCGCCGCGGGTCAAGTCGTAGGGAAGCAGGGTTGGATTGAAATCAGGGTAAAACGCGGTGTTGGGCGCGTTGGGATTGAAGTAAGGGCTTGTAGCATCGGCAACATTTTGCTCGTAGCCGGCGCCGCATTGCGAAGGATCGGTGAAACCCGGGACAGGAACATTGGGGGTTGCGCCGTGGCCAGGGTCAAGCAGGGCGCGTTGTAAGCTGGGTCGACGATCCCGAGAGTGTCGTTTTCATTGAGAAATGTTTGTTCGTAGGTGACGCCAGCCTTGATTTGATTCATTCCTTTGACGTAGGAGAGATCGGATCGAATCCCCGCGTTGGTGAGCGTGCGGTTCTGACCCACCGACTGCCTCTGCAGACTCGGCGGCCCGAGGTCCGCGAAAGGATCGCTGCTCGGGTAGTAGTTGTAATCGTCGCGGCGCACGAATGCGCCCAAAGTAAATACGGAGTTCGTACTGATCAGGCGCGTCCAGGAAGGGGCGATGTTAAAGGTCCCAATCTTGGAGCGCTGGTCGGCGGCTCCGACGGTGACGCCTTCGGTAAATCCGGTGGGAGTACCGATGGGAACTACGCCCCCATAGTTCTCCACGCTGAGGAAGAACTGTGTCCAGTCCGCTCCAGGGCGTCGCGTTTTCGGCATCGAGCGAATTCGGGGTCTGGAACCAGCTCCGGCTGTAGCCGAAGTTCAGGTGGATCGAGTCGGCGGATGAGAGTTGGAAATCCACGCGGTCGAACAGGTTCTCTTCGTTGCCCTTGTCGTGCATCACCGCGAATTCGGGCGGATCGAGGAACCGTCCGCTGTTCAAACCGCCCATGGAGATGAAATTTCCCCAGTTCTTTCCCCCGTAAGCAAGATCGGCGGCCACGTTGGACGACCCAAACGACCCGTAGGAGGTGGTCACGCTGCCATGGGGCGTGGTTATGCCCTGGCCCGAGCGCGTAGCCGCTACAATCACCACGCTGGTCTTGCCTCCGTATTCGGCGGGCGGCGCGCCCGAGATGACTTCCATCGATTGGATGGAATCGACGGGAATCTGGTTGGAGAACACTTTGCTTTGCTGGTCGGTAATCGGCTGGCCATCGACGGAGAACGAATTCTCCGCGTGGTCGCCGATCCCGTGGAAGAGGCCATTGGAATCGGCAGCGATTCCCGGCGTGGAGAGAGTGACCAGCGAACTCAGCGACGACGACGCGCTTTCCAGGGGAATTTTGTCGAACAAGTCCTTGTCGATGTCGGAGTGGAAGGTCGGATCGTTCTCCACCAGATCTCCCGCAGCCTCGACCGTGACCGTGTCGGTGGTGGCGCCCGAACTTCCAGAGCTGACTTGACACAGCGCGGGCACTACCGACCGGACTTCCACATCCTGCGCGGTCTTAGCGAATCCCGCAGCCTTCACCGTCATGTGATACGGATTAAACGGCACGTTCGGTGAAATTGAACTTCCCGTTGACTGTCGGTGGTGGTGGTTCGGTCATAGCCGCTGACCGGGTTATGAATCTCGACGCTTGCATTCGGCCACCACCGCGCCCGAAGGGTCCAGCACGGTGCCGTTAATCGATCCCGAACTTCCGCCCGACTGCGCGCTTCGCAGTCCCGGCACTCAACACCACAGCCACGGCCACGATAGCCGCAGCCAGCCAACTCTTATGCAGCAAACTCATGATTCCTCCAATAATGGGTTCTTGGAGCGAGTCCGATCACAGATTGCAGATCTGAAGGAACAAAGATCGAAGCTCGCGGCCTTTGGGAATACTCTGATTGATCTGGGCGCGGAATCAGAGCGCAGGCGGAGGACGAATAAACTGGGTGGTAACGGGACGGAAGATCGGGGAAACTTCGGCAACACAATCGCCAGGACTGCCATAGCCAAAACCGGCGCGGAGGCGCCGGCTCGGTATTCAGTCCGGCATGAGCCGTCGCGCAAATCGAACAGGTGTGGTGGGAGGTGGTCGAGTATCTCGGGATGCGAGTGGGTCGCCTGCACCGTTCCCATCACGCACACCAGGGCAAGGTCGAGAGCACACACACAGCTCTGACCAATCCGCCCCGATTTGCCGACACTCTCAACATTGCCATCCCCACGTTGCTGGTTAAACGTGTTCCGTTTAGACGATTGTACCGTTAGATGGTGATCTGTGGAAACGCGACGCACGAAAAATGCTCGTTTCCCCTGTGTCCCCTGTGGTTAAGATTTTCGGCACTGGACTAGAATGTCAGTTATGCCAACCGCTGAACAGACGCCATCAGCCACCACGCTCGACCTCGCCTGGGTTCGCGAGCAGTTCCCCGCGCTGGCGCAAACCATCAATCAAAATCCCGCGGTTTTTCTGGATGGCCCCGGAGGCACGCAAGTCCCGCAGCGTGTAATCGACGCCATCGCGGACTATCTGGCGCACAACAACGCCAACACCCACGGCGCCTACCAAACCAGCCGCAACACCGACCACATGATCGACGAAGCGCGCGCGGCAATGGGCGATTTCCTGAATTGCGATGCGGATGAGATCGTATTCGGCGCCAACATGACGACTCTGACTTTCGCCATGAGCCGCGCCCTCGGACGCGAACTCGGCCCCGGCGACGAGATCGTGCTCACGCTGCTCGACCACGACGCAAATTTCGCGCCCTGGAAAGCACTGGAAGAGAAAGGCGTGACCATCCGCACGGTGAAATTCAACGAAGAAGATTGCACGCTCGACATGCAGGACATGGCGGACAAAATTGGTAAACGCACGCGGCTGGTAGCCGTCGGCTATGCGTCGAATGCCGTGGGCACCATCAACGACGTCGCCGAAGTGGTGCGCCTGGCGCGGCAAGCGGGAGCGCTGAGTTACATCGATGCCGTCCACTACGCTCCCCACGGCGCGATCGACGTGCGCGCCCTCGACTGCGATTTCCTGGTCTGCTCAACCTACAAGTTTTTCGGTCCGCACATGGGCGTTCTCTACGGCAAACGCGAGCACCTGAAGGGGCTGCGTCCGTATAAAGTCCGGCCCTGCACCGATGAGATTCCCGGTTGCTGGGAATCGGGGACGTTGAACCACGAAGTGCATCGCGGGAATCAAAGCCTGCGTCGATTACTGGGAAGAGCTGGGCCGTGTGGTGACGGGGCTTGCCCCGCAGAGACAACCGGCGAGCCGCGATCCTCGCCGCGCACAAGCGATTCACCAGCACGAGCGCAAAATGACCGAAAAGATGATCGCCGGCCTGCTGGCGATTCCGGGACTGAAGCTCTATGGCATCAGCGATCCGCGGCGCTTCGACGAGAGATGCGCGACGTTCGTGGTCCGCATCGGCAGGCCACACGCCGTCTGGAACTGGCAACGAAGCTCGGCGAGCGCGGCTTCTTCACCTGGGACGGAAACTACTATGCCCTGAACCTGACCGAGCAATTAGACGTCGAGCGCCTGGGAGGATTCCTGCGCATCGGCCTGGCCCACTACAACACGATGGAGGAAGTGGAGCGGCTACTCGCGGCGCTGCGGGAGATTGTGGAAGGATAGCCAGCCGAAGGCAAGTCACGAAACGCCCGGACCGTCCCGTGGTAGAATGCCGCCGTTCGGGAGGTGCGATCGAAAATGGCCAGATTATCCCTTGTGTTCGCCGGAGCGCTCTTAGCCTGCGCCCAGTTGGCTCCTGCTCAATCCGCTCCGAAACAGCCGGCTTCGTTGCTGGTAAACGCCCTGGATCGAAACGGCAACGCAGTGCGGGACCTGACGAAAGATAATTTTCGAGTCGAGGTGAACGGCCACCCAACCGCGCTTCTCGACGCACGCTACAGCTCTGCTCCGCGGCGAATTGTCGTGCTTCTCGACATGAGCGGCAGCATGGCGGGCGGAACAGAGAAAAACAAGAAATGGGAGACCGCCCGAGGAGCAGTTGAAGCCTTGCTGACCGAAACTCCCGCCGACGTGCAAGTCGCTTTAGTTACTTTCTCCTCTAAAGTCCATGACGTCCTCGATTTCTCGCAGGGCAGATCGTCCATAACAGCGTGGTTGAATCGTGGATCCAGCCAGTGGACCGAGGTCAAGGGTTTTACCGCGTTCTACGACGCCGCCGCTGCAGCAGCTAACCTCTTGGAACCTTCACTCCCTGGGGACTCCGTCTACGCCATTACGGATGGCGGCGACAACAGCAGCCACATCTCAGAGGCGGCTACGAAGCAAAGATTGCTGCATTCGCAAATCCGACTGTTCATGTTTCTGTTCTCCGAGTCGGTGCGCACCCAGGAAGAGCGATTGGGAGAGGATTCCGTCGTGGAGTTGGCGCGCGACACGGGAGGGTTCGTCTTTGGTCTTTCGGGGCAGCGCAACAGCCCTTGGACGTTCGACTACCGTTATGACTCAAGCGGGAAGACCGAAGAAGGCATCAAGCTCCAGACTCGAGCACTGAACATGCAGGTGAACGGTTTCTACACCCTGAAATTGGATGCACCTCCGCGGACGAGTAAGTCCAGCAAAGTCTCTCTTGAGATTGTGGATGGTAGCGGCAAAGTGAGGAAGAGCTTGGCGTGGACATATCAGAGGGCTTTGCCGGCACAAAGCAAATAGCGAGACGACACGAGCGCATCAGGCCTGCAGCCGGCTGTTAATACTCCGGCGACGGGCGCATCGGGCCTTAGGTGCGTCTTGCTAGCCTCGCAATTCTTCCACGCGGTCGCCGCGACCGACCAACGCCAGCTTCGCAATCCCAATGAACAGCCCGTGTTCAACAATCCCGGGAGTGTCGCTCAGGGCCAGAGCCAGCGCCGCCGGGTCGGCGATTTTTCCGAAGCTGCAATCGAGGATGTGATTGCCATTGTCGGTCACGAACGGCTGGCCGTAGGTATTGATTCGAAGATTGGCGGTGGCTCCAAGGGCGGCGATCCTTTTCTCGATGACGCCCCGCGCGAAGTCGACGATCTCGACCGGCAAAGGAAATTTGCCCAGCGCGGAAACCGTCTTTCTGGAATCCGCGACCACGACCATTTTCTTCGACGCGGACGCGATGATCTTCTCGCGTAGCAGCGCGCCACCGCCGCCCTTGATCAGATTCAGCTTGGGATCGACCTCGTCCGCTCCGTCGATGGTGATATCGATTTCCGGATGCTCGTCGAGCGTGGTGAGTGGAATGCCGAGTTGCTTCGCCAATCCAGCGGTCTTGACAGAAGTTGGGATGCCAACGATTTTCAGCCCCGCTTTCACGCGCTCGCCGAGAGCGACCACCGCGAAGTAGGCGGTCGAGCCCGTGCCCAGTCCGACGATGTCGCCTTCGCGCACCAGTTGGGCGGCGGCGCGCCCGGCAAGTTCTTTTTCCCGCGCTTCTTGCTGCTGATCGGTCATCTATCTCCTGTGTGCGGGCGGGGACGCTCGCATCTCCACAATCGGAATTCATCCGTTATTCTATAGAAACACTCTATGGCAAGTTCAACTCGAAATACTAGCAGGGGCGCGGCCCCTCCAAGCATGGAAAACAGCGCTGAGAACAGTATCGAAAAATACGAGCGGGAACGCGTGTTCGGGCTGTTCCGGCAATTTGGATATCTGGAGGCCGAGCTGAACCCGCTCGGCCTGCTCCCTCCGCAGCCGCATCCCGACCTCGCCATCGACAACAAGTGGGCGCGGGAAGCGCGGCGCATCTATTGCGGCAGCGTGGGCGTGGAGTTCATGCACATCGCCGACCCGGAGCGGCGGCGCTGGATAGAACAACAAATAGAAGACCAGATCGAGGCGCAGGCGTCCGTCATCAAGGCGGATCGCGAGCGCGCGCTCGACCTGCTGATCCGCGCCGAACTGTTTGAGCAGACGCTCCAAGCGCGCTATCTGGGCAACAAGCGATTTTCGCTGGAAGGCAGCACCTCTTTGCTGCCGTTTGTGGATGAAGTTCTCGACGTGGCGGGCGAACGCGGCGCGGTGGAGTTGGTCATGGGCATGAGCCATCGCGGGCGGCTCAACGTCATTGTGCATGTGGCCCGGCGCCCTCCCGAGCAGGTGTTCGCGGAATTCGAGGATGTGGACCCGCGCAGCGTATTGGGTTCGGGCGACGTGAAGTATCACATGGGCGCGACGGGCGAGTACGTTACCCGTAGCGAGAAGAAGATTCACATTCATCTGGTCTCGAACCCCAGCCACCTGGAAGCGGTGAATCCGGTGACGGTGGGACGCACTCGCGCCAAGCAGGACCGCGCCGGCGCCGGCGGCAAGGCAAAGTACCTGCCGCTGCTGGTGCACGGCGACGCCGCGTTCGCCGGGCAAGGCGTCACGGCGGAGACGTTGAATTTCGCCGATCTCCCCGGCTACACGGTGGGCGGGACGATCCACGTGATGGTCAACAATCTGATCGGATTCACGACCAATGCGCGCGAAGAGCATTCCTCGCGCTTTTCGGCGCAACTGGCGCGGCGCCAGGCGATTCCGATCTTTCACGTCAACGGCGAAGACGTGGATGCGGTCATGCGCATCGCTCGCATTGCCGCCGAGTATCGCTATCAATTCGGTTCCGACGTGGTCGTGGATTTGATCGGCTACCGGCGCCACGGCCATAGCGAAGTGGACGATCCCACGGTCACCCAGCCGCTGATGTATAAGGCGATTAAAGAGCATCCGCCGCTGTACCGGATTTACGCCAGCCACATCGGCGTCAACGACGCCAATATCGCCGCGCGAGTAGGCGCGATCAAGAGCGAATACGAGGCCGCGCAGAAGAGCGGCACCGAGTTCACCAGAAAAATGCTGTTGCGCGATCTCCCCACCTACTGGGGCGAGTATTTCGGAGGCCGCTATAAACCGGACTACGAACAGCCCACCGGCGTTTCGCGCGAAGAACTTGTGGAACTCACCGCGCGCCTGACCGCGTATCCCAAGGGCTTCCACATCCATCCCAAGGTAAAGAAATTGCTGGAGCAGCGCCAGGAGATGGGGACGGGTAAAAAGCCTGTGGACTACGGCATGGCCGAGGCGCTGGCGTTTGCGAGTCTAGCAAAAGAAGGAATTCCAGTTCGGCT
>CAVPYG010000089.1:0-79887 GCA_963709835.1 uncultured Acidobacteriaceae bacterium
GTGCACCCCTCAAAACTGGACATAAGGGGCCGTGTTTGAAGTAAGGGTTTGGGCGAACCGGGCACGAGCATCGTGCGGGGTTCGTCCGTGGAGTCCGCGATGCGGACGGTCATGATTGTACTCCTCGATCCAACCAGCGATGCTCTGCTTGGCGTGGTCGAAAGTCTGATATTC
Source organism: uncultured Acidobacteriaceae bacterium (assembly GCA_963709835.1). Classification (GTDB taxonomy): domain Bacteria; phylum Acidobacteriota; class Terriglobia; order Terriglobales; family Acidobacteriaceae; genus Acidiflorens. The sequence goes on from CAVPYG010000089.1 coordinate 175, forward strand.
GTTGAGCCACACCTCCTCTTCTTTCAAGCTGCGATGAAACCGTTCGATGTAGCTGTTGCCTTCGGGATGGTTATAGGCGGTGCGCCGGTGCAGGATTCCCAGTCGGTTCAGAGTTTCGACGTAACGTGCCGAGGTAAACTGCGTGCCGTTGTCGGTCGTCAAAGTCAAACCCGTTCCACGAGAACCGAAAGGCAAAACCTCAAGCACGGCGCGGTTGAGCGCCGCCAGCGCTTCCTCGGTGCGACAGCGCAGACTCAAGTCCCAGCCGACGATCTCGCGCGTGCAGCAGTCGATCACCGAGACCAGATACGCCCAGCCCACACTCGGCCCGGCCCAGACCTTGGTCATGTCCGACTGCCAGACGTGATTGGGATGTAGTGCTTCCACCTTGCCCCAATCCTTTCTCCGCGAGACCTGGAAGCGGCGCTGCCGCACCAGCAGCCCGTGTTCCCGCATCACGCGCAACACCCGCTTGCCGTTGAGCGCCAGCCCGTGATGCCGCCCCAGCCACCAGACCACGCGACGGTAGCCATAGGCCGGCTTCTCGCCACAAGCCAGGACAATCTCCCGATCCCGCGAACGATCCGCACGGCTGGCGCGCGGTCGTGCCTGATAGTAGAGGCTCGACCGACTGATCGCCAGTGTCTCGGCCACCAGCTTCGCTTCCTTCCCTTGGGCCACTAATTCCCGTGCCGACGAATGCGCTGGCCCGCAGCTCACTCGCCCAGTACGTTTTTTAAGATCTCAATCTGCAAATGGGACCGGCCCAGCGCCCGTTCCAGTTGCTTGATCCGTTTCTCCTGCTCGGCATCGGGCCGCGCGGCTGCGCTCCTCCCCCCAAGCGCAGCCTTGGCTCCCGCTTCCACTTCGTCCTTCCAACGATAATAGAGATTGGGAGCGATCTCGTACTTGCGGCAGGTCTCAGCCACGTTGCCACTCTTCAAGGCTTCCAACACAATCTGCCACTTCTCTTCCGGGGTTCTCTGGATTCTCGGCTTTCTCGACATTCTCGCCTCCTGGCGGAGGCCCCTAGCCTAACTAACTTCCGTGTCCAGTTCTACAGGGGTGCACTACAATACCTCATTCATAAGGACTTAGCTCCTCAATCTTGTCTGAAAATGGATCTGGGGCAGGTTCGAGGGCCGTCTTGACCACAGTTGCACCTCTAAACTGCCCCAATCCGATCTCTACTAATAATGCTTGTGTGCAATTGGCCTTAAGTCAAGAGAATTCGATCACAGAATTTTTTTGTCATGAGAAAGGCAGGCCGCTCAAGTCCGACCCTTCAAAAAACGAAGAGTGGGGCAGCCGTCAGTCCCTACACGAACACCGCGAGATGCGTTAATCTGCCAAGGATGCGTTTCCTGCGCTTCTTCCGCCCATCGCATCAGCACACCGCCTTTTCGGCGACGATGCTGCTGATGACGACCATCGCGCTCTCCCGCGTGTTCGGATTCGTCCGCGAGCTCTACGTCGCCTACGCCTTCGGAGCCGGAAAGCTGGCCGACACTTACGTCGCCGCTTTCACCCTGCCCGACTGGCTCAACTACATCCTGGCCGGCGGCACCGCCTCCATCACATTCATCTCCATCTATACCCGGCTCCTGGCCGAAAAGCGCGAGCAGGATGCGCAAAAAACTTTCTCCATCATCATCACCGTGATGACCTCGGTGCTCATCGCCGGTACCATCCTGGCCGAAATCTTCACCCCGCAGTTCGTCGCCTGGTTCTTCGGACCGCACGGATCTTCGCCCGGCTTTACGCACGATCAGATGCAACTCTGCGTTCATTTGACGCGCATCCTTCTTCCTGCGCAGATCTTCTTTTATGTGGGCGCAGTGCTTGCGGCGGTGCTGCTATCGCACCGCCTCTTTCTGCTGCCCGCCTTCGGTCCCCTGATCTACAACGTATTCATCATCGCCGGTGGTGTGATCGGACACCGTCAATTGGGAATCGCCTCCCTTGCCTACGGCGCGCTCGCTGGCATGATTGCCGGACCGTTCCTGATCACTGCCATCGGAGCCGCCAAAACCGGCATCGGATACCGCCCCTCGTTCGCGGTGAAGAATCCCGCTTTCCTCGAATGGGTGCGGCTTTCCATCCCGCTCATGCTCGGCGTTTCGCTGGTCACCGCCGACGACTGGATCCTCCGCTACTTCGCCTCCAGCGGCATCGGCGACATCGCCCGACTCAACTACGCCAAGCGCCTCTTCGCCGTTCCCATCGCCATCCTCGGACAAGCTGCCGGCCAAGCCTCGCTTCCCTTCTTCTCGCGCTTGTTCGGAGAAAAGAAGTTTGACGAATTCGCCGCCACCGTCAACGCGTCCGTGTATCGCATTACCGCCGCTTCTCTGTTGATGACCGGATGGATGATGGCCATTGCTGTCCCTCTCGTTGACCTCGCTTACCGCCGTGGGCGCTTCACTTTGCTGGATACTGGATCCACCGCCCTCTACTTTTTCGTGTTTTCGCTCTCGCTGGCTTTGTGGTCCTGCCAGGCACTGTACGCGCGCGCGTTCTACGCCTCGGGCAATACGCTCACTCCGATGGTCGCCAGCAGCCTGATCACGCTCGCATCGTTGCCGCTCTACAAGCTGCTCTTCCACACTCTCTCGGTCACCGGACTGGCCATCGCCTCCGACCTCGGCATCGCCGCCAACGCCGTCGCCATCGCCGCGCTTCTGCACTTCCGCGGCATGGTGCCGTTCGGCGGGTTGAACTGGAAAGAATTAGGGAAGTCCGCGCTGATCGGCGCCGTTTCCGGCGGATTGAGTTATGAAGTCATGCGCTCGATAGCGCTCGATGGCAGCCGGCGCGCCGATCTACTGGCCCTCGCGCTCGGCAGCTTGACCTGGGCCGCAGCCGTCGCCGCCGGGCTCTGGCTGTTGCGTTCGGAATTGCCGTCAGATCTTCGCCGAAAGAAATCCGCCCAGTAAATCGCTCGTGTGGGGGCGGGCGCCCTCGCCCGCCCAAGCCGAGCGCAGGCTTGGCAGCCGCCGCGCCCAATAAGAAAACGGGCCCCGAAAGGCCCGTTTCATGATCCAGCATATATCGAATCGAAATCCGCGAGACGCGAACGACGAATAGCGAACAGCGCTGCTACGCCCGCGCCACAAACGGCTCCGATGGCGCAGCCGAAACGCTCTTCGCTGGCGATGGCGCCACTTCTTCGATCCTCGCGTCCGGCTTCGCTCCCGCCTTGCGGATGTCGATGCCGCCCTTGAAGAACGCGCCCTCTTCAATCGAGATGCGCGCCGCCATCACGTCGCCGGTCAACGAACCGTCACTTCGGATGTCCACCCGATCGGTCGCGGTCAGGTTGCCCCGCACCTTGCCCAGCACCACGATTTCACGGGCGCTGACGTTGGCCGTGACCACTCCGTTGCGGCCGATGGTAACGCGGCTGGCGGAGAGGTTGATCGATCCCTCGACCCGCCCATCTACATATAAGGACTCGGAGCCGGTGATTTCACCTTTAATCACCAACGACTTGCCAATCGTCGCTTGATCCGAAGTGGTGGTGACAACTGGGCGGGGCAGAGCGGGCTCGCTCACAAGCCCGGTCGTCGTCGATGAAGCAGCAGGCGTGCTTGGACGCTCCGGCTCAACCGGCCGGCTGGGTATCGCAGGTTGATTGGTGGGCTTCCACATGTGGTCAAAATCCTTTCCTTTGATTAAAGTATTTTGAATAAGCGCCGCAATTCGGGGGCCAAATCGAATTGTACTCCTGAGCAAAACCCCGCGCTCTGTTATTTCAGCGGCTTGTGTTGATTTTCAAAGTTCCCAGAGAGGTTCCCCTCAGCCGCGCCCAGTCGGCGGTTCCCGCAGTCGTGTAACCCTTGCCCAGCGGGCGGTAATTCTTCTATCGCGATACCTGTTGCGATACCATGTAGGCGTGGACACGACCGTCCTTTTTGGAAGTGCCTCTGTGCTCAGAAATCGTGAACGCCGGGCCAACGGCGACAAGAAGCGAACCATCGCCTCGGCGCATCTTCATCTCGTCCCGGTCGGAGCTCCTGCCTCGCCACGGGAGCGTGGGTATGCGGAGTGCCCGTGCCCCAAGGATTGTTCGCTACACGGCGAATGCTGTTTATGCGTCGCGTATCATGGTCGCAAGGGCATGCTTCCCCGCTGCGAGCGGCCGGCCTGATGTGCAGCCTATGGCTCGTCGAGCAGTTCAGAACCCTAACCGGCTTGTCTGGCTAGATCAACCGCTAGGAGGAATTCCATGAGCACAAACGCTACCACCTCTCTCCGGCCCCAGCCCGGAGAATACGCTTCCTACTTCGAGCGCTACATTTCGCTGGTCCCCGGCGACGACGTTCTCGCCGCGCTCGCCGCCCTGGAAGAGCAGCGCCGCCAGATGCTTCTCCTGCTCTCTGGACGCGCCGAGGCCGACGGCGACCTTCGTTACGCGCCCGAAAAGTGGAGCGTGAAGGAAGTCCTCGGCCACATTTGCGACACCGAGCGCATCATGAACTGCCGCGCCCTGCGGATAGCGCGCGGCGACCAGACTCCCCTCGCGGGCTTCGAGCAGGACGATTACGTCCGCAACGGCCCCTTCGCGCACTGCACGCTGGCCGACCTGATCGAGGACTACATCGCTGTCCGAAGAGCCACCGTCACGCTTTTTCGCAATCTGGACGAACCTGCATGGACCCGCCGCGGCGTGGCCAACAAAAACGAAGTCACGGTGCGCGCCCTGGCATTCATCATCGCCGGACATGAGCTGCATCATCGGAAAATAATCGAGGAGAAGTATTTGAAATAGGTCGCAGGTCTCAGGTCTCAGCTCTCAGGAAATGCACCTTATCCCGCAACCTGGCACCTGCGACCTGAGACCTGAATCCTGAATCCTGATGCCCCGCAACCTCCTCATCGGCCGCCTGACCATGCATCGCGACGGCTTCGGCTTCGTGATACCCGAAGCCACTTCGCTCGATCCGAATCTCCAGGCCCGCCTCGCCGGAGATGTTTTCATCCCTCCGCACGCCATCGGATCATCCATGCACGGCGACCGCGTCCTGGTCGAAGTCTCGGCCGTCCGCAACGATGGCCGCGCCGAAGGCCGCATCGCCCGCTCCCTCTCGCGCGCCCATCCCACCGTCGTCGGCATCTTCCACTACGGACACCGCCACAACTACGTCCAGCCCCTCGACGAGAAAGTGACTCAGGAAATCGTGGTCCCTCCGGGAATGGAGTATCCGTCCACGAATGTAGCGCCGCCGTGCTCGGCGGCTGTCGCGAGGGCGTCTCGCCCTCGCAACCAATCTGTTCAACCGCGTAATCGGCGACGAAGCCGCTGTCCACACCAGCAAGCAGAATCTCGAAGGCGTCGTAGTGGACGTGGAAATCACCGACTGGCCCAGCGCCATGCAAAATCCGCGCGGCCGCGTCATCGAAATTCTCGGCGAAGAAAACGACTTCGGCGTCGACGTCGAAATCATCATCCGAAAATTTCACCTGCCCCACCGCTTTCCGCCCGAAGTGATCGCAGAAGCCCAGGCCATGGTACCTGCCAACGAAACGGCCATTGCCTCCGGAATTCCCGCCGAAGCCTTGCGCCGCCGCCGCGATTACCGCGAGTTTCCCATCGTCACCATCGACGGAGAAACCGCGCGCGATTTCGACGACGCCGTTCACGTCCGCCAACTCGAAAACGGCAACTACGAACTGCAAGTCCATATCGCCGACGTCGCCCATTACGTCACGCCCAACTCGCCGCTCGATCAGGAAGCCCGTCTGCGCGGCACCAGCGTTTATTTTCCCGACCGCGCCGTCCCCATGCTGCCACTGGAACTCTCAACCGATCTTTGCAGCCTGCGCCCGCAAGTCGATCGCCTCGTGCTCTCCTGCATCATGGAGATCGACCATCAAGGCGAAATCGCCGCCCATGAAATCAACGAAGGCGTGATCCGCTCCGCAGCCAGAATGACCTACACCGCCGTGAATGCCGTCATCGAAGGCGATGCCGAAGCGCGCGCCCAATACGCGACCCACGTCGAGCACTTCGAACGCATGCGCGATCTGGCCATGATCCTGAACCACAAGCGCAAGCGCCGCGGCTCGATCGACTTCGATCTCCCCGAAGCGGTGATCGAATTCGACGAATTCGGCATGATGAAGAGCATCGCCCGCTCCGAGCGCAACCTCGCCCACCGCGTCATCGAAGAATTCATGCTCTCGGCCAACGAATGCGTGGCGCGCTATCTGGAAAATAAACGCATCGCCTCGCTCTATCGCATCCACGAAAAGCCCGACGCCAAACGCGTGTACGACTTCGAACTCATCGCCGCCACTTTCGGATACTCCCTCGGCGTGGGCTCGTTACCGATTGAGCGCGTGCAATTAAAAGCCGACCGCCGCGACGCTCGCGGCACCGGCAAGCGCGTCCGTGAAATCGAAGTCCCCAAGGAAGTCCACATCACCCCGCGAATGTATCAGAAGCTCACGGAAAAGATCGCAGGCAAGCCGGAAGAAAGGATTCTGAGTTTCCTGATGCTGCGCTCGCTGAAGCAGGCCCGCTACTCCGAAGAAAATCGCGGACACTTCGCCCTGGCCTCGACCACCTACACCCATTTCACCTCGCCCATCCGCCGCTATCCCGACCTGATCGTGCACCGCATCCTGAAACAAGTGCTGCGCGATTCGCCCGAAAAGATGGATGCAGAAGTGCCGGTGGGAACGTCGCAATCATCACCCATCGGTCATCCCTCAGATGTTTGTCATCCTGAGCGAACCGGGGTCCCCAGTGCGCCCGTTTTTGGCGCGATGGGGTGGGGGAGCGAAGGACCTGCTTTTCGCCAGCATCAGAAAGAAGCTCGGGACGCCCCGCCGCCATCCCCGTGGTCCAAGCGCCGCGACCACACCGCGCATCAACAAGCGCTCGCTCCCGTCGGCGGCCCCATCGCGCTCGAAGAACTCCACAACATCGCCGAGGAATCGAGCCTGTCCGAACGCCGCGCCGACGAAGCGGAACGCGGTCTGATGGAATGGAAGAAAGTAAAATTCATGGAGCACCGCATCGGCGAAGACTTCGACGGCCTGATCATCAGCGTGACCAAATTCGGCTTCTTCGTGGAGCTCACCGACCTTTTCGTCGAAGGCCTGGTCCCGCTCAGTACGCTGACCGGCGACCGCTACACCTACCACGAAAACACCCGCCAAATCATAGGCCAGCGCACGCGCAAGACTTACAACATGGGAGACCGCGTGCGCGTGTTAGTAGACCGCATCGACCCGGTAGAGAAGAAGATCCAATTCGCGGTAATCGAAGAACCACCCATGCCATCAGAAAAGCGCCGCCGTAAGTGATCGTGTGGGGACGGGCGCCCTCGTCCGTCCAAGCCGAGCGTAGCTCGGCAGTTCCCTGTGGCCACAGCAACTCTGGATTCGCCGCAAGAAACGCCGCCGATCCCGTATAGAATTGAGATGTACCGGGGAGCAAGACCATGACAACGCCAACCGAACCAAAGCCCGATCAAAATTCAGCCCAAGCCGCAGAGCACGTTGCCAGCGCCCACAAGATTCTGAAGGAACTGCAACAGAAGGCCGGACACCATCCCGAACTCGGCGAAGCCATCACCAAACTGGAAATGGCGCTTAACATCCTGGCGATAAAGACCGGTGGTTTGCTGTAGCAGCCAGCATGCAGTTCTCAGTCTACGTCTCGCTCACTGAGAACTGAGAACCGGGAACTGAGAACTAAGGTAAATTCCATGTCCACCAACCCCACTCCACGCACCCGCGTTGTTCGCCTGCCCAAGCGGGCGGTTTACGACCGCGACGCCGTCAACCGGATTCTCGATGAAGCTTTGCTCTGCCACGTCGGCTTCGTCGCCAGTTCCAATTCCGATTCCCAGCCCTTCGTCATCCCCACTTTGTACGGACGCGACGGAGACACGCTTTACATCCACGGCTCCGCCGCCAGCCGCATGCTGCGCCATCTCGCACAGGGCGTCCCCGTATGCGTCACGGTCACGCTAGTTGATGGATTAGTGCTGGCCCGCGCCGCCTTCCATCACTCGATGAACTACCGCTCGGTGGTCATTCTCGGCACGGCGACGCTGGTGGACGATCCGGCGGAAAAACTCGCGGCCCTGCGCACCATCGTTGAGCACACAATCCCCCATCGCTGGGACGATTCGCGTCAGCCCAATGAAAAAGAGCTGAAAGCAACGTCAGTCCTGCGCCTTCCCATCAATGAGTTTTCGGCGAAAGTCCGCGTCGGCCCACCGGTGGACGACGCCGAGGATGATTCCTTCCCGACCTGGGCGGGAGTGATTCCGATGGAGCTAGAGGTGAAGCCCGGCGCCGCGATTCCCGATGAGCGCTGCCAGCAAGAGCTGCCAGCGTACCTGAAGAATTACTCGCGCAAAAAGTCATAGGCCGAGCCGCGTGCGGCGCCGAAGTTGATCGAAATCATTTATGATTCAACCGCAGTTGCAGCGCAATCAAGATCCCAATGGATAGAATCGCGCAAAGCGGAAATATTTGCGGCGAACCAAATTCATCGAACCCACAAGGCACCTAGGAGGCGCATCCACTATGGCAAACTTGAGAACTTTTCCGATGGCCAGGCGCGCTCTTGCAGCCGCCCTGTTTGCGGGTTGCATATTGACGGCCTGTGCGGCCAATGCGCAGGCCGGCTACCAGCCCGCGCCTGAAAATCTGGCGGCGCGAAAGCAATTTCAGGACGACAAGTTTGGCATGTTTATCCACTGGGGCGTGTACAGCGTTTTAGGGGATGGCGAGTGGGTGTTCCACGAGCGCAGGCTCACGGTGGACGAATACGATCGCCTGCCTAAATTTTTCAATCCCCAGCAATTTGACGCCAAGACCTGGGTGGCATTGGCGAAAGCCGCGGGCATGAAGTACATCACCATCACCTCGCGCCATCACGACGGCTTCGCCATGTTCGATTCCAAAGTTTCCGATTGGAACATCGTGCAGCGCACGCCGTATGCGAAAGATCCGCTCAAAATGCTGGCCGACGAGTGTCATCGCCAGGGCATCAAGCTCTTTTTCTATTATTCGCAACTGGATTGGCACAACCCGGATTATTTCCCGCGCGGCGCGACTGGCACGGATTGGAACAATGGCCGGCCCGACCACGGCGACTGGAATTCCTACCTGGATAACTACATGGCGGGACAGTTGACGGAGTTGCTGACAAATTACGGACCAATTGGGGGCATCTGGTTCGATGGCATGTGGGACAAGCCTGATGCGGACTGGCACCTCCCTAAAATCTACGGTCTCATTCACAACTTACAACCGGCCGCGCTCATCATTCCCAATCATCATCTGACCCCGAAGCCCGGCGAAGATGTGCAGACATTCGAGCGCGATCTTCCTGGGGAAAATACCGCCGGATTCAATACCAAGGATGTGAGCGAGCTACTGCCGCTCGAAAGCTCGAACACGCTCAACGGCGCGTGGGGGTTCAATATTGGGGACAACAAATATAAGAGCCCCGCGGAAGTGGAAGAAATGCTCGTGCGCGCGGCGGGACGCAATTCCAACCTTTTGTTGAACGTTGGCCCCATGCCCAACGGAGAAATCGATCCTGAATTTGTTACTCGCCTTCGGGCCGTGGGTGAATGGCTCGCCAAGTATGGGGATGCGATCTATGGCACGCGGGGTGGCCCGATTGCGCCTGCCAGCTGGGGTGTAACCACGCAAAAGGCGGACAAGGTTTACGTCCACGTTATTTCCTGGAATGGGCCGCTTTTGGCGCTGCCTCCCTTGGTGGATCGAGTGAAGGCGGCGCACATGTTAGTAGATGGATCGCCGATCGAATTCCAACAAAGCCCAGCCGGCGTGGTATTGAAGGTTCCTAAAGCCAGCAAAGATGAAGTCAACCGTGTGGTGGAGCTGACTCTAGCGCGAGGAAATTAAACTGCCAGCGCTGCGATCGGACAAGCCGCGTCTCTAGGGCAGCAGCAATAATTTCCCCGTAGTCTTCCGCCCCTCCAGGTCGCGGTGCGCCTGCTGCGCTTCGCTCAGCGGATACAAATGTTCAATCCGCAGCTTGAGTTTGCCTTCGCGAATCATGGCAAAGACCGCGCCCGCGCGTTGCTGCAACTCCGGCGGCGTGGCAATGTAATTCCCCAGCGAAGGCCGCGTCAAGAAGATCGACCCCTTCTGTGTCAGTACCAGCGGATCCAGCGGCGCGACCGCCCCGCTCGATCCTCCATACAGCACCATCATCCCGCGCGGACGAAGCAGATTCAGCCCCTTTTCGAATGTCGTCTTCCCCACCGAGTCATACACGACATCCACGCCCTTGCCGTCAGTCAGCCGTTTCGTTTCCGCCTCAAAATCAATTTGCGTATAAAGGATGACGTCGTCCGCTCCCGCCGCCCGCGCCAGCTTGGCTTTTTCCTCGGTCGAAACCGTCGCAATCACGCGCGCCCCAAGATTGTGCGCCATCTGCACCAGCAGCAACCCCACTCCCCCGGCAGCGGCATGAACCAGCGCCGTCTCGCCTTTCTTCAGCGGATAAGTGTCGTGCGAAAGATAGTGCGCCGTCATTCCTTGCAACATTGCCGCCGCCGCCTCCCGCTCGCCCACTCCCGCCGGAATCTTCACCAGTCGGTCAGCCGCTACCGCCGCATACTCGGCGTAGCTCCCCAGCGTCATGGTGTAAGCCACGCGATCGCCCACCGCAACGTCTCGCACATCGGAGCCAACCGCCGAAACCACGCCCGCAGCTTCTTGTCCCAGAACAAACGGCAGCGCCGCCTTATAACGGCCTTCCCGGTTATAGACGTCAATAAAGTTGACGCCCGCCGCCTGTACCTTCACGACTGCCTCGTTCGCTTTCGCCTGCGGAACCGGCAACTCCACCAGTCCCATCGCTTCCGGTCCACCTGTCTGCTTGACCTGTATGGCTTTCATAGTTTCCTTTGATGATACGACAGGGAAGATCGTTCTTGGCTATTAGCTCTTGGCTCTTGGCTTTTGGCTTTTGGCTAAGAGCTAAGAGCCAACAGCGATTTTACCGTCTGCCGGGGCCTTTCCCAGCCGAGCCCCAAAGTAACCGGGCCCATGCCTCTTCTGTAGCGTTGACCCAATGAATTTTGCGATAGTACCATTGAGTCGGGGACGTGGATTGGGCCCGTGACCGGTTGCGGTAAGTTTTTGAAAATATGAGATTTTATTCTCACCCGTATCGGGCGATCGTTCTCTCAGCCGCGTGGTCGGCGGCTCTTGGGGCGATCCTCGCTTGCCAGGGTGCCAAGAATCCATCTTCCAGCAGACCTCCTGCCCAAGCCCAGGCTCCAGCCATGACTGCGGCCAGCGGCCAGCCCGATCCGCACCAGCAAAAACCCGCCGCCGAGCCGCAATCGAAGCCGCCGGTAACGCAGGCGCCCGCAGCCGATCCTGTAGGCGACCTGGTCGCGCGCGTCGAAAAACAAGACGAGCTAGGGCAGGACAACACCCGCGCCGGGAACCTCGAAGCCGCAAAAACTAATCTCGACGCCGCCTTCCGCCTCCTGCTCGACAGCGGTCTCGATCTTCACTCTGACGACCGCCTGGAGCGCGAACTCAACCGCATTCTCGACGCCAGCAACGCCCTTGAACTCGCCGCCTTGCAGCAGTCCAACGGCGTCGCCGAACCGAAGACCGAGCCCGCCCCCATCGATGAGGCCAACGATCTCACTCCAACGGTCAACAACAACGTCAAAGCCAAAGCCGAGGCCGAGATCAAGCTCACGCATTCCGACCTGCCGCTGATGATGACCGACCAGGTCGCCGGCTACATCAACTACTTTTCCACCCGCGGACGTGGCACCGTCGAACACGCGCTCGCCCGCTCCGGCCGCTACGAAGACATGATCCGCCGAACCTTCCGTGAGGAGGGCGTGCCCCAGGACCTGATCTATCTGGCCGAGGCCGAGTCCGGATTCCATCCGCTGGCGGTTTCCCGCGCCGGGGCTCGCGGCATGTGGCAGTTCATGGGGCTTCGCGCCAAAGGCTACGGACTCCAGCGCAACTTTTGGGTTGATGACCGCCAGGACCCGGAAAAGGCCACCCGCGCAGCCGGTCGTCATTTGAAGGACCTCTACAACCAGTTTGGGGACTGGTACCTGGCCATGGCGGCCTACAATTCCGGCCCTGGGACGGTGCAGAGCGCGGTCAAGCGCACCGGCTACGCCGATTTTTGGGAGCTCTACAACCGCAACGTGCTGCCCAAGGAGACCCGCAACTACGTCCCTATCATCCTTGCTGTCACCATCATGGCGAAGAATCCCGAGCAGTACGGGCTGGACACGGTGGTCAAGGAGAAGCCGGTTGCTTACGACACGGTCAAGATCGACTATGCCATTGATCTTAGGTTAGTTGCTGAGTGCGTGGACGCTACGCCTCAGGATTTGCTTGACCTCAACCCCAGCTTGCTGCGGCTGGCTACTCCGAAAGTTACTGATAATAGTAAGGATCGGGGATTCGAATTGCACCTGCCTGTGGGGACGGCGGATAAGTTCCAGACGGCGGTTGCGGCCATTCCGGCGGACAAGCGCGTCTCGTGGCGGTATCATAAAGTGTTGACGGGAGAGAGTTTAGGCTCGCTGTCGCGGGCTTATGGGATACCTATCAAGTCGATCGTTGCGGCCAATCATCTGGACGACAATACGCTTGAGCCGGACAGTCAGCTCATCATCCCGTTCGCCGCCAGTAGGGTAAGCGATTCAAGCACTTACGCGCACGCACTCACGCATTACAGGGTGCGTCCGGGGGATACGGTGGAGTCGGTGGCGGAGAATTTTGGCGTTTCTCCGAAGATGCTGCGTGGGTGGAACCGCATTAAAAACAACAGCTTAGAGGGAAAGAAGGTGCTGTTTCTGCACCTGCCGGTGAGTCCGTCAGCGGAGGGAAAAGTGGCTTCCAGCAAGCATTCTAGCGCTGCCCACCACGTCGCGACTAGCGCCGCAGCCAGTTCGGTTCCGGCGAATCCAGCGACCGTTAAGCATCACACCGTGCAGCCGGGCGATACCTTGTATTCGATCGCTAAGTTATACAAAACAACGGTCGAAGCTCTGGAGCGGGACAACGAGAACGTGGCCATCCTGCGGCCGGGAATGATCCTCGTGGTTAGAGACGGGCGCTAAGGGCGACAATCCGGCGGGTGGACAACCGGATTAACTTGTTTCCCGATTCCTGCCAGGTCCGTTTTTTTGCGGTCATCTGTTCTCCTTTTGTTCGCCAAAAAATAAATATTTTGATGGTGGGTTGGCGGGAGGGATTTTTTGGGGTTTTCTGGCTTCCTGGGGCGTTTGCCGGTTGGTAGTTGGAGTGCCCTCTTCCCTGCCATGCCTATTTGAATCAAGACTTTAGCTGGATTTTTCTGGCAAAGTATTGAATGGAAATGACTTAGAAGTAAGGTGTTGATTGCCTTGGACTTAGGTGCGCTTCCGACTGCTCCTTTGGGCTCCGGGAGGGGCGGTTTTGCTTCCTGCTGGCGTTGGACCCCCATTTCGTCCCGAGCAAAAAGTCAAGCTTGACAAAACCGGGGCTGGGAGAGGGGGGGTCTCTTCTTGGGTGGTGGTCTGTTGGCTCTGGCGTTGGAACTGCCCCGCTGGGGCAAAAAAGGACGGTTCGAGTGGTGCGCCCGACCTTTTTGTGCTGAGGTTCGAACTGCCCACTCAAGCCAAAAGACGGCTTGAATGGGCCACCAACCAAGAAAACTCCTACTTGTCATGTGTTGACGGACTTTACAAGCTCTGTCATACTGTCACATATGAGTATGACTGAGAAGATCGAGACCGTATGGTTCACGACGAAGGGGCAGGTCGTCATCCCATTTCGCCTGCGCAAACAATTCGACATCGAGGACGGGACAAAGGCCGTGGTTCAAGCCACACCGGAGGGAATCCTTCTCAAGCCAATGACCGCTGCGCTGATCAAGCGCGGGCGCGGCATCCTCAAGCGCACACCAGGAGGCAAGCCGCTGACGGAGGACTGGGCCGAGCACAAGAAGCAGGAACGGGCACTCGAGGAGCGCCATGCCGGCTAAGGTGCTCGACAGCTTCGCGCTGATCGCCTACTTCCGCGACGAGCCGGGCGCGGAGACGATTGAAGATCTGCTCATCTCCGCCGGAAAGAAGGACAGCCCGCTCCTGATGAGCGATGTGAACTACGCCGAGGTGAAGTACTCCATCGTGAAGAAAGACGGCGCGGCGGCGTGGGCGGAGGCCGCGAAGGTCCTTCCGGGCCTGCCGATTGATTTTCATTCGACGACCCGCGCGCTGGCCGACACCGCGGCCGATTTCAAGGCGCGTTTCAAAATGAGTTTGGCCGACGCCTTTGGCGCTGCGCTGGCAAAGGAAAGGAAGGCTGAACTCGTCACCGGCGACCTGGAATTCAGGGCGCTCGAAAAGGAAATAAAAATTCACTGGCTGAAATAATCGCAGGCAGGTGGCCCAGCCTTCCCCGCGCTCTGTTCTTCTTTTCCCAAAACCAAACTTGGGTGCCTCATCCTTGCGTTCTTTGCAAGCGTGGACCGCGAATGCAGCCGATGCACTTCGTTTCTATCGTGCGCAACCTAATCGCGCAGGTTTCATAGGGTGATCTCACTGCCGCCCACCCACGGTGTTGCTTATGTCGGCGAGATCAAAAGCCTGGGCCACCCGCCAAAAAGTCAAGCTTGACAAAACCGGGGCCGGGAGAGGGGGGGGTCTTTTCTTGCGTGATGGCTTTTTGGCTCTGAGGTTGGAACTGGCCCGCTCACGCAAGAGAAGGTTGATTGGGCGCCCGCCGGTCGCGGTTTGGGTGGGAAGAACAAACGTCGGGCCGACTGCTACCTTAAGACGGCAGCCTTTATTCGCTCCAGCGTCGCTGGCTTGCTAACGCGGCATTCCTTCACCCTTACGACGATCCATCCGTCGCGTCTGAGAGATTGTGATACGCGGCGGTCCCTGCGTTTGTTGGTCTCGATCTTGTTGCGCCAGAACTTGGTGTTGGTGCGCGGTAGGTATTTGCAGCGGCAGCCATGCCAAAAGCACCCGTCCACGAAGACGGCCACTTTGCGTCCTGGCCAAGCGAAGTCGGGTTTCCCGACGACCGGCCAGTGCTTGCGGTAGCCCCTTAGATTAGCGTCCCAGAGTAATCTCCCGAGCGGCAACTCGGTCGTTGTATTGCCGCGGGAGTGAATCGCCGCCATAATCTTGGACCGGATTTTCTTTGAGACGTGATCCACGGGGCGTGCCTACCGCTTTGCGTAAAGCTTGAGGTCATCGGCACTGATTTGGTCGGACGGCACGAGCCGATAGTGCTTCTCCTCCACGAGCTTCACATCTTCGCCGTCCAGCGCCAACTCGAACATGGCGATCACTTCGTCCGCCATGAACTGCGCGGCGATGGGGCGGCACGTGAGACCGGAAAATTTCTCGCGACAGCATGCGAGATCTTGTGCGGTTTGAACAACACTGAGGCGGTCGTTCCCACCTTTTGCTTGGACTGGAAGTGCAAATTGCTGTCCGTTCTTGTTCACACCGACGTAGATTTCGTCGATCTCGATCTGGGAGTCTCCCATGGCCTTGACCGTCGTTCGGAGATGGTTTTGGAGCGAATACGTCGTCAGTCCCAGAAAGGTATCGATCAGGCGGTTGTAGCGCACCTTGGCAAGCAACGCCTGTTCGTCACTCAGGGCGTACGTCGAAATGATCTCGGGTGTTGCATCGGGAATCTTGATTGCGATCATGTTCGGATTGGGAACGATGTTCGCAAGCTTCGTTAGTCTGAAACGATACAGGGCGCGGCCTGCCAATTCGATGACCCACTCCATACCCTTTGGAGCCGTGCAAAGGATCTCGGGCGGTAAGGCCGTTCTG
The DNA here is from genome assembly GCA_963709835.1 of uncultured Acidobacteriaceae bacterium. Taxonomy (GTDB): domain Bacteria; phylum Acidobacteriota; class Terriglobia; order Terriglobales; family Acidobacteriaceae; genus Acidiflorens. The sequence continues at coordinate 16,011 of CAVPYG010000089.1, forward strand.
AAACGAAAAGAGTAGATGGTGTCGCCCAAGTTCTTAGGCAGATCGATGCCCAGTGAACTCGCGATCTCAACGAACTCGTCGCGGGAAAACTCGAAGTGCGTCTTGCCGGGCTTGTAATGATTCTTGAAGATAGTCCCGATGATCGCAGAGTAGCGATTCGGCTTCTTTCGGCTCTCAGTGGAACTCTTTTCAGCCATGCGCTTCGGTCCTCTGTTCGATTCGGATGCGCTTCGGGACAACGTCGGACGGCACGCCATAGTGCCGGGCGGCGGCGGACATGTCGAGCGACAGGAGGTGCTCGTTGCCCTGGATGGTGGGACGTCCCGCCTTCTTGGGGACGGAGAACGCCTCGCGGACCTTTGATGCGACCGCTCTTGCGAGCAGCGGCGGGACGGAGTTGCCGATTTGCCGGAAGCCGTGCCACTTGGTCACATGAAAACGAAACCAGTCGGGATAGGAGTGCAAGCGCGCTGCCTCGCGGACGGTGATGCAGCGCGCGGAAAAGGGATGGATGGGCCGTGGCGAAGTAAACGCGCCGTGATCGCTGGCGGTCCCGGCGCGAATCGTGTTGCAGATGCCATTGGGATCGAGTTTATGAAAACGGCTGACGGGTTCAGTGTCGCCGGGCCGCGTTTCTAGAAAACGCCTTTTCGACAGATCGGTATGCACGGTGCGCAGACTAGAGGTCAGCAAGCTTCCATCGAATTCGCGAGGTTCGGAGTAGTCTTCGGGATCGTCCGCATCTCCGCGCAAGGGGGCGCTGTATTTGGTGGGCCGTTTGAACTTCGCCTTGACCCAATCGCGATGTAACAGCTCTTCGAAATCGTCCGCTTCGGGAAGGTCTCGCAATGCGTCCCAAACGGTCGGGGCGGGTTGAAGAAACAGACTGCCCACACGGCCATTGCCGTTCTTGGGCGCTTGGTGGGTGGCTTCGGGATATTTCGGCAGCGGAAATCCCTTGCGCGCTCCCATAAGGAAAAGACGCTGCCGGTTCTGTGGCACTCCGTGATGGGCGGCGTTAAGCACCTGGTAATCTTCCAGCACCCGGTAGCCGTTCCTGCCGAATTCTTCAATGATCTCTTCAAGGAATTTCTTGTGCGTGCCGACGGTCAATCCACGAACGTTTTCGAAGACGAAGTAAGACGCCTTCAGCTCGACGACCAAGCGGACAAAGTGGTACACGAGAGAATTTCGCGGGTCGTCGAGGGCGCGTTTGCCGATCATGCTGAAACCCTGGCAGGGCGCGCCACCGAAGACAACATCCACGGTTCGATCGCCAATACGGGAACGGTCGCGTATATATTTCGCGTCTATGTCGGCAACGCTTCGACAAATGGCCGCGCAGCGTGGAAAATTGAATTCGTGGGTCGCGCAATGGATCGGGTCGTATTCCACAGCGGCAGCCACGTCGAATCCCGCCTGCTCGAAGCCGAGACTCATCCCGCCAGCGCCGGCGAACAGATCGATACCTGTTGGTATTCTTCCGATTGCGCTCATTCAAAGAACTTCTTGGCGAACATTATGGCTTAGTTCCGATTCTATGGCGAAGTGGACCGCCGATCAAATGGAACCGGGCCATGCCCGAAGCCAATCGGTCGAACATCCGTCACCCCATCAGCCTCTGGCCTTCTTCATCACGCCCGGATGAGTTCAGCCGTGCTTGAGAGTGAGAAGGGGGAGACGGAGAGCGTCTTACGGGAAAGTTGCGGCGGGGGAGCTGGGCGGACAAGAGTGTCCGCCGTACACGGGCGGCGGGGCGGGCGGGGGCGGGCCACGCTCCGGCTACCGCTCAGGGCAGGTTGTCTCGAAAAGCGCGAGACGTGGGGCGCGCGGCATTTCCCTGGTTAGAAAAAATCAAGATCAAAGTCAAAGTCAAAGGCAGCGGGCGAGGGCGCCCGCTCCACACTAGGAGCACGAGACTTGGGGCACCCGGCACCATTCCTCGATTCATGCTCGCCGAGTCACGGGAGCGGGGTGAAGCGGGCTTGGAAGAAGCGGAGGTATTTGGGTTCGTAGGTCATGCGCAGTCCCTTCACTTTTGAACGTTCGGCGTAGACGGCGGCTACGGATTCGGACACCACATCCATGTGGGCCTGAGTGTAGACGCGGCGGGGAATGGTGAGGCGGACGAGTTCGAGGCGGGGGGCGTTGTCGGCTCCGGTGTCGCGATTTCTCCCGGCGGAGACGATGCCACGCTCCATGGAACGGACTCCGGAATCGAGATAGATGGCGGCGGCGAGGGCTTGCGCGGGATAGCTCGACTGCGGCAGGTGGGGGAGGAATGCCTTGGCATCGAGGAAGATGCCGTGGCCTCCGATGGGGACGACGATGGGGACGGAGGCTTCCATGAGCTTCTTGCCGAGGTACTCGATCTGGCCGATGCGGGCGCGGATGTGATCGTCGTGGACGGACTCCTCGATGCCGGTGGCGAGGGCTTCCATGTCGCGTCCGGCCATGCCTCCGTAGGTGTGGAGGCCTTCGTAGACTACGGCGAGATTGCTGGCGTCGTCGTAGATGGTCTGGTCGTTGACGGCGAGGAAGCCTCCGATATTGACGAGCGCATCTTTTTTGGCGCTCATGGTGCAACCGTCGGTCTGATCGCAGATCTCGCGCAGGATGGATTGGATGGAGCGGTCGCGGTATCCGGGCTCACGTTGCTGGATGAAGTAGGCGTTTTCGACGGCGCGGGCGGCATCGAGAATCACGCGAATGCCGTGCTGCGAGCAGAGGGCGCGGACCTGCTTGAGGTTGGCGAGGGAGATGGGCTGACCTCCGGCCATGTTGACGGTGGCGGCCACGCTGACGTAGGGGATTTTGGCGGCTCCGTGCTGCTGGATGACGGCGGCTAGCTTTTGGAGATCGACGTCGCCTTTGAAGGGGTGAGTGCTGGCGGGGTCGTGGGCCTGGTCGATGATGATATCGACGAAGGTGCCTCCGGCGAGCTCCTGATGCAGGCGGGTGGTGGTGAAGTACATGTTTCCGGGGACGACGTCGCCGGGCTTGATGAGGACTTTGGAGATGAGGTTTTCGGCGCCGCGTCCCTGGTGGGTGGGGACGACGTGCTTGTATCCATAGTAGGTCTGGACGGCGTGCTCCATGCGGTAGAAGCTGCGGCTGCCGGCGTAGGCTTCGTCGCCGAGCATCATGGAGGCCCACTGGCGGTCGCTCATGGCGGAAGTGCCGGAGTCGGTCAGCAGGTCGATATAGACGTCTTCCGATCGCAGGAGAAAGGTGTTGTAGCCGGCGGCTTGGAGGGCGTGCTGGCGTTCTTCGGGGGTGGTGAGTTTTACCGCCTCCACCACTTTGATCTTGAAGGGTTCGGCCCAACTTCGGCGCTGGTCTGGCATGGAAAGGCTCCTGGATGGATATCTGGGCCGCATACGGCGGCGTTTTGGGCAATGCGACTTTTCAATCAAAATACTTATGCGGCGCGATGTCAAACTCAAAAGGAATTAAGCTGTAATTACTATTGAGCTACCACTGCGACATAGGAAATTAGCTAGGGGACGGTGAGTTGGACTGCGTCCTGCTCTTGAAATCCCTGAGAGTAGTTGTGGTTGATGAGATGGGCTACGGCCGGTCCTTCGGTTAATCTGCTCAGCCCATCAGCATTCCTCCGTTGACGTTGAGGACGTGGCCGGTGATGTAGGAGGCATCGTCGGAGGCGAGGAAGCAGACGGCGTTGGCGATGTCTTCGGGGGTGCCGACGCGGGCTAGCGGGATCTGCTTGAGCGCGGATTGTTTGAGTTCGTCGCTGAGGACGGCGGTCATGCTGGTCTCGATGAATCCGGGAGCGACGGCGTTGCAGGTGATGTTGCGCGAGGCGACTTCGCGGGCCATGGCCATGGTGAGGCCGATGAGTCCGGCTTTGGAGGCGGCGTAGTTGGCTTGTCCGGCCTGGCCGGTCTGGCCGAAGATGCTGGTGATGTTAACGATGCGTCCCCAGCGCTGCTTGAGCATGGAGCCGATGACTTGCTGGATGCAGAGGTAGGCGGAGGTGAGGTTGGTGGCGAGGACGGCGTCCCAATCGGCGCGCTTCATGCGCATGACGAGTTGGTCGCGGGTGATGCCGGCGTTGTTGACCAGAATGTCGATCTTGCCGAATTGGGCTAGCGCCGATTTGATGCCGGACTTGACTTGCTCTTCGTCGGAGACGTCGATGACGAAGGGTGCGGACTGGCCGCCGGCGGCTGCGATGGCGGCGGCGAGTTCGTCGAGCTTCTGGCGGTTGCGCGCGGCCAGGGCGACCGTTGCGCCTTCGCGGGCCAAGGCTTGGGCGCAGGCGTGACCGATGCCTTGGGAGGCTCCAGTGACCAGGGCTACGCGGCCGGTGAGTTTCATGGGTGGTGTCCTCCTTGGGGGAAGCGAAGTTGGGAAGGGACGATTATAAACTTCGGGGAGGCGGGAGGGCAGGGTTTAGGTGTCAGGTGTCAGGTCGCAGTTCTCAGTTCTCGGTTCTCAGGCATCGGGCTACAGCCGGTGGCGAAATGCGGATCCCTCGCTCCACCACCCCATCGCGCCAAAGGCTGGCGCGCTGGGGGCCCCGGTTCGCTCGGGATAACAATTCACGAAAGGCAGCGGCCGTTTACGGCGTTGCGGCTTGGAGCTTGGGCTCTTAGCCGGCTTGGGCGGCGGGTTGGGCGAGTGGCGATGGTCGCAGGATTTTTTCAATCTTGTCGAGCAGGGTACGCCGGGAATAGGGTTTGGCGAGGAAATAGGTGCGCGACTCGGGGGCTTCGACTTCGTACTCGGGGTTGGTGTAACCGGAGGTGACGAGCAGGACAACTTCCGGGAAAAACTGGCGGAGGTCGTGGCCGAGTTGAAGTCCGGAACGGCCGGGGAGCACCATGTCGGTCATCACGAGAGCGATGGGGCGGTGGCAGGAGTGGTAAATCTTCATCGCATCGGGGGCATCGCTGGCGGGGAGAACTTCGAAGCCGGCGTGCTGGAGAATGCCGCAGGTGGCGTCGCGGACAAAAGGCTCGTCCTCAACCAGAAGAATGGTGGGCCGGGGATGGTTGGGTGGTGGGTAGGGTTGAAGGGTCATAGCATCCTCCGAATTAGTTTTCCGACAATGCATGTAGCAATCGGGTGACCTCGGCGGCACGGAAAGGCGGCGCGATCCGCACGAAGCTCTCTATTCTTTGGGAACAGCGTTTGGAAATGGCGGGGGATTTACTTCGGGGCGCTCAGGATGGTCTGCTTGGGATCGAGGAGGATCTTGCGGACGGCAGTGGGCGCGGGCAGGCGGAAGGCGGTGTCGGGGCCATCGGCGAGGACCTCGCCGAGAAAAACCTGAGCGTTTCCGGGGGCGGTGATGGCATAGACGGGGACGGCGGTCACGAGGTCGTCGGGCACGTCCTTTTGAACGATCACACCGGTCACGGTGGTCACGCCATTTTTGTCGGTGATGCGAATATCGCGGGCTGAAAGCTCGGGGATCGAGGTGCCATCGATCCAACCTTGGAGGAACCAGTCCAGTTTGGGACGTTTTTCGTACCAAAGTGGGCGGGGCAGGTCCTGCTGGAAAACTGCGAGCAGTTCCTCGGTGGTTATGGTCTTCCCCTGATAGCGATCGCGGACTCTGCGGAGGGCGCGGAAGAACGGATCATTGGAACTGGAACTGGAACTGGAATTGGAATTTGCGATTGAATTTGAATTCGGCGGCGGACTCGGGCGGGCTTTGCGGGCACGGGAGGCGGCATCGGAACCGCAGGGCGATGAATCGCGCAACATGGAGCGCAGCATGTGAAACAGCCAGGTCCCGCGTTCGTAGCTGATGGATTCGTAGCCCTGGGGGAAATGGGACGAGTCGAGGCGCGGGCCGAGGGTCACTGGCCCGGCGTCGCGCAGGCGCTCTCCAGCTTTGTTGGTGGTGAGAAGATCGCGGCGATACGTTTCCAGGACCTGGCGGAATTGGGCGGGGTCGCGCCGCTCGAGCAGCAAGAGCGAGGAATAGTTGGCCAGACCCTCGGCAATCCACTGATCGCGATAGCTTTTCCAGCCGACCAGATCGCCCCACCACTGATGCGCCGTCTCATGAGCGAGGACCAGGGTGTCGAGTTCGCGAGCCGCCGGATCGAGGCGCAGATCCTCCTGCTCCTGCGGACTGAGAAAGGCAAAGCTGGAGAGAAAGACGAGGCCGGGCCATCCCTGACTTAAGTTGCCGGGCAGCTGGGTGAGGCCGAGCGAATTATAGGGATAGGGGCCAAACCACTGGGAGAAACTTTCGACGGCCTTGGCGGCCCTGTCGGCGACGGCCTGGGCATCGCGGGCGGGCGACGGAGGAGGAGGAGTCAGGACGAGGGGCACGATCACCCTTGACGTGGGGGCGTCTTGGAAAACCGGGGGCTCAATTACCTTGGGTTGAGGTTTGGGGAACGATTTCTCGACTCCCTTGGTGCCGAAGGCTTCGATGAGAATGTCGCCCGCCCTGGCTTCGGCGCGGACGTACTTGCCGAGGTTGAAGCCGGCAACGGGGATTGGTTGGTCGGAGACCCAGCGCGAGACTTTCTCGGCAGGGGCCGGCGGGTTGGCTTCGGCTTGGGTTTTGTTTTTGTCTTCGTTATTATTGTCTTCGTCTTCGTTTTTGCCCGCGCTGGAGATTTGCTTTCCGGTGGCCACCAGGGTCCAGGAGGGTGGGTAGTGAAACTCGATGTCGAACTGGGCGGGGCTCAAACCGAAACTCGGATACCAGGTGCCGCGCTCGCCGACATAGAGCAATCCTTTTCCGGCCTCCGACAAAACCTCGCCCGCGTAGGTGAAGCGGAGTTTCAATTCCTGTCCGGCGGCGAGGGGCGCGGGAAAAATCACGGCCACCAGATCGTTGCCTTTTCGCTGGAGTGCGCTGCCTTCGATGGCCGGGTTCTGGATGAAGTCGGCGGGGAGGCCGGCGGCTTCGACGGCATCGAGCTTGAGATAACGCGACAATTCAAAGATCAGAGTGCGTTCACCTCCGGCGCGAACGTGAACATTCACCTCGGTGGATGCTCGCAACATGGTGGGAGGCTCGACCGAGGCGCGAATGCGGAAGGCGGTGATCAAGGGGCCCTCGGGGCGCGAGGCCGGGGCCGCGGGGGGCGCAAACGAAGTCCAGAGATCGAAGAACAGGCTGCCATCTTTGAGCAGGGGCTGGCCCGCCCACAAAGGCTCGGCGGTGGCCGCATCCCAGAACACTTCAAAGGCTCCCAACCTTTTGCCCAGCAGATGAGCATGGAGGAGAGGGGGGAATTTCCGCTCGGGCTCGTGGAGGGACGGACCGGCTCGTCCGTCCGCGGGAAGGACAGGAAGAAAATGGCTGAAGTCGAGGAATAAACGCAAGGCGTCGAACTCGGCCAGCGAACCGGCGGCATTGTTCCATTGTTCTATCGATTGTCTTACAACATCCGCCTCTTCGGTCGCGGGGGTCAAAAACGGCTTTAAGAGCTCGGCGGTATCGTCGTTGAAGCGCAGGTAGGCGGAGGTGAATTGCTCTTCGAGAAGCGCCATTCCGGTGAACAGGGCCATCGAACCTCGCTCGACGCGGTTGGGAGGGCGCAGGCGGATTTCGCCGTCACCCTGGAATAACGCGCCGGTGATGCGACCGCAAATATCCTCGGTGAAGGCGAGGGTGCCGTCGTCAAGATCGAGATGAAGATTGGGACGGTCGATGGAGGCGTTGCGGACCTGGTAGAGACGTTGAGGATCGAGACGCACGGAGCGGATGCGCGCGTAGAGCTCGCTGGTGGTTTGGGGACAATCGGGACGCGGAGGCGAGGCCTGGGCGCAAGCGGTGGCGACAATGAAGCAACACGCCAACGCGAGCATCCGCCGCGAGCAACACGGACTTGGACTCTTTTCACGCATTGTCATTTCGTCCCCGATGACGCAGGCCCCTCGCTTCGGGCGATGGCCGTGGCTTACCAATAATCTACTCGATCCACGGGGCCAACGTCGTTATGGCGGTATAAAGGAGAGTGTAGTCCGGCGTGCTCCAGAGGGGAGTGTTGTGGCAGAAAAAAACCTAACCACAGGGGGCACAGAGGTACACAGAGGGAAGCTTACGTGCGCAGCGTTGGTTTGGAACCGATTGGAGTCGCTCCGCCCCATGGAGAGTGCGTGAAAACTGGGTCGTCCCTCCGGGACTTTAATCTCTTTTCCTGCTTTACCCAGCGCTGAAGCGCTGGGCTAAGCTCGGTCGCCCCTCCGGGGCTGGGTTCTGCGATGTTTCGTTCCACCGGATTGCGGGGAAACGAGTTCTCAGACGGACTCATGAATTCAGGAATTGTGGTTAGATATTCTGGTGATGAAATACTGCCGATTCCATCTCAACGGACACAGCCATTACGGACTGGTCGAAGCGGTCGCGGGCGGGAACGAAGAAGAAATCACGCGGCTGCTGCTGGAGACGCCGCAGTCGAGCGAGGGCAACGTCGAAGGGATTCCCAGCCGGCGCATGGACCCGATCGCGCTGGGCGAGGCGGCGCTGTTGGCGCCGGTCGAGCCTTCGAAGATAGTCTGCGTCGGGCGCAACTATCGCGAGCACGCGGCCGAGTTGGGGCACGAAATTCCGCTGGAGCCATTGATCTTTCTCAAGCCGCCCTCTTCCCTGCTGGCGCCGGGCGGAACGGTTCTGCGGCCAAAGATGTCGGCGCGCACCGACTATGAGGGCGAACTGGGCGTGGTCATCGGGCGGCGCTGCCGGCAACTCACGGAGAGCGACGACGTGCGGCCGTACATTCTCGGCTATACCTGCGTTAACGATTTCACGGCGCGCGATTTGCAGAATAAGGACGGGCAGTGGACGCGCGCGAAAGGCTTTGATACTTTCTGCCCGGTGGGGCCGGTGGTCGCCGACGGGCTCGATCCTTGGACGACGGGGATCCAGGTGGAAACCCGTGTGAACGGCGAAGTGCGGCAGTCGGGCAATACCAGGGATTTTATTTTCCCGCTGGGCAACGTCATCCGCTACATTTCGCAGATCATGACGCTGGAACCGGGAGACCTGATTGCCACTGGAACGCCCAAAGGCGTTGGGCCGGTTGTTGGCGGGGATGTGGTCGAAGTTTTTATTGAGGGCATCGGCGTGCTGCGTAACTCAGTGGCTGACCGAGGGTAGCTGTCAGCTATCAGCTGTCAGCTATCAGTTCTCAGTTCTCAGTGAAGGCTGGATTTAAAGGCCTCCGCCGACTGAGCCTGGTCGGCGGGCCACTTCTCGAAAAGCGCGAGAAGTGGCGCACCCCCAGTTATTTCGGTCAACGATTGATGGCAAACCCGTGTCATACGTCCCGGTTAAAGTGGCCAGACTTTCCCGTACATTACCGTCGATTTTGGCGGGTGGAAGCTTGTTCGCCGATTTGTGCATCTAAGCATCTATAATTAGAGGACAGTGTGCGGGGGAAGGCCGATCCAAAGTACGTAGAGCAGAGAACGAAGATCAGAAAACGAAGAGCGAAGAGCAACAAACTTAGCGCGAAAAGCGAAGAGTGAAAATCAAATTATGTCTACCAAGGTAAAGGTCACGGTCATTGCCAGTTCGCTGGCGGTTCTGCTGTTCACCATAATTGGCGGGTATGTGAACGTACGCGCGTCGGCGAATGAGGGCGCGTACCGGCAATTGTCGGTGTACGGCGAAGTGCTGTCGAAAATCCGCAACGATTATGTGGAAGAGCCCAACATTGCGGGCGTCACCGACGGGGCGCTGCACGGGCTGCTGGAGTCGCTGGACGCGAATTCGAGCTACTTGTCGGCGGACGAGTACAAGCGCTACAAGCAGGCGATGAAGAGCGACGGCAAGGCGAACATCGGAGCGGCGGTCTCGAAGCGCTTCGGATTGGCGACGGTGATTGCGGTGATTCCCGGGGGCCCGGCGGACAAGGCTGGGGTGGAGAATTCCGATTACATCGAGTCGATCGAGGGCAAGAGCACGCACGACATGTCGCTGGCGGAGATTCGCAGTCTGCTGGCGGGCGAGGCGGGATCGACGATCAACGTGGCGGTGGTGCGAGCGCGGCGGTCGGAACCGCTGAAGATTGCGATCACGCGCGAGGTGGTGGCGATTCCTCCGGCGAGCGAAAAGATGCTGGCCGACAACACCGGCTACATACAGGTGGACGCGTTCCCGGAAGGCAAGTCGCAGGAGATTGCGGCGAAGATCCGCGATCTGCAAAAGCAGGGAGCGAAGAAGTTGGTGCTCGATCTGCGGAACTCGGCCAGCGGCGCGGAAGCGGAGGGCGTGGCGACGGCGAATCTGTTTCTCGACCATGGGACGATTGCGTATTTACAGGGGCAGAAGTATCCGCGGCAGGCGTTCAACGCCGATCCGGCGAAGGACATTACGAAGCTGCCGGTGGCGGTGCTGGTGAATCGCGGGACGGCGGGGCCGGCGGAAATTGTGGCGGCGGCGATCCTGGAGAACGCTCGCGGCGACGTGGTGGGAGACAAGACGTTCGGCGACGGCTCGGTGCAGAAACTGATCGAGATGAAAGACAACTCGGCGATGATTCTTTCGGTGGCGAAGTATTACTCGCCCAGCGGAAAAGCGATCCAGGATGCGGCGGTCACGCCGAATGTTCTGGTGGTGGACGCGGCGGAAGAGGACAGTGGGTTGCCCGACGATGAGCAGCCGGCGGCTCCCGAGGAAAATAAAGACGTGAAGCCGAAGAACCAGCCGGACGACCAGCTGAACAAGGCGTTCGAAGTGTTGAAGGGTAGCGGGACGAAGAACTGAAGGGTTCAAAGTTGCAAGGTTTCAAGGTTGCAAGGTTTCAAGGTTTACGATCGCTCGCTTTGGCGGGCGATTTTTTTTGCTCGGATGCGATAGCGAGGACTTGATTTTGCGCGACATGGTGGCGGATGGGGTTGGTGGCGTCTGGCAGGGCCTTGGGAGCAGGGTTTGAGAGTAACGGCCTGATATGCAATTATGGCTTCGGTGCCTGAGAATCTCCGCTAGTGCACCATTGACGGCTGCGCAGTTCATAGCCTTCCAGCCCGCCCTTCATGGCCATCTCATACAGTTGATCGCCGGTTGCATACTTCGAGCTGAGCGACTGCAACAGGAGTGCGAAGGGGAAGTCGCGGCAGCTAGGGTGATCCTTATAGAAGGCTGTTACGACATCCGTATATGCACTGACATCAACGTGGCCTCCTTTGTCGAGACTTATCTTTGAAAACTCGCCGCGATGCGCTATGCAACGAGCAGACGGGTCGTTGCCCAGACGTTGCGGCTTGCCAATCTCGAACAGTTGGTCGGCCAGATGGCAAGCGCGGGCAAATCCCATCAAATAGCCATCAACTAGCCCGTAAACGTAAGCGTTTCGCTGCACTGGTGTCCACGAGAGCCATTCCCCTCGACGGCCGGGTTCCTGCGTGCCCTGCGCTGTCGCACAAGCACACAAGTCAGCCAGAAGAATGATTCCGACGATGCCATAGTTTATGAGCTTCATGTCTTGCATTGTACGACTGCTCAGGTTGTTGCAAAATCGCGAGAACGCTCGTTGACTTAATGGTGAGAACGAACGGGCCAGCCAAAGCCAGGGTCAACACCAAACCGGCACAATTCGGCTCCGGAAACGCGTCGTAATCGAAGCTCTTGTTTTCGTCGCTCACCGTCTGGACCGCCATCTCCGTAGTTGCGCTGCAACTGGTAAACTTGGGCGGTTGAGCGCTAAGAAGAAATCGCCGCTGGCTGGGAGTGCGGGGGACCGGTCTCGGTCCACATCCGCGCATGAGTCCGCATCCGCGCAGGACTCCGCGTCCGTTCGCGAGAAGGACAAGGGCAAGGGGCGGATTTTTCTGATTGATACGATGTCGTTTATTTTTCGCGCCTATCATGCCATGGCGCGGCAGCGGCCGATGACGACCAAGACGGGCGTGCCGACGGCGGCGACTTTCGTATTCGTCAACATGCTGCGCAAGCTGCGCGACGATTTTTCTCCCGAATATCTGGCGGCGGTGTTCGATGTGGCGGCGCCGACGATCCGGAGCCAGCAGGCGGAAGCGATCACGACCATCCGCAAATTCGACATCAAGACGCAGACTTTCAAAGAAGAGGAATATGACGGCTACAAGGCGAACCGCGCCGAGATGCCGGCGGACCTGGCGCAGCAGATCCCGTATATACGGCGGGCGCTGGAGGGATATCGGATTCCAATCTTGCAGCTCGAAGGTTACGAAGCCGACGATGTGATCGGGACGCTGGCGCGAAAAGCGGCGGAGGAATCGTATACGGTGTTGGTGGTGTCGAGCGACAAGGACATGCTGCAACTGGTGAACGACAAGGTGCGGGTGCTGAATCCTCCGAAGGACAATCTGATTTGCGATGCGGCGAAGGTGGAGGAGCTGCTCGGAGTGCCTCCGTCGAAAGTGGTGGATGTGATGGCGCTGCGGGGCGACGCGGTGGACAACATTCCGGGGGCTCCGGGGATCGGCGATAAGGGGTCGGTGGAACTGATTCAGCGCTTTGGCAGCGTGGAACAGGCGCTGGAACACGCGGCGGAAGTGGAGAAGAAGACGTATCGGGAATCGCTGCAAAACAATCGCGACAATATACTGCACAGCAAACAGCTGGTGACCATCGATTGCGACGTGGCGGTCGAACTGGATGTTGCGGCGATGAAAGTTGGCGGGCCGGACGTGGAAGCGCTGCGGGCGCTTTTTGGCGAGCTTGAATTTACTTCGTTATTGAAAGAACTGCTGCCTGAGACTGAAGTGACGGCGGGCGACTACCGCGAGATCACGTCTAAGGATGAATTCGAGGAGTATTTGCGCGGCGTGGGCGAGGGTGCGGCACTGGCGCTGGCGATTTCGACCGCGGACACGGATGGCAGTTACAACGGCAGCATTTCCACGGAGAGCGCTGCGGAAGAAGACGGCGAGCCTCAGCCGGCGCAGTCGGGGATGCTGGCGCTGCAATCCGCGGACGCGGATGAAGCTGAGCAGAGTGCTGGCGCACAGCGTATTGCTTTTTCGAATGCGCCGGGATCTGGGGTGATGGTCGCGCTGGAAGACCGGGCGCTGGCCGTTCGGGTGAAAAGCGTGCTGGAAGATGCGGCGGCGCCGAAGGCGGTCCACGATCTGAAATTTGCAATGCATTATTTTTCCGGGCATTTTTCGGGGCGCTCTTCCGGACAGGGAGTTGCGCTGGCGGGAGTGAAGCACGATCCGATGCTGTATTCCTATCTGCTCGATCCGACTTACTCGTCGCATTCGCTGGCGGAGGTGGCGCTGCGGAGATTCAATCTGAAGCTGAGCGGCGACCTGGCGGAAGCGGCGGATGTGACGGGCAGGCTCGGGAGCGCGCTGCGCAAAGAAGTCGAGGAACAAGGGCTGACATCGGTGTACGAGGATATCGATGCGCCGCTGGTGCCGGTGCTGGCGCGCATGGAAGACGCGGGAGTGAAGATCGATCTTGGGGCGCTCGGCGAGATGTCGGTGAAGTTGCAGCGCGAGGCCGCAGTCAAGGCGCGCGACATTTATGAGCGGTGCGGGATGGAGTTCAACATCAATTCTCCAAAGCAACTGGGCGATGTGCTATTCAACAAGCTGGGCCTGCCGATGCCGGCGAAATACGGGAAAGGGAAAAAGATATCGACGGCGGTGGATGTATTGGAAGGACTGGCGGCGGAGCACGAAGTTCCGCGGCTGGTGCTGGAGTACCGGCAACTTACCAAGTTGAAATCGACTTATGTGGACGCATTGCCGGCGCTGATTCGCAGCCAGACGGGCCGGGTGCATACGACTTTTGGGCAGACGGGAACGGCGACGGGAAGACTGTCGTCGACGAACCCGAACTTGCAGAACATTCCGATTCGCACGGTAATGGGGCGGGAGATTCGCGCGGCTTTTATCGCCGAGCCGGGGCACGTGCTGCTGGCGGCGGATTATTCGCAGATCGAATTGCGGCTGCTGGCGCACTTTTCGAAAGACAAGCTGCTGGTGGAAGCGTTCCGGCGCGGGGACGACATTCACACCCTGACCGCAGCGCAGGTGTTTGGCGTGCCGCCGCTGATGGTGACGGCCGATCAGAGGCGGGCAGCGAAAGTGGTGAACTTCGGGATCGTCTACGGATTGTCGGCGTTCGGATTGTCGCAGCAGTTGGGCATTGAGCCGGGAGAGGCGCGTAAATTTATCGATGCGTATTTTGAAAAATATGCGGGCGTGCGGGCATTCATTGACGCAACGATCGAGCAGACGCGGCGGGACCGGAAAGTGAAGACGCTGTTTGGGCGTGTTCGGCCGATCCCCGACATCGACAGCAAGAACGCCACCCAGCGCGGGTTTGCGGAGCGCACGGCGGTGAACACTCCGCTGCAGGGAACGGCCGCCGATCTGATCAAGCTGGCGATGATCCGGATCGACGAAGAAATTCGCAAACGGGCGCTCGGGTTGCAGATGACGTTGCAGGTGCACGACGAACTGCTGTTTGATGTACCTCCCGAGGAACTGGATACAGCGCGCAACTTGGTCAAGGAAAGCATGGAAAACGTTTATCCGCTGGCCGTCCCGCTCGTCGCCGATATCGGTGTTGGGCCGAATTGGCGCGACTTAGAGTACTAATGGCGCAGGGTCCACCATGAAGGCATATCTACTGGGCGCTGGCGCGTCAAAGAGCTACGACGAATCTCCGACCGGTCTCAGGATGCCGTTGGCGCGCGACCTTTTCCAAGTTTTCTCCAAATTGGCGATCCATACGAATCCGTGGGTGCTAACGGGGGCGATCATGAACTATGTATCGTCTTCACATGGAATTCCGCCGCAAGACTTTTCGGATTTTGCCGATGACATCGAGGAACTGCACTCCGAGGTCCAGAACCGTCTGATCGATTCTATTGGCAATTCGGATGAACTGGGGGTCATCGAGCTCGCGGGCATAAGCAACCAACTTGTATTTCTCTTTGCATCTGTCATTAACGAAATCCAGAACGGGCCAGTGTCAAAGGCCCACTTAGCGATTGCACAGACGCTGGATCCCGAGGACAGGGTTCTGACATTGAATTGGGATACATTGATGGATCGCGCCCTCGCAGAATCTACAGACTGGCGAACAGATTCCGGGTATCTTGTGAAACCTCGCTTGATTCACCGCGGTGGTTGGGTAGCAGTTGATTCACAGTCGGCGCCGGTCACAGCTGTGCCGGCGCTCCTGAAACTTCACGGCTCAACTAATTGGATCAGTAGCTACAACATTGTCGAAGGAGGGAAAATAAGTCTGATCCAGTCGTCCGATCCCAGCAGCTTCTATGTTTACGAATCGGCAGACAAACCCTATGCGACCTTCGCGGGCCGATATATGGCTGGCTATGCGCCTTTTTCGTACGGCTATTATCCACCCAATATCCCAGACGATTCTGGAAAAAAGGCAAAAGAGGGGCAGGTATTTGTTCGAGCCCGTCCCAAATTCCCGTGGATGCCAGAGGGTCCGGCAGAAGACAAGGGTCTTGTTTCAATGCCGCTGATCATACCGCCTGTGAAGGAGAAGACCTACGAGCTTTTCGGCGTTCTTTTCAAGACTGTTTGGACTGCTGCAGAAGATGCCATCGCAAAGGCAGACCACATCATCATCATAGGCTACTCATTTCCAAGAACCGACCATAAGAGCAGCGCCCTCTTTGCGCGGGCATTCGCAAGGAGACAATCGATGGCACGCGTATCCATAATCGATCCAGACCCTGACCGCGCCCTCCACAAAATGCGGTTTGATCTTGGCATTGACGAGGATCGGTTGTCTGTCTATCCTGAACCGTTTTCTAAGGACTTTGATCTCGCCGCGGTCTTTCAATCATAGGGATGTTGAGTTACTCCTATGGAGTCGAAAACACCCGCAGACAACGTGGAAAGCAATTCCGGTATACTAGGCAGAACGGCAGTCGAGAGCGCCGTCTGCGATGTCGATACCAGCCGGTTGATACCAGCCGCACGACCATGATTTTCGATTCTGCGGAGGCAGTCGGATGAGTGCAGTCCCTTCCCCGGCATTCGGCGAAACGCCGCAGCGCCTTTTTCCACGGCGGCCGCTGAACGTGCCCCTGGACTTGATCGCGTTGCGGTCCGGGATCCCGGAAACTTTGCCTGGACGCTGCACCGATCTCAGCGAAGCTGGAGTGGGCGTGGTGGTGGCGGGAGAACTGGCCGCTGGCCAGCAGGTCGCGCTTGCACTGCGGCTTCCGAACACTGGCGTTGCCATCCAGGCGCGGGCGCTGGTGCGGTATCAGTCGCGATTCCATTGCGGGCTTGAGTTTGTGGGGCTGGCGGCGGAGCAGCGGGAGGCGATCAGGTATTGGGGTTTCCGCTCCGCTCCGCAGCCGACGAATTACCGGGATTTCAATCAAGAAAAAAGAATTGCGGGCGCGGAGGCGGAAGCGCCGGTAGCGGTTGTCAGGCGGGACGCGAAACCGCAGGCCAAAATTCGCATTGGGCGGCGTGGGCTTTACCTGCTGCTCGCCGTCATGCTGGCAGTGGCTGGTCTTGGATGGTGGCAATGGCAGAGGGCGTGGTCCGAATTGGAAGGGCAGACGCCGGTTGCGGCGGCGGGGTTGCGCGTCTCTCCTGAGGCCGTCTCTGCCGAGACTATGGCGAAACGGATTGTGACCAAGGTCGATCCGGTGTATCCGGAGGCGGCGCGAGCGGCGGGGACGCAAGGGATGGTGGTGCTCGATGCGGTGATCGCGCCGGATGGCAGCGTGAAGAGCTTGCGGCCTCTGTCTGGATCCGATCTGCTGGCGCAGGCGGCGACCGAGGCGGTGCGGGGTTGGAAGTTCGAGCCCTACCTATCCAGGGGCTCGCCAGTTGAGGTTGAAACCACGATTGCAGTGGAGTTCCGGCTGAATTGACGGGGTGCCTTCACCACGGAGGCACAGAGAAAAGAAAAATCCTGAATTTGTGAGTTGTGGTTGTGTGTTTTCTGCGGGCCTCCGTGTCTCCGTGGTGAATGCGCTTTTTTCCAAAGGCTGCCGAGTCGCGGCGGCGATCCAGAATATGCAACTGCGGACTGCCGAGCTGCGCTCGGCTGGACGGGGCAGAGCCCCGTCACCACACAAGCATCTCCACACTAGCGGCACACGGCGACGGTGATTCCGCTTTAATCTCCTTGGTTGATCGCGAGGACGCGGGGGGTCGGTTCGCTTGGCATTTGTTGGCTCGGACTCCAGCCCAGTACGTGGTAATAGGCTTTCTCGATGGAGCGGGCGATTTCGGGCCAGAGATACTGGCCCTGGATGCGCTCGCGTTCGCGGGCGGCGGATTGGCGGCGAAGTTCGGGATTGCGGATGAGCAGGTCCAACATGCGTTCCAGATCGGCCTGGTCGCCGCGATGGAAGGTGAAGCCGGCGCCATCGACCACTTCATTATTTTCGGGAATGTCACTGGTCAAAACGCAGACGCCGGCAGCCATGGCATCGAGAAGGGCCAGCGAGAGGCCCTCAATTTCCGACGGCAGCACGAACAGGGCGGCATGGGAGAGAAGTTCTTCGAGGTCGCTGCCGGAGACCCAGGGAAGGAAACGAATCTGGCCGGACTCGTGGCGGCGGAGGGAGGCGGCGTAGGCGTCGGAGTGACTGGATCCTCCTGCGAGCACCAGCTTCATATCTGTGCGGAGGTTTTCGAAAGCGTTGATGAGGAGATGGCAGTTTTTTTCCGGCGAAAACCTGCCTAGGAAAAGAACGTAGTTATCCGCGAGAAGGTCCCACTCGATCAGTTTGCGAGGGAGACGGCGGGGCGCGAGCGCGGCTCCGTTGGGGACGTAGATGGTATCGCGCTGGTGCTGCTGGCGGTAATGCTGTTGCAGGGTGCGGGAGACGACCATGGTGGCGTCGGGAGCGGAAACGGCGGCGACTTCTCCCCAGCGCAATATGCGCGCGGCGATGCGGCCCCACTTGCCGCGCTGCCAGTCGAGGCCCTGGACGGTGACGACGGTCTTTTTGCCAGCAAGCCGGGGAAGGAAGGAAAACAGCGCCGGGCCGAGGCAGTGGTAATGGACGACATCGTAGTCGGACATCATGGCATGGGCCGTGCTGAGGAGAGTGTGGACGACAGTTTCCAAATGCTTGGAGCGGATGGTGGGCAAGCGGCGCACCCGCATACCGTTGTGGGTGTTGATGGGGGGAGTGAAATAGCTGCGGCAATATACGGTGACTTCGTGGCCGAGGCGGGCGAGTTCGTGGCCGGCCTGCTCGTAATAGGATTCGATGCCGCTATATTTGGAGACCACGCCACGGCCTCCGATGAAGGCGACGCGGACGCTGCGGCGCGGGCATGGAGGTTCCGGGGCGGCGGGGAAGGACAGAATTTTCTTGCTGGAGGTGAGCCGGTAATAGAGGCTGAGCAGCTTGTCGAGGTGCTGGTCGGGGTCGTGGTTTTCCTTTATGCGACTGCGGGCCGCGGCGCCCATCTTCGCGATGAGATCGGGGCGGTCAAAAAGAAATCCGATGGAGTGAGCGAGTTGTTCGCGGTCTCCGTCGGCGTAAAGCAGGCCGGTGACGCCGTGTTGGACGAGTTCGCGGCGCGAGCCCAGATCGGAGGCGATGACGGGACGTCCCCAGGCGTAGGACTCGAGAATGGATTTTCCCAAAGTCTCGTAGGCGTGGGAGGGGAACACGGAGAAGCTGCAACCGGCAATGAGGCGCTGGAGTCGCTCGCCATGAACCGTGCCGGTGAACAGGACGTGGATTAAGTTCAATTCTCGCGCCAGCGCTTCGAGGCGGGGACGCTCGGGGCCGTCTCCGGCAATGATGAGAGGAGTGTGGGGCAAGCGGACCATGGCGCGCAAGAGTTCATAGACGCCTTTCTCGGGGGAGAGGCGGCCGAAGTAGAGCAGGTAGCCTTCATCGGCGGCGAGGCGTTTATCGTCGGGCAAAGCCTGGGCGGGCAAAGACTGGGCGGGCAAGGCCTGGAAGTGGGGCAGGACTTCGATGCGTTCGGCGGGGAAGCCGCCGTCGATGAGTTTGTCGCGCGCGAATTCGCTGGGGGCCAGGAACATATCCACGCAGCGGTCATACGTTCGCAACCATTTGTGGAGATAGGCTTCGGCGGCCAAGACGACGGCGCTGGAACGCGGGCCGGTGTAGCATCCGCGCGTGGCGGCGTGGTGGAAAGCGCCCTGGCTGCAGAGTTCGCAGGGGCGGGCCTCGGCGACAAGATTGTAGGTTGGGCAAAGAACCTTGAAATCGTTCAGGTGGTAAAGCACGGGAATGCGCTGACGCTTCAGTTCCCAGAGAATCGAGGGCGAGAGGTGGTGGTAGATTCCGCGGACGTGGGCGAGGTCGGGAGAAAAATCGGCGAGGCAACGGCGCATGGCGAGGCGGGCCGAGGGTGAATAGAGGGCGTGCGCCGCCATCCTGAGCTTTTTTAGAAAACCGGCGTTCGGGTCCTTGAAGTCAACATAAGGGATGAGATAACTGCGGCCCGCGAAGGCGGGAGTGTGGCCGTGGGCCATGCTGAAGAGGGCGGTCTCGTGGCCGCGGCGATCCATCTGGTGGATGAGGTCGAAGAGGTAAGCCTCAGTGCCGCTAAACGGATAGTCGTATTTGTTGCAATACAGGATGCGCATGGTCAGGCTCCGGCTGGGGAATGCGGGCCAGGAATTGCTCGGCAAAAACGCGGAGATTTTGCTGGCGATTGTAGGAAGCGGCGATGCTGGCCGCGGCCGCATGCTGGACTCCGGCGAGGGAGTCTTTGTTGGCCTGAATCCAACTGACGGCGCTGACGAAATCGGGCAAAGAGCCCGGTTGGTAGAGGAATCCGGTGCGCTGATGCTCGACCAGCTCGGGAATGCCGGTGATGGCGGGAGCGAGGACGAGTTTTTCGTGGGCCATGGCCTCCATCAGGACCACCGGGATACCTTCGGTCTTGCTGGTCATGACGACCAAATCGGCGTAGCGGTAATAGCCGTGAAGGTCGGCGCGAGGCACATGGCCGATCAGGTAAACACGGCCTTCAAGTCCCGCCGCCATGATCTGGCTTTCGAGAGCCGGGCGATCGGGACCCTCGCCGACGATCCAACAGATAAAGTCGAGGCCCTGGTCGCGGAGCGCGGCGCAGGCCTGGATGAGGAAGCAATAGTTCTTTACTCGATGGAGACGTCCGACAGAAAGGAGACAGAAGCGGCGGTGATCGGCCTCGGCGGGTGGGGCGGGCGTGGGCCAGGAAAGAACGCGATCGACGCCAAGGCGTTGGACGATGATTTTGTCTGAGGGCGTGGAGGGGTAGGTGCGGAGAATGTGGCGGCGGTTGAAGTCGGAGACGGTGATGCAAAACTGACAAGCGCGCAGCTTGGCCGCGAGCAGGTCGGCGCGCTGGAGCAGGTCGGAGCCGTGCAGGGTGAAGCTGAAGCCGATTCCGAGCAGCCGGGCGGCGGACAGGGCCATCCAGGAGGCGAAGTATCCGTGATGAGCGTGGATGTGGTCGACATTGAGCGGGGCGAGTTGTTCGGCCAGAGCGGCGCCCATGACCGTATGGCCCAGGGTGCGAAGGCGGCGGCCGGCGGAAACTCCGCGCTCGCACAGCAAGGGGCGCAACAACTGCCAGAGGTTGCGACGGTCGGAGGCGAGGCGGTGCGCGGCGCGCATAAGCTCAGCGTCGGTGAGCGGCTGAAAGAAGCGTGTTTCTTCCCAGAAAGCGCGTTCCTCTGGGTTGAGATGGTTGGGCGAGACGCGCTTGCCGCTGCAACAGATCACTAGAGCTCCGCAGCGGCGCAGTTCGGTGATTTCATCCATCACGTAGGGTTCGACGGGCGAAGGAAACTCGTTGGCGATGTAGGCGATGGTGGTCATGCGACGGACTCCTCGGAGGCGCAAAGCATCCCGGCGACGGTGAATACGAGCCCAATGACGAACTGGTACACCATGTCAACGAAGAAGGCGTTGAAGAGATAAACGCCGAGCAGGATGGGCCAGACTCTTCGCAGAGAAGCGAGTCTGAGGGAAGCGACGGGGCCGGACTCGCCGGGCGGAGCGCGCCAGGCGAGGCGGAAAAGGTTGAAGAAAAGAATGCAGTAGAGAGCCAGGCCCGGCACGCCGAACTCAACCAGCAAGGCGAGGTAAGTGTTGTGAACGTAGAAGGTGCGAAGGTGATAGCCCTCCATACGGCGGCCAAGCTCGGCGTACATGCCACCGGCAGGCCAGCCGGTGAACGGGCGCTCGCGGAACATGGCCCAGCCGGCGTCGTATACGGCGAGGCGCGCCTCGACTGGGCCGCGCTCGGCGGTGCGGTCCAAAAGAGCGGACTTCAGGGATTGGTTGCTGAGGCCGATGGCGAGGACGCCGACGAGGGCCGCTATCGCCAACATGACACACACGGCTCGCAGACGGCGTTCGACGAGGAGGAATCCGAGAGCGATGGTGGAAACGGCGAAAGAGATCCAGACGGCGCGGGTCATGGTGGCGAGCACGGCCAGGGGCAGGGCCAGCCACAGCAAACCGACGACGAGCTTCCGCTTGAGCGAGAGTGCAAGGACAATGATGCCGAGGATGTTCAAGGAAACGCCGTTGGCCACCGCCTGGAGAAACGGGCCGCGAGCGCGGTCGGCATGGATGCCAATACTTTCGTCGAGGATGAAACGCGGAAAGATGAGGGAGCGAGCGTCGGCGAGAAAGGCAATGGCGGTGAACACGAGGTAGGCGAGAGCCAGGATGGCGAAGACTTCGAAATGTTTTCGCTGCGACGGACTGCGAAAGATCAGCACAGCGATGTGAAATAGGGCGAAGGGAACAATGTACTTGCCGGCGATCATGCTCCAGATTTGTGGGTCGAACGGCTCGCGAAGAACACGGAACACGGCGAGGGCGGTGAGACCGAGCATGGGAAGGCTGATTCCGGCGAAGAATGGGATTTCTTCGTGGAGAGCCAACATGCGCAGAGCCACGAAAAAGAACAGAATGCCGAAGGCGATGCGGTCGGCGTAATAGGAAAACAGTTCTGGCGGCCGGAAGAGGAAGACGGTCATCGCGGCCACATAAAGGATGGAGGGAAAGGCCAATCCCAGGTGGAGGGGGCGAAGCAGCAGAGCGGCGGCGCGCCAAAGAGGGTTGCCGTCACTGGGCGAGGTTAGGTAGAGACTGGTTAGGGCGGGGCTGGTCATAGCGCGGCTGGACGTGGTTAGTGTGCCCATGGCGGAAGTCATGCTCCTTCCGGCGCGAACAGGACGCGGAATGTGGCGGCGAGGATGAGCAGGTCGAGGCGCAGGCTCCAGTTCTCGATGTAGGTGAGATCAAGATGCATGCCAAGCTCGAACGACGGAGAGCCGCGCGCGGAAATCTGCCACAGGCCGGTGATGCCGGGTTTCACATCCAGACGCCGGAATTGCTGAAGTTCGTAATGGTCGACTTCGTCGATGGGATGAGGGCGCGGTCCGACCAAACTCATCTCCCCGCAGAGCACGTTCCAGAGTTGAGGAAGTTCGTCGAGGCTGTAGCGGCGAAGGATATGGCCGATGCGGGTGATTCTGGGATCACCGTCGATTTTGAAGATGGGACCGTCGCGCTGGTTGCGGGCGCGCAAGTCTTCCTTGAGGTGTTCGGCGTTGGTCACCATGGAGCGAAACTTGTAGCAGCGGAAGCGGCGGCCTTTGGCGCCAGTGCGTTCGGCGGAATAGACGATGGGGCCGGGCGAATCGAGACGAATGAGCAGGGCGACGATCGCCATCAGAGGACTGGCCAAGGCCAGCGCGAACGCCGAGCCGGCGATATCCAGCAAACGTTTCAGAAACAAAGCGGCGCTCGGCGAAGGCTCGCGATGGAGGGTGACGACGGGCACTTCTCCAATGCGATCGATGCCCGAGTCGGGCCATGGACCGGGGGGAAGGTCGGGCACGGCGCGAATATCCAGATGGTTACGGAAGGCGGCATCGGCCGCTGCTCGCGCCAGGGCGGGCTGGCCGGGAAGAGCGAGAATGACCTCATCGATGAATTCGGCGCGAGCCAGCCAGTCCAGGTCCGCGATTCGACCCAACACGGCAGGGGAAAGAGGCTGGTCGTCATCCACAAAGCCGCAGACGGTGGCGCGCTGGAGAGGATCGTTGCGCAGGGCACGGGCGATGGAGCGAGCGACCGGGCCGCCGCCAATGATGAGGATTTTGCGCGACTCGGTTTCGCGGCGCCGGCGCTTCCAGAGCAACTGCCTCAGCCAGCGCGACAGCGCGAGGCAGGCTAGGCTGGTGGCAAATATTCTGGAGGCGGCGAGGGGATGCATTCCATCCCATGCGGCGATAAATACCAGTCCGATCGCGAACAGGGTTGACCTGGCGAGGGCGGAAACGATTCCGGCGGGAGATGGGTCCCCGGCGTGGCTGTAGATGCCCTCACCGAAACCGAAGAGCGCTACCAGAACCGCAAAAATCGGCAGGTAAGCCCAGGGAAGTCCCCAGGCTGGACAGAACAGAGATAGCGCAGCGCACACCATCACGAGAACGATCAGGTCGGCGGCCACCAGTTCACACAAGGTGAAGCGATCGACGGAGGGTTGGGAAAGATGTGGTTGAGGATGGGCCCGCGGCTGAGCGTGGATCGCGGCGATGTCGCCGATGGTGTGGACTGGACGTAAGGGAGTGGCTTCGGCCGCCGGGGCAAATCTGGAAAGAGGCATTGCCGGGGTGCCGGGAATCATGCGGGCAAACTGCGAGGCGCAATCTTCGGGGCCGTTGTCCCACAGCCGGTTTGTGGTCGAGTCAGCCATAGGATTCACAGGCTTTGGTAGAGGCCTTGGGGCACAGGAAAACGGCGTTCGGCGAGGACGGTCCCGAGCAAAGGGACGTGCGCCTGGTTGAGGTGCTGCTTGATTTTCGCGGCGACGAGGCGCCTGGTTTTGTTGGCGGTCAGAACGAGCACCAGGCCGTCGCAGGCCTGGGCAATGCTGGCGGTGAGCCAGGAGGCGGGAGCGCACCACAAAATGGAAAAATCGAACTCGGTAGTGAGTTCGCGAAGCCGGGATAAACTCTGGTCGGTGATCCGCTGTCCGCAGGCGTTGGGCAGCCAGCTTTCGCGAGGGACCATCCAAAGATGCGGGGCGATCGGCCAGACGGCCTCGACGCGGTTGGCAGGCTGAAGCTGAAGTTGGGTTTGGAGCGGGATGGAGTCGGTGTGCGCGTCGATCAGTCCGACGTCGCATGTGTCTTCTTCCGCGAGAGATCGGGCGACATCGAGGCAGAGTGTGGCAGTTTCGGTGGATGGTTCGACAGCGGCGAACCCGACATGGCGAACCGGTTGCGATCCGGGTCGAAAGAAAAGCTGCTGGACCAGGGCATGAATCTGATCGGCGCGAACTGAAGCCTGGGGAGAAACTGCCGGGCGCTGGATAAGCTCGTGAATTGAAGAAAGGCGCGGCTGCTCAGCGGGAGTTTGTGTTTCAGCAATTTGTGTTTCAACAAGAAGATCGGGGAAAGTGCTCACGGGGCTACCACCTTTGGACGGTCGATAGGAGAGATGGAAGAACGCCGGACGGCGGACTGAGGCGCGGGCAGCCAAGCGAGTACGGGAACTTCGAGCAGGCCGCCAGCTTCGTCGGGCGTGCGAATTGTCGAGTCGAAATACTCTGCCGTAAAGGCGACGGCGACGCTAAAGGCCATGGCCAGTCCCAAAGCGAGCAGACTATAAAGCAGCACGGGGTGCAGGGGCAGGGCGGGAACTACGGGCGGTTCCACGATGGCCACATTGAGAATGCGGCGCTCGTCAAGCGCGTCGCCGATGCGCGCTTCCTCGCGTTTGCGCAGGTAGAGCAGGTAGTTGTCTTCGTCGGTTTTGGCGGTACGCATCAGGTCCTGCTGGTCCACCGAGTCGGATTGCATCTGCTGGGCGAGCAAGCGCAGCGATGCGGCCTGGGCGGCAGCGTCGGATTCCCGGGCCTGCAAGCCCTCGCGCTGCACCTGAGCTTTTTCCAGTTCCATGCGGGCCCACTCGTAGTTGGGATCTTTGTCGCTGGTTTCGTCGCGCACGGGGGTGAGCGCTTCGGCGGCAATGGAGGCGCGAGTTTCCGCGATTTCCTGTTCCACTTCCTGCACCAGACGGTAGGAGGGCTGAAAGCGGCTGAGAAGGTCGGTGCGCTTGAGCAGGAGATCCAAAAGGTGCGATTTCATCTTCTCCAGCGCCCCCGGATTATCGGCCCAGCGCTTGAGGGTCACGGAACGAATGGGAAACGACTTGAGCTGTTCGGCGAGGGAGGCGATTCTGCGCTCGGTCTCGACACGATCCTGGTCGATCTGGCGCCAAGCCGCGTCGGCTTCGCCTGACTTCTGGAGCGCGATGTCGCGTTCCGTGGCCGCCGACGCCACGCCGCGATCGCGAGTAAAGCGCACCAGTTCGGCTTCGGACTGATGGAGTCTCTTTTCGTATTCCGCGGTCTGCTGGTCGAAAAACTGGATTTCCCCCGGCGGCCGCTGAAGGTTGGTATGCCTTTGCACGTAGAGGGTGGAAAGGGCAGAGAGTACGCGGGCGGTTTGTTCCGGACTGGTGTCTTTGTAGCTGACCTGGATGAGGTTCGATTTCTTGAGAGCTTCCACATCCAGGCGGCGGGCCAGCTTGCGAACGGCGTGTTCGATCTCGGCTGGACGGTCGGCACTCGGTGTGTTGGCGGGAACGAGTTCCGCCATTTTCACGACCTGCTTCAGGAGACCTTCGTCGCGCAGGAGTTCGACTTCGGAATTCAGTTCTTCTTCCGTAATGTCGGGACGGGTGAAATCCATGGAGCTGGGGGGCTGGGGAGAGACGACGGGGTCAAAGCGTCCGCGGCGCAGCAGGACCTTGAAGTGGGATTCATAGCGGGCGGAGAAAACCACAAAGAGCGAGGCGGCCACCAATACGCACCCAAAAGAAAGGGCGACGAGCCGCGGACGGCGGAACAGCGTGGCCGCCAGTTCGCGGGGCGTTGGGGACGCAGGAGTGTGCGAGTTTGGGTTCCATTCCGCGGACATGGATCGTACAGCAAAGCCGATCACACCCGGCGGGCTTTATGGGGACTCGCCAGATTTTGAAGAACGCAATCAGTGAATGCTGCTGCTCCTTTCCGCTAAAACTGCAATGGGTTCATGTACCAGCTCATCGCGCTGGTGGGAACGTACTTGCGGACCTTGGAAACGCGGCTCTGCGGCACGAAAATAAAATCGCCGGGCTGAAGGTGAAGATCTTCGCGAATATCGCGGGAATCCAGCATCTTCTTTACGTCGATCACGTGGGATTCGGCGACGTAGGCGGAAATGCGGCGAAACACAACCACCTGGGAATGACGGGCCTGCTGGGTGAAGCCGCCGGCAATGGCGACGGCTTCATTGACGGTCAAGTCGCCGCGCAGTTCGTACTTTCCCGGCCGCGCCACCTCGCCCGAAGCGAGGAAGTAAGGCTTGTCAAAATCTTTGAGAGTCACGGTGACCTCGGGTTCGCGCAAGAAAGCGCGGTAGGCATCGGCAACCGCCTGCTGCATCTGAGGGACGGTGAGCCCTTCCACGAGCAGCGTGCCCGCGCCTTTGAGGGCGACGAAGCCATCGGGCTGCACGGTCAAGGTCTGATTGAAGTCGGGAGAGAAAGTGAAAGTTACGTCCACAACGTCGGATTTCGAAAGCCGGTAAAGCGGATGGCGTTCCCCTCCGAATGCAGGATCTCCCATGCCACCCGCTTTCCCGGGTTGTGCGATCGCTCCGTGGGTGAGGCTGTCCGTGCCCAGCCGGTCCTGGCTCTGCGAGCTCTCCGCCAGGGCGAACTTGCCGGTTGGCGGAGCAGAGGATCCAGGCGCCGAAGCCGGCGACGGCACAGCCTCTTGAGCGGAAGTGACCACGGCAAGCTGCAAGATGAGCATGCCCGCAGCTCTCAAAACGGCGTGTTGTGCGAATGCATTCATCTCCGGTCTCTCACCGTTGCTCTGAACGGCGAATCAAAGCAACTCGGGCGTTTGAGCTGTTTCCTCGACCCTACCGCCCGGTGCCCGGCGCCACAAGACTTGGAAAGTACTGTCCACTGCGGTACCGGGCACATTGCAGCCATGGGACAAATGATGAAAGCGGCAAATAAGCTGCCAGGCTTGGGTTTTCGGCCTCGGCGACGCGCCGGAACAAAGAGCGCCGAGGAGGAAGTCGCGCGCGGGTGCGCCCCTCGAAAGTAGGCGGGGATTTATCACCAACGGAGTGTGATGAAACCCACATCCGTGGCCAGCGCTTTGGGGCATGATGGGAGCGTGAAGACGATCCACTCCGAAAAACAGCCAATGGAATCGAGCCCGGCCGCAACGGAAGCAGTGCATGTCGTGGTTGCCGATTCAAGTCCCATTCAATCACAACTCTTGAAGCGGGCGTTGCGAAGCCGGCGGGACTTTCAGGTTTCGACCGTCGCTTTGGAAACGTCCGCTCTGCACGAATTTTTGCAATCGAATCGAGCGGACGTGGTCTTGATTGCGGGAAACCATCTGCCCGACCTGAGCTTGGTGCGCTGGTTGCGGGTTTCGTATCCCAAGGCCGCTCCGGTGCTGCTGGCCGAGAGCGACGACCGCGAACTGGTGGTGAATGCCTTCCGCGCGGGCGCGAAGGGGATATTCCTTTTTACCCATACTCCATTTTCCATGCTCTGCAAGTGCATCCACTGCGTTTTCAAAGGAGAGGTTTGGCTGAACCGGCAGCAGATGAATTACATGCTGGACGCTTTATCGGAGGTGCCCGCGCTGCGCGTGGTCAACTCGAGCGGAAGGTTTCTGTTGACGCCGCGCGAGGAGCAGGTGGTGGCGCTGGTGGCCGACGGCATGAGCAACCGCAGAGTGGCCACGGAATTGGGGCTCAGCGAACACACCATCAAGAAATATCTGCTGCGCATTTTCGACAAGGTGGGAATTTCGAGCCGGGTGGAACTCGTGCTTTATGCAATGTCGCACGGCGAGCATCGGCCGTCGGAATGGATGCCGACCAGCAATGCCTGAGCACGGAAGAAAGAGCCGACGTACAATGCCAATATGCAAAATGGCGAGGAGATGGCGAGGTGACGGGCCCCGGGTCTCAGTCTCAGTCGGAGTCTCAATCCCAGTCGCAGTCCGGCGTGGCGCGCCGGTGGACGGTGATCGCTTCCGGGCTGCTTCTTTTGGCGCTGGCGCTGGTCGTGATCTATACGAAGCCGAATGCTTTTTACAGTCCCATCGCTTTGGTGGTGGTGGCCGCGATCGGACTGGCCGCGCTGCTGCTCCAGGTTTGGTTTCGCCGCGATCTTCCGAATGTCCATTCTCCGCTGTGGCTTAACGTGCTGGGCATTGTCTGCGCCATGGTGGCGTTGTTCGCGGATTACCTCGGAATGCCGCGCCGCATGATGTATCTGGTGGCGTTTGCCGCGGTGATCTGCTTCGGCATCAGCGGATCGCTCATCCTGCACGCGCTGCGACGGCGGGTGCGGGCGCCAGAGGCGGCTGCGACGGAGTAGAGAATAAGGAAGATGAAGTCAGCGGGCTGTCATTCTTGCCCGCAGCGCTTCCAGTTACAATGCCCCTATGCGCGTCACGCTATTTGGAGCTTCGGGATTGCTGGGGCATGACCTGGTCCCGGCGCTGAGCGGCGAGCAACTCACTGTGTTTTCGGTCGAAGACGCCGACCTGCGCGACCACGAGCTCATTCGCGGCTTGGTTCGCGATTCCCGTCCGGAATGGATCCTGTTGTTGGCCGCCTACACCGATGTGGATGGATGCGAGTCGAACCGCGAGTTGGCGTTCGCCGTCAATTGCGAAGGCGCGGCGAATGTGGCCGAGGCTGCCCGCGAAGCTGGATCGCGATTATTGTTTGTGAGCACGGACTACGTTTTTGACGGCACGAAAGGATCGCCGTATGAAACCAGCGATCCGAGGAATCCGGCCAGCGTTTATGGCGAGAGCAAGGCGCGGGCGGAAGAACGGCTGATTGAGATTCTGCCCGACGTTTGTATCGCACGGACGGCGTGGCTGTTTGGGCATGGAGGCAAATGTTTTCCCGCAACGATTCTAAAGCTGGCGGCGACGCGGCCTGAGATTTACGCGGTGCCGGAGATTTCGGTAGTGAACGACCAGCGGGGCAGCCCGACCTACACGTGCGATCTGGCGTCGGCTCTGGTGCAACTTTGCCGCGCGTCCGCGCGCGGGATCGTGCATGTGACGAATTCCGGCAACTGCACATGGTATGAGTTTGCCGCCGAAATCGTGCGCGCATCGGGACTGCCGGCGAGAGTCAAGCCCGTGACCACGGCAGAATTCCCGCGTCCGGCGCGGCGGCCGGCGTATTCCGTTATGGCGCCGGAGAGTCTGCACGCCTACAACATCCACATGCCGGAATGGCAGGATGGGTTGCGGCGCTATCTCGCGAGCGCGCCCGGCGCAACGGTGGTTCCGTAGTTCAGGCGCTCTCGGCGGTGCGACGCTGCCGATGACGGCCGAGGCAGTTCCGGAACCGCAAGCGGTGGTGTAACCGTGTTTCCGGACGACAACAAGAAATACTTAAGCACCGACCTGATGAAGCATGAGGCGGCGCGCGGCGAATACCTCGCACCGAGTATCCAACTGAAGGGGCTGTCGGCTCTGCCCCGCGTCTGTGGCTTCTGTGGACGGGGCAACCGAGCATAGATCTAGGTTCCGCCGAAGGCCTGACGGAACACGCTCAGAGCGGCGTGGTGAAAAGAAGCGGTGCGACTTAATGCCCTCGGGCGAGGAGCACGCCGCACCGCCCGAGGAAATCTGGACTTCTGCAAAGGAGAAAATCCAGCCCAGTTTCCTTCCCGTCGGCCTTCTAAGAAAATTCAACACAGCGAAGTCGGACGAGGGCTGTCTGTTCAATATTGCACACTCTGCCCACCAAAATCACGATTTGGCGGGGGTTTAGGGTCAGGAATCGGGTCGATGAGCGAAATCGCGATGTTTCACCAACAGACATCGCTACGCGGAAAATTCAGGCGAGGGTGTGGACCTGTAATTTTCAAGAACTTGTCGCACGGGAACCGTTTTCTGTCCGAGTCGTGTATCCTTGTCGCGGAGGATAAGCCATGCGAAAGCTTCCGATCTGCATCTGCCTTCTTCTTCTTGCGACGGTCGCCGCCTGGTCGCAGGAGAATCCGCTCAGCGCATTCACTAAGCGCGTCTACGGATTCCAGAAGGACCTTCTGCTCCGCTCCGCCGAAAAAATGCCCGAGGAGAGTTACAGCTTCAGGCCCACCGAGGCGGTCCGCAGCTACGGCCAGATCCTTGGGCACGTGGCCGACGCCCAATACCTGTTTTGTTCGAAAGCGCTCGACGAGAAGAATCCTGAACCGAAGATCGAACAAACCAAGACTTCCAAGGCGGATCTGATCGTCGCTCTCAAGACCGCCTTCGCCTACTGCGACAAGGCTTACGATGGAATGACAGACGCGTCCGGAAGTCAAATCGTGAAGCTATTCGGAACCGATACGCCAAAACTAGGCGTGCTGAATTTCAACAATGTGCACAACATGGAACACTACGGGAACCTTGTGACCTACATGAGGATCAAGAACATTGTGCCTCCCTCGAGCGAGCAGAACGTCGCCGCCGCCAACTCCGCCACAAAAGCAGAAATAGTGTGTGCTTTTAATGCCTCCCGTTGACTTCGAGTGATGACGGACACTAACAGTCGCCGGGGAGTCGGAGGTATAAGAAGGTTGTACACTCAAGGGAGTCAATGAGTGAAATGGCGATTTCTCAACAACTACAGCGAATCTCTTAAGCTCTGGCAGGTCTTTTTGTTCTAACAAAGTTGTATCTTCGAGACTGTGAATCGCTCTCTTTTTTGGGAAACTGAACCTTCCTGAAGCAAACCGATGCGCATCGCAAGCACAGGTCGTGGCATCTTCGCGGTCACCATGATCGGTCTAGGAATCATAGGCCTGGTTCGCCGTGATTTCGTCCCCGGCTGGAATCCGGCACCCAAGGTCTCCGCAGGCGGTCTACTCGTGTCCTTGGTCTCGTTGATCTCCTTCGCAGCGGGTGTCGGTCTACTGATTCGGCGCGTGGCGAGCGCTGCCGCGCGCTTACTGGTCGCCACCTTTTTTCTTTGGTTGTTATTATTCCGGTTACCAAACTTTCTTCTTCTACCCGCTTTTGCAGCTTGCTGGTCCGTGTTCCCGCTTACGGTCATGTTGGCCGCTTCCTTGGTCCTCTATGCCTTGTTTGCCACCGACTGGGACCGTGACCACCTTGGCTTTGCGGTCGGCGGCAATGGCCTTCGCATTGCCCGCGCGCTCTACGGCTTGTCCTTGATCTTCTTCGGCGCGGCCCATTTCATCGACGTAAAAGACACCCTTTCGCTCGTTCCCAATTGGCTGCCAGGTCATCTGTTCTGGGCATATTTCACCGGCTGCGCCTTCATCGCGGCGGGCGTAGCTGCCCTCACCAGCCTTTATGCGCGGCTGGCAGTCACGCTCTCGGTCGTGCAACTCACGTTGTTCCTGGTTCTGGTTTGGGTACCGATCGTGGCGAATGGGTCCAGGGATCCCTTCCAGTGGAGTGAGACTATCCTCAATGTGGCGCTGTTGGCTGGTGGATGGGTAGTCGCCGATTCCTACCGAGGTACGAGGTGGTTTGTCATCAAGGGCCTCAGTACTTCGGTTCAAACATCTCCCGGAAAGCCGATTGCATGAGTATGTTCTTGGACGGGTGATGATTTCGACAGCGAGCCCACGTCTGACCATAAACACATGAAGGTGTTGAAAAACTCAGGTGAGCGGAGGACACTGCGATCGATCAGTGTTTTTTCGGCGGGATTTGGTCTGATTCTCTGGTGGTCTTGTTCGGTTCTCTACCACCGTATTTATACTCACCTCTCATCCCCCGGCCTGCGTTTGTAGCAGGGGTGGCCGCTGGGCAAGGAATCTCGCTAGCCGTCCAGGACGGAAACGAAAATATCTGGGAGCGATCCGGCCACGGTTGCTCGAACGGCGGTGCAGAGGACGGTCGATGCAAACGCTCCCAGAAGAGCAAGAGCGAACAGGTTCTTCATGGGGAAACTCTACCTCAACTGTTGAAATCAGGCCATTACGCTCAGAACCCCCGACGGCAGGGTCGGTGAGTGTAATGGCGATGTTGCAAC
This sequence comes from uncultured Acidobacteriaceae bacterium, assembly GCA_963709835.1. Classification (GTDB taxonomy): domain Bacteria; phylum Acidobacteriota; class Terriglobia; order Terriglobales; family Acidobacteriaceae; genus Acidiflorens. The sequence continues at coordinate 48,001 of CAVPYG010000089.1, forward strand.
AGCTATTCACGCTTACTTGGCAGACCGATCTTCGGAAGGCTCAATCAAGTCGGAAGCGAACCGGCGCTTCACCCAACTCTCCGGAAGCGCTAAGCCCGCCGAAAACGCGAAGACTGCTGCTCCATAAGCCCAAGGGAAACGGTCGCGAGCGAAATGTGTGATGTACAGCGCGCTTGCTAATCCCCAGCCCACCCAACGCAGTATTCTCAACCACTGCAATACCGGGCGCAAGCCAATAGACCACCAACGGGCAGCCCCATACAGTGCGATCCAGATGATCATCGGTGCGGCTGTAAGAGCCGACGCCACTTCAATCCCGAGTACCTTAGACCCGTCGATATTCAAGACCGTATCCTCGCTTCGGCTCTCGCTTACGAGAATAGTCTACCCCCAAGCGATGTAAAGAGGATGCATATTGGCGTAAGCAGGCGATTACACTCAGAACCCCTCAATGAGCGTTGTCGCGATTTATCGCCAACTACGGCCAACTGGTATGCTCTCTATGGATGACGGCATTCACGTGCGCATCGGCAATGACTTCGCAATACGGATTGGGCCGCAGACCCGGCATTGCACTTGCAGTCGGGAGCTCTCACCACCCTCATTTATGTAGTGCTGGCGCCCGTGGTCATGCGATCCGGGTTCCCTCCGCTTTTTGCCCTTCTCATCGCGGCTTTGGCTGGGTTTGTTTCGCCCGTGAGAAAGGCAATGCACAAGTTTCTGGTCAACGAGGCGGGAAGTGAGCAAACAGCATGCCGGCAGCGCATCACGAAACGGAAAGGAAAGCGTAATGGCGCGGACTTTTCATAAAATCCTCTGCCTAATGCAGGGGAGTCTTTTATTGGGGCTGACGGTCGCGGTCCAGCTCAACGCCCAACCCAGCGCACCGTCTGCGACGGCCTGGACCGGGGTGGTACGCACAGCCGCCGGCCAGCCTGTGGCCGGAGCGAAAGTAACGGTATTCGCATCCACGCTCAACAAGAACCAGCTAACCGCAGTCACGGGAAATGATGGAGAGTTTGCGATTGCGAGCATTGCACAAGGGCCGCATAGCGTGACCGTGCAACTGCCCGGGCGAGGTCCGACACCGACATTGCCAGTGGATATTAATGGAGCGACCGTTGTGCTGACGGTATCCGATCAAAACATGCTATCTGTCGCAGCCAATCCGCAAGCTCCCGCAGCAGGAGCCTCGACTGGGAATGCCAGCACAACTTCGAACACGGCCGGCGGAACGGGCGGTGAGAAACTCTCCAGCCAAACGGTAAGCGAGCTACCGTTGAACGGACGCGACTTCAGCACGTTGCTGTTGCTGGCGGCGGGCACCATGACGGACGTGAATGGGCAGACGAATTTTACCCAGCAGTTTGCCGTCAATGGACAGCGCGGCGTTGAGGCCGTGTTCGCGATGGACGGCGCGGATACCAGCGATCCTGAGATGGGCGGGAGTACGTTCACAAATTTCAACGTGGATGCGATTCAGGAGTTGCAGTCGAGCTCGGGCTGGATGCCGGCGGACATCGGGCGGGGCGCGGCGGGTTTCACCAACATCGTGACGCGATCCGGGAAAAGCGGATTTCACGGGTCATTCTTCGAGTTCTTGAGAAACTCCGCTCTCGATGCGCGGAATTATTTCGATCACCCGTCGATTGCGGAGCCGGGCCGGATCCCTCCGTTCCGGAGGAATGAGTTCGGATTTACGAACGGCGGGCCAGTCGTGTTGCCGAATGTATATGACGGGCGCGGCCGGACGTTCTATTTCGTGCAGTATCAGGGATTCAGACAGGTGCTGGGAACAACGCAGGTGCTGGCTGTGCCAACGGCAGCAGAGCGAGCGGGTCAGGACTTTGTGACGTATCCGGATGGCAGCACGGACACGCTGCAAATAGCGGGGAGTCCAGAAAGTCCGGGAGTGAATCCGGCGATCGCGACAATACTGGCGCGTTATCCACTCCCCAACAACCCAACCGGAGCGTATGGTGCGCGTACCTATGCAGCGCCTTCAAACGTGAACACAGATACGGACCAGTTTTCCATCCGCATCGATCAGAAAGTTGGCGCAAAAGGACAATTGTTTGGTCGATTCAATTACGACAATCTAACGGGACCGACAACAAATCCGGACCAGACACTGCTTGACCCGAGCTTTGGCGTGCAGTATGTGGATCGGCAGCGGAACGGGGTCATCACTTACACGCGCACCGCGTCACCGCGCTTTCTGTGGTCGGCGTCGTTGAGTTTCACGCGAACGACGCCGTCGTTTGTGACGCCGAACCACACCGATCCGGCTTTGAAGTTCATCGATGGCCTCTATGAGCCGTTCAACGGCGCGGCGGGTTCGGTGATGTCGGCGTTCGGGAATTTGTTCCAGGGGCAATTGAATGCTTCCTGGACGACAGCGCGACACGTCGTGAAGTGGGGTGTGGAAGCACGCTTGAACCGGGACACGACATACTTCGGTATAAGTCCCAACGGCGAGTACGATTTTGGCGGTGGAACAGTTTATTCGCCGGTGTACATTCCTTCTGCGAGTGGACAGCATGATGTTCAGCCTGGCCAGGCCCTGCCAGACACGATGAGCAGTCTGTTACTCGGGTATCCGTATGGATACACGATCGCAGTCGCGCCGCCCTACGCGTCGAATGGCGCGCACATTGGGCCGGCGGCGATCAACCGGAACGACGTGAACGCCTACGTGGAAGACACATGGAAAATCAATCCGCAGTGGACGCTCGATTATGGGCTTCGATATGAGCTCTACACGCCGATTGCGGAGCGGGCGTACCGGACATCGAGTTTTCTGAATTCGTTCCCACCTGCGGGCGTGGGACAGGAATATTTGATCAATCCGCAGCCTAGGTATCAGACCGATGGGAACGGCTGGGGGCCGCGTTTGCAGGTGGACTGGAAAGCGCCGCAGGCGGTGCATGTGCACATGGGCGGGGCGATCACAGTGATTCCGCCAAATATCTGGCAAGACAATTTTCTTACGGGGTCAACGCCCTACGTTGTTTATCCCCGGGTCAATGCGGCGCAAAACGGGGAGATTGCCTACGGATTCCAAATTACACCGAACGAATTGCCGCCCGTCTATAACACCGCTGGCGTGAACGTGCTGGCCAGCGGCGATCCGAAAAAAGTCCCGGCGAATACGGTGATGGACGTAAATCGATACCAGCAGGATTTGGCGACGCTGTCGCCGAGTCAGCAGCTCTCGCTGCTGAGTCTGGCCGGGATCGACCGGCGCTTCGGCAATGGGTACTTGGAGACTTGGACGCTGGGGCTGGAACGGGCTTTCGGCGGCCTCACGGCAGATGTCGGCGTATGTCGGAACATCGGCGTTCCGACTTCCCAGAATGTCCTATCCAAACGCGTATCCCGGAGCGGATCCGGAATTTGCGCGATTTACAAACTTCGACAGCAGCGGAGCGGTGACGGGTGGTTTCGGATTCGAGTCTGTGATGACAGCAACGTCGCACTCGTCGTACAACGCCTTGCAGACCTCACTGTCGGGCAAGGTTGGGCATGGCGGTCCGTCATTGCAGGCAGGCTACACCTGGGGCAAATCGCTGGATGATGTCAGCGGCGTGATCGGAGGAGCCGGATCGACGGGCGCAGTGGCGGTGTTCGGCCCGCAAGACCCTTTCGATACACAAGCGGAAAGAGGGCCGTCAAGCTTTGACGTGACGCACGCCTTCACGTTGAGCGCGGCCCAGGATTTGCATTTCGAGCATTTGGGACTTCAGTCGGATCGAACGCACCTGTTGACGAAGGGCTGGGAGTTGCTGAGCATCTCGACGATCACCAGTGGTTCGCCGTTTACGGTTTATTCGGGGATCCAGCAGACGGGCGCGGGAACGATTGGCGCGGACCGGCCCGACCAGATCGGAATACCGGACCTCTCGACGGCCAACAGCTCAACGCGACCCCGGGAGGATTATTTTGGGCGCGGCGCGGACAACGCCAGCTTCTTTTCCATTCCGGTCGGGATCGCGGGGGGAACCGGACCAAACTCGGGGCGCTTTGGAACGCTCGGCCGAAATACATTTCGCGGCCCGGCATATTATGATTTCGATTTTGCGCTCATCAAGACGACTCCGATGGGCCACCGAGAAAGCGGTCTGGAGCGGGCGGACCTGCAGTTTCGCGAGGAGTTTTTCAATTTGTTCAATGTGGTCAACATGGGGCTGCCGGCGAACACCATCAAAGGGTCGGGGTTTGGCATCATCAGCAAGACTGAGGGAACCTCACGGCAAATTCAGTTTTCGCTAAAGGTCATCTATTAGTCCAATTACTCAAGAAGCGGAAAAACTCCGGAGCAGTACCATGCCATCGCCAGGGAGCATGGGCCCCATCCCCGTAATGGAGAACTTGACATTCAGGCACTGAAACCGCATGTACTTTGGTAATCTCGCGTGCTCATTGGGACGTACCCAAACGGGCCCTGATCCTCGATATTAGTATGGGGCATTGGCTGTAAGGCAGATCGACCGATCCCCCACTTTTGGACAAACGGGCTGGCGAAGGGGCCCGGTTGGCGCTTCATGAATAGACTGCTCCGGGCTACGCAAAGAACCGTGAAGACGCGATTAGGGAGTCTCGTAGTGCGCCCGAAATTGGTATTTGTATTTGGTTTTTTCGGGACGACTATCGCCGTCTTGGTTTTTCTCTCCTGGTTTCACAGGGACCAGGTGGATGAAGCCCGCTCTGCCCAGGCAACGCTCAATCAAATTGCGGTGCTTACGCGAGAGATCAACAATCTAACGTTGACCGCCTTGCAAAATCAGAACCTGACTCCGAAAGCGGACGCGGAGATGCGGGAGGCAAGGCACGCGCTGCCGAAAGCAGTGCTGGCGGCGCATCTTCACGCTTATCACAGCGCTGCCCTCGATCAGGCCTGGCCCGCGTTAGACAACTACATCGCGTCGGCCGGGCGGCAATGGATACTGATGCAAGTCCGGGACTTTGACGAGGCCAAGCAGGCCGATTTTCAGGCGGTCGGCCCGCAGTTCGACTTGATGCAGCACCAACTTCAGATTGCCGTTGAAGCCGAGGACAAATGGGCGCAGGGAGTTGCGTTCAGGGCTAGAAACGAATTCCTGGGGGTCGCAGTATTGGCGGCGGCCGCGATGCTGATACTTTTTCTCCGGCTCAAGCGGCAAGAGCACCTCGGCGAGTTGCAACAAACGGAACGCAACGCGCTGCGGGAGAGCGAAGAGCGCTTCCGTGCTCTCACCGAGCAGTCCACCGACATCATTCTGATCGCCGATCCCTCTGGCCAAATCCAGTACGCCAGTCCTTCCGTTGCGATGGCTCTAGCGGCGCATGGAGACAGTCTGGTTGGAACGAACCTGATCGAATTGGTACATCCGGACGATTTCGCGAAAACCATGAGCACGGGGCGGCGATCGGCGGCGCATGGGCAGAATCCGAGACAGATTCCGAGCCAGAATCCGATAGTTGAGTTCCGGCTACGGCATGCCGACGGCAGGTGGCTGCATTTCGAGTGTGTGGTTCGAAACCTGATTCAGCACAAGAACATCGGCGGCATTGTTTACAACGCCCGGGACATAACAGAACGGAAGCAGGCGCAGGATGAATTGCTTTTTAACGCCACCCACGATGTGCTCACCGGGCTTCCCAACCGGGCCTTGTTTCTGGGGCGCCTGCAAATCGTCGTGGACCGGATGAAAAGGCATCCACACCAGGCTGCGGCCGTCCTTTTCATCGATATTGACGACTTCAAGGACGTCAATGATTGCTATGGCCACGTAATTGGGGACGTTCTGATCAAAGAAGTGAGCAACCGACTCAGGGCATGCATGCGCAGCGACCTGACAATCGCCAGGATGGGAGGGGATGAGTTTACGGTGCTGGTGGAGGACGTTACCGATCCGAGCGATGCCATCCGTGTCGCGCAGAGGATCCAGTCGTCATTTACACGGCCGTTCCTGGTGGAGGGACTGGAGGTGTTCAAGAGTACGTCCATTGGCATCGCGCTGACATCGCCAGGGACATCGGCGGAGGCGGTGCTGCAGAATGCGGATATCGCCATGTATCGCGCGAAAGACAAAGGCAAGGCTTGCAGTGAGCTGTTTGACCGCACGATGCACGAGCAGGTCATGAGCCGGCTTATGCTGGAAGCCAAGCTGCGATACGCGCTCCAGAATAAAGAACTGACACTTCACTACCAGCCAATCGTCGCGGTGGATACGGGGGCAGTACAGGGCTTCGAGGCGCTGTTGCGGTGGCAGCCGTCGGGATCGAATCCGATACCACCTGACACTTTTGTCCCGGTAGCAGAACAGTGCGGGCTGATTGTTCCTATCAGTGTTTGGGCGTTGAGGACGGCGTGCCTGGAGGCGGCGAGTTGGCGAAAGCGCTATCCGGCCAGACCCGCCGTTATATGTCGGCGTCAACATCAGTTCCAAGCATTTCTCTCACGCCGGTTTTATTGGGCACGTCAAAGATGCACTGGAAGAGAGCGGGGTCGATCCGCGGTCGATCGCCATCGAGATCACCGAAAGCCTGGCCATGAACGACGCTGCGGCGACGGAGCAAACCATGTCGCAACTGCGGACTTTAGGAGTGAGGCTGAGTATCGACGATTTTGGCACGGGATATTCCTCGCTGAGCTATCTCCGACGCTTCCCAGTGGATACGCTGAAAATCGATCAGTCGTTCGTTAAAACGATGGATGGCGGAAACTATGCCATCGTTAAAACCATCGTCGGGCTGGCGCGTAATCTGGAACTTAAAGTGGTCGCTGAAGGGGTGGAAACACCTGACCAACACCAACTGTTGGCGAAGGCCGGTTGTGGGTCGGCCCAGGGATACTTGTTTGCCGAGCCCATGCCGGCGAAGAGCGTAGGCGTTTTCATTGAGTCGAACCGGCAAAACGCCGGACCGGCTAAACCGATGGGCTTGGCGCGCTCGACCGCGGGACGTTGATACTTCAGGCGGAGACGGTGCATTGGAGGCTTTCCGCTGAGAGGAACTGGACACGGCAGACGGACCTATCAACGCGTCAGACAACGACCAGTTGGCCAAAGAGAGTTTCAACGCGAATTTCTTTCGTGATTGACGAAGACAGGCCGTAGCGCTCAAAACCCCGATGGCGGGGTCGGTGAGTGTCATGGCGATTTTGCGACACGGGACGACCTAACATGCAGCCTAGAAGCACTCTCCGGGACCGACGTTACTGCTTCGGTATGCTCCCCGTACCGTGTACGGACTTGTAGTCGGCTCAATGCCGAGGCCAGCTACGTCAAGTGTTTCGATCCAGAAGGGGTGCAAACGGTACCTGACTCGATAGGTAATCGCCACGCGTCGAGAAGGGCTTGCTGCCAACAGTTCCTTCAACTTGCGGGAGTAAAAAACGTCAAAGCACTCGATCTGGCCCGACCTTCTCACCATCACCACCTTCGGTTTTCCCTGTCCATCAACATTTGGGAGATTGCTGGCAGGTTGGTAGGTATTGTCCGGGAAATAGGTCAGGCAGAAGGTTTTGGTTCGTGTGTAGTATCCAAAAAAAATGGCGTAGACAACGACGGCTGATCCGATCAGAGCCGTGATGTAGCAGAGACGCTTATACTTCCCCATCTTTCGCGACCGATCTGCGGCCAGTTTACACCACCAACTGTTCAAAGCAGGCGATAGCGCTCAAAACCCCTCAATGAGCGGTATCGCGATTCTTCTACCACAACCGCCTCCCGCTTGGCGTATTGAATCTCGACGCCTGTACAATCTACCGAACCGCTTCGGTGATTTTGACATACTGAAAGAGGGCGCCGGAGGATTGCCAAAAGGAGGCAACGTGGAGTTTGTAATGTTTGAAGATGTGGACGGCCTGGAAGTCTTTGTGAACCCCGAGCGGGTTGTCTGGGTCAGAGAATATCCCAACCAAATTACAGTCATCAGCTGTGGACACGATGACAAGTTTTCGGTGCGCCTGGCTCCTGCTCATGCCGTTGCCGCGTTGGGCAAGCTGGCTCGCTAGACCGGAGGATCTGTGTTTTTGACGGGGGGCTGTGTCGAAAGGTAAGTTCAAAGCAAATCCCTGAGAGCACTCATGGTTGCCGAAGAGGGCGATTGCGGGGGGTGTGCATCGGTGCGAGGAATGGCGATTATCGCCGACTATTTTGAAACATGGTGTCCCGAACCAGTCGCGACAGGCCCACGGCAACGAGCTTTCCAAACGCCAGGAGTTATCAACCGCACCGTGATGTCTAGCTTGTCCATTTCCATGCCAGTCGCCTGAGAAGCTGTCGTGGCGGGAACGTTTTCCACGATGTCGAGCGCATCGGCTACGGTCTGAAACCGCACCCCATCGTCGGCAACGAGATCTAGCGTACGTTCCTCTCGCACCCTGTAAATCTCTGATAAACGACCTGCCAGACCGTTCCAATCTATCTGCTGTTCATTCAGCAGGAGTTCGCCTGCGTCGGTTATGTGCAGAAGGGTGACTCGGTTGTTAGAACAATTCCCGCAGCAGGATGGGGCGAGTTCGAGCTCGAGGCCAGTTGGCGCTCGCGGGGCGAAATACGGCGCATACATCGCAACGAGTGCCGCCAGACCGGATGCGGCAATTAAGCCGAACGCCGGGAGTTGAGAGAATCGTTTCTTTAACGCGAGCCTCCGTCTACCCTGCCGGTATCCGCTTATTGGGCTCGGGTCGTTAGGCACTTCGTTCTCAAGCAAGTCTCTCCGCGTGCGGAGATAGTTGTAGGCACATGTCGCGGGAACAGCCACGAGTATTCCCGCAGCGGTTGTAACCAGTGCTACGGCTATTCTTGACGAAATCAGCGCCAGCGCAGCGTTTTTTTCCATGGCGATTCCGCCGAATCCGAGTCCGCTCATTATGCCGACGCATGTGCCAGCAAGCCCGAGGTACGGGGCGCTAGAGGCAATTGCTTTGAGACCGCCCAACTCAATTCTCAGGGTGGCGGCGAGCTTCCTGCTACTGGCACTATCAATCTGTCTCGCACGCCGAGCTAAGTAGTAGCGACAGAAAACGCGGGCGACAACGACGACGACATAAGCGAGCATGAGCGCAAGCACGACGACATCGAGGCGCACAATCCAGTTCATCCAGCGCCACAAGTAGCCGACACTCCACTCGCACCCGTACGGTCGCCACGAGTTGAGACAGACTCCGGTCATCGGGAGAAGCATACTCCTTCGGTTGGTGGCTTCGTTAACATAGACACCAGAGGAGCTGTTATGGTTCCATTGGCGAAATCAGGTCGCTACACTCACCAGCGGTAGGCTCGAATCCGGATCCGCATCGCGCCACGGACAACTCGGAAACACGGGATACCCTATTTCCCCACACCCACAATCAGGTCGCTCGGGCCGGGTAGGTTGATCCGGCTTACATCGGTGAAACCCGCGGCCTTCATCCAGCGGGTGTATTCGGGTTCACTGTAACTGGCGCCGGCGTCGGTTGAGACGAGCATGTTCAGGGAGAACAATGCCGCGTGCTGGGGCCCGGTTTTGTCGGGATTGAGAATGAAGTCCTGCACCACGAGACGGCCGTTCGGCGCGAGAGCGTGGCGGGCGCGACGGAAGATGGCCTGGTTCTGCTCCTCGGAGAACATGTGGCAGATCGCGTTCAGCATGACGAGGTCGTAGCCGGAGCCGAAATCGTCGTGCAGCATGTCTCCGGCGCACAGCGTAACTTGCGCCGAGACGCCGGCCTGGCGAACATATTCGGCGGTGAGGGCAACGACCTCCGGGAGATCGAGGATCTCGCACCGCGCCTCGGGACTAGCTTTGGCGAAGGCGATGGAGTATGCGCCGGAGCCTCCGCCGAGATCGAGGATGCGGCGGATTCCGGCGGTGCCCAGGGCCTTCACGACCAACGGAGCACGATCTTTGGCGTGGCGCTGCATGGCGGCGATGAAGTTGCGCGTCCATTCCGGGGCGGCGTCGCGAGGCGGAGCGGTGGGGACGCGGGTGCCGCTGCGCACCGCGTCGGTCATCGTGCTCCAGCGATGCCAGATGTTGGCGGAGTGGAGCAGGCCATCGCGGTGATTGTCTTTCGAGCCCTGCACAAAGAAGCGGGCCGACTCGGGCGTGTTTTTGTAATCGTCGCCGGTCTTCGTAAGCAATCCGAGCGAGACGAGCGCGTTGAGCAGCACGCCGGCGCCGCGCGCATTGGCGTGGATCTTCTTGCCGATCTGTTCGGCATTGGCTCCATCGCCAACGGCGGTAAAGATGTCGAGTTCGAGCGCCGATAGCAGGCAGCGGCTGGGCATGTAGCCGCGGATCATCTGCTCGAGGCGATCGGGCAGCATCCCGGATTTATCGCGGGCAGCCATCGCGGCGCGGAACTTGTCGCGATGGTCGGCCGACATGGCCTTCATCGCCGGGGCATCGTTCCACACGAGACGCTCGACGGGCTGGCCATCGGCGAGGTGGGTGGCGACGATTTCGGCAACGTCCGCCGGTCGCACGCGGCGGTACCACACCCCTTCGGGATAGACGACGAGCACTGGCCCTTCATCGCACAATCCCATGCAGCCGCAAGTCGTGAGTTGCGCCTGGTTGTCGAGTCCGCGGGCCTGGATCTCGCGATCGAGCGCATCGAGCACGGCGAACGATCCGCTGGCCGGACAGGAGGGGATGCCTTCTGGCTTTTGCTGGGTACAGACAAAAAGATGAAAGCGGAACGGTTCCATGGCGGGCTCCTATCAAGAGTTCAGATGGCGGTTTCAGGCCAAAGATAGATGTTAGACGATCGCGGTAAGTTTATCGCGGCGATGGCGGGTCGGCTCTGCCAATCTCGGCGACCGCCGCTGCTAGCGAGATGGCGTAGCGGTTTGCGCAACCACGGTGCGGGGATGTTTGGCGAGAAAGTCAGGCGACTTGAGCCTCTTGGGGAGAATGAGCGCGGCGGGAACCGCCATGACCAGTATCAGTACATACAGGTTGGTGCGCAGAACGGAGACGAAGAAGCCCTTGCCCTCGGGACGCGAGCTGAGCCGCCAGATGACCCATTCTTCCCAGATTGTGGTGAGCGTGACGCTGGCGAGCAGGGCCAGAAAGATGGCTACCACCTTGATCGTCCAGTAAAGCATGAGCTGATGGGTGCGGATCGCGCCTTGGCCCAGCGCAAACAAAATGCAACTTGCCAGCAGCGCGATGGTCATGATCACGGCGAGGAATGCGGGGGATATTCGCGTCAACCAGGCCAGAGGAGCGACCTTGACGAGCCTTCGCGATGGCAGCCAGCACAGAACAAAGACCAACGGCACTCCGACAATCCAAACGCCAGCGCCGCTTGCGATCATCGCTGCGACGAGCAGGCCCACAAAGCTCGTCAGCACGTTGCCGAGGAACATTCGCCAAGCGGCGCGAAGATGCGGGAGGCGTCGTTCGAAGAAAGCGAACAGCGCCGATTTCACGACCACGGCGGCTGCCAGTACGAGGAGCGATTTGGAAAGGACGAGCGGCGTCATGACCTGGAGGAACGGGACCACGGGCTCGCACGCATGAGCTCGGCTTGCAGCCATCAGCGGGAATGCTAGTAGTAGGAAACGGAAACCTCTAGGCATACGTGTTGTCCCTTCCGCCCAAGTGAATGCTTTGGCTGAACAATATCAGGTGAACAACTACAAACGGCTCTCGATTCGGAAACGCCGCCCCGCCGAGTCTGATCCTAGCTATTGCGCTCGAACTGGCGGGCATGCGGCGAACCGTCGAATCGCTTTGCCGCCGATGCCCGGAATTATAGCGCCGCGATGCTGGCAACGCCCGAGTCACGGGCAACGCATCCACCTGCACCTGCCGGAATGGCAGGACGGGTTGCGCCGCTATCTCGGGAGCGACGGATGCGTCTCCCTCCGTTCGTGAGTAGAGTTTGTCCTCGCAATTTTTCAGATCGTGTCATGTAGCGCTTGACAGACTTTTGCAAAACTAGACAAATCTCTGCATTCATGGCGGTCGCGCAGGGTTATTCTGCCGGTAGCGGGGCTGGGCTGTGGATTGCGGATTGATCCGCTGCAACGGCTAGGCTCCCAGCCGGAGGAAAAACATGAAAACCGCGCTTGTCATAATCCTTTTCGCCGCTTCCGCCTTTGCCCAGGATCAGGCCGCGATCGGCGCCTCCGAAGCTGCGTGCGGCCCCAAGGCAGTCAAATTCGACGCCAAACAAGATGCGACCCAGCATCCGGTTCCCCAGCCCGATCCGGGCAAGGCTTTGGTCTATGTCATTCAGGACATCGGGGAAATACCATGCACCGGCTGTGCGCTCACCAAAGTTGGACTGGATGGCGCATGGGTTGGAGCTAACCAGGGCAGTTCTTACTTCTTCTTCGCCGCGGAGCCCGGCGAACGGCATATCTGCGTCAACTGGCAATCGTGGCTTGGATTGCGCTCGCGAGCGTTTGGGCTGGCGAACTTCACCGCCGAAGCCGGTCAAGTCTATTACTTCCGCGTGCGCATCTTTGAGTCACGGAGCATTTACTACTTCGACCTTGATTCCACCAACAGCGATCAGGGCAAGTTTCTCGTCGCCTCGTCCGCGTTTAGTGTTTCGCATCCGAAAAAATGACTCGTTACCCGGAGCGGAACATGGCATTGGTTCGAAAATCTGAACTTGGCATGGTCGGTTAAGTTTCATGAACTACCGGGCGGCTGGATTTCGAAAATTGAGTTTCAGGTTAGAATCTCTTGACGATGCCGGAGCGCCCTTGCCGCCACAAATGCCGCCAGATGTTTCGATCCATTCCAGCGTGCCGCACCGGCGATGGCGCATCGCTTTCGTGCTGGCGTTGGGAGTGCTGGTCAACTTCTTCGACCGGATCAATTTGTCGGTCTCGCGCGATGCGCTTCACGCCTCATTCGGCTTGTCGCTGGTTGCGTTCGGATATCTCTCCAGCGCCTTCAGTTGGACCTATGCCGCAATGCAACTGCCCACCGGAGTTTTGCTGGATCGCTGGGGAGTGCGGCGCGTGGGGCGAATCAGCGCCTTTCTGTGGAGCGTTGCGTCGTTTGCGGCGGCTCTCGCTCCCGGCCTGAGGTGGTTTTTCGGAGCGCGCTTGCTTCTAGGCGTGAGCGAGTCGCCTACGTTTCCCGCGAACGCCAAGGCTTTGGGGTATTGGTTCACGCGCGAGGAAAGAAGCCTGGCCACGGCGATCACCGATGCGGCGGCGAAATTCTCCAACGCTATTGGCGTTCCGTTTATTGGCTTGCTGCTGTTGTACTTTGGCTGGCGCTGGAGTTTTGCCGCCACCGGGTTCATCAGCTTTCTCTACTTTGTGCTGTTTTACTTTGTGTACCGCAATCCCAGCGAAGATAAAGGACTGTCGGTTGCGGAACACCGGTTCGTTCTGCAGGGCGGGGCGCAACCGGAGGACCAGGTCAAAGCGCGAAGTGGCAGCTCGCTGGGCTATCTTTTGCTCCGGCGGAAGGTCTGGGGGTTGGCGCTCGGATGGGGCGCTTACAACTACACGTTCTATCTGTTGCTGACCTGGCTGCCCAGCTATCTTTCGATTACTCTCCACATGGACCTGTTTCACTCGGTCTTCTACACCAGCGTGCCGTGGTTGTTTGCTACATGCACCGATCTTCTGGTCGGAGGATGGCTGGTGGATGCTCTGATTCAGCGTGGCGCCGATGCCAACCGCGTTCGCCAAACCGTGCTGGTGGCGGGCATGGCTTTCGGGCTTGCCATCTTTGGCGCGGCCAGCGCTCACACTCCCACGGCCGCGCTGATCTGGATCAGCCTTGCTTTGGGAGGACTGGCTGCGGCGGCGCCGGTGGCGTGGACCGTTCCCTCGCTCATTGCGCCGCGCGAAAGCGTCGGAACGCTGGCCAGCGTCGCCAACTGCTCCGGCCAGATCGGCGCCATTTTCGCACCCATCGTTACCGGATACATCGTTTCCCTGACTCACTCCTTCGCCGCCGCGTTCGTGACCGCGACCGTAATTCTGCTGCTGGGGATTGTGGGTTATGTGTTCCTGTTGGGACGCATCGAGCCGATCCCGGAAGCGGACTGAACCAGCCGTCGCGGTGGGCGGAGATTGTAGAGTATTCGCGTCGGGCGCGAACATTGTTCATCCGCGGGCAGCCGCCGCTGATAGAATGTTCCGCATGAATCCGACGCAATATAACCTTCCTCAAAGCCGCATCCCACAAGCCTGGTACAACATTGTTGCCGACCTGCCGAAGCCGATGGCTCCGGTGTTGCATCCGGGCACGCTCAAGCCCATCGGGCCCGACGATCTGGCTCCGCTATTTCCGATGGGACTGATTCTTCAGGAAGTCAGCACCGAGCGCGAGATCGAGATTCCGGCGGAGGTGCGGCAAGTCTATGCGCAGTGGCGTCCTTCGCCGCTATTTCGGGCGCGGCGACTGGAAAAGGCGCTCGATACTCCGGCGCGGATTTACTACAAGTACGAAGGCGTGAGCCCGGCGGGTTCGCACAAACCGAACACCGCCGTGGCGCAGGCGTATTACAACAAGCAGGAAGGCACGAAGCGTCTGGTCACCGAAACCGGCGCTGGACAGTGGGGATCGGCTCTGGCGATGGCCTGCGCGTTCTTTGGATTGGAATGCAAAGTTTATATGGTGCGGGTCAGCTACGATCAGAAGCCTTACCGCCGCGCCATGATGGAAGTTTTCGGAGCCTCGGTCACCGCCAGCCCGAGCACCGAGACGGAGTCGGGCCGGGCGATTTTGGCGCAGCATCCGGACTCGAACGGATCGCTCGGCATCGCCATTTCCGAAGCCGTGGAAGTGGCCGCAAAAGACCCTGAAACCAAATACGCGCTGGGCAGCGTTTTAAATCACGTGCTGCTGCACCAGAGCGTGATCGGCATCGAGACGATCGAGCAGATGGCTATGGCCAACGATGAGCCCGACGTGATTATCGGATGCGCGGGCGGCGGATCGAACTTTGGCGGCTTAGCTTTGCCGTATCTGGGCCGCAAAATCAAGGGACAGTGCAAAGCGCGCGTGGTGGCCGTTGAACCCTCCGCTTGCCCTAGCCTGACCAAAGGCCGATTCACCTACGACTTTGGCGACACGGCGCATTTGACGCCGCTGGTCAAGATGAACACGCTGGGCAGCACGTTCGTTCCTCCGGGAATTCATGCGGGAGGATTGCGCTACCATGGCATGGCTCCTCTGGTGTCGCATGTCATGAACCTAGGACTGATCGAAGCGAGCGCGGTGCAGCAGCTCGACGCCTTCGCCGCTGGAATTCAATTCGCCCGCGCCGAGGGGATCATTCCCGCTCCCGAAGCCAACCACGCAATTGCCGTGGCGATTGGAGAAGCGCTGCGCGCCAAGCAGGAAGGAAAGCAGCGGACGATTCTTTTCGTGCTCTCCGGGCACGGAAATTTCGACATGCAATCGTACATCGCCTATCAGGCCGGGAAGTTGCAGAACTACGAGTATCCGGCGGAAGAGATTGCGATGGCGTTGGCGGGATTGCCTACGGTGGCGTGAGTATTGCCGGGGTCGTGGGGTATCCGGCTCTCTTCGACTTCGTCGATGGCAGATTCATCCGTCAGAATCCGCTAATACTGTCGCGTTAGCGTCGGTGAACTTCTGGTAAACTCGACCGCACAGAGCATATCTCAGGGAAACGCCGATGCTAACGGAACTGTCGATCAAGAATTTCAAAGCTTGGCGGGATACGGGAACAATTCGTCTCGCTCCAATCACAGTATTCTTCGGCAGCAACAGTGCTGGAAAGACAAGTATTCTGCAATTTCTTCTGATGTTGCGGCAGACTGCTGAATCCCCGGATCGGCATCGGGTGCTGCATCCGGGCGATAAGAATACGCCGGTCGAACTGGGGACATATCGGGACCTAGTATTCGAGCACGAATTGACGAATGGAATTGAGTTTGCGTTGGTTTGGAAATTGCCGGAACCAATGACTGTGCGCGATCCGCTTAAGGGAGACGAGACTAGAGGTAGTTGTATCCGCTTTGAGGCCAAAATCACGTCTGATGCAAAAGGCGCAACTCAGCAGGTCCAAAGGTTCAAGTATTCGCTAGAGAATGGCAGCTCATCGTTAAGTGTGGAGATGACGCCAGCAGGAAGCAGCACTTCGAAGTACGACCTGAAACCGTCAGGTTATGACTTGGTACGTAAGCAGCAACGGGTCTGGAAGCTTCCACCACCCATCCGGTTTTACGCGTTTCCAGACGAAGTTGGCGCTTACTATCAAAATGCAGGGTTCACGAGCGACCTTGCGCTCGAACTGGAGAAGCAGGTCAAGCGCCTGCAATATCTTGGTCCGCTGCGCGAGTATCCGGCGCGGTCTTACATCTGGTCGGGCGAGGTCCCTGAGCATGTTGGATGGAGGGGAGAGCGTGCCGTGGAGGCTATGTTAGCTGCTGCCTCTCGAAGCATAGGACCGGGATTCAAAAAGAGGGTGCAGCCCTTCCAAGCGGTGGTGGCGAAATGGCTCAAGGACTTGGGTCTTCTGCAATCCTTTGAGGTCCACCAAATTGCCGCACACCGGAAGGAATATGAAGTGATGGTTCAGGCTAGCAGCACGAAGGAAAGCGTCAATTTACCGGACGTGGGATTTGGTGTTTCGCAGGTCCTGCCGGTCGTCGTCCAGTGCTTCTACGCAAACCCGCACACGACCGTTATTCTGGAGCAACCGGAAATCCACCTGCATCCTCGTGTGCAGTCGGCGCTGGCCGATTTGTTTATCGAGGCAATCCAGTCGAGAGAAGATGGTGCGGATCGCTCTATCCAACTGATCGTGGAGAGTCACTCCGAGCATTTTCTCAGGCGGTTGCAAACGCGGGTGGCAGAAAACAAAGTCAAGCCGGAGGATGTCGCCCTGTACTTCTGCCGAACCGGCAGCGATGGCGCCGTTCTAGAGCCACTTGAAGTCAACATCTTTGGCGCTATTCAGAATTGGCCAGTCGATTTCTTCGGTGACGAGATCGGTGAACTCGCGGCCCGGATGGAGGCTGCGGCGCAACGCGAGAGCGAACTCAAGAAATGAGAAGCGCCAGTCGCCAATGCCGGGTCGTAGACACCAACGTCCTGGTCACCGCAAACCATAGCAATGGTACTTCCTATACATGCGCAAGCCATTGCGCCCAAGCCCTGCTTCGGATCAAAACGTCGGGCATACTCGCAATCGACGACCGCGGTCGCGTTCTGTCCGAATATCGCCGCTATTGCTCACTTTCCGGGCAGCCCGGAGTGGGAGATGTGTTCGTTCGCTGGATTCACGACAATCTAGGACGAGAAGAACTGATATGCAAGGTTACGCTTACTCCGAGCGGCGACAATGGCGACTTCGCCGAATTCCCGCAACATCCAGAACTTGCGGGATTTGATCCGGATGACAAGAAATTTGTCGCAATTGCCAACGCCCACAAGGACACGCCGCCCATCCTTCAGGCCACCGACACAAAGTGGTGGGGATGGAAAGAGGCGTTGCAAACATGCGGGATAACCGTCGAGTTTCTCTGTCCAGGCGAAATCCAAGCTGCGTTCGAGCGTAAGTTCAAAGTTCAATAAGTACACTCGAGATCCAAGATCTACTCCGGGAATTCGCGGCGCACATACTCCATTGCCGCGTCGCGCGAGGTTAGGCGGGCTTCCAGCTGGGCGTCTTCGATGGCGATTAGGATTTCTTTGAAGCGGGGGCCGGGTTTGTATCCGGCTGCGATTAAATCCTGGCCGGTGAGCAGCGGAGTGGGGCGGATGGCTTCCGGCGGCGTCGAACGCAACTGCTCTTGCGAGTACACATAGGAGTCGAGTTGGCCGTGGCTGGAGAGGCAGTCGAGGCGGTGCAGTTCCAGATGCTCGTCGAAGGCGGGCAGGCGAAGAAATCTTTTCAGCGTGGATTGCTTCATGCGCTGCACATCCTTAAAACGCATGTGATTCTCGACCAGCGCCAGAATTTGAGCGGTGTCGTGGTTGGAGAAGCGCAGGCGGCGGCAGATTTCGGCGGCCATCTTCACTCCTACATCTACATGGCCGTCGAAGCGGATGCGGTCGGGGGCGACGCGGAAGGTTGCGGGCTTGCCTACGTCGTGCAGCAGGGCTCCCCAGGCTAGGGTTTTCGAACAAGCTCGGGGCAGTTTGTCGAGCAGGAGCAGGGTGTGGGTGAAGACGTCGCCTTCGGGATGGAATTGCGGGGGCTGCTCGACTCCCTTCATGGCGGCGATTTCGGGCAGGACTTGGGGCAAGAGGGCCGTCGTATCGAGCAGCTCGAAAGCTCGGCGGGCGCTGCCTTCGGTGAGCATTTTGGTTAGTTCTTCGCGCACGCGCTCACAGGAGACCTGATGAATTGTGGGCGCGAGTTTTTGGATGGCTGCCAGAGTTGCGGGATCGATCCGGAAATCGAAGCGGGCGGCAAAACGGACGCCGCGCAACATGCGGAGTTTGTCTTCGGCGAAACGGCGTTCGGGATCGCCGATGGCGCGGATGATTCCAGCTTTTAGATCGTCTTGCCCTCCGACAAAATCCAAAATTTCGTTGAGCTTCGAATCGGCCATTGGATCCAGCATCATGCCGTTGATGGTGAAATCGCGGCGCGCGACGTCTTCGCGGGGGTCTTGGCTGAAGCGGATCTCGTCGGGATGACGGCCGTCGGAGTAGCCAACATCCGAACGAAAAGTGGCAACCTCGATCGTGGAGCGACGGGCGTCCTCGCCCGTCCCGGCGCGTTCGTCGGGTTGGAACGGCACGAGCACGACTCCGAATTGCTCGCCGACGGCTAACGTCTGGGGGAAGATTTGCATGACTTGGCGCGGAGTCGCGTCGGTCGCGACGTCGTAGTCGGCGGGCTCGCGGTTGAGAAGAAGATCGCGGACACAGCCTCCGGCGAAGTAGGCTTGGTGTCCGTGCTGGCGGAGGGCGCGGACGATTTCGGTGGCGTGTTGTTTGGCGGTCAGCATTCAGGCATCAGCCGTCAGCCATCAGCCATCAGGAAAGGCAACATCAACCGCAAGTCGTCTAAACTGAAAGCTGATGGCTGACGGCCGAATGCTGACAGCTAATTATGCCTGACGCGCTGATCCTCGGCATCGAAAGTTCCTGCGATGAGACAGGGGCGGCGGTAGTGCGTTCAGGGGAAGGGATTCTGTCGAACGTGGTGGCTTCGCAGATCGCCACGCACCAGCCTTATGGGGGAGTGGTTCCGGAGCTGGCTTCGCGGGAGCACTTGCGGGCGATCGTTCCGGTTGTGCGGCAGGCGCTGGCGGAAGCGGGACAGACGTATGAATCCGTCGATGCAATCGCGGTCACGCAAGGGCCGGGACTGGCGGGCGCACTGCTGGTCGGCATCAGTTTTGCCAAGGCGCTGGCCTTCGCGCTCGAGAAGCCGCTGATCGCGGTGAACCATATCGAGGGACACATCCATGCGGTGTTGCTGCATCGTCGACAAATGCAGCATAGAAAGAGCGGGGATGGAGAGCTGCAATTTCCCGTGCTGGCGTTGGTGGTATCGGGCGGACACACGCATCTTTATCTGGCGCAGGTGCGGGATAATCTTTGGACTTACCGGAACATCGGGCACACGCGCGACGATGCCGCGGGAGAGGCGTTCGATAAAGTGGCGAAGCTGCTGGGGCTGGGCTATCCCGGAGGACCGATTATCGATGGACTGGCGGGACATGGCGATCCGTTGGCGGTCAAGTTTCAGATAGCGCAGATGAAGCATGCGGACCGGCGCGATCAAAATCGTCCGCAAATAGAAGAAGATGGGCCGCACTTTGATTTTTCTTATAGCGGAATCAAGACGGCGGTTTTGCGCTACGTCGAGACCGAGAAGCTGAAACCTGCAATCGAGGCGCGGCGGCGGACGCTGGCGGGCATCGGCAAGCCTACGGTCGAAGATCTGGTCGGACTCTGCGACCCGCAGACTCTCAATCTGGTGGCTTCTTTTCAGCGCACGATGGTCAACGATCTGGCGATGAAGACGCTGGCGGCGGCGCGAGAGTATGACGTGCGCACGCTTTTTGTCAGCGGGGGAGTGGCGGCCAATCGGGAATTGCGGGCGGCGTTTGAGCGCGACGCGGGGTTGCAGGGGCTTCC
The DNA here is from genome assembly GCA_963709835.1 of uncultured Acidobacteriaceae bacterium. Lineage (GTDB taxonomy): Bacteria > Acidobacteriota > Terriglobia > Terriglobales > Acidobacteriaceae > Acidiflorens. Next base: position 68,029 of record CAVPYG010000089.1, read on the forward strand.
AGTTTTCTTTCCGTCGCGCGCGCTTTCTACGGATAACGCGGCCATGATCGCGGCGGCGGCGTTTCCGAAATTTCTGCGCGGGGAGTTTGTGGCTATGGACGTTCTCGGCGGATGCGGGGATGCGGTTGCTCTGAATGGATCGCCTCGGAATATGGCCTGCGCGCGCTTGACTTTGCAAGTTTATGTCAATAAAGTAGTTATCGGGTCAGTAAACGGTCAACGCCTTCCGTCACTTTCAGGCATCTAAACCCGTGCTAGTATCGTTGTGAGTTATGGTTGACAGAGTACAATCCGATTTCCTCGTTTCTGGCCCTTCTTTCGTATCCGGCGCAGCTCGATTGTTTGATTGGTGCGGACTATACGACGCTTACAACGTAAGCCGGAATGGTCAAGAAGCCGATGCGAAGGCCATATTTTCGGACTGGCGTATCGTAGGGCAAGACCTCGCCGACGCGATGGTGGAATTTGAGTCCACTGAAGCTGTAAAATAACAGCTCAATCTATCGTGAGCCAAAAACATCGCAATCGTGGTATACCCTCGTTGTCTCCACCATCCAATACTGCTCTCATCCAAGCTGAGATGCATCAGTGGTCCGGACCGCTTCCTCAACCTGAGGCTCTACAGCGATACAATCAAATTGTTCCTACAGCGGCCGAACGAATAATAAAAATGGCCGAAACTCAGCACGATCATCGTATCGCCATAGAAAAGAATGTCGTCGATTCCAACGTAGCCAATCAAAGGCTTGGGACCATTTTAGGTTTTATCGTGGCCATGACGGCCATTCTTGGGGGAATCTTCCTCGCCTACGAAGGCAAGGAAACATCTGGAGTGGTGTCGATCATCACTGCGTTGGTTGGTTTGGCTGGGGTGTTTGTGTACGGCAAAATGGAACAGAAAAAAGACCTCGCAAGTAAAACGCAAGCCTTAGCGAAAGCGCGCTAATCAAATTTCGAGAATCCGTCAACGCACATTTCAGACACTACCCCCCAGCGCGCCTGTCATCGGATTGAAACATTTTCCAGCTACAATAATGGCGTGAAGCCGACTATCTACGTGGTGGAAGACGATCCGGATATTTCGCGGCTGGTTCGCCATCATCTTGAAGGGGCGAGCTTTAACGTACGCCTTTATTCGACCGGCAATCTGGTCATCGCCGACGCCGAACGCCAGCGTCCGACGATGTTTCTGCTGGACATCATGGTGCCGGGAAAAGACGGGCTGGAACTTTGCCGCCAGATCCGGCAGTCGGTGTCGCTGGCATCGGTGCCGGTGATTTTCCTGACCGCGAAGAGCGGCGAGGCGGACCGCGTTCTGGGATTGGAGTTGGGCGCGGACGATTACATCCCCAAGCCTTTCAGCCCGCGCGAACTGGTGGCGCGGGTGAAAGCGGTGCTGCGGCGTTTTGAGCGTCCGCTGCCGCCGCTGCCCACCAAAATTGACGAGGTCCACATTGACCCCAGTGCGATGACGTTGACGGTCCGCGGGAAACCAGTGCCGGCCACGGCCACCGAATTCCGGTTGCTCGACTACTTCATGCGGCACGCGGGACGCGTTTTCACGCGCGACCAGTTGCTCGACTCGGTATGGCGCGATACGGCGTACGTGACGCCGCGCTCGGTGGACGTTTATGTGCGGCGCATCCGTGAGAAAATCGAGCCTGATCCGGAGCATCCGCGCTACCTGAAGACGGTGCGCGGGGCCGGCTACCGGTTTGAGGTCGCGCGTTGAGAAGCCGGATCTTCGTTAAACTGATGTTCGTGTTTCTGCTGGTGATTGGCGCCACCGCCATCACATTGCAGTTGACCGTGCACCGGGTCTGGAAACGCACGCTGCGCCAGCAGATCGAGCGCAACCTGCAAGAAAAAACCCTGATGTTCGCCAACCGCGTGGAGGTGGGCGGGCAGAAGCCGCTGGCCGAGATTACTCGCGAGGAGGGCCAGGCGGCGGGGGCTCGCGCCACCGTGATCGATCCCACGGGCAAGGTGCTGGCCGATTCGGAAGCCGATCCGAGCACGATGGAGAACCACGCGCATCGTCCGGAGTTTATTGCCGCGCTCGCCGGCAAGGTCGGCATGGATGAACGCAGCAGCCGTACTCTCAACATTCCTTTTGTGTATGTGGCGGCGCCGGTTTCCGGAGGAGCGGTACGCCTGGCATTTCCGTTGACCGAGATCGAAGTCACGGCCCGTCCGCTGGATAAGACCCTATTCTGGGGATCGCTTGCGGCTTTCGTTTTTGCGGTGCTGGTGGCTACAGCCGCTTCGCACTATGTTGGGAGGCGATTACAGCGGATCGTGACTTTTGCGGAGCGCGTGGCCGGCGGCGACCTGGCAGCGAGAATCGCTTCCACTTCCACGGACGAGATCGGGCAGGTGGCGGCGGCGCTCGATAAAACGGCGCGCCGCGTGGAAGAAAGTTACGTTCGCGTGCAAACCAGCCAGCGCGAACTGGAGACCCTGCTCAACAGCATGCAGGACGCGGTGATTGCGGTTGACGGCGGCGGGCGGGTGCAGTGGGCCAATCGCGGGATGGACCGCCTGTTGCATCACGCGCCGCGCCTGAATGCGCCGTTGATCGACAGCGTCCGCGATCCCGACTTTCTCGCCGCGATCCAGGAAGCGGCGCGCGATCAGGTGGTGACCTCCGCGCGCTCGAATACGGTGGCTAGCGGCCGCACCTTCAACGTCACCGCCGCGCCCATGCCGGGAGGCGGCGCCGTCGCGGTGCTGCGCGATCTGACCGAGGCCGAGCGCATGGAAAAGAGCCGCCGCGATTTCATCGCCAACGTTTCGCACGAGCTGCGCACTCCGCTGACTTCCATTCAGGGATATACGGAGACGCTGCTCGACAGCCCGTTGGAAAACAATAACGCGCGCGAGTTCCTGGAAATCATCCGCAAGAACGCGGCCCGCATGTCGCGCCTTACGGAAGACCTGCTCAGGCTGGCCCGCGTGGAATCGGGCGAGCAGCGGTTCGTCATGCAGCGGGTCAGCGCGGAAGAACTGCTGCGGGACGCGCTGGAAAGCTTCCGCGAAGTGGCGCGATCTTATGGAGTCGAGCTTGGCGTCGAACTTGGCGTCGAGCCTGGCGCCGAATTGGCGATTGCGAACGCGATTCTCACTGGCCATGTGAACGCGGACCGGGAAGCCATCCACCAGGTTTTCTCCAACCTCATCGAGAATGCGCTGAAGTACGCGGCGTCGGGAAAGAAAGTCGTTCTGGGAGCGCGCGCCGCCGGTACTGGCGAGGCAAAGACCGGCGTGGAGTTCTACGTTAAGGACTTCGGCCCCGGCATTTCTTCCGAGCATTTGCCGCGTCTTTTCGAGCGCTTCTACCGTGTGGACAAAGCGCGCTCGCGGGAATCGGGAGGCACGGGACTGGGACTGGCCATCGCCAAGCACATCGTTCTGGCGCACGGGGGGGCGATCCGCGCCGAGAGCGAACTCAACCACGGCTCGACTTTTTTATTTACGCTGCCCGCTGCCGGGGCGGAATCCACGTAGATCCCAAAAGGTAACCCGGTAACCTTGTTCCGGGTTGCTCCGCGCCTGACGACGGCAGCGCAGCCGGGGTAAAATGAAAGCGCCACTTGGCGCAGTCACTCCGGCGGTATCTGGGCCTGTCCTGATGCGTGTTCCTCGGGCGATGCCCGTGAGGTGAATATGAAGGGTATTGTTCTAGGCATTGCGTTCGCGTTGACTGCGCCATTGCTCGTGGGCCAGACCGCGCCGCACGTTCGGGTGGGAATCGTTTCCGATTGGACGCACCGTCACGTCCTCTACCCGGATTCGAAAGACAAGTCGGCGATGGCCCGGGCCCGCAGCGATCCGCGCTGGGCGCAGAATTGGTATCTGCGCCATCCGGGGGCGTGGTGGCCGATACGCTATCGCAGGCCTGGCCAGCGTATCCGGAGAGACTGGAGCGTGGCGCTGGGGACGACTGCGTTTGAGCCGGTGTTCGACTCTTCGTTTACCTTCACCATCGGTACCGAGACGGGATTCGGCACGCTCAACTTGATATCCGAAGGCGGCGGAACGTACCTCGCCACCGCCGGCAGCGTCACCGTGACTGGCACGCTGGACGTTGGCACGTTCCCGCTGTTAGCCGGTGGACCGGATGTCGTAGCCAGCCCAAACGGCGCCTTCGATTATAACAATCTCGTCCACCCCTCATCGGACCCCACAGTTGATGAGAACGGTGGCCTTCTGTTTGACAACGGCGGTGGTCTGGAGACCAACATCTGGGGCAACAGTACGGGTGGTGATTATTCTTTTTACACTTCCTCTGGATCGGGGTACCCCATTTCAATTCAGGCCAACGGTTCCTTCGCTTTTGACGTCGCATCTACTCCGGATCCGGGCGGGGGCCAGACTTTTCCCGCCAAATATGTATTTGACGTGACCGCGGCTCCAAACTGCGCGAACGACTTCGTGGCGATCGGTATCCCAACGGGCCCCACGGCGGGCGGTCAAGCCAACATCGTTGGAGTGAACAACCTTTATAGCGGCGGAGCGGGCGCGCTGTGCCCGACTGGGCCGACGGTAATGTTTGCCTACGCATCAGGCACCGGACAGGTGCCGGCCGCAGTGACCCTCTCCCGGGATGGGACGCAAATTGCCTACGTCGAGAATCTCGCGACGGGCAGTTCATACTTCCACGTCCTGACGATTGGCACGACGGCGTTCGAAGGGACGAGCGCGACGTCGGCAGTCGTGCCGGGCACTGGCGGAAGCAACGCCGTGGACCAGAGTGTGCTGCTTTCGCCCGACGGCGGCACCACCAACCAAAGCTCCACCAATGCCGCTTTCGTCGTTTACACACCTAACGACGCCAACGATGTCGCTTACGTTACAACCTATAGCATGGCCGGGAGTGGCTCCGGCTACCTATATAAGATCCGCAACGTGTTCGACGGCGGTGCCCCCCCAACCATTATCTGGAGCGTCCCGATCACCGCAATTCCGTCCACTCCGGTATACGATGTGGCGTCGAACAACGTCTTTTTTACGGATAGCGACGGCCATATCGATTACGTTACGGACACGGGCATGTCACCGCCGGTTGCGTATGGCCCGGTTGTGGCTGCCGGCACCACGTCCGAAAATGCGGTAGTCGTCGATAGCGTCGGTCAAATGGTCTACGCTTCGTTCAACACCAATGGGACCAACGCAGTGGTGGTGCAAGCCCCCACCAGCATGGCGAGCACCGTGTCCGTAGCGGTGGGCACCGGGAGCACCGTCTACACGAGCCCGTACGAGCCCGACTTTAACAACGACTTCTATACCGGATCGGGGACGCCTCTCATGTACGTCGCCGGAACGGACACCACAAGCGGGACGATTCCGACCCTCTACAGCGTCGGATTCACCGGTGGGGTGATGAACAGCAGCCCCGACACCTCAGCCGCTCTCGCTACCGGCACAGCGGATTCCTCGCCGGTGACCGAGTTTTACAACGCCGCGCTCGGGACGGACTACCTATTTGTGGGGGTCACCAACGACTGCGTAGCTACCACCAATGGCGGAAATGCCGGATGCGTCATGAGCCTGGACATCACCACTGGCTTTCCCACAATCGATCCAATCACCACCTCCGCGCTGGCCGCACCTGGAGGCAGCAGCGGCATCGTGGTGGATAACGACAGCAGTGTTACCGAAGCTTCGAGCATTTACTACGCAACCAAGACCGGAAAGACCCTGGTCAAAGCGACGCAGCAAGGGCTGAATTGAAGGGAGTGCGCGGCGATTCGGGCGCGGAGAGCGGCGTCGGATTCAGGACTTCCTCAGGAAGCCAATGAAGTACAAACGCATCGTCGTCACCAAGCGAGGCCCTCCCGAGAACCTCGAGATCACCGAGTGCGACCTGCGGGAACCGGAAGCAAAGGAAGTCCGTGTCAAGGTGCTGGCGACGAGTGTTTGCCTGCCGGATGTGCAGGCGCGCTACGGACGCGGCCCGTTCCAACCCAAAGTGCCCTTCGTGCCGGGCTACGCCATCGTCGGCATCGTCGATGCAATCGGCCCGGGCGTTCGCGGGGCCGCTCCGGGAGATCAAGTGGCGGGCTATCTGGTGCTCGGAGGCTATTCCGAGTACGTTTACCTCCGTGAAGACCGGACCATTCCCGTTCCAGCGTCGCTTCATCCAGTCGAGGCAGTCCCGTTGCTGCTGAACTACGTCACCGCGTACCAGCAATTGCACCGGTCGGCGAAAATCAAAGCGGGCGACAAGGTGCTGATCATCGGGGCGAGCGGCGGGTGCGGGACGGCGTTCCTGGATCTTGGCAGGTTGGCCCAGCTCAAGATGTATGGGATCGCATCCAAAAGCAAACACGCTATCGTGGCCGAATACGGGGCAACGCCGATCGACTATCGCACCGAGGATTTCGTGGAGGTGATTCGCCGGGCCGAGCCTGATGGGCTGGACGCGATCTTCAACGGCATGGGGGGCGACTACGTCGGCAGGGCCTTCCCACTGCTGCGCCGTGGAGGCGTGTTTGTGGGTTACGGCAATCCTCTGAGTTATCGGGCCTTGCTGCGTCTTCTTGCCAAAATTCTCGCGCTCAAACTGCTGCCGAACGGGAGGAGGGTCAAGCTCTACGGGGCGACGGGGTTCCAGCTCTTCAACCGAAAGCCGTTTGTGGAGGACTGGGCTGTGCTCTTCCGATTGCTGGAGGAGGGCAAGATCCGTCCGGTCATCAGCGGCAAGTTCGCACTACTGGATGCGGCGAAGGCCAATGCGCTCCTCGAAAGCGGCCGGGTGGTTGGCAATCTCGTCCTGGTGGCGCCGGAAATAATGGAGGCGAGTAGGACGATGCAAGCCGGATCTCGGCGGCCAGGTTGATTGTTAGAACTTAGCGAGAGGACTCCCTTTTTGGAAGAGCTGGCTGGCGAAATGGAGCGCCAGCGGCAGTCGCTTCGTCACTTTTTACTTCTGAGTACTTTTGCTCGAGCACCCGCAGGCGCTTTCCTCTTCAACTTAAGCTGATTGTAATCAATGGCGGCACGAACGAGGTTCTTTAGAGCACGCTCGTCAATCTTATCGCCCTCGAAAATGTCGATCGCCCGCCACTGATTGCCTCCGAGGCCCGCGTTGAAGAGCTTGTCGGCATCTGGGAGGCCCGCTCCGTGGGAAAAGGTAAGCTTCACCTTATCTTTGTGGGCGTTGCCGACGGCGATGATTCCGTCGCGAGACCACACTGGGCTTCCCATCCACTTCCATTCCTCGACGATCTCCCGGTCGGCCTCAAGGATGCTTTTGCGGACGCTGGCAAGCGTTTTGCCACGCCAGTCCGTTAGTTTTGCGATGAGTAGGTCAATACGTTCCGATGGATTCATTGGATGTTTATACCTCGATTCCTTGTCCCATCTTCATGGGAACAGTTTTATCGAGCAAGCTATTCCGATCCGCTCGAAGGATGTTTGTTGCATTGGCTGATGCGGCCATGATGTCACTCCATGGATTTTTCAATTCACGACTTTTGAGCCGCCTTGGGCGTCCAACCAGGGGCTTCAACGCCGAACTGCTTTGAATATTCGGCGACCAATCGCTGCCAGCCCGCGAACTTCATGGCGTTGACGCCGGCGACGGCTCCAATCGGCGTTGCCCGCGAGGAACCGATCAAGGACGTCGAAGCAGATGTGCCAGCCCGCGGCGCCCCACGAGATGAAGCGGCGATCGATGCTGTGCCACAGCGTCAGGCGCGTGCCGCTACCAAGGGCTTCGAGTTCCCACCGAATATCGCTGTACTCGAGCACCTTGGGAGCGTCGGCTCGCGTCACTCTAGTGTCCTGCGGCGTGGGCGTTCCTACCCAGGTGAGCTTCACCGTGGTTCCAGCCGTACCCAAGCTGCCATCGACCACAAAGGGAGCCCACTCGCGCAGATGCGCCGGGTCGGTAAGCGCCTGCCAGACTTTTTCCGGCGAGTGGCGCAGATCGCGGACGAGAATGAGCGTCCACTTGTTGCCTTCCTTTCGTACCTGCGCCCCGCTGGCCGGACCTGGTTCGTACTGCGCGAGATCGGTCACTTTCTCCTCCTTAGCTTGTCTTAGTTGACTCCTTAGATTTACCAGCGTGCCAGCTGGGTGAGCTGGATGAGGTTGCCGCAGGTGTCCTTCAGCATGGCAATCGTCGATCCAGGCACGTCGGTGGGCGGCATCGTGAACTCGGCGCCACGGGCCTTGATCCGCTCGTAGTCGCCCTTGACGTCGTCGGTGAAGAACATGGCCGCGGGCTGATTCTGTTGAAAGATCGCCTGCTGATACGCCTTGGCCGCGGGATTGTTGTTCAGCGCCAGCTGCAGCTCAGTGCCGTTCGGCTCCTCGGGCGGAGGCCACGGTCAGCCAGCGGTACGGGCCGTTGCTGAAATCGGACTTCTTGGCAAAGCCCAGTACGTCGGTATAGAAATTCAGGGCCTTGGCCTGGTCGTCCACATAGATGCTAGTCACTTTGATTTTCATTTCGTTTCTCCTTTGTCAGGTTCGCGGTTTGGCCGCGTTGTCTTTCTTGCTTTCTTTTTCGACATTTGATGTTGGACTTCTTTGGTGTTGACTGGTGTTGATCCATGCGGTCGAGGTGGCGTTCAAGAGCATCCACGTGAGCCGACCAGAACCGGCGGAACTGAGCCAGCCAGGCATCCACCTCCTGAAACCGTTCCGGCTTCAGCTGGTAGAGACGGCGCTGTGCGTCCACCATAGATTCCACGAAACCCGCCTCGCGCAGCACGCGGAGGTGCTTGGACACGGTCGGCTGGGTCATACGCAGCTGACGCTCGATCTCGCCCACCGACTGTTGGGACGAGGCGAGCAGGCCCAATATCGCGCGGCGGTTCGGCTCGGCGATGATCTCGAATACCGATCCCATGCCCATCGTATACTACAACAGGTATATACGTGTCAAGGAATATAAAAACAAAAATATGCCGCGATAGGCCGTAAACGAGTACCAAGGATTGTTGGCGTGCCATCCCAATCGCACGCAAGGCCCCAGAATCGATCCTTATTTGGCGAGTCGTTATTTGGCGAGTCGTTCGCCACCAGGAACTGCGCCATTATGCGACTTTTTCATGCTGCGCAAACCAGAAATTCACCGGGATGTAACCTGCCCCGATTCGCCGGGAATTATGATAGTTTTGGCACTGTGTATCACACGATGCGGATAAAGCGTCCAATGAAGGAAGGCGGGGTTCCCCATGGGCACAGCCAGCATGAAAACGCCTTCGCCTGAGCCCTCGTACTCGGGCTTGATGCAGCGGACGGTGGAAGCCTGCGAACTGGCGCGCGAAGCGGCGGCCATTGCGGCCGAAGGCATCGCCACCGGGTCGATGTCGCGCCTGAACGCGATCCGGCAGTGCGAAAAAGACCTCGACGCCATCGACGTGGAAGTGGACACGGGCGTGACTTCGGCCATCGCGGGCGCTCCCGAGGCTGCGGCCCGGCAACTGCTGGCGTGCATGAAAGTCATGATCGGAGTGGAGCGCATCGGCGACCTGCTCCTGAGCTTTGCCACCAGCGCGCAAGCGGCGAGCGGCCACCTCGATTCGCAAGATTGCCGCGACTTGACCCAGATGGCGACGGTGCTGGAGAAAATGCTGGCCGATGTCGGCACGTCGTTTTCCGAGAAGGACGTCAATAAAGCCATCCAAGTGCTCCGCGCCGACGCCGAGATGGACCGGTTGCGCAATATCATCTTTCTGCGCCACATCGAAAATCCGGAGAACATTGCCCACCACTCCAGCCTGCAAATCATCTTCATGACGCAGTCTCTGGAACGCGCCGGCGACCATGCCAAGAACCTGGCGGAAGAAGTTTGCCACTTTGTCAGTGGACGCAGCATTCGCCATGCGCTCATGGCCTACGACAAGCCAAAAGAACAGATGTTTATCGAATGGCTGCGGAACAAAGAGGCCAAGGCGCCGTAATTCACGCGTAAGTTCGAGAGTTTTTGCGCTACGGAGTCGCGGGCTTCTCGTCCCGCCGGGCGAGGACGCCCGGCTCTCCACACGCAAACCGCGCAATCGCTCGCAGCAATCTCTCGCAGCATTCTTTCTTAGCAATCTCTCGCAGCCCTTGACAGCCGGAGTCTCCAAGGCGAGACTCGGTGCAGCCCGTTCGGAGTCGTCGTTCATTTTTCCGGAGCGCAGAAACGGGCAGCAATTTCATGCACGAATCCCTCCAACCCGACGAGCAATTGCCGTCCGCGAACAGCGAGGGCGAGGGCATGATCGCGGCGACGGACCACGGGGCATTGGGCGCAAATCGGGGCGTAAATCGGGCCGCAAATCCGGGCGCAGGCGATGCGGTTGCCGCCAGGTCCAACGGTGGCCGCGCACTGCAAGAGCCGGAACTCGACTCCGCGCTTCAGTTGCTGGTGGAGCGAGCGCAGTACATCACCGGCGCCACCGGCACGGCCCTGGCTCTGGCGCAGGGTGAGGAGATGGTCTGCCGCGCCAGCGCCGGGGCGTCGGCGCCGCCGGTCGGGGCGCGACTCCAGGTGCGTACCGGATTGACCGGCGAAAGCGTTTCGCGCCGCCAGTTGCTGCGCTGTGACAACGCCGAAACCGACCCGCGCGTGAATCTCGAAGCTTGCCGCGCGCTGGGCATTGCCTCGATCGTGGTTTTGCCGCTGCTGCGGAGTAATGGCGAGGTTTGCGGCCTGTTCGAATTATTTTCCGATCATCCGGGAGCTTTCGAGGAGCGCGACCTGGTCGCGCTCGAACGCATCGCCGGACTTACATTGACCGCCCTCGATCTGTCGGAGCAGCGTCTGGCTTCGGTGTCCCAGCCCGCGCCCGCTGCCGTTCCCGAGGCCATGCTCCGGGTGCCAAGATGCGTTTCCTGCGGATTTCCGGTTCCCGAGGGGAGAACGATTTGCCTCGATTGCGAGAGTAAAAACGCTGGGCACGAGGACGCGGACGGCAGCAACGACAATAGCAATCACAACAACAGCATGATCGAAGAGCGGCAGCCTGAGCCGGAGCAGCTACAATTCGAGAGCCAGATCGAACCAGCAGTCGAACAACCAATAGAAGTATCCGACGAACCTTCCGTCGAACCACAAGAGATCAAGTCAGGCGAACCGGAGCCGGACGCGCCGCCCGACCCAGCCGCCGACGCGGGAGCGGCGACGGCGGAGGAATTCGTGCCGGCCTTTCTCCGGGAGCCGGCACCGGCCAAAGAGTCGTGGCTGGCAAGCCACGTCAATCTGCTGGTGGTCGCGGTGCTGATCCTGGGTATCGCGGTCGCGGTCGTGGTGTTCAGATAACGCGGTCAAGTAAAGTGACTGGATGACCAGCGCTGCACTCGCGGGCGCTTTTCCAAATCGCAAAGAAACTCACAGCCAGCCAACTACGATTGTTGGGAAAAGGATCATAGCCAAGCTGAGATCTACCGTTTCCTTACGGGCAGGTGATTTGCGCGGACTGCATAATCATATTACTTACGGGATACATGGAACCGCTAGTCGGGGCATTGGGGTCGATGGGAGCAACCGCAACGATCGGAAGGAAATAAGGTCCCGCACTTTCACACTGGAGGAACGTATAAGGCTGGGTCGTCAAGGTGTACTGTCGCGGCGGCAAGTCCAAGGACCAACTGACCGGGAGTGGGCTGACTGTGGTAGGCGGGGCGGAAAAAGTGCCGGTCGCGATGAATTGAACCTGCTGGCCATTCACAACCTCATTAATGGTGATGGATTGAAGCTGGCGATTGCTGGTGCTGCTGCTTCCGCAGGCCAGAGTCAAGGAAGTTACGGGCAGGAGGACGACGAGAATGAGGACAGAGAACCTGGGCATGGCGATCTCCTTTGACGAGATTATCGACCCGTTTTCCCAAAATCGTCAATAGTCCCGGCGCTGTTTCCCT
>CAVPYG010000090.1:0-15500 GCA_963709835.1 uncultured Acidobacteriaceae bacterium
CGACGATGCTTTTCTGTACACCCCGAATGACTTCTACCACGCCGCCGGCTACGCCCGCGTCGATCTGGGCGGGTGGTATGCGATCAATTCGCGAATCGCGGCTTACGCCAATGTTGCGAACGCTTTCAACGATCACTACAACGAAGTGGTGGGCTATCCGGCGCTGACGGCGAACTTCCGCGCCGGCCTGAGGTTCCGGATCGGCGGAGAGTAGAAGCGCCGCCATCGCTTGGCGGTCCGTCCGCAGCGGTGCTTCCCGCATGAATTGTCATCCGGAGAGAAACGGGGGACCGCAGCCCGCCGCAAAATGCAGATCCCTCGCTTCGCTCGGGATGACAAACTTTGGTGAATTGGACGTTGCCGAGCGGGACCTCGCCTTCGCCACGAGCTGCTAACGCTTTCCGTCGTTTGTGCCGATAGTCACTCCACAGGGCGGATCTCGTCCGGCTGGTTCCCGATGCCCAAGATTCTCATCGCCGACGACTCTCGCTTCCAAAGAGAAGTGCTGGCCTCGTTTCTGAAGCCGAAGGGATTTGAGCCGGTCTTTGCCGTGGACGCGCTCCAGGCGTGGATGGCGGCGCTGCGTTCCGCCCCGGAGTTGATTCTGCTCGATATTCAAATGCCGGGAGGCACCGGCATCGAGGTGCTGAAACGGCTGCGAATGTCGAGCAAGACGCAGCACATTCCCGTGATCGTCGTTAGCAGCGAAGAAGATCCCCAGACCGAGGCGATGGCTCGAAATCTCGGGGCTGCCGACTTTCTGCATAAGCCGGTGACGGAGGAACAGCTTTGCGCCGCCGTGGATCGCGCCCTCCACCCCCTCGCCCGTGCCGCCACGCAGTGACCGCTGGCGGCCTCATGGGGACGAAACGATCCTGATACCATCTCTGCAATGAATCCCGTGGCTCTTTACCTCGCATCCGGGGACTCGCTTTATGCTGGCGCAGCTCTGATTTTGCTGGCGGTCGTCATTTCGCGATACTTAAAACAAGGCTGCTGGCGGCGCTTTCGGAACCTGGCCGCATGGCTGGGGCTGGTATTCATGGTAATGGCTTCTCCGCCGTTCCCTTGGACCGTTGATGGGATTTTCCTAGCGGCGTTTGTGTTGTGGCTTGCTGTGGCGAACCAACGGCTGGCGTGGATGGGAACCGAATGGCGCCTGTTCTCGACTGCGGCATTGATAATCGTTCTCCTGACGCTCACTGCCCTGGAGTTCTCCCACCGTAGAATCCCGGCGATAGTCGGTGTTCCAGCCGATCATCTCGTGGTGATCGGCGATTCGATCTCTTCGGGTATCGATCCACGCGTGCCGGCGTGGCCGACCGTCATGCAGCAACTGACGAGTGTCCCGGTGAAAAATTTGTCAAGGCCCGGGGCTCAAGCGGTCGAAGGGCCGGACATGGCGGAGAAAGTTACACGCGATGACAAAATCGTGCTGATCGAGATCGGAGGAAATGATCTGCTTGGCGACGTACCCTCCACCGCGTTCGAGAAGAACCTTGACGCCACTCTGTCAAAACTGGCTATGCCGGGCCGCACAGATAGTCATGTTCGAGTTGCCGCTGTTGCCGCACAAGATCGCGTATGGACAAATTCAGAGGCATCTGGCTGCGAAGTACGGCATCTGGCTGATCCCAAAACGATGTTTCATTGAGGTAATCGGCGGCGCTAACGCGACCTCTGACGGATTGCACCTTTCGGAGTCCGGTGCTCATCGCATGGCGAAGCTAGTGGCGGCCGTTCTTTCGCTGGTGTTGAAATCCAGCGCGGTGGGCGCAAGCACGTAAGAGCTACAACCGCTAGCGGCTGCTGCCGACAGGCTCTTTCGACTCGTCTTCGGGTTCAAGACTGGACCGAAGATCCGATTCGAGGCCGGATCGAAAATCGCCGGATCGCAGATCGCCCGATCGAGCGTCTTCCACCGTGACCGGCCGACGGGCTGGAGCGGAACTGCCTCCGCCGTTGTAGCGGTGGCGCACCTCGTGGAGTTTCTCGACTTCTTTTTCGCCGAGCGGTTGCTCGTGGCCCAGCAGGTGAGTCACCAGCGCAATCTTGGCGAAGTGCTCGACCGTTTCCATCTTCATGTAGGCATTTTCGAGCGAGGACCCAAATGTCACCACCCCGTGGTTGGCCATGAGAATGGCGTCGTGGTGCGGAATCAGCGGCTCCAGAGCATCGGTCAACTCAGGCGTGCCCGGCGTGCCATAGCGCGCCAGAGGAATCGACCCAGCCCGACCACCACCTCGCACACCAGCGGACGATTCAGATCGTAGCCGGAAGCGGCAAATCCGGTGGCCGTCGGCGGATGCGCATGCACGATGCCGCACACATCGGGCCGCAGGCGATAAATCAGCAGGTGCATCCCGATCTCGCTCGAAACCGACCGCTTGCCGGCAAGTGCGCTTTCCGTCCATGTCAACAATCACCAGGTCGGCAGCGCGCATTCTGCCCTTGCTGATACAAGTGGGGGTCACCAGCAGGCGTTCTTCGTCGAGACGGACGGACAGGTTCCCGTCGGTGGCCGCCACCAAACCGGTTTGCGTGCAGCAGGCGGCCAAACTGCAAAATCGCGAGACGATGCTGGCGGTCACTCATCATGGAAGACAATGGAACCCTGCGCCGTCATAGTATCGCACGCCTTGGAATCCTTACAACCGGTAACACGTCAAAATTTGTAAATGCTGGTGGAGAGCCGGACGTCCCCGCCCGGCCGCCGGACCGCAGGAAGGGCCAGACGCCGGTCGCTCCTCCTCACAGCTTTGGCAGCCGTCTTCAAATCTACAATCTAACCCTATAATCTCCTCGATGCTGGTTTCGGATTTCCAGTACGACTTGCCGCCCGAGCGGATTGCGCAGGAGCCGTTGGCCGACCGTGCCGCTTCGCGCCTGCTGCACCTGGAGCGGACGCCAGGCAGTTGGCAAGACTTAAAGTTTCGTGAATTCCCCAGCTTGCTGCGGCCCGACGACCTGCTGGTCGTGAACAATACCCGGGTGTTCCCGGCCCGGCTCTACGGCCACCGCAGCGGAGGGCGGGCCCAGCCCTTGAGCCCGCACAACCCGGCGGCGCGAGACTTTCTCCGCGGGCGCATCGAAGTTCTGCTGACCCGCCAGATCGCCGACGATCCCAATGAGTGGGAATGCCTGGTGCGGCCCGGTCGCAAAATCGGGGTCGGAGAAAAACTCCATTTTAGCGGGAATCCCGGCCGCTCATCCGCCGGCCTGTCTGAAGACGGCCCTCCCGAACTGGAAGCCGAAGTCGCCGCACGCGGCGCTTTTGGCGAGCGCCGCATCCGCTTTGCCCCCGTCCCCGATTTCTTTGCCCGACTCGAGCGCATCGGACACGTGCCGCTTCCCCCCTATATTGACCGCGACGACCGGGCAGCCGATCACGAGCGCTACCAGACTATCTACGCTCAGGCCAGGGGATCGGTGGCCGCGCCGACGGCCGGCTTGCACTTCACGCCAGAAATCCTCGGCCAGATTCGTGGACGCGGGATTGAAATTGCCGAGATTACGTTGCACGTCGGATTGGGAACTTTTCAGCCGGTGCGGGTGGAAAAAGTGGAAGATCACAAGCTGCATCGCGAGTGCTACGAAATTTCAGAAGCGGCGGCGCGAGCGGTCAACCGAGCGAAGGCCGAAGGTCGGCGCCTGGTGGCCGTGGGTACAACCACCGTCCGCACCTTGGAGTACGCCGCCGGGCTTTTTGAGAAACGAGTCGGCGGAGATCGGGTGGACGCCGGACGCGGCGAGGCGGACGCGTTTATCTATCCGGGCTATCGGTTTCGCATCGTGGACGCGTTGTTGACCAACTTCCATCTGCCGCAATCGACCCTGTTGATGCTGGTGTGTGCGCTCGGCGGCAAGGATTTCGTCATGGCCGCGTACCGGCACGCCGTCGAGGCCGGGTACCGCTTCTACTCCTATGGAGATTGCATGTTCATCGAGTGACGATAGACGATAGACGAGCGACGAATAACGAGCAGCGCTCCTGTGCTGGTAGCATGGGTAGGTATGGGTTGCCGTTCAGTAGCTGCGATTGCTGTTGTTGCTCTGTGTCTATGCTTCACCGCTCAGGCGCAAAGCAAAGCTCCGGCTGAGCCTACACCGCCCGCCAAGCCCGCCGCCGCTCCCACCGAAGACGCGCAACTCTACCGCAACGCGACTTTCGGATTCCGCTATAAGATTCCCTACGGCTGGGTCGATCGCACCAAAGAAATGCAGGAGGGAAACGACGCCAGCAAGGGAGAAGTGCTGCTCGCCGTTTTCGCGCGCCCTCCCGAAGCCACCGGCGACAACCATCAACTCCGCTGTTGTGATCGCCTCCGAAAGCGCGGCATCCTATCCCGGCCTCAAGGCAGGCGAAGATTACCTCGGCCCGCTCACCGAACTCGCGACCGCCAACGGCTTCAAGTCCGATGGCGAACCGTACGTGCTGGACGTTGAAGGGCGTCAACTGCGTGCGCGCCGATTTCATCAAGTCGCTTGGCGCCAAGGCGATCGACGACAAAACAAGCAGCGACAAGATAAACAAAGACCAACTCACCATGCGCCAGTCCACGCTCATCCTGCTCGCGAAGGGTCGGATCGTTTCCTTTACTTTTATCGCCGGCAACGAGACTGAACTCGACGACCTCATGGACGGGCTCCATTTTGTCGTGACAAAATCGTCCGCACACTAAAGTTCGTGTGGTACGGGGCGGAGCCTGCCCTGAGCGTAGCCGAAGGGCCCCGTCCCGGCGTGATCCAGCCCCGCTTCCACACGCTACACTCCAAACCACCTCCCTAACCGCAACAAAAACCGCCGTTTACGCCCTCGATTCCCGCCTCGAATTGAGCCCCTTTCGTGGTAAAATACAATCAGCTCTGGTGACGCCTAACTAGCAGAAAATTCAATAAGTTGAGGTCACCCGAGCACTTCCGGAATCGTTCCTCCAGTCAGGCGTCCGATCCCGTGCCCCCAGCGGCCCGGATCTGGCCCGCTGTGATGGGGTCCGGCTTTCTCCACGGAGCACAATGGCCACCAAAGAATTGCAAGCCGAACTTCTCGACGCGAGAAACAACGCGAAAAACAAGAACGGCAAAGGCAACGGAGATTACACCGCCGACTCCATCAAGGTCCTTGGCGGCATGGAAGCCGTGCGCAAGCGTCCCGCTATGTATATCGGCTCGACCGGAGAACTGGGTCTTCATCACCTGGTCTATGAGGTCGTCGATAACTCGGTGGACGAGGCGTTAGCCGGTTACGCAGATAAGATCGAAGTTACCATCCATCTCGATAACTCCATTACAGTGGTCGATAACGGACGCGGCATACCCGTCGATAACATGGACATCGACGGCGAAAAGATTCCTGCCGCTCAGGTAGTAATGACTACCTTGCACGCTGGCGGTAAGTTCGACAGTAACTCCTATAAAGTTTCCGGAGGATTGCACGGCGTAGGAGTAAGTTGCGTCAACGCGCTCAGCGAAGAACTCGAATTGGAAATCTGGCGCGACGGTTTCACCTGGGAGCAGACTTACTCGAAAGGTGAGCCCACCAGCAAGCTGAGGAAGACCGGCGCCGCCAAAATCAAGACGGGCACCAAGGTTCACTTCGTGCCCGACAAAACGATTTTCACCACCGCCGTCGAATATAACTTCGACACGCTTTCGCAGCGCCTGCGCGAACTCGCGTTCCTCAACAAGGGCCTGGTCATCACGCTCACCGACGAGCGCCAGACCGACTCCAAGACCAACGAAGCCAAGCGCGCCGAGTTCAAATACAACGGCGGCATCGCCGAATTCATCAAGCACCTTAACCGCGGCAAGCAAACGCTCCACGACAAACCGATTTACATGGAAGCCGACAAAGATGACGTGCACATCGAAATCGGCCTCCAGTACAACGACGCTTACTCGGAATCCGTTTTCAGTTTTGCCAATAACATCAACACCGTCGATGGCGGCACGCATCTCTCCGGCTTCCGCACCTCGCTGACCCGCACCATCAACTACGCCGGACAGCAGATGGGCCTGTTCAAAGACGTAAAAGAAAATCTCACCGGAGACGACGTCCGCGAGGGCCTGGTGGCCGTGATCAGCGTCAAGCTGCCGCAGCCGCAGTTCGAAGGTCAGACCAAGGGCAAGCTGAATTCCGACATCGCCGGCATCGTGCAAGCCGTAGTCAATGAGAAGCTGGGCGCGTTCTTCGAGCAGAACACCGCCGTGGCCCGCAAGATCATCAACAAGGCGATCGACGCCGCCCGCGCCCGAGAAGCCGCCCGCAAAGCCCGCGACCTGACCCGCCGCAAAGGCGCGCTCGATGGCGGAGGGCTTCCCGGCAAACTCGCCGACTGCTCCGAGCGCGATCCCAACCGCTGCGAACTGTTCCTGGTCGAGGGCGAATCCGCAGGCGGCACCGCCAAACAAGGCCGCGACCGCCGCTTTCAGGCCATCCTCCCGCTCAAGGGAAAAATTCTGAACGTGGAAAAAGCGCGCTACGACAAGATGCTGGCGCACGAAGAAATTCGCGCCATGATCACCGCGCTCGGCACCGGCATCTCGAAAGAAGATTTCGATCCCACGAAAGTCCGCTACGGCAAAATCATTCTGATGACCGACGCCGACGTGGACGGCTCGCACATCCGCACCCTGCTGCTGACGTTCTTCTTCCGCCACATGCAGGAGCTGATCAAGCGCAGCAACGTCTACATCGCGCAGCCGCCGCTTTTCGGCATCAAGAAGGGTAAGTCGCACCAGTACATCAAGGACGAGCGCGAATTCGTCAAAGTCATGGTGAAGCGCGCTTCCGAAGGCCTCATCATCCGCTACGGCGAAGGCGCGGCCAAGCTGGAAGGCGCGGCGTCTGACTAAGTTCATCACCGTTCTGAACGAGTATCTCGGATTCCTGGACAAGTTAAATAAGCGCATACGCGAGGAGCAGATCACCTGCCCTGCTGCCCAAGTTGGACTTGGCCAAGCGCGCCGATTTTGAAGGCGATAAGAAGACTCCGCCGAAGAAGATCGAGAAACTCGAAAGAGAACTCAAGCGCCTGCAAAAAGATTTGAAGCTGAAGAGCGTGGAAACGCGCTTCGACGAAGAACACAATCTCTGGGCATTGATCTTCGTGAACTCGCAGGGCGCCGAGCACATCCTCAACTGGGAGCTGGCCTCGTCTCCGGAATGCCGCCAGCTCATCGCCAAGTTCAAGCAGATCGAGGAGTATCTGGAGCCGCCCTTCGTGGTCGAGAGCCTGCCCAAGGCGGCCAAGGCCGCGGCCAGCGCTTCGGAAAAGAATGAAGAAGACGGCGAAGACGAAATGAGAGCAGTAACGAAGACGAGAATCTGAACGCTGCCGAAAAAGAAGAAGCCGAGAAGGCGCAGAAGAAATCCGGCAAGCCGCCGGCGCTCAAAGGAAGAGCGAAGGAGCCCGAGATCGTCGAGAAGAACACCGCCCGCGAACTTTTCGACTACGTCCTGGGCGAAGGCCGCAAAGAGTACATCGTCCAGCGCTACAAAGGCCTGGGAGAAATGACCGCCGAGCAGCTCTGGGAAACCACCATGGATCCCGAGCGCCGCACGCTATTGCAAGTCCGGCTCGAAGACATAGCCGAGTGCGAAACCATCTTCACCACGCTGATGGGCGAAGACGTGGAAGCCCGCAGAAAATTCATCGAAGACAACGCGCTGGATGTGAAGAACCTGGATATTTAACAAAAGGAGTGGCACACGATGATCTACGTGAAGACCATACTGGCCGGACTGCTGGCACTCATTGTGGTTCCTGCGTGTCTGCTTGTCATGGTTGTGGCTGGAACGGTGATCTATGCCTCGGTTCATCGAACATCCGGGGAGGGTTCGATCGGTTGGGACCCGATTAGCCTGTGGCGTGCCGGTCCCATCGTCTGGTTCATCCCGGTGCTCATTTTCCTCATCGGCTTCATCTGGGAATACCGAAGACTCGCTAAGTGACACTGACATTACTGTCTCCAGCACTCTGGTCTTATCTCCGCTGCGCCCCATGCCAAATCGTGCTGATAATCACGAGATCGCCCTGCACGCGATACAAAATGATGTACGGGGTGCTTGCGATGACCAGCTCTCGGATCCCAGGCTCGGCCCCGGCACGGCCTAAATGAGGATGACTTCTTAGAGCTTCGACCACGGCGACAATCTGCATGGCGAGCCGTTCGGCTGCCTCCGGTTTGTCACGCGCAACGTAATCGCGGATTTCCCGCAGGCGGGCCCGCGCCAACGCAGACCAGACAATTTCTACTGGCACAGCGCTTCATCATCGTGTGTTCTGCCGCAGACGCACTTCGGGACCGGCAACTCGCGATCGGTTCCCCAGGACAAGAGCCACGCCTTCATGTCCTCGTTCTTGATGTAGTGTCCAGATTTGACCTGGCGGTCCGCCTGACGGACTTCGGCCAGCATTCTTTCCTGATCGGAGACGTAAACTTCCACCGCGTCCGCAATCAGAAAGTTCGAACTGCGCCCCGACGCCTTCGCCAGCCTCGCTAGGCGTTTCTTGGTTTCCGGCTTGAGCCGAATACTAAGGGTTGCGCTCCGTGTGTTTGCCATGAACACATTTTAGCACGGCGGGCATCGAGGGGGAGAATACTTTACTCTGCCGCGGACCAGTTTTGCGGGGTCGCAATCTCGTCCAGCAACTCGCCGTTCGCGCTTACCAACTGAATGCGCAGGGCGATTTCGCCCAGGGCGTGCGTCGAGCAACTCAGGCAGGGATCGTAGGCCCTCACCACGGCCGAGACCCGGTTCAGCATGCCTTCCTGGAGCTTGTTGCCGTCGATGAAATGCTCGCTGACCTGCTGAATGCTGCGGCCCATGGCGATATTATTGTGTCCCGTCGCCACGATCAGGTTGGCCCAGACGATGCCGCCTTCTTCATTCACTTTGTAGTGGTGGATCAAGGTGCCGCGCGGCGCCTCGATCATGCCCACGCCTTCCAGCGAATTCACGCCGCCCGTGGCGCGCACATGCTTGTCGAGGATTTGCGGATCGGTGAGCAGCATCTCGATTTTTTCCAGGGCGTAAACGATCTCAATCAGCCGCGCATAGTGATAGAGGAATGCGCTGTGCGCGGGCGAGCCGAAGCGCTGGTGGAATTCCGCAAATTCAGCGTCCGCCTTGGGCGTGCCGCACTGGTCGGCGGCATTGAGTCTGGCCAGCGGACCGACTCGATACGCGCCTTCGGGGAAACCCTGCGGCTTGAAATATGGGGCCTTCAAATACGACTCCCGCAGGCTCGCCTCGCCGATCCAAGTGGCGTAGTCTTCCGGAGCGATCTGGTCTTCGACGATCTCTCCCGTAGCGCTGCGGAACCGCAAGGCTCCATCGTAAAGCTGCAAATTTCCTTTGCGGTCGACGAGCCCAGCGTACATGGTGGGCGCGGAACCGAAGAATTCAATCTCGTCCTTGTAGTTGCCCACCACTTTTTTGAAGAAGCTCATGGTGCGGTCGGCAATCGCCTTGGCCGAGGGCAGGTCGAAAAGAATGCGGTCGCGCGTTTGCACAGACAGCGGACTGTTCACGCCTCCGGGCACGATCCACGAGGGATGCACTCTTTCCTGGGCCAGGCCCTCGATGATCTGCAATCCAAACTTGCGCAGCTCGATGCCGTCGCGCGCCATCTCAGGATGAGCTGCAATCACGCCCAGCACGTTCCTGGTCGCCATGTCCGAGTCCATGCCGAGCAGCAAATCCGGCGACGACAAATAGAAAAAGCTCAAGGCGTGGGACTGCACGATCTGGGCGCAGTGCACCAATTCGCGCAGCTTTTTGGCGGCAGGCGGAATGCGCACCGCCATAATTGCGTCGCACGCCTTGGACGAGGCCAGCAGATGGCTGATGGGACAGATCCCGCAGATGCGCGCGGTGATGCCCGGCATCTCGTAATAAGGGCGCCCCTCGACGAACTTCTCGAATCCGCGCACCTGGGTCACGTGGAACTCGGTGCCGGCGACCCGGCCGTTGTCGTCCAACTGAATGGTGATCTTCGCGTGCCCTTCGATGCGTGTTACCGGATCGATTGTGATGCGCTTCATGAGAACTCCAATTTCAAAATCCAGCTACCGCAACGCTGGAGCGCTGCGCTACGCAACAACAACGTCAACCACTGCTATCCGAACTTCACCGCCAGCGCAGCCTCGCGCTTTCGCCCATCCACCAAATCGGAAACCACGGTGGTAATCGTCTTCGCCGGCGGCGGGCATCCCGGCAGGCATACATCCACTTTCACAAACTCGCGCAGCGGCCGCGCCTGCTTCAACAGCGGAGGCACTCCGTCGGTTGGGACCATTTTGCCCTCTTGCGAGCCCTCCACATAAACCCTCTGCAGCAGTTTGTTGACCGGGATAAAGTTCCGCATCGCGGGCACATTTCCGGTCACCGCGCAATCGCCGAGCGCGATGAGCAGGTCCGTCCGCTGCCGGATTTTTTGCAGCTTATTGAGGTCGTCCTGCGAACTGACCGCGCCCTCGACCAGGGTCACATCCACTCCCTCGGGAAACTCTTGCGCATCGACCAGCGGCCCGTAAACCAGGTCGATCTTCTGCGCCAGGGAGATGATGGCGGCGTCCATATCGAGCAGCGACATGTGGCAGCCGGAGCAGCCGTCCAGCCAAACCGTGGCCACTTTCACTTTCTTCATACCTGCACCCCTCTGCGGCGTACGAGCGAGCTGATGTTTTCGTTCTTCTTGACCATCTCTTCGACCGCCCAGCCTTTTTCGGCGAGCGCCCCCGTGGGACAGGCCTGCACGCACTTTCCGCAACTGGTGCAGCCCTTGGACTCGCCCCAGTTCTGGTTCAGGTCGCTCACCAGCTTCGAGTGAATTCCCCGCGAGGTGATCTCCCAAACGTGCGCGCCTTCCAGTTCCGCGCATACACGCACGCAGCGGGTACACAGGATGCAGCGGTTGTGGTCCAGCACAAAGCGCGGATGGGAGAGGTCCACTCCAAGCTTCGGGTAGTTGTAGGCGAAGCGCACCGTACTGATTCCCATCGCGCTGGCCATCGACTGCAACTCGCAATGGCCGTTCGAAACGCAGACGGCGCACATATGGTTCCGCTCCACCAGCAGCAACTCGACAGAAATCCGGCGGTCACGCGTGAGCCTGGGAGAGGTCGTGGTCACCGACATGCCGTCTTGAATGGGAGTCGTGCAGGCGGGGAAGAGCCGGTCGGTCCCCGACACCTCCACGATGCACAGGCGGCACGCCCCGACCGGCGTCAGGCCTTCCAGATCGCAAAGCGTGGGAATGTACTTGCCATTCGCCTTCGCTGCTTGCAGGATGGTCTGACCCTCCACGGCGCTGATCAGCTCGCCATCGATTCGGATTGATAGTTTTTTGGGCGGCAAAGGCTCGCTCCTTCCTAACTCTCGTTGGCCACTTTTATGTCGCAGCGCAGGCAACGGCTTGACTCGTCCAGCGCTTCCTCATGGGTAAAGCCCGTGACCACTTCCGCGTTCGACTTTACCCGCGCATTGGCGGCCAGGATGTGACCGTCATGGCGGTGGTTGGGGCTCGGTTCTGCGGGCACATGCTGCCCGTACTCGATCTCGGCGAAGATCTTGGCCCAACGGTTGGTCTCCATCAGTTGCAGATCGATGTTGCGGGCCGCCAGCTTGCCGTAGGCCATCGCGTTCGACACGTTCGACGCACCCGTAATCACATCCCCGCCGGCGTAAAACCGCGGACGGCTGGTTTCCAGGGTGAAGCGGTTCACTTCAATCGTCCCGCTTTCCTTCAGGCTTAGTCCCGAAGCGCGGGCAAAGTCCAGGTCCACGCTCTCGCCCACCGCGAAGATGACGGCATCGCACTCATAGCGCTGGATCTCGTCGGTCGAGATGGGCTTTCTGCGTCCCGACGAGTCGTATTCGCCGAGGCGCGTCTTCACGATCTCAATCGACTTCACCTTGCCCGTCGCATCGCCCATGACCCGGTGCGGCGCGGCCAGGAACACGAATTTCGCGCCTTCGTCCCTGGCGGCTTTGGTTTCTTCTTCGATGGCGGGCATGTCTTTGTGCTCGCGGCGGTAAAACACCGTGACCTCGGCGCCTCTGCGAAGCGCCGTGCGGGCGGAATCGATGGCGGCATTCCCGCCGCCGATGATGGCCACTTTTCTGCCGATCGGCAAGTCTTCTCCCCTCGCGGTTGCCTCCAGGAAAATCAGCGCCGGATACACACCCTTCAACTCCGTGCCCGCTTGATATACCCAGGATTCTTTCCACGTTCCGATGGAAAGGAAGACAGCATCGAAGCGGTCGTCAAGATCGTTCAGCGGAACATCGAAGCCGATGCGCGTGTTGAAAATGAACTTCACGCCGAGCCGTTCGATCAAATCGACTTCGCGGCGCAGCGCGCTCTTGGGCAGGCGATATTCCGGCAGCGCGAAGCGCAGCATGCCGCCGGCTTCCGCCTTGGCGTCGTACACGGTGACGTCGTGCCCGAGCATGGCCAGATAGAACGCCGCGGTCAGGCCGGCCGGCCCCGCTCCGGCAATCGCAATCTTGCGTCCCGTGTGCTCGAGTTTGCGCGCCACTATGCGCTTCACCACTTCGTCGAACCGGTCCGAGAGCAGGATCGAGTCGGCAATAAAGCGGTGGACTTCCCGCATGTTGACCGCTTCGTCCATGGTCTGGCGGCGGCAGCGGTTGTCGCACGGATGCTGGCACACCCGCCCCGTCGAAGACGGCAGCGGATTGTCCATGATCACCGCTTCAAACGCGTCCTCCAGCCGCTTCTCTTTGTAGAGTTGCAGGAAGCGCGGAATGTTCATGTGCAGCGGGCAACTGTTCTCGCAGGGCGACAGCGCCAGTTCTTCGCACACGCCCGCCTGGCAGCGCCGCGCCACAATGTGGTCTTCAAACTCGGTGCGGAAGTGGCGCAGCGTGGTCAGCACCGGATTCGGCGCCGTCTGCCCCAGGCCGCACAGCGAACACTCGCGTATGTAGCGGCTCAACTCATCGAGCAGCTCCAAATGGCGCATCGTACCCGCGCCTTCGGTCACGCGATTCAAAATGCGCAGAGACTTGTTCAGTCCCACCCGGCAGGGAATGCACTTGCCGCACGATTCGGAATGCGTGAACTCGATGAAGTACCGGGCCACGTCCACCATGCAGTTGTCTTCGTCCATGACCACCATGCCGCCCGATCCCATGATCGATCCGAGTTGCGACAGGTTTTCGTAGTCCACCGGAGTGTCGAACATCTCGGGCGTAATGCATCCGCCCGACGGTCCGCCGGTTTGCACCGCCTTGATCTGGCGCCCGCCAATTCCGCCTTCGCCAATGTCGTAGACGAAGGTCTTGAGCGGAGTGCCCAGAGGCATTTCGACCAGGCCCGTGCTCGAAACTTTGCCCACCAGCGAAAATACTTTCGTGCCCGAGCTCTTCGGGCTACCCGTCTCGCTGAACCAGGCCGGACCTTTGGTCACGATGGGGGCGACGTTATACCAGGTCTCGACGTTGTTGATGTTGGTCGGATATCCCCACAGGCCTTTTTGCGCGGGGAACGGAGGCCGCGGGCGCGGCCGTCCCGCCTGGCCTTCGAGCGATGCGATCAGCGCTGTCTCTTCGCCGCAGACAAACGCTCCCGCGCCTTCCACTACTTCGATATCGAATTTGAATCCCCGGCCAAGAATGTTTTCTCCCAGCATTCCATATTCGCGGGCCTGTTCGATGGCGCGCGTGAGGCGGTGCACGGCCAGCGGATATTCGGCGCGAATATAAACGATCCCCTCGTGCGATCCCATCACGTATCCGCCGATGATCATGCCTTCGATCAGCGAGTGCGGATCGCTCTCGATCTCGTTCCGGTTCATGTACGCGCCGGGATCGCCTTCATCCGCGTTGCAGATGATGTATTTATGTTCGGCGGCGGCCTTGGCCATGAACTCCCATTTATTGCCGGTCAGGAAGCCGGCCCCGCCGCGTCCGCGCAGCTTCGAGGCTTTGATCTGCTCAATGACGGCCTCCGGCCGGCCGTCGATCAGCACTTTGTACAGCGCCTGGTAGCCGCCGATCGCTATGTATTCCTCAATGTCGTCGGGATTGATGAAGCCGCAATTCCGCAGCACGATTTTCTTCTGGCCTTTGAAGAAGGGAACTTCGTTCCATAGCGGAATCTCCGGATAACCGCGCCCGTACTTCACCGAGGCGGTAATGTGGTCCCACTCCTCGACCTTGCAATAAATGAGATCGGGCGGCAGGTTCCCGGTGGAAACATCGTGCAGAATGCGTCCCGCATCGTTCGCTTGCACGCGATGCAAGATCACCAGCGGAAATCCCGGCAGCCGTATATTGGCCAGCGGCTCCTGAAAACAGGCGCCAAAGCATCCCACACTTGCCAAAACCACATGCACGCCGCTACGGTCGATGGCTTCTCCGAAGGCGTGATACAGGCCTTCTGCGCCATTGCCTCGACCGCATGTGCCCATGCCAATCGCAATTCGGGGCACGGCTGGGACCAGCTTCGCCAGTCCCGCTTCCCGCACCGCACTGAATGCGCCAATGTCTTGAATTCGAGGCATCAGTAACTCTCCCGCTCAACGGTGTGGATCTCTCGTTGCAGAGTGCGTTCGTTCACGTGGCCGCAAATGCGGTGGTTCACCTCCACCACCGGCGCCAGGGCGCATTGCCCGAAGCAGGCCACCGTGCGGACCGTGAATTTGTTGTCGGGCGTGGTCACCAAAGTCTTGTCCTGCTCGCTGGTTTCGCTCGGGTCCTCGAGTCCCAGTCCGAGCTCCAGGCGAACGCTCTGCAGCAGGTTGCGCGAACCGCGCGTGTGGCAGGCCGTTCCCCGGCAAATGCAGATCGTGTTGTCGCCCTGCGGATCGAGATTGAAGAGCGCGTAAAACGTGACCACGCTGTAGATGCGCGAGAGCGGAACCTTCGTCTGCGCTGCGATGTACTCCAGCGTTTCGCGGGGAAGATACTTATGGAGATGGTGGTCCTGGGCCGCTTCCAGAATGCCGAGCAGGGCCCCCGGACGTCCCGTCCGGCTGGCGACAAGCTGATCGATGAAAGCCCGTTCTGCCGCGTTGAGATGTTCCTGAGACGGTGTTTGCACAGCGCTCCTTTCGCAGAACCAGTGCTGCTTCTGCGCACAAGCAATGGCCGCGTGCGCACGAAAAACACGCACTCTTCTAGATACTAAAGGGAGGCAAAAACCACCGCCGTGACTCACATCACCCTCAGGGGTGACGCGGTCACACTGCGCCATAACCAGGTTCTGGCGGCGTGGGCAGTCTCGATCTGGCTGTCCCCCGCCAGAATCCCTTGGTAACCGGGAAAGACCCAGGGAATTCGCTTGTCTTGCCGCCGGGATTACCACACGGGCGCCTCTATTGAACTCATTCAGCAGGAGTTATTGCCGAGAGGACGGTAAAACGAAGAGAGGGTTTTCAGGAATTATCAGGGGGAAACTTCGGAGTTGCTCTCCAGCAACTCGTCAACCAGGCATCCTCTACCGACGGCCTCCCACGCCGCAGCA
>CAVPYG010000091.1:0-62523 GCA_963709835.1 uncultured Acidobacteriaceae bacterium
AGGCAAGGACAGCATTTTTGGCAAAGGCTAAAGAAATTCCTGCATCTTTAGAGGGTGTTCGTGCGAACATTAATAATCTTTATGATGACCTCAGCAAGACTATTGCAACTTATAGGGAGAAAGCAACTTCATATGAAACAACTGTGGGATGGCAGAATGAAATGATTAGATTGGCAAAAGAAGGAACGACGGCAGAAAAGACGCAGGCCGCTCAGTGGTTAAAGGATAGCGAAGCAGTCATTGCAAAATTACCGCAAATGAAGAAAGAGGTAGATGAGTTGCAGACTAAGTTTGCGCAAGATGAAAATGCCATTCGAGAAAAAGAATCAAGATTTGATATAACTCAAAAGGGGGAAGCTCCCAAAGTATCAGGCAAAGTAGTAACCGATCTTAAATGGCAGAAGAGGCCTTAAAGGCAGGGCAAGCACAATTAGAAGCTGATCGAAAAGCGTTTGAGAAGAATGTAGCTACATTAGCTGCAACAATGGCAAAACAAGGGGTTGGAAGGGAGCCAAGGAAATGTTTGAGGATCTATCTCCTGATCTTAAGAAACTAGCCGATGTAGAGCTTGATAAAAATAAAGCTGATCTTAAGGTAAGTTTATTGCAGAAAATTAAAAATAGAATTAAGCCTGATGCGGCTAAAAGATGCAATAAAAGATGCAACTGAAAAGACTGACAAATTAACAGAACAAATGGATGTGGTCGGCAAAAAAGTTAAAGAATCCTAAATATAAAAAAGTACTTGATTGGGTGAAAAAAAATAAACTAATTGTTGCCGGTATTATCGCCGTGCCAACCGTGTTCTTAATTATTTTAGGGATTGCTAAAGCTACCAGTTCTTCGAGTAAGCCTGCGGCAACTGCTGATGCAACGGCACCTACCGCAACTGCAACTGCGGGAACACCGCCAGCGGGTTATACGCTTGCTCCTGATCAGCGGAAATTACCTTGATCCAAATGGCGTGGAAGTCGTACTGACAAACGTCGCAACCAATTGCGCAGCCAACTGGCTCAACATCACAAACGGCAGGGGGATCAACAGGAATTCCAGCAAGTATGTTGCCGCTTACACCAGCAAGCAGTAGTGCACCAGGGGCAGTGCCAGCAGCACCTACGCCGTAATAACATTCAAGGCCTATAGTCAGTATAGTCTTTGATCTTGACTGAAAAAAAACGATCACAAGATTGAATCGCCAAAAGAAATTTATGACAATGAAACCGCAATTTCTCTATGACTAAGATGGCAGTAGTAAGCGCGTCATACTTTCATTTCTTAAAGAGTTTGAAACTCGTGCCTTAAACAAAAAAACATGTTACTATACAAGAACAGACGTTTAAAATAAAATGTTGTCAGTTAATAATCGCATTGAAGGGATTTTTTTATGAACATTACATTATCATTATTATTCTTGGTAGCATCCACTATTACTATGCAAGGCATGGAAGAGACTAAGCATGCAGGACCGGCTGCGGCTGGAAAGCGCAAGCGCGCCCGCGCTTCCTTCGAGGCGGTGGAGGCCGCGCTGCACTACGGGCGCGGCCAAGTGCAGCTTTTCGGCGCCGCCGACCACGCCCCCTGCGGCGATTTCTCCCGGGGCCTGCATTCCCCGCGGACGGGCCGGACCTTCCGGCCGGCCAGCCCCGCGCGCTTTTCAATTCCCCCCTGGGAGCCTGCCCGCGCTGCAAGGGCGCCCACTATAATTTTCCTGGGCCTGATCGTCTTTCAGCCCGACCTCGGAACGGCAATCGCTTGCGCGGGAATCACTGCCTGCATCCTCTTTGTCGCCGGGATCCGTCTGCGCTATTTCGGATATGCCTTTGCCGCCTCGATTTTGCCGCTTTATTTCCTGATCTTTCACGTCTCCTATCGGCGGGACCGGATCCTGACATTTCTTCACCCTGGAACAGACCCGCTGGGCCGCGGCTTCAACATTCTCCAGTCGCTGATTGCAGTTTCCACCGGAGGCATTACTGGACAGGGGTTGATGGAAGGCAAGCAAAAACTCTTTTATCTTCCCGAGCCGCACACCGACTTCATCTTTGCGGTTACCGCGGAAGAACTGGGCCTGGTGGGAGCGTTGGCCGTCATTATTCTGTTCGCAATTTTCCTGTGGAGAGGGACGCGCGCAGCGCTGCGAACGCAAGACAACTTTGGACGATTCCTCGCGGTTGGGATCACCAGCATGATCGTGCTACAGGCCTTCATCAACATCAGCGTCGTGCTCGGCCTGATGCCCACGAAAGGTATTCCGCTGCCGCTCGTCTCGTATGGAGGCTCGTCGCTATTTGTGACTCTGGCTTGCGTTGGGGTGTTGCTGAACATTACCAAGCAGGCGGAGTAGACGTTCTCCGCTTCCTCCGACTTACTCCTCATTATGAGAAGCCAATTAGCATGTATCCTCCCAGGGTACCCCCCTACCCCCTGTCTATTGGAATGAAAGACTTAGGAAGAGCTCCGCCAAGTCTTTAGTTTAAATGACTTACCAGTAAAGTCTTCCAAAATCAATAAGTTAGCTCCAGAACTTCACCTAAAATGCGTTTGGGGCAGTTTCGAGTGCCGTCTTGGTTAACGGACGCACCTCCCAACTGCCCCAATTGATTTCGTGATTATTATGGTCGCGTCCGGCGGGGCTTAAGATGGAGTGTTTCACATTGACACGACTACTGCTGGGAGTAGAATCGCCTGTTCGTTTTTGGGCCAAATAAAGGGATCCGAATTTCAATGATCGTGCGTGCAGGGTCGTGCCACTGAAGGCGTCGGCAAACATCATCATGCGTCGCCTAGATGTACCTGACTCGCCCGGGAGTGCCTATGCAGCCACAGTCGAGAAACCCTCAAGAGAGGCGAAAGAGTCTGGCAAACCATGAAATCGTCACCATGGCTCTTACGCTTTGCGGTGTTGCCGCGTGCATTTGTTGGATAACGCTGCTCTGCCCGTTGGCTCTGGGACAGACAGCGGCCGACAGCCCGGCGCCGCTCCGCGCCCGTTGATCACACAACCGGTAGATGAGTCGCAGCGCACGACGTTGAGCGGGAATACCTATCCGCTGGCGCGGCCTGAGTTCGACGTGGGCACGGCCCCAGCAAGATTGCCCATGGAGCGAATGTTGCTGGTGCTCAAGCGCAGTCCGGAGAAGGAATTCGCACTCCGCAAGCTGCTCGACGATCAGCAGGACAAGGGCTCGCCCAACTATCACCAGTGGCTTACGCCCGAGGAATTGGGCACACAGTTCGGCCCGACCGACGCCGATATGCAGACGATCACGGCATGGCTGCAGTCGCATGGATTTCAGGTGGGTTCGACAAAAGGCCGCACGGTGCTGGAGTTTTCGGGATCGGCTAGCCAGGTGCAGGAAGCGTTTCACACCACGATCCACGAATACATCGTCAACGGGGAACAACATTGGGCCAACGACCAGGGACCCTAGCATTCCGGCAGCGCTGGCCCCAGCGGTGGCAGGGATCGATTCGCTGCACAACTTTCCGCGTAAAGCCACGAATCGATATGTGGGTCAGTACTCCGTGAAGACCCACCGGCTCACATCGCCTGCCGATCCTGCCTATACGGTGGCCTGCGGTAATGGAAGCGAGTGCTATTTTCTAACGCCATACGATTTCGCCACGATCTACGATGTGCAAACGCTTTGGACCAGCAGCATCGACGGAACCGGACAGACGATCGGGATTGTGGGACGAACGGATGTTAACCCACAGGATGCAACCAACTTCTGGCAGCTATTCGGGCTGACAATACCTGCGAACAAGCTCAACATTATCTACAACGGGTATCCTCCGGAAGTTAACGGCGACGAACCCGAGGCCGACATTGACATTCAGTGGTCAGGGTCGGTTGCGCCACAAGCGACGATCGATTTTGTGACTTCGGAGTCGACGGAGACCACGGATGGAGTCGATCTCTCCGCCGTCTATATTGTCGACAACAATCTGGCCCCGGTGATGAGCGAAAGTTATGGCGAATGTGAACTGGGGCTGGGCACGGCCGGAAATCAGTTCTATTACGCCCTCTGGGAACAGGCTGCGGCGCAGGGCATCAGTGTCTTTGTATCCTCGGGCGACAACGGTTCTGCGGGCTGCGACAATCCAGCCGGGCCAGCACAGTATGGCCTGAACGTCAACGGAATCGCTTCGACGCCGTTCAATGCCGCCATCGGCGGAACGGACTTCAATCAATACAAGACGTGGTCGAATTATTGGAATTCGACCAACAACCCAACCACGGAAGAATCCGCCAAGGGCTACATTCCGGAAACTACCTGGAACGATTCTTGCACAAACAGCCTCGCCATCACGCTGGGTTACGGTTCCACGGCCGAGCAGGCCTGCAACAACCCGCAGATGATCCAAGGTGGCTGGGTGAACTCGATCGGCGGCAGCGGCGGTCCGAGCAACTGTGCGGTCAACACACAAGGTGTGCTTGGCTCATGTACGCAAAGCTACCCCAAGCCCTCATGGCAGCGCGGGACGGGAGTGCCGGCAGACAACAAGCGCGATCTCCCCGACGTTTCCCTGTTTGCCAGCAATGGCTTCATAGGAAGCAGTGTACGTGATCTGCGAACAGGACGTAACCGGCGGTTGCAGTCTGAACGATCTCCTCGGCTACGGCGGAACTTCGGTCGCCTCGCCCGCATTTGCCGGAATCATGTCTCTGGTGAACGAGAAGATGGGCGGCCCTCAAGGAGTTCCCGGTTTCGCGTTGTACCAACTGGCAAGCAAACAGGCGAATGCCTTTCATGATGTGCCGACCGGTTCGACCATCGCGCATGCCTTGCGTTACGGGGACTCCGAATTGTGTTACCAATACCGCCGGCGACGCCTACGGTGTGCTTTCGGGCTACAGCACGGGCACGGGATATGACCTGGCTACGGGCCTGGGATCGGTGGACGCCGCCAATCTGGTGAACAACTGGAGCAAAGCCACATTCACGGCGACCACCACCACGATGAGCTTGAACAGCGGCAACGCGGTGAACGTGACGCACGGAACAGCCGTTCCCGTGAGCATTGACATAAGCCCGAGCGCGGCCACGGGGGCCGCTTCGCTGCTGGTCAGCAATGCGGCTGGCACGACGATCGGTCAGGGCATTGACGGGTTCACTCTCACCAACGGAGCTACGGCGGCAACGGCTGCTACCAGTAAGCTTCCGGGGGGCAGCAACTACTACGTGATCGCCCACTACGGAGGGGATGGCACTTACGGCGGCAGCTATTCGACGCCAATGGCGGTCACGGTCAACCCGGAAAACAGCCAGCCTGTAGTCTTTCTCGTGACTTTCAATTCGAGTGGAAACATTATCAATGGCAACACGAACACGGCGGTGTACGGCACGCCTTACCTGCTGCGGGTGAATGTGGACAATGCGGCGGGAAAGCTGTGCGCACCGGTAGCAACGTCGGATGCGACGGCGTGTCCCACGGGCACCGTAACCCTCACCGACAATGGCAGCCCGCTCGATGCGGGAACTTACACGCTGAACAACTACGGGTATGCGGAGGACGAGGCGGTTCAGCTGCCCGGGGGAACGGATTCGGTGACGGCGGCGTACGGGGGAGACAGCAGCTTTGATGCAAGTTCTACGACGGCGTCTATCAGTATCACCCCGGCGTCAACCACGATGCCCGCACCGTCCGGACAGACGTGGACGATCCTTGCGGGATCGACTACCTGGTTCTACACATACGTGCAGTCCTCGAGTTCGGGGGTCGCGCCCACTGGAACCGTGACGTTGTACTCCAATGGAACAGCGCTTCCGGCCGCTGAGTCGTCCTGGGGGACGGCGGGATCGGCCTACCAAGGAGCATCGATGACCGCATTTTTCCAGCCGACGTTCACAACTTCCGGAACAAAGACGATCACCGCCTCTTACAGCGGAGACAGCAACTACGGGACCTCTTCGAGTCCGGCGACATCGGTGACGGTGCTATATCCGACGACGGAGACAATTACGTCGAGTGCACAGGTCGTCTCGGCGGGGACCACAGTAACCCTGACGGCACTGGTGGACACGACGCAGATGAATCTTCCTCTTACGGGAACCTTTACCTTCTACAGCACGAATGGAGTAGTCAATGCGACTCCGACCATCACGCAAGTGACCGACAGCAGCGGGTATTCGGCGCTGCAGGCGACGATCACAGTCACAATAACTTCTACGATTGATTTCTCGTTCCACTATTCCGGCGACAGCAACTATGTCGGCGGCCAAAGCAACGATATCCAAATTGGGGTGCCTGACTTTTCGATCTTCCCGGTCGCTAATGGCATGACCCTCACAGCCGGACAGACACAGCAACTCGGATTCAACATCAATGCACTCTATGGCTTTACCGGCACAGTCGGAAACTTTACCTGCAGCGGGCTTCCGGCTGAGGCGACGTGCAGTTTTGACCCCCCGCAGGTGGCGAACAGCGGAACCACAACGCTGACGATAACCACGGCTGCCATTGGGCAAGCGCGTCATCGTGCCTCGTCGGAACCGTCGAAACGGTTGTGGCTCGCGGAGGCCAGCGTTCTGATAGGTGTTTGCCTGGTCGGGATATCGAAGCGCAGGCGCGAGGCTGGAGTAGTCCTGCTGATCTGCGTTCTCGTGTTGCTGCCGAGTTGCGGAGGCAGCAGCGGAGGAACAGGTGGAGGTGGGGGAGGAGGTGGAGGCGGTGGTGGAACACCGAATCCGACGCCCTCGATATCATCTTTGTCGCCGAATCAGATCGCAGCGGGTTCGACCTCCGTCCCTACTGTCCTGGTGAACGGCTCTGGATTTATCGCAACATCGGTCGTGACCTACGGAGGCATTCCGCATCCGTCTATACCCAACAGTAACAGCCAAATCGGACTCGAACTCTCAGCGAACGACGTTGCTACGCTTGGAGAGTTCCCGGTAGTGGTTACGAATCCTTCGCCCGGCGGAGGCGCCTCGAACAGCATCGACTTCAATGTCACGACAGGAACGCCGACCGGTTTCTTCACGATTACGGTCACGGCGACGAGCGGATCGGTGAGCCACACAGCAACGTTCTATCTTACCGTTCAGTAGACGGCTGCTTGCTGAGGTTGCGAGTGAAATCAACATAACCGCCCTGTCACAGCGAATGCTACAAGGGCGGAGCAGCATTCGGCGACGTGGTCGAGTCCCGCAACTAGCCTGGTGGACGATTAACTCGCATCTGCAACCATCATCATGAAACTTTCTGCCATCGCCTCTGCCCTCAACGCACGCATGGAAAACGGGTCGCCCGACGCCTAAATCAACGCTAATACGGGTGCGGCCAATATGCCGGCGGTGTGGGTTCCGGCAACGTCCGGCGGCAAACAAGCGGCTGGCAGGCGGGTAGTACAGGTAGTAGTGGTGGTTGCTGTTCTCACTCGTCCTATCTTTTGCTCCTCCACTTCCTGCTAATGGCTCTTACCCGTCCACAATCCCTCCGATACCCGATCGATCCAAGGCAACACGACGCTGAGTTGCGCAAGAACCGACGGCGGCAGAGTTAGCTCGGCATGTGCCGGCGCTTCACCGCAGATGGACTCTGGCTTCCGGGAGCAGGCGCACCGGACCGATCATTCCCGAGGGCATGAAGAACACACGGCGCAGAAACATCGCAAAGTGGGGGTCGCCGCTCATACCATCGCCCACCAGGCGGTTTCGGAGGGTATTCACCACCACGATTTCAAAATGGTTGCTGCCGGTTTTCAGGTACGGGGCAACGTCAACGCGATAGGGCCGCATGAGCAAGGTATCGACCTTCTTGTTGTTCACCCAGACCTCGGCCACATCGTGGACTTCTCCGAGATCGAGTTCGAGCGCCAACCCAGGGCGCAGATAGAGCGTAGGGATCTGGATGTCGAGGGTGTAGTGGCCATGCCCGGAAAAGTAACGGAGGTCCTGCGAAAGGCTCCAATCGCGCAGCGGCGCCGCGTGAATCTGTTTGGTCCATTCTTTTCCGTCTTTGTCGTTTCCCACCAGGTTAAGGTCCCAGTTCGGGCCGAGCGCCAAGGCGAGCGGAATTTCTTTTGGCGATACCACTGAGGTCTTAGTCTTTCCGTCGTTGAATTCGGTTTGATAAGTCCCTGGTTCGGTGGCCACGCCGAAGAGCCCGTCTGCGGTGCGCTCGATGCTTCTAAAGTTCGTATGCACGGCGTGGTCGGCTGACGGCGATTCTGTCAGAGCTTCGCTAAGACCTATCAGCTCGGAACCATAGGGATTGAGGTGGATATCGAGCGTCACTGTACCATTCTCGGAGCGGTACACGGGCGCTTCGGCGACCCCACCCGTCCAGGGATTCCAAACTTGGGGAATGCGTCTGCCCGCCGCCAAAGTTACCCGCGCATCCTGGGATTGTGCCTTGGGATTGCGAAAGAAGAAAAAGCTCGTTGACCCCACGTCAAACTGCTGGAAGAAAATGTACGGTTCAGGAGTAGCGAACCGCAGGTTTGGGCTCACTTTCAACTCCGTTTGTAACACCTCAGGGACCGCGGTTGCGTCTTCCACAAAGCGGACGCTTCCCCGCCCCTGAATGGTGGATGTGGCCGACGCTTCCCTCTGGCTGCCGATAATTTCCTGCATGATCTGCTGAATGCGTTGTCCGTTGCTGCGATAGTCCTTGAACGAGATTTCTTCGCCGGGAATATGTTCGGCGAACACGATGGGCAGTCCGGCTCGGGCAAACTCCTGGAGCTTCTCGGCCAATTGCAGGGTAATTCGAGTCTCGTTGCGCAGCACTAACGAGGGATAGACGTTGCCGGGAGTGTGCAGTTCGCGATTTTCTACGGTGGCGTGGCGCAACAAAGTGTCTTCATTGATGAAGTCAAAGTTATAGCCGTTCGCCATCAGGGAATATTCGAGCGGATAGTCCTCATCGGTCGGCATCCAGTTGGGGTAATAGAGGCGGTGCGAGTACAGCGCGACGCGAGAGACACTGCGCCCCGATTGCGAAAGCGTCTGCACGCGCGCCATATAGTCGTTGAGGGGTTTCAAGTAAGGCCAAAAAGGATTATGAAAATTCAAATGCGAGGAATAGGTATAGACGAACTCATACTGCGACGAAAAAGGAAACCAGCCGGGGTCCGGGCGGTCCATGTATTCATATGGGAAGCCATGATAGACGATACGATTGATGCCCGCCGCGAACAGATCATCGGCGGTCGTCTTCATTAATTCGGGCGTGGTCTCGTAGGGGTGGTCGCGCCACACGAAGGTTTCGCTCGAGATGGCGTTTCTGCCAAATAGATGTCCCCCGGAAGAGGCTAACTTCAAGAAATCGAAGCGTCCGTCGGCGTAGAGAACCTCGGTTTCCGGGAAATCCGCCTGGCCGTAAATTTTCAGCAGATCGGCGGGAGCTCCGTGCGCCTGGATGCGCGCCTTGAGATGATTGCTATGCGCCCAGTCGATCAAAGGCTGATAAAAATTGTCTATCATCAGGTCAGAGACCGTCAGCCAATAATCGTGGCGCACGCGCTCCCCGATTCCCGGAGCGTCGTAATACGGCAGCGATGGAGATTCTTCGCCGGGATCGCTTTCTCCCGGATGTTTCACTAAGGGCAGATACGGAGTGAGATCGTAACCACGGCGTTTTTGAAATTCGGCCAGGAAGCCATCCGTCCAGTACATGCTTCCAGCGCTGACTTCCAGACTGTCGCAAAAAATGGCGCGCAAAGATTTGCCGAAGTCCTCGCCAAAGTATTGCTTGCCCGCCTCCCCCACGGCCTCGATGTGCCGCTGCAAAGCCTGGCGTTTCAGATGGTCGAGAACCCACTGTGTGCCAATCGCCGCTCCTCCCTCGACATTTTGCAGGGTCGGAACTTGAATGAAGCTGAACAGCACCCACTGGCCGGCCGGCACCTCCCACCTCAGGCTGCCGCCCTCAGCGATTTGCGGAGTCAGTACGATCGCTGAAGTAACATCGACCTTTCCCGATGCGGTCACCGTTTCGACGGCGACAGAGTCAGAAAATTCCTGCTGCTTTCTCTTGCCAAAGGTAGGCGGAGATCCAGGGACAGCGACCACGGCCACGAGTTTCTCGCCCGTCCCCAGCGGGGCCCCGGGAATTTTTCCGGTGAAGGTAGATGGGCCGGTAAGAGCGATCTGATGGGCGCTCAGCTGCTGGGAGGCGAGCTCCAAGGGAATGTAGGGGCCGCCGAAGGGCCAGCCTGAACCAAACGTCAGATCCACGTCGAGGCCAAGCCGCCCGCCTTCTTCAATCGCATATTTCACATGATGGAACCATTCCGGCGTAAGAAAGCTGTTGACGCGGCGCGCCACTTCGCCGTCGGGATTGGGATTCAGTCCATCTTTGAAGGACTGGATTTCCACTCCACCCAGACCAGCATCCTTGATAATTCGCAGTTCTCTTGCGATCTCTTCATCGCGGACGTCTCCTCCCGGCCACCACCATCGCACCATGGGACGAGCCGCAGCGGGAGGATTCTTAAAGTTGGCTAACAGGCTGCCGGGGGAATCCCCTTGTCTCGAAGATGAAGGCTGAGCGGAGCAGAGCAGCGTCAGGCACAACGTGCAAGCCAACAACGCCAGTGCAGAAGAACGATTCGAACGTAGATGACGAAGTATTCTCATATTATTCTCAAGAACTGGAGATGGCCTTATCTGATACTGATACTGAATCCATCACTAGAGGAATTATCTCAGGCAACAGCCGGTGGCGGGCTCGCTAACCGACACCCCAGCCCCGGCCACCACTGCGCCGCTATTGTCGAGAACTGTGCTGGTGAATGACCAGGAAGACGGCGCGAAGAGGCGCACGATTGAAACCTTGGAAATGAGAGTTTCCAAACTTCCGCCGATCCGGCTATACTCGGTTCGCAACACGAGCTTGCGTTCAATTATGAATTATTTTCGTTGCTTTTTTCGGCGAAGATCGCGCCCTCTGGCAGGAGTGATTTTGGCTTGGAGTGTGCTCCTTGCTTGCTCTCTGGCATTTGCCGGTCAGCCGGGGCAATCCCTGGAACTCTCGCGGCCGGTTCGATCTTGGGAGTTTGTCTCGGCCGTGGGCACTCGCGCCGGAATCTTCGGAAACGAACAAGGAACACTCGAGGCGTGGGTTTATCCATTGAAAATCCTGAGCGATTTTCATCTGCGGTTCCACGTCGATGGCACTGTCGTGCCCGCGGAAAGCCTGGCGCGGACCCTGGAGGTTCGCCCTGAGTCGAGCACGATCGTTTACATTAGCGACGTTTTTTCCGTCCGCGAAACTTTGCTTGTCCCGGTGCACGAGTCGGGCGCTGTGATCGCTTTGGAAGTTGATACCACCAGGCCGCTGGAGATTGAAGCCCTCTTCAATCGCGATTTCAAGCTGGAATGGCCGGGCAACCTGGGAGACGCGGGCGGAGAGTGGGACCCTGCCCTGCGTGCCTTTCATTTCGCAGATGGCGAGGGGAAGTTTGACGCCCTCGTCGGCTCTCCGTCTGCCGCCAGGACCTCCGAAGAATACTCAAACAACTACTCTCATTCTCGCCAGGACTCTTTTGGTCTGGGAGTGACCGAAAAGGGCGTGGAGACGAAGCTCATCGTAATTGCCGCATCGTTCCCCGGCAGGGAACCGTTGGCAAGCCTCTACTCGCGCCTGGCGAAGCAATATCCGGAATTGCTGCACAGCTCGGCTGAGTATTATCGGGATTATCTGGCGCGCACCGTAAGCCTTCAGCTCCCGGACGCGCAAATCGAACAAGCGTACGACTGGGCAAGGGTGAGCATGTTGCAAGGCGTCGTCGAGAACCCCTTCTTGGGAGAGGGCCTGGCGGCCGGATACGACACCTCGGGCGACGGCCAACGGCCCGGATTCGGGTGGTTCTTTGGCCGGGACGCGGAGTGGACTTCTTTGGCGCTGGATGCGGAGGGGGATTTCTCCACTGTGCGCAACGCCATGGAGTTCCTCAGCAAGTATCAGCGGGCCGATGGGAAGATTCCTCACGAAGTCTCACAAAGCGCCAGTTTTCTGGACTGGTTCAAGAAAACACCGTTTGCATATGCGTCGGCGGATGCTACGCCGCTGTTCATTATTACTGTGAACGATTACGTAACGCGCAGCGGCGACGTTGACTTCGCCCGGCAGAAATGGGACAACCTGTGGAAAGCGTATGAGTTTCTCCAATCCACCTGCGATGCGCAGGGACTAGCGCAGAACGTGGGCGCGGGCACGGGCTGGATCGAAGGAGGACCGCTCTATCCGGCGAGGGTTGAACTTTATCAGGCGTCGTTGGGAGTCGAGGCTTTGCACGCGCTTTCTCACCTCGCTCATCTTCTGGGCAAAGAAGATCTCGCCCAGCAACTCGCGCAGAGCTTCGAACGGCAAAAACCGTTGTTGGATAAACTTTTCTGGTCCCAGGAAAAACAAATCTACACTTATGCCCTTGATCCAAACTACAAAGATCCGAATCGCAAACGCGGTGACACGGCAAGCGTACTGGCCGCGGTGCCGATGTGGTTTGCACAACTCGACGGAGATCGAGCTCGAAGCATGATTCGGCAACTAGCGGGCCCCGGCCATCAGGCCGACTGGGGCATGCGAATTATGTCTTCCCACGACCCGAGCTACGATCCCGGCGGATACCATTTCGGATCGGTGTGGCCGTTGTTCACCGGCTGGGCCTCGGTTGGGGAGTACCGCTATCATCGGCCGCTTCCCGCTTACTGGAACTTGCGGGCCAACGCCCTGCTTATGTTGGATGGATCGCTCGGCCACGTCGCCGAGGTCCTTTCGGGCAAGTACTATCAGACGCTGGCGACGGGATCACCGCAACAGATCTGGTCGGCGGCAATGGTGGTCAATCCCCTACTGAGCGGCCTGTTGGGCTTGCAATCCGACGCTGGCAATTGTCATTTGGATTTCGCCCCTCACGTTCCGGCGGACTGGAGTTCGTTTTCCGTCAATAACGTGCGCCTCGGCGCGATGGTTTTGAACCTGAATTATGTGAGGACGCTCGGCCATATCCGATTAGAGGTGCAATCCACTGGCAGCGGACATTGTTCGGTCGAGTTTTCACCAGGGCTGAGTTTACGCGCAAAAATTATGGGAGTTCGACTCGACGGTCACACCCTGCCGTTTCATGTGGAAGCAAACTCATCGGACCAGCACGTGACCATGAACATTCCGATTTCCGGCGGACGAAATGCCGTCGACATTCAGTTAAAGAACAACTTTGAACTGAGCGCGTCGTCGACGCTTCCGCCTCTGGGAAGCACAAGCCGCGGCTTGCGCGTGCTTTCCGAAGCGTGGTCGCCCAACCGGGATGCGCTAACTCTTCAACTTTCGGGCGCGGCAGGAGAGAGTTATAAGCTCACCGCCTGGGATCCGAGTCAGATTGTTTCCGTGGAAGGCGCGGAGTTTGAGAAGACGAGTGGGGAAAAGGCTGAAGTCCGAGTACAGCTTCCGGCGGCTGCGCCCGAAACCGACCCCCAAGCCACCGTCATCTTTCATTTTGCTGGAAAGTAAGCGACCGCTGCTTTGGATCCAGTTCTTGACCGTTAGTTGTTGAACATTATTTTTGAATAAGGGAGACCATCTCCGATGCCTCGAAATCTTAAAGCGGCAGCATTACTCATACTAAGTATGTGCGTGGTAAGTATGTGCGCGCTAACTTCTTTTTCCCATGCGCAGGCCCGTGCGGTGGATGCTGAGGGGCATCAGTGGTGGCAAAACGCGGTCTTCTATGAAATCTACCCGCGCAGTTTTGCCGACAGCAACAACGACGGTATAGGAGACCTCAAGGGCATTGACTCAAGACTCGATTATCTGAAGGACCTTGGCGTGGATGCGATTTGGATCTCGCCGTGCTATCCGTCGCCTCAAGTCGATTTCGGCTACGACGTTTCCGATTACGAAGACATCGATCCCATGTACGGCACGCTCAAGGATTTCGAGCAACTGGCGCGCGATGCGAAGCAGCATGACATCCGCATCATCATGGATTTTGTTTTGAACCACAGTTCCCCGCAGCACAAGTGGTTTCTGGATTCAGCGTCATCGCGCACTTCGGCGCATCGCGATTGGTACATCTGGCGCGATGGCAAGGCGCCCGGCGTTCCCCCCAACAATTGGCTTTCCAGCTTCGGCGGTTCGGCCTGGCAGTTCGATCCCAAGACCGGTCAGTATTACTACCATTACTTTGCGGTCGGGCAACCCGACCTCAACTGGCGCAATCCGGCCGTCGAAAAAGCCATGTTCGATGTAACTCGTTTCTGGTACAAGCACGGCGTTTCCGGATTCCGCCTCGATGCCGTGGACCTCTTATTTGAGGACCCGAATCTTCATGACAACCCGGTGCTTGAAGGCAAGAACGAATTCGGCGACCCTAACATGCAGAATAAGTACAACGATAAGTTACCCGAGGTCCACGTTGAGCTGAAGAAGTTGCGCCGGGTTGCCGACGAGTATAACGCCGTCTTGATTGGAGAGACTTACACGTCGAACCGCGACGAGCTGAAGGAATATTACGGCGATCATAACGATGAAGTTCAGCTGCCCATGGATTTCATGTTCTGCACGGTCAACAAACTTTCTCCAGACGAGTTCCGCACCCAAATCGCGAACGCCGAATCCACCGGCGGCTGGCCGGTTTACGTTATAAGCAATCACGATATGCCGCGCTCTTACGCGCGCTATGGCGACGGCAAGCACAACGACCAAATCGCCAAGCTGATGGCGGGGATGTATCTGACGCTTCGCGGCACCGCGATCATGTACTACGGCGAAGAACTGGGGATGGAGAACAACGATCCGGTGCGCAAAGAGGACGTGCGAGACCCGATTGGCGTCGCCGGATGGCCCGCGGAAAAAGGCCGTGATGGTGAACGCACGCCCATGCAGTGGAATGATGCGCCGAATGCCGGATTCAGCAAAGCCAGGCCATGGTTGCCGGTTCCAGCCAGCTACAAAACTCACAACGTGGCGGCCGAACTCGCGGACCCTGCGTCGGTCCTGCAATTCTACAAACACCTGCTGGCGCTGCGGCATCAGGAACCAGCTTTGCTGGACGGGGACTATGTGGCGCTGAATCAAGACAATCCCAACGTCCTTTCCTATCTTCGCCGCTATAAGAATGAAGCCGTGCTGGTGGTTCTCAATATGTCGGCAACGGCGCAGCAGGTCAGCTTCAATCTCTCGGCAGAGGGCTTTCCTTCAGCCAAAGCCACAACTCTGCTGACGACCTCGGCCGCGGCAATCAGCGGCCGGTTGGATCAGGTCGCTTTGGACCCATTCTCGGTCTATATCGCGCGAGTCTCCCGATGAAGCACAGGCGCGTGAATCCTTCTCATCAACCAACGGTTTGGGGATCTCCCGCAGCTTCGCAACACAATTTCCGCTGATCTGCCGGTCAGGGCACGATGGGGAGAATCAGAGCTGAAGGCCGGGATTTGTCGTGGTAGATGACGTTGGTTGCTTTGACCATGCGCGTCCCACGCGCCTGTTCCTCGCCCGTATTCAGGTTGCGATCGAAGCGCGGGAAACTGCTGCTGGAAACCTCGAGCCGCAGCTTGTGTCCGGGCAGGAAAACATTGCTCGTCGCCCAGAGATCCACAGTGATGTGATAGATCTCCCCGGGATTTGCGAGTTCCGGTTTCTCCTGCGAATTGCGGTAGCGCAAGCGCAGAATGCCTTCCGTCAAATTCTGAGCAAATCCGTTCGGCCACACGTCAACCAGTTTCCCCGTGAAGTCTGTATCGACGGCGGAACTACTCACATACAAGTCGAGCGAAATCGGGCCGGTCACTTCGGTGTTCTGGGTAAATGCCGGAGTAGAAAATACGAGCACGTCGGCGCGCGCTTCCGCAGGCCGCTGGTCTTCGGGGCCGAGTCCGGTTGGCAGCGGACCGCAGCAGAGAGGCCCGCCAATGGTGGGGACGGCTTCGTTCGGATCGTACGTGTATTGGTCGGGTTTTTCTTCAGCCGGCGCGGCTGTAGCGAGCGTGCCGCCTCCTTCAAGGCCGTTCGCCGGCTTGGCCGAATGCAGGTAATACCGCGTGGAGTTTGCGCGCGCCAGCGGCCAGTCATCTTCTTCGCGCCATTCGTTTTTGCCCATGACGAAAATCTTTATCGGGCTTTCATGGCCCGGCGCACTCACCGTTCCCTTCAGGAGACCGTCGTACCAGCGCAGCATCTCTTCATCGAGATCGAACGGCAACTTACTTCCAAAATCGACGCTGCCAACCTTGGGCTGACTCGATCCACCGGCATGGCCCCCAACGAAAACCATCAGCTTCTGGCCGCGCCGCGCGGCTTCCGTGCCTGCCTCTTTCTTGAGGCGCTGATAATTCCTTAGCGTCCCGCCGAGAAAAATGTCGTACCACGCGCCCAGGCTGAATACCGGAACCTGGATCTGCGCGTAGTGATCTTCGATGGACCACGGCTTCCAATAGCCGTCGTAGCTGGGGTGAGCGAGCCAATCGGTGAAATACGGCGCAACTCCCGCTGTGGAGGGTGTTTCGAGCACGGGATACGAACG
Organism: uncultured Acidobacteriaceae bacterium; assembly: GCA_963709835.1. Taxonomy (GTDB): domain Bacteria; phylum Acidobacteriota; class Terriglobia; order Terriglobales; family Acidobacteriaceae; genus Acidiflorens. Next base: position 16,474 of record CAVPYG010000091.1, read on the forward strand.
CAGCGGGAGCGTTTGCGTCCAACCGACCACGTCGCCGCCTGACTCTACGCGGCGGTTCATGGTGTTCTTAGCCAGCCCGGTCGTCCACGATTCGTTGAAATACTGCTCGAACGCACCGCCCTGATAGGTCCAGCCGTCGTGATAGTTGGACGCCGTAACGTTCGGGCAAATTCCCGCCAGATGAGGCGGCTGCGCAATGGCCGCCAGATACTGCGTCGCGCCAACATAGGAGCCACCGAACATCCCGACTTTCCCGTTGGAATAGGGAAGCGCGGCCGCCCACTCCACCGTGTCAAAGCCGTCCTGAGATTCGTACTTGAACGGATACCACTCGCCCTCCGAAGTAAATCTTCCTCGGAACGTCCTGGGCGACGACCACGTACCCGCGGGCCGCAGCTTTCAGGCAAAAGCCCAACTCTGCGTTCTTGTCATAGGGCGTGCGTGTCAGCAGCACGGGAAACTTGCCGTCCGCCTTGGGGCGGCAAATGTCGGCGCGCAAGGTGACGCCGTCGCGCATTTTTACGGACACGGCGCGTTCGATTGTCGTTTCGTAACTATCCGCCGCTCTGACTCGGGCCGGGGACAGGACGGTCAGGGCAACGAAACAATAAGCTAGTAATAGCCGGAAATTTATAGTCGCCCACTTTGCGCGCTCGTCTGACATCGCTCTTCTCCTTCGTTCCGCCTGGGTTGGATTACTGGGTCCGCTTGTCGATTGGCAGCGTAAGGCATTGGGATTGCCCGCGTCAAGGCAAGCCTTGCCTTTGCCTGCCCGGCGGACAAAAAAAGTTTGTCCACAGCAGCCGCCAGTGGATGAGAAGTTTCCCGCGGCGATTACGGCGCTGCTGGAAATTGGAAGACTCGCGCGCCTTCTGTCTGTATCCCGGAGTACAATACGTCTGCAACCGCGAAAGGAAATTGCCACTTCGGTGAACAATATGAGAATCCAAGGACGAATTCCCCTGCTGCTCTCGCTCCTGTGCCTGACATTGCTCTGCGCCACGGCCGTAACCGCTCAAGACAAAACCAAGCCGGCAGACAGCACTCCCAACTACCGCAATCCTAGCCTCAGCATTGAAGACCGCGTGGCCGATCTGCTGCCCCGCATGACGCTGGAAGAAAAAGTCCAGCAAATCACCGCAGGCTGGCAATTCCAAGTCGAAGTCATCGATCCCACCGGGACGTTTACGACAGAGAAAGCGCGAGCCGCATTCGGAAAGTGGGGGAGTCCGGATTTCCCCTTTACTGCCCGCCAGGCCGCAATCCTGCGCAACGGCGTGCAGCGCTTCCTGCGAGAGAAAACGCGACTCGGCATCCCTGCCCTATTCATGGGAGAAGCGCTCCACGGGTACATGGAATACGGCAGCACCAGCTTTCCACAGGCGCTCGGCTTGGCCAGCACCTGGGACCCCGAACTGGTCCACCAGGTATTTACCGCCGCCGGTGACGAAGCCGGATCGCGTGGCGCCGGCCAGGTCTTCTCGCCAGTTCTGGATATTGCCCGCGACCCGCGCTGGGGACGCACCGAAGAGACCTACGGCGAAGATCCCTTTCTCGCCTCGCGCATGGGCGTGGCCGCGATCACCGGGCTCCAGGGCGATTCGTTCCTCATCGGCCATCATCACGTGATGGCCACCGCCAAACATTTTGCCGTGCATGGGCAGCCCGAGGGCGGCACTAACGCCGCGCCCGGGAATTATTCGGAACGCATCATTCGGGAGAATTTTCTGGTGCCCTTCCAGGCGGCGGTGGAGGAGGCCCGGGTCGGAAGCGTGATGGCCTCCTATAACGAGATTGACGGCGTTCCTTCGCACGTCAACCACTGGCTGCTCGACCGAATCTTGCGCCAGGAGTGGGGATTCCGCGGTTACGTCACCTCCGACGGAGGCGGACTACAGATGCTGGTGCAGACCCATCATGTAGCCGCAAACAACCTCGATGCCGCCAAGCAGGCCCTCGCTGCCGGAGTGGATTACGACCTCTCCGACGGTTCGGTGTATCGCACGCTGCTCGGCCAAGTGAAACAAGGTACGGTTGCGGAAAGCGAATTGGATCGCGCCGTTGCCCGCGTGCTGGCCACCAAGTTCCGGCTGGGGCTATTCGAAAATCCCTACGTCGATCCCGACTACGCGGAGAAATCCGTCAACAGCGCCGAACACCGCCAACTCGCATTGCAGGCGGCGCAGAAGGTGATCGTGCTGCTCAAGAACGAGAAGAACCTCCTGCCCCTGGATCTGACCAAGCTCAAGACCATCGCCGTCATCGGGCCCAATGCCGAGGGTCTTCATCTGGGGGGCTACAGCCGCGATCCGGTCCATGGAGTCGGCATTCTCGAAGGCATTCGCGACCGAGTGGGGTCGAAGGCCAAAGTCGTTTACGCGGAAGGCTGCAAGATCACCGACGCGAAGCCGGACTGGCACGGCTGGTTCGCCGAGAACGTCCAACTCGTCGATCCCAAAACGCAAGTGGACAAAATCAAAGAGGCGGTGGATGCGGCCAGAGGCGCCGATGTTGCCATTCTCGTGGTTGGCGAAAACGAAATCGACAAATCGCGAAGCCTGGTCGGAGCAACATCTTGGGGACCGCGATTCTCTCGATCTCCTCGGCGCACAAAACGATCTGGTCAAGGCTGTAGTTGAAACTGGAACTCCCACCGTCGTGTTTTTGCTGAACGGACGCCCGCTTTCCATCAACTACATCGCCGAGCACGTGCCGGCGATTCTGGAAGGATGGTACCTCGGCGAGGAAGGCGGCACGGCAGCGGCCAACGTTCTGTTCGGCGATGTCAATCCCGGCGGAAAGTTGCCCATCACGTTTCCCCGCTCGGTCGGCGACCTGCCCGACTTCTACAACCACAAACCGTCGGCCAACCGCAGCTACGCCTTCAGCACTCGAAAGCCGCTCTTTCCCTTTGGCTACGGGCTGAGTTACACGACATTTCGTTTCGACAACCTCCGCGTCGAGCCGGCGCAAATCCAGCAGGCCGGAACAGCCAAAGTCAGCGTGGACGTGACCAACACGGGATCGCGCGAGGGAGACGAAGTTCCGCAACTCTACGTTCACCAGAAAATCGCATCGGTGACACGCCCGGTCATGCAGTTGAAAGGCTTCCAACGCATCACGCTGAAAGCCGGCGAAAAGAAAACCGTCGAGTTCACCATCACGCCCGACATGCTCTCCATGCTCAATGTCGACATGCACCGCGTCGTGGAGCCCGGCGTCTTCGAACTTATGGTTGGGCCCAGCTCCGACCAGACCAAAACGGTCTTGCTCGCAGTCGGTGGCGCTCATGGCGAAAACGGCCTGCCGACGCTGCCTCCGGCCCCGCCAGGATCTGAGTCGGGGGTGGTCAGTACCTTCGATGACATGAAAGCCTCGGCAAATTACGGATCGTGGATCGTAACCACCGACGCGGAGAATGGCGGCAAGTCCACTGGGTCCATGCAAGTGGTCGAAGGCGGTGCGAACGACTCCAAGGGAGCGCTGCGCGTGACCGGCGAAATCGTCGCGGGCGGTCCGTTTCCCTGGTCAGGAGCGATGTTCGTGCCGGGCTCGTCCCCGATGGACGCTGTTAATCTCTCCAGCAAGAAGACCATCTCATTTTGGGCCAAGGGGGATGGCAAGAACTACGTCATCGCTGTGATGACCGAAGCCAACTCGGGAGGAATGCCGGCGATCCAACCCTTTGTGGCCGGTCCCGAATGGAAGCAATACTCCTTTGCCATGTCCGCCTTCCAGACCGAGGGTACGGATGTCAGAGGACTCGTGTTTGTCCGCGGCGGGGAGCCCGGGAAATTTGAATTCGAAATCGATCAAGTCGAGATCAAGTAATCCGGAGGAAGTTAATGTTGCGGAAGGGAGCGGCCTTGCAGCGCGCAGTTGCGCATACTCATCCGAGCCGGCGAACCTGAGGATCTGAACGATGGCAGTGAACTGCGGTCTTACCATTCGCGATTCCGCCGAGATGGACATTGTCAGTCTCGGTGCGTTGGTCCACCGGCTCGATCCGGGAGTCATTCCCTTCCGCAAGGCGAATGAATGCCAAATTCACGTCAGCGGAGGGGAATTCAACGTGGCCGCCAATCTCTCCGACTGCTTCGGCCTTCGTACCGCGATCGTCACGGCGATGGTCAAGTATCCTGTCGGCGATCTGGTTGCGGAAAGGGTCCGGGCCATGGGGGTGAAACCGTATTACCGGACGTTCGAGCACAACGGCGTCACCGGCCCGAATATCGCTGCCGTCTACAGCGACCGTGGATATGGAGTGCGGGCGCCCGTAGTTTTCTACAATCGCGCGAATGAAGCGGCTGCGCAATTGAAACCCGGCGATTTCGACTGGAAGGCAATTTTCGGGGGCGGTGTACGATGGTTTCACAGCGGCGGAATTTTCGCGGCTCTTTCGGAAACAACGGCCGAGTTGATCATCGAGGCCGCGCAAGCCGCTAAGGAATGCGGGGCCGTCGTCTCCTTCGACCTGAACTTCCGGGAGAAGCTGTGGAACTTGTCTGGCGGACCGGAGCGTGCGCGCCGGGTGATTGGGCGCATCCTGGAAAACGTCGACGTCCTAGTGGGGAATGAAGAAGATCTGCAAAAAGGGCTTGGCATCGCGGGGCCGGAGGTGGCGGCGAAGTCCAAGCTCGACCCCAGCGCTTTTCTGGCAATGATCGATCGGGTGTTAGAACGATATCCCCGCATTAAGATCATTGCCACGACGTTGCGCGACGTTCACTCAACCAATCGCCACAGTTGGGCCGCGGTGGCCTGGATTAATGGCCGCACTTATATTTCTCCCCAGTGCGAGCTCGATGTGCACGACCGTGTCGGTGGCGGCGATGGATTTGCCTCAGGCTTCTTCTATGGCGTTTTGACTGACGCACCGCCGGAACAAGCCATCAAACTCGGATGGGCCCATGGCGCGCTGCTGACCACATTTCCTGGCGATACCACGATGGCGACGCTGGAGCAAGTTCGCGCGTTTGCCCAAGGCGGGACAGCAAGAATTCAGCGTTGAGCGGAAGAGATACGAGCCGCTTCTTGGCCTCCTAATAATTCATCCAGTGGAGCGACCAGCGCCTCGCGAGCCTGGTCTGAGAACGGTCGAAGGATCCGGCCGGGTGCGGGCCCAGTTTTTTGCCCTCCGCACTTACTGGTTGACGCCGCTGGCCAGAAAACCTCCGTCAACGACCAGAGTCTGCCCGGTCACGAAAGAAGCGGCATCGGAGGCGAGATAGACTGCGGCACCGACGAGTTCTTCGGTTTTGCCAAAGCGGCCCATCGGCGTCCGCATCAGCAACTCCTGCCCGCGCGGAGTATTGTCGAGCAGGTCCGCATTCAGGGCAGTGCGGAAGACGCCGGGCGCGATGGCGTTCACCGTCACGCCTTTCTTCGACCACTCCACGGCCAGCGAGCGCGTTAACGAAACCACACCTGCCTTGCTGGCGGCGTAGGCGGCGACTTCGTTGAGCGCAACGAAGCTGTTGATAGAAGCGATGTTGATGATGCGGCCGCAGCCCCGCTCCAGCATTGGCCTGCCGAAGATCTGGCAAGCGCGCAGCGTTCCGGTCAGGTTGGTGTCCAATATATCGTTCCAAGTGTCTTCCGGCATGGCGAGCGTCGGCATACGCTTGATCTTCCCGGCGCAGTTGATAAGAATGTCGATTTTGGCAAAGCGTTGGAGTGCGGCCGCGAGCAGTCGCTCGAGTGAAGCGCGGTTGCAGGTGTCGGACGAAAGACGCAGTGTCTGGCGTCCGCGCCGTTCGATCTCGGCAGCTGTTTCCTCCACGAGCTCCGGGCGGCGCGCGGAGGCGATTACATCGGCTCCAGCATCGGCGAGGCCGACGCTTAGGGCGCGCCCGATCCCCGAGGTCCCTCCGATCACAACCGCGGTCTTGCCCTCAAGATTGAAGATGGAGCTCGTCATGGTTTTCCCTCTTGCGTCGCCTTGCGCCCGAGAAAAACGGGAGCGATGTGCCGGTCGAAAAGATTTTCTGTGACGTTCTTTGCAATCACCGCTTCATTGGCGTCGAGCAAATCGAGATAGCGGCTGCCCATTCTGGCTGCGACCTTGAAACCAACATGCAGCAACTGGCGGAAGCTGCGATTATAGGCCGCCGCTCCGGGAACGTGGCGCAGGGCCGAGGTGTATTGCTCGGAGCGCCAGAGGCGAACTTCGTCTGGGGAAGGAAGCTTCGCCGGGTCGATATCGATGACGGTGGCGTAAGGGGCGCATAGATCGTCGCGGTGGGCGAAGGCTTCGGAGTAAATTTCCTTCGCCAGAGCCAGCCCATCGCCGCCAGATTCCGCGAGGCCGATCATTTCTTCCAGCCACGTGGTTCCGGCGGTTTTCAGGTGCACGCCCGCGTTGAAGCGCTTCATGGTGGCGTGAATGGCCGGATAGATTGAGAACTTGTCGCTGCCCGAGTGAACGCTGAGCTTCAGATTTTCAGGCAGGCCATACTGCCCGACTGCGTACGCGATGGCCGCAACGTCGAGCGGCATTTCCCGCTCGAACTGCGCCACGTCGCCCACGTAATCCACGCCTTTGTTGAACCGGCCGCTGAATTTCGGAGCGATGGTCTGCAAGGGAATGCCTTCATCCGCGATGGCCGCCAGAATAATGAGCAGTTCGGCGGGACTTTGTGCGTGGTCGGTCTCGTCCATCGAAATCTCAACGATGAAGTTGCCCGCGCCCTTGGCGTTCTCGATCCTGCGGTAAACCTCGCCCGCTTTTTTCACAGCGGCGAGAAACTTCTGCGCGGTTTGCTTCAAGTGCTCCTGTGTGATGTTGAAAGCATCGTCCGCGCCGTCCAACTGAATGCGGCCCACCAGCTCCGTGTGCCGCTTCATGAAGCTCTCGATGTGGTCTGCCGCCGCCGGCTGGCCGATGGAATCGGCCACGTCGATGGTGTAGAAATCGCACGACGCGAGAAAGCGCTCGACCGTTTGCAGCGTGATGTGGTCGGCATCGCAAGAGTAGGGCTTCTCCCAATGCAGCGCCTTCACCGCCGCGTCGGCCTCTCGCCGCACCGACGAAGGCTCGGAGCCGATGATCGTATGCTCGCGGTTCGACTTGTTCCACACCGGAATCACTTCGACGCCAGTCCGCAAGGCTTGCACACAGGCTTGTAGCTGCGCTTTGCCCTGATGCGCAAATCTGTCCCCGATCCCAACGGAATACTTGCCGAGTCTTAACCCGCTATTTCCCACCTACTGCCTCGCTTCAAAGTTTTCCGCGGCAGGCCCACAGCCCTAGCCCTGGATTCGCAATGAAAAAGATTTCTTCGCCGCCGCCGTCGTCAACGTTGGCGATCCGATTGTAGCCATGACGGAGCTTCCTCGGGTCGTAGCGCGTGAGCATGGTTTTCAAATCTCCATACTCGAAGCCGACGCCTTCAATCTCGTCTCTGGTGAGATGCCCAGGGCACCACCGAATTGTGAAGCGCTGTTCGGAAGATCCGTGGATGAGGTGCGCCGCGGCGCTCAGATCGCCGGCGAGGTCCTCATTGGCATTCACCGCTTCGAGCGTTGCCGGAGTTCCACGATAGCCGTATTTGCGGATCAGCGCGTCGATAGTCCAGTCTTCGCCAAATTCCTTGACGCCCGGCGCGAGGATGATCAACTCCGCGCCGTCGGCCAGTGCCATGCGCGTGCGGTAGATAGCCTTGTTGCCCAACCATGTGCTGTGAAACTCATGCGGATCGAGATAAACGACGGCCTTGCGGATCGGCGCGTCCAGCGTCTCGATGTTTACTTTCAGGCTCAGTTCAGCGGCGCGGTGAAAGCACTCGGCGTCATCGCCGATGAAAAGGCCGCGCACTGCCAGCGCTCCGCCCGCCCCGCGTCCGACTACGGTGAGCACGTAAACGATGGGCAGCTGCCGCAAAAAATGATCGGACGCATAGTTGAGAACGTTGCGCACGGGGTTTTCAGCGCGGCCCATGATGCGCTCCATCCCATACACCGCGCCCAGATAGTGGCTGCGGTTGATGCCGTCGCGGCCACCAGCGCCGACGAGAATGTTCTTGTTGTAATTGGCCATGCCGATAACTTCATGGGGCACAACCTGGCCGATAGAGAGGATGAGGTCGAAGCCGCCACGCGCAATCAGCCGGTTTACCTGCGCCGGCCACGCATAGTTCAGCTTGCCTTCCGATTGCTCGTGGATGAACTTCGCCGGAACTTCGCCGAGGGTCTCAACATCGGTTCGCCAATTGTGGACGCGGAAGAGTTGTTGCGGCACGGCTCCGAACATGCGCGCGATTTGGTCGGCCTGCATGGCGGCATGTGTGCCGAGCGCTGGCAGGACCGCCTGCAAGCGATCGCCGTAGTATTGCCATGCATAGCGGGTCAGTTCACCGGCGCGCGAGTGCACGCGGCTTTGGTCTGGCGGCACGGCGAGCACGCGGTTCCGTGGGCCGATTTTCGCCAGGCTTTCCGCCAGCAGATCTTTCAACTGCGGAAACAGATCGGCTTCGACACTGCCTGCGGCGCAGTAAAGGCTCATGCGGTGAACTCCGCTCGGTTCGTCATGTCGCCCTCATTACAACTTATAGGCCTGTTTCACCAGCCTGTAGGCGAGGTCGTGGGCAACTTCCACAGCCTCGTCTTCGTCCAGCCGGTGCTCGGCGACCAGCTTCGCCAGAAAAGCGCAATCCATGCGCCGCGCCACATCGTGCCGCGCCGGAATGGAAACGAACGCCCGGGTATCGTCGTTGAATCCCACTGTATTGTAGAAGCCCGCCGTCTCCGTCGTTCGTTCGCGAAAACGCCGCATTCCCTCCGGACTGTCGTGGAACCACCACGGCGGGCCCAGCCGCAGGCACGGATAATGCCCGGCCAGCGGAGCCAGCTCGCGACTGTAGGTCGATTCATCGAGCGTGAAAAGAATGATCGTCAGTTCGCGCTCGTTGCCGAATTGATCGAGCAGGGGACGCAGCGCGTCCACATAATTCGTCGGCGTGGGAATGTCCGCGCCCACATCGCGGCCGTAGCGCTCGTAGAGCTTGCGATTGTGGTTGCGAGCGCTGCCCGGATGAATCTGCATAACCAGCCCGTCGTCGAGGCTCATCCGCGCCATCTCGGTCAGCATCTGTGCGCGGAAGAGTTCCGGTTGCTGGGCCTCGGCGTTGCCGGCGAGCACTCGACGAAAGACTTCCGCCGCCTCGGCTGACGTAAGATTAGCGGTGCGTGCGGTGGGATGCCCGTGGTCGGTTGCGGTGCAGCCGAGTTCGCGGAAGCGGGCGCGCGCCGCTCGCAGCGCGTTCAGATAACCAGCCCACGTCGAAGTATCTTCCTTAGTCATCTCGCCGAGCTTCGCGACATTTTCGGCAAATCCCGCGAACTCAGGATCGACAACCGAATCAGGCCTGAAGGTCGGCAGAATTCTCGCCTTCCAGTTCGATTCCCGGATGGCCTTATGATCGGCGAGCGAATCGAGCGGAGAATCGGTCGTTGCCAGCACTTCCAAATTAAATCGCTGGTAGAGAGCGCGCGGCAGAAACTCCGGCGTCCGCAGCTTTTCCGAGATTGTGTCGAAATAGAGATCGGCGGTCTTTTCCGACAGCCGTTCCTTCATTACATCAATCCCGAAAAGTTCCTGAAAGGCGAAATCCAGCCACATGCGCGTCGGCGTTCCGCGAAACAAATAATAATGGCGGGCAAAAATGCGCCAGACTTTCCGCGCATCCTTCAGTTCCGGTTGCTCAATCTCGAGGTCCTCCAGCGAGACTCCCTGGCTGTAGAGCATGCGATAGATGTAATGGTCGGGCTGTACGAAGAGCGTTGCCGGATCGGGGAAAGGCTGGTTCTTGGCAAACCATGCCGCTTGCGTGTGCCCGTGCGGACTAACGATGGGCAACATTCGCACTTGCTCATAGAGCGTCTTGGCGATCTTTCGTGTACCGGCTTCGGCAGGAAACAGACGGTCTGGATGGATCGGCATAGCTCCGATTCTACCTTCTCTTTCTCCGGGCATCTCGCTCGGCGTCGCGAACGATCAAGTCAGACGATGGCAGGAATTTCTTGCGAACGCGGCCGCTTTCATCGGTTACTTTTTCACGACGCTGATGGTGATCCTCGAGGGATATTGCGTCGAGTGATGGACTTCGTTGTGGGCGACGATGCCTTGTGATTCGTTGTAGTTTTCGCCTCCGGTGTTGAGGTTGCGGTCGAAGCGCGGGAAATTGCTGCTGCTGACTTCGATTCGCAACTGGTGTCCGGGGGCGAAGTAGTTGCTGGTTTGCATGGGCTGGAACGCGACCTTGTAGACCTTGCCTTTCTCCATCCACACCGGCGGCTTGTCATACCCTTCGCGGTAGCGCACACGCTGGATATTTTCATCGAGGTTGTAGGCGGTGCCGTCGGGCAGCACCTCGATGAGTTTCACGGTAAAGTCGGTGTCTTTCGCGTCGCTCGACACGTAGAGGGTGACGTCGATGGGGCCGCTGGCCTCGAGGCCCTCCTTGAGCGGGCCGGTGCTGTAAACGAGAATGTCGCCACGCGTTTCCAAAGCGCGCTGGTCGAAGGCGCCGGGGCGGTAATCGCCCATGCAGCAGAAGCCTCCGCCGTGGGTGGGTACGGGATTCATGGGATCGTAAACGAATTTGTCAGCGCTGTCTTTCTGATCCGGCGAGGGCAGCAGAGCGCCGTCTCCGTTGAGCGAATTGGCGTGGCCGCTGCTGGCCAGGTAATACGTAACTGGCTTGGCGCCTTCGGGCGGCCAGGTTTCGGACGACTGCCATTGATTGCTTCCCATGGTGTAATAGCGGACCTTTGGGGTTTTGGCGAGAGCGCCGTTGTCCTCGCCTTTGAGGAAGCGGTCAAACCAGCCGTAGGTGAGGGCGTCGTAGTCGAGACGCGCGTCTCCCATGTCGCGCTCGCCCACGATGGTGTGTTCCACGGCCCGCGTGTAGCTACAGTGGGCGACGGGCGCGATGATGGCGTACTGCTGGCTGGCGACGGCGGCGCTGGCGGTGTTGCGGACGTAATTGTAGGCGGCAAGATTGGGGGCGACGCTGATGTCATACCAGGTCATCAGCCAAAGACCCGGGATGTCGATGCGCATGTTGTCGTGCCAAAGACCGCCCTGGTACCAGGCGGGATCGTTGGGAGTGCGTTCGATCATGCCGGGCTTGCCGGAGGGCGTAGTGTCGGCATAGATTCCGCGCGGACTGCCGACCGCGGCGAGGATGTCCTTTTCGGGCAGGTGCTGGAGGGCCTTGGGCCAGTCAACGGAAGGCGGGTGCGCCGAGAGATCGTAGGACTTGGCGGCTGTGACCAGGGCTGACTGTGACGTGCCCGCAGGAAAGTTGGGGTGGCCGTCGTTGGTTTCAAGCCCGAACTGGTAGAGCCAGGGAGCGAAAAGCATTTGCACGGCGCCGCCGCGAAATAAGTTGCCCTGCTCGTAGTACGGGCCGACGCGGCCGACGCCGGCGCCGAAGCTCTCCGGGATAAAGGTAGCAAGGGCCTTGTTGCCGCGCGCGGCCACGGCCAACTGCCACTCCGCCGTGGAGGAGCAGCCGATGAGCCCGACTTTGCCCGCCGACCAGGGCAGCGCGCCCATCCAGTCGAGCGCATCGTCGGAGTCGGTAAGCGGCGTGCCGAGAATGTCATAGTCGCCTTCGGAGAAATAGCGGCCGCGCTCGTTCATCTCGATGTAGGCGTAACCGCGCTTGACAGCTTCCAACTCCGCCGACATATCGCTCGGCGCGCCCAGTTCCACATCCCAGTAGTTGAAGTTGTAGGGGGTGCGGACGAAGATGATGGGATATTTCTTCGAAGGGTCGTTGGGACGGTAAATGTCGGCCTGCATGCGCTTGCCGTCGCGCATCGGCACCATGACTTTGCGTTCGATGATGGCGATGGATTCGAGTTCTTTTTCAGTGGCGTTGCGGCGCGCTATCGCGGCCGCGTCTTGCGACCTGCCCTGCGCTTGTGCGGACGGGACGATGCCCGCGACGATGGTGCTACAGAAAACCGCCAGACACGCCAACTTCACGACTCGGTTCATACCGGCCTCTTCTTTCACGGGATGCGGGCGATAGCCAGGTCCCGTGCAAACACTATAGCTCACGGCGTTCGCGCTGCTGGCCTCAACTGAAGCCCAGGATGGGATGCGGCGCATACGGCTCCTCAAGCGACGCAATCTCTTCCGGCGTCAGGCGAAGCGAGAGCGCAGCCACGGCATCCTGAAGATGGTGCGGCTTGGTTGCGCCCACAATAGGCGAGGTGACCGGCTTGCTGAGCATCCAGGCTAGAGCAAGCTGGGCGCGGGAAACGCCACGCTGTTCCGCGACCTGACCCAGGCGGTCTACGACGCTGCGGTCGGCTTCTTCCGTTCGCGAGTACATGGTCTTGCCGAACTGGTCCGTTTCGTAGCGCTTGGTTGGTTCGCTTTGCCACGGGCGAGCCAGGCGGCCGCGCGCCAGTGGGCTCCAGGGAATCACGCCGATGCCTTCGGACTGGCAAAGGGGAATCATCTCGCGCTCCTCTTCGCGATACAGCAGGTTGTAATGATTCTGCATCGAAACGAATCGGGTCCAGCCATGAAGGTCGGCGAGATAGAGAGCTTTGGTGAATTGCCACGCGTGCATCGACGAGGCTCCGATATAACGCGCCTTGCCGGATTTCACCACGTCGTGGAGCGCCTCCAGAGTTTCTTCAATCGGCGTTTCGTAGTCCCAGCGGTGAGTCTGGTAGAGGTTGACATATTCGGTCTGCAAACGGCGGAGGCTCTGGTCGAGTTCGTAAAAAATAGCCTTGCGGGAGAGACCGCGGCCGTTCGGTTCATCGCGCATGACGCCGTGGACCTTGGTGGCGATGACGACGGATCCACGGCGGACATTGGCTTTCAAGAACCGCCCCAGCACTTCCTCGCTGGCGCCGGCTGAATAGACATTCGCCGTGTCAAAGAAGTTGATCCCGAGATCCAGCGCCTGACGAAAGTAGGGTTGGCTCTCGTCTTCGTTCAGAGCCCAGGCATGGCTGCCAGGTTTAAGCGCGCCGGCAGCAGGCGCTCCATAGCTCATGCAGCCGAGGCAAATGCGGGAAACCTTGAGGCCGGTCTTGCCAAGATTGACGTAGTTCATTGCTTCTCCTAAAGAGTGCCGTTGACTCAAGCCATCGAGGCCCGGTGAAAATGCGCGCTTCCTCTGAATAAGAGCATCTTACTGCCACAGGAACGATTGAACCTACTACCGTGACCGCATGATGATGACAGTAGGCGAGAGTAGCGCCGACGTTTCGCCGGCCGTCCTGGAGGCGTCTCACCTGCGGCGCGGCGGCGCTACGCTCCCTGGCGAAGCGGTGCAGATCACACGGTCACGGCACTAGAGCTTTCTCCAGATCGTCGGCGGCCTTGCCCACCGCGGCGGCGACGTTTTCGAGCACCTGGCCAACCATAGGAACCTGGGCGTCGGCTTCCTTCCATTTTTCCTCGTCCATATATTCACGGACCGCCGCAATCGGCTTGGCTCCGTAACCGGTGTATGCGCCGGGAGCATAGACCTGATGCTTGAACCACGGGCGCTCCGGCAGGCCCTTCTCGGTCAGGAACGTTCTCTGAATCTGGAGCAACTCCGAGTTCAGAGCTGTGACGGTCTGGGGCGGCAAATCGGCTCCGCCAGTCTGCCATTTGGCGAACGCCGACTGGTAACGTTCCGCGCTTTTCTTGATCGCCTCAGCTCCGTTCTTCAGCGGCGCAAAATTCATGAACGGCGGGACCGGCTTCACGGGAGGAGGAACATAGGTTTTGTGAGGGTCTGAGGCGGCCGTGAACACGCCTTCCTTTAGTTCGAGATTGCGCTCGGCGATTTCGTCCTGCTTGTCTTTGAGCAGTTTCTCCAGCTCTTTCACATAGCGTTCGATGGCATCGGCCTCGGCGTTGTATTCATAGGGGAGCAGGTCAGCGTCGGCCAGCCGCATGACTGCGGTTCCCGCAGTCTGCGCCAAGGCGCGGCCGTAAGAGAAGTCGGTGTCCGAAAATCTGGTATACCAGGCGAAATCGTCGTAGATGGAATGGTAGGCGTCGCCATCGTCCTCGCCGCCGTAACCGATGTTGAGGGCGGAGACGCCGGCGTGGTCAATAAAGGCCGTGTAATCCGAGCCGTCTCCCAGGGCGCGGATGCGCACATCGTCGCTTTTTCTGACCTCGGCGCGGTCTTCGGCGTTGTGCGCGCGGGAAATTTGCAGCAGGCGCATTCGTTGCTGGACGGAGATTAGTTTCTCCGGGTCCTGGATGCCGCGAGTTACATCGTTAATAAGGTGTTGCAAGTCATGCGTGCCGCCGGCGTGGAAAAAGCCCCGGTCATTGCCATCGGAATTGATGTAAGCGACGGCGTGTTTCTGAAGTTCGTCGCGATGGGTTTCGACCCACTCGGTCGAGCCCAGGAGTCCGGGCTCTTCGCCATCCCACGCGCAGAGGATGATGGTCCGCTTCGGGTTCCATCCTTGTTTATGCAGTTCGCCGAGCACGCGAGCTTCTTCCAGAACGGTGACCATGCCCGAGATGGGGTCCTCGGCGCCATTGACCCATGCATCGAAGTGGTTGCCGCGGATCACCCACTCTGCGGGCGTATCCGATCCTTGCAGGGTGGCAATGACGTCGTTGACCGGCTTCAAGTCCCAGTTGGAAACGACTTTCAGATGGACTTTCGCGGGGCCAGGACCGACGTGATAAGTGATGGGCAAGGCCCCGCGCCATTCCTCGGGCGCAACCGGCCCTTGCAGGGCGGAAAGCAGCGGCAGGGCATCGGCATAAGAAATCGGCAGCACGGGAATTTTGGTGATGGTTTTCGCGTCTTTGATGTCGAGGCGCTTGGCATCGGCAGTGGCGCCGACTCCGGGGGTGAGAGGATCGCCGGGATAGTCGGTGTCCATGACGCTGCCGCGTTGCACGCCGTCGCGCGGCCGCCATCCGCCCTTGGGATAGTCGTCGCCCTGGAAGTAACCATCGCCCTTGGGATCGGAGTAAATGATGCAGCCGATCGCCCCATGCTCAGCGCCGACTTTGGGCTTGATGCCGCGCCAACCCTCGCCGTAACGCGCAATTATGATGGCGCCTTTGACGGAAATTCCCATCCGGTCGAGTTGTTCGTAATCTTCGCGGTTGCCGTAGTTGACGTAGACCAGCGGGGCGGTCACGTCTCCGTCGATGGAATACGCGTTATAGGTCGGCAATTGCTCGGCGGTTTGGTTGGAGGTCGGATCGCCGGGGACGGCCGGTTCCTGAAGCTTGGCTCGGAACTTGGTGGGCTCGATCATTTCGACGATACGCTCTTTGGGCGTCGGGAAAAGCACCTGGAAGGTTTCGATGTGGGCGTCCAATCCCCATTCTTTGAATTTGGAGAGAATCCAGTCCGCATTGTCTTTGTCGTAAGGAGATCCCACGTGGTGGGGACGCGCACTCAAACGCTGCATGTTGTCACGCAAGTTCGCCGGGACGATGGCCGCCTGAAGTTTCTTCTCCCAATCGCGCTCGGTCTTGGAAGATTGCGACGAGTAGCCGGCGAGGCGGGAAGTATCCGCAGCCGGAGCCTGCGCCGATTGCGCAAATGTGAGATGAGCGATGGTGATGATGGCGAGAGATGCGACAAACGAGCGCAGAAAAGTCAAAACCGCCTCCTCAAACCGAAATTCTCTTTTTGGGGACGAAAACCGTCCCATTGTACGCCGATCTTGCCTAAGCGGCAGGTCGGGGCTGTGGATCGCCCTATGGGTACTGACTTGTGTGTAAGGGTTACCCCCCCTCCCCCGGTATATTGGAATCAAAGACTTAGGGTAAATTCCCGCCAGGTCTTTGAGTTTAAAGGACTTACTTGTAAAGTCCTCCAAAATCAATAACTTAGCTCCAAAACTTCACCTAAAATGGGTTTGGGGCAGGCTTGAGGAGCGCGTGGGTGGACGGACGATCCGCAAAACTGCGCCAATCAAATGTCTAATAATATGGTTGTGCACGATGGGTCTTAAGTCAACGGGTTTCGATGGTGGGTAGTGTCCTAAACTCAGTTTTTTCACCACGGAGACACCGAGACACGGAGAAAACCTTGAACCTGTAAAAACCAGAAACTGTGGGGTCTCTGGTCTCGAAAAGCGCGAGACCCTTCGTCAGGCTCTCGGGCACCGGGCTTGCGGTTCGGTGGGTTTCGGGTTACCTTCTTATCCATCTTTTTACCCATCTTCTGAATTGTGAGGGGCGTGCCATTTTGTCTTATCCAAGTGAGCGATTCGCGCCAGGATTTGCGGTTAAGGCATTACTACTTTTTGCAGCGCTCCTCTTACCGTTCGCAGCCCGCGCCGCCGAACCCGAGCAGACGCGCTTTGCAGCGGACGCGGCGGGCTTGTATCAGCGGGCGTCGCAAGTAACACCTCCGGCGGGCGCGGATGTGATTTTTGTCGATGACGAAGAGACGGTTGTGTTCGATACGGAAGGACGGGCCGTCCGTACGCGATATGCACTGTACAAAGTGCTCACGCAGAAAGGGGCCGAGAGCTGGGGAGATATCGCGGCCAGCTGGGAACCGTGGCACCAGGAACGGCCCGAGCATACGGGTCCGGGTCATCACTGCCGACAACGCGGTGCACCTTCTGGATGAGAAGACCATCACCGACGCCCCGGCGAAGGAGAGTCAAGACAACGTGTTCAGCGATCGGCGGGTGCTGCGAGCGCCGCTGCCTGCCGTGGCGCCGGGGTCGCTGGTGGAAGAGGAACAGATTTCGAAGGAGAGCGCGCCGTTCTTTGGCGCGGGATCCGTGGAACGCTATTATTTTGGCGGTTCGGTGCCGGTGCAACACACGAGGGTGGTGCTGGATGCGCCCGGGGCGCTTCCGCTTCGCTACGAAGTCCGCTTACTGCCCGATTTGAAGCCGCAGCGGGACGAAACCGGCGGCCGGGTGCGGGTCACGTTCGACTACGGGCCGATAGACGCGTTCGATGAAATCGATCCGAATCTGCCGAGCGACGTGCCCTTTTATCCCAGCGTTACTTTTTCCACCGGCGACTCGTGGCAGCAAATCGCCGCGGAATACGGAAAGATCGTGGACAAACAGATAGCGGGAGCGGACCTGAAGTCTCTGGTCGGCAAGCTGACGGCGGGGAAAGCTTCTCGCGACGAGAAGGCAGCCGCGATCCTCCAGCATCTGGACCGGGAAGTCCGCTATACCGGAGTCGAGTTTGGCGAGTCGGCCATGGTTCCCCACTCACCCGGCGAAACGCTTGGCCACAAATACGGCGATTGCAAAGACAAGGCGAGCTTGCTGGTGGCGATGTTGCGGGTCGCGAATATCCCCGCCTATATTGCCCTGCTCAACGCCGGGAGCCGGGAAGATGTTGCTGCCGGCCTTCCGGGCATGGGGATGTTCGATCACGCGATCGTCTATGTTCCGGGGAATGGGCCGGGCAATCCCGAGCTGTGGATCGACGCGACCGACGAATATGCGCGGCTGGGTGAAATTCCCATCGGGGACCAAGGGCGTCTGGCGCTGGTCGCGCGCGCCGGACAGCGATTCCCTGCTGCACACCCCAGTCAGCTCTTCGGCGGACAATGCGTTGATTGAGAAACGGGAGATTTATCTTGCGGAAAACGGCCCGGCTCGAAGTTATCGAAACCTCGCAACCTCACGGAAGCAGCGAATCTTCGGTACCGGCGAGATTATGCCGACAAAGAAAATAAAGCTGCCAAGGAGGAACTGACCAACTACGTTAAGTGTCAATACCTAGCGGAGAAGCTTGATCGGATGGACCGTTCCGATCCAACCGATCTCTCGAAACAATTCGAATTGATTCTGGAAAGCGATCGCGCCAAGCGCGGCGTTACCGATCTCAACGTCGCCGCGGCCGCCATCCGTTTTGAAGGCTTGTTCAGCCGTCTTCCTTCCGAGCTTCGGCAACGCGAAAAAGAAGACGATCCCAAAGCGGATAAAGACAGCGGGCAAAAACCCAAGAAGAAACGCACCGCCGACTACCAACTGCCAGAAGCGTTTGTCACCGAGTGGCGACTATTCCATCGTGCCTCCGGCAGGTTTCAGGCCTAAGCCGCTTCCTGCGAACGCGCAGCTCTCCATTCGGCCCCGCCACTCTCGCCGAGGAGTTTGCCGCCGACAAGGATGGCGTGGTTTACGCTACTTTGCGTTTCGACACCGTGAAGCGGCGCCTCACCGTCTCCGAAGCGACCGAGATGCGCAACAAAGTTCGCCGAACTCGTCGCCGGGGAACCTATCCTCATTTACTTTGAGCCCATCGGCCAGACACTGATTAACCAGGGCAAGGTGCGCGAGGCGTTGCAATCCTATCGGGAGTTGATTGCGCTTCACCCCAAAGAGGCGGTCCACCATCTGCAGATTGCGCGAAACTCTGCTGGCTGCGGGGCTAGGCGAATCGGCGCGCGCGGAGGCCCAGGCCGCGGTCAAACTGGAACCGGATTCGGCGTTGGCGGAAAAGACGCTTGGCGAAATTCTGGAATACGACTCGGTGGGACGGAAGTTTCGGCTCGGCAGCGACTATGCTGGAGCCGAAGCGGCGTATCGGGCCGCCGAAAAGCTCGATCCCGACGATAAACCGACGATTGCGAACCTAGCCATTCTGCTCGAACACAACCGCTGGGGATTGCGCTATGGCCCCGGAGCCAAGCTGAAGGATGCGATCGCCGAGTACCACAAGCTCAAAGCCGAAAACCTGGCGGAAATGGGCGTGCAAGACAATCTTGTCTTCGCGTTGTTCTACGACAGCGAGTTCTCTGAAGCTCAGAAAAACGCTCGAACCCTGAACCCGCAGCCGATTTCGTTGATCGTGGCATGCGAGGCAGCGCTCAACGGTACTGAAGCTGCGCTCGCCGAGGCCAAGAAGCGCACGGGCGGGGAAGAACAATTCAAACAGGTGGTGGAGACGGCTGGAGAAATGCTGGTGAATCTTCGCAAGTATGCGGTTGGCGCCGATCTCGAAGAAGCGGGCGCATCGGGAGCGAACGCATCGAACACGGCGGCCTTTGCTGCCTTGTATCGCAAGACCCAGCCTCACGAACAGATGGTCTTCGCCGACGATGCTGCCGGCGTCGCTCTGCGCTTCGAGTTGCTGACGGACGATCCCGATCTGACCCTTGAGCGGTTGGGTTCCGTTTGCAGCCACAACGGCAAGATCGGCTTGGCGGTTCAGGATGTGCTGGAGCACTTTGTCAAAATAGAAAAAGGCACGCTGAGCAGAAAGTCGCGCGAGGGTGAGTTTGAGAATGTCGGGGTCGATATCTCGCTCACCAGGGCGCAGCCGAAGGTTGAGGGGAACGATGCGACCGGATACAAAGTTACCCTCTGGGGCTCGGTCGTACAACAAGAGCGCCACATACGTCGTCAAAGAGGATGGCCACTATAAGGTGCTGGCCACCACGCGGCTCCCCGCCGCGATTGGCTTGGAGGTTCTGGACCGTATAGCCGCCAAGGATCTCGCCGGGGCTCGCGTACTCCTCGACTGGTTGCGCGAAGATTGGCATCTTGCGGGCGGGGACGACCCTCTCGCGGGCGCGCCTTTCCCACGTTTTTGGACGAAGGGAAAAGACGCGGAGGCCGCCGCCATGAAGCTGGCAGCAGCCGCGATTCTGACGGCGGACAAACAAACGGCGCCGCAAGGGATAGCTGTGCTGGAACCAGCCATGGAATCCGCTCGCAACGACACGGAAAAACTGAACATCTCGCTCGCCTTGCTTAGCGGCTACGGCGTTCTGGATGAGTATGAAAAAGTTCTCGCCGTTGCGGCGCAACTCGGGAAGCAATACCCGGAATCGGAGCGGGTCTTCTATGGCCAAGCGTTCAACCTGCGGGCACTCAAGCGATTCGATGAGGCCGACAAACTAGCCGCTGAGCGACTGAAGCGTATTCCCGGCGATCTAGCTGCGATGCGCGTTCTGGTTTATAACGCAACCGGCCGCGGAGACTATGCCAAGGCGCATGCTCTTGCGCAGAACATCATTGACGAAGGAAAAGCTGAGCCCCAGGACCTGAACATGATTGCCTGGGACTCGCTCTTTACCGGGAAAGTCGAAGCCGCTGACATCGAAGACGCGCTTAAGTCCGCCCAGTTGAGCGACAACAATACAAGCGTCTTGCACACCCTGGGTTGTGTTTACGCGGAGGTGGGAAAGACCAAAGAGGCGCGGGAAGTGCTGATTCAGAGCATGGACCTGCTGAATCTCGATGAGCCGGACGAGAATTACTGGTACGCCTTCGGGCGAATCGCAGAGCAATATGGAGAGCGCGATGCCGCGCTGGCCAATTATGCGCGGGTCACAAAACCAAAAACGGCAGTCGAATTACCCGAATCGACTTACCAGTTAGCGCAGATTCGGCTGCGATCGTTGCGCGGCGAGAAGAAGTAGCGAGGCGAAAGACGAGTTCGTGGTCGCGGACGATGCCAGACGCTTCCTTGACACCCTAGCCGACGCTCCCTAGAATTCACATCAGGGAGTGGTGGAGGGTTTATCTAAGCCACTGCATCTAAAGAATTTAGAGGGGGCGGTCCAGCTCCTGGATTTGGGTTGATATGCCGGCAGGGCCAGCGGGTGGGCGGGAACGGGAAATCCTGACCGCCATCGTCGAGACATTCATTGCCAGCGGAGAGCCGGTGGGGTCGCGCACGCTGGCGCGCTCCAGCCGCGAAGGGCTGAGTGCGGCCACCATCCGGAACGTGATGGCCGACTTGGCCGATGCTGGATTTCTGGAGCAGCCGCACGCATCGGCGGGGCGGGTGCCGACGGCGGAGGCTTATCGTTATTATGTCGAGCAGTTGAGCGGCGAAGTCCATCTCTCGCACGAGAACCAGAGCATTATCCAGGACACTTTGACCGGCGTGACGGATGTGGCGGAGTTCATGGAGCGGACTTCGCATGTGCTCTCGCTGATCTCGCACAGTGTTGGCATCACGGTGGCCACGGCGGGACCGCGAAACGCGCTGGAACATGTTTACTTTTCGCGGCTGAGCGAGCAGAAGGTTTTGGCGGTGGTGGTCACGCGTTCGGGAGTGGTGCGCGACCGCGTGCTGCGGCTCGATATTGCGCAGCCCGATCTGGACCTGGCGGCGCGCTACATCAATGAAAATTTTCGCGGCTGGACGATGGCCGACATGCGCGCAGAGCTGGCCCGCCGCCTGGAACAGGAGCGCAGCGAGTACGACCGGCTGATGCAGTCGATCGAGCAGCTCTATGAGCAGGGGGCGCTCGCTTCTACAGACGAAACGCAGGCGGTGTTCGTCGAGGGCGCGGCGAATCTGGTGACTGGCGAAGAAGATCGGGCGCGGCTGCAAGACATGCTGCGGACGCTGGAGGAAAAGGAAAAAGTTGTGAAGCTGCTCAGCGCTTATCTCGACACGCGGCAGGAAGCGGTGCGCGTTGTCATTGGGCTGGACGAGGCGCTGCCGGCTTCGAATTTGCAGAATTTCGTGCTGATTGGCGCGCCCGCCCGCGTGGGCGGAGAAGTGATGGGATCGCTGGCCGTGATTGGGCCGACGCGGTTGGATTATCAACATACGATGTCGGCGGTATCGTACATCGCGCGGCTGTTCGACAAACTTTTGAACGAATCGGAGTAGTGCGGCAGCATGGGCAAGGGAAACGGAAAAAGCGAAGGGAAGATTCATTTGCAGAAAGCGGATTTGCAGAAGGTCGATCTGCATCCCGAGGACCTCGAACACGAGCTTACGGCGGGGGACGGCATGGACGAGTCCGCGTCTGAAGCGAGAGCGGCGAAGCCTGCGGAAGTTGGCGCGGCGTCGGCAACGGCTTCTGAAACGGAAAAACTCAAGGCGGAGCGCGACGCGCTGCTTGACCGGCTGGCGCGCCTGCAAGCGGAATTCGACAATGCCCGCAAGCGGGCGGTGCGCGAACAGCAGGATTTTCGGGAATACGCCGCGGCCGAGGTCATCAAGAATCTTTTGCCGACGCTCGACAGCTTCGAGCGCGCGCTTAAAGCTGGCGGCGACGCGACCGACTTCCGCAACGGCATCGAGCACATCTACAGGCAGTTTCAGGATGCGCTGCAGAAAATCGGAGTGCAGCCGATAGTTTCCGTGGGGCAGCCTTTCGATCCGCGGGTCCATGAAGCCATCGAAATGGTGGATACGGCGGAAGTCGCGGACCACCACGTTCTCGATGAATTGCAGCGCGGATACAAATACAAGGAACGGCTGCTGCGTCCCGCGATGGTGCGGGTCGCTCGCAATACCGGCGCGTAATCTAAGATAGAGGTTAGCCGATCGAGATTCGCTAACCCAAAGTTTACCGACCACAGAGTGAGGGAGTTTCTGGCCGCCAACACAAAACGCGATTATTACGAAGTGCTCGGCGTGGCGCGCGCGGCCACCGACGTTGAAATCAAGAGCGCCTACCGCAAGCTCGCGATGACCTACCATCCCGACCGCAATCCCAACAATCCCGACGCGGAAGACAGGTTCAAGGAGATCACCGAGGCATACGCGGTTCTTGCCGACGGCGAGAAGCGGTCTTTGTACGACCGCTTCGGGCACGCTGGAGTAGGCGGCAACAGCGGAGGGCCGGCTGGATTCGATCCCGCGATCTTCCAGGATTTCGGCGACATCTTTGGAGACATCTTCGGCTTCGGCGACATGTTTGGGCAAGGCAGCCGCCGCCGCAGCCGCGCCCAGCGCGGAGCCGACCTGCGCGAGGACTTGACCCTCGAATTCGATGAAGCGGTTTTTGGCGTCGACAAGCAAGTGAGCGTCCGCCGCCATGAGACTTGCGACACTTGCCGCGGAACCGGCGCGGCGCCCGGCAAAGCTCCGGTCAACTGCCGGTCGTGCAATGGACGGGGACAGGTGCGGTATCAGCAAGGGTTCTTCAGCATCGCGCGGGCCTGCCCCACTTGCCAGGGCGCGGGCAGCGTAATCACCGATCCCTGCCCGAAGTGCAAGGGCGAAGGCCGCTTGCTGCGGGAGCGCGTGGTCGAAACCAAGGTGCCTGCGGGAGTGGAGGACGGCACGCGCATCCGATTCTCGGGCCTGGGCGAAGCGGGAGTATTTGGCGGGCCGGCCGGCGATTTGTATGTTGTGCTGCGCGTCAAGGAGCACGCCTTTTTTGAGCGCGAGGGGAATGACTTGCACTGCGTGGTGCCGATTTCGTTTCCCCAAGCCGCGCTTGGCATTGAGATTGTGGTCCCGACGCTGGAAGGAGAACACCGGCTGAAAATTCCGGAAGGCACGCAGTCGGGGACTTCGTTTCGCGTGCGGAACAAGGGAGTGCCGGTGCTCAATGGGCACGGCAAAGGCGATCTATACATTGAAGTGCGAATTCAAACGCCCGGCAAACTGACGAAGCGCCAGCGCGAATTGCTGGCCGAACTGGGAGAATTGTCTCCGGTGGAAAACAAGCCTCAGCGCCGGTCGCTGCTGGGACGCGTGAAGGACATGTTTGGGTAGGGCAGGTGTGAGGTGTCAGGTCTTAGGTGTCAGGTGTCAGGCTGAAGCATATTGATCTCAGTCATTCGATGAATGCGCCTTTTCTGACACCTGAGACCTAGCACCTGAGACCTGGCTTATGACACGCCGCCGCTGGATTGCCGACGAAGTTAGCGGGAACACTGCTGCTCTGGTGGGTGAACATGCGGCGCATCTGGCTCGCGTCTTGCGAGCTGAAGTGGGGCAGGAATTCGACATCGCAACCGGGGACGAAGTTCGCCGCGGAACAATCACTACGATTTCCTACGACCGGGTTGAGTTCGCGCTGGGCACTAAGAAATTTCACGCGCTAAGATCCAAGTCGTTAGCCGCTCCGAAGATCACGCTGGTTCTCGCCATCTTCAAGTTCGACCGCATGGAGTGGGCGATCGAGAAGTGCACGGAGATCGGAGTCGCACGCATCATTCCCGTGATTGCCCGGCGCAGCGACGCTCATCTGGCCGCCGCCGCCGGGAAGCGGCACGAACGCTGGCAGCGGATCGTTCGTCAGGCAGCTGAACAATCGCGAAGGGTTGCGCCGCCGGAGATGGCGGCGCCGGTCAAATTGAAGGACCTTGCTGGCGTTCTGCCATCGGGCGCGCTGACCCGCGTCGTGCTTGCTGAATCACTCGCCGAGTCGGTCGAGGAGAATCGCCTGGGGGAAGTGTTGCAGTCCCGCTCGACCGAAAGCGAAGTGGCGCTTGCCGTGGGGCCCGAAGGCGGATGGACCGATGCCGAACTCTCGTGGTTTTATGATGAGGGATGGCTCGCGGCTTCGCTGGGAGAAACAATCCTGCGAGCGGAGACTGCGGCGATTGTTGCGACGGCTCTGGCGTTCGACGCGCTGCGTTGATTTTTTGCCCGGCGACGACGCGGCCCCTAAAGGGGGCTTTTGATTTCTGCATGGTTCGGCATCGCTGAAGCGATGCCCTGATACAGGGCAAGACAACGAAGCAAGAGTTTCGCTGATCGCAAATCCAGAGCTACTGCGGCTGCAAGCGGCTGCCGAACTCCGCTCGGCTCGGACGGGCGAGGGCGCCCGTCCCCACACGAGCCGAATACAACGTCAGTAATCCACTCAAGTTTACGCACAGCATTCCATGGCCAACCTCTGATATTCTCCGGCCAGTGAGTTTTCCAATGAGAACGAATGGCTCAACTGCGAAGAAGATCGTCCCCGATGAACGCCAGCGGCAGGCTATCGCGCATGTTCATGGCCCGATGCTGGTGATTGCGGGCGCGGGAACGGGGAAGACCACCGTGCTCACGCAGCGCGTGGCCAATCTCATCCGCGAAGGGCACGCTCGGCCTGACGAAATTCTTGCGCTCACCTACACCGACAATGCCGC
Source organism: uncultured Acidobacteriaceae bacterium (assembly GCA_963709835.1). Classification (GTDB taxonomy): domain Bacteria; phylum Acidobacteriota; class Terriglobia; order Terriglobales; family Acidobacteriaceae; genus Acidiflorens. Next base: position 41,248 of record CAVPYG010000091.1, read on the forward strand.
GGCGGAAATGCTGGGGCGCGTCCAAGAAGAACTACAGGACACCAACATCGACGGCTTGCGGGCTTGCACATTCCATGCGTGGTGCAATGGGCTGCTCGCGCGACGCGGCGCTGTTTTTGGTGTGCTCGACGACAAAGACCTTTGGATATTCTTGCGACGCCGCATTCGCGAGTTGCGGCTCAAGCACTTTGTACGCGCCGCCAACGTCGGCCAATTCCTCGACAGCTTGTTGGAGTTCATACGTCGTTGCCAGGACGAACTGGTAGGTCCCGCGGAATATGCGTGCTACGTGGAGCGGTTGGAACGCGGCGAGGCCGCGCTTCCACGAGTTGCGGGATCGAAAAAGCAAACGGAATTGACAAAGGTCGAGATTGTCGAGCGCTGCCAGGAAATCTCCCGCGTCTTCGCCACCGTGGAAGAGATGCTGCGGGAGAAGAAGCTGGGCACCTACGGCCACATGATTACCAACGCCTACCGCTTGCTCAAGGACGATCCCGCGTTGCTGGCGGAAGAACAGGGCCGCATTCGGTTCCTGCTGGTGGATGAATTTCAGGACGCGAATTTCGCCCAAATCGAAATTCTGTCGCTGCTCGCGGGAGCGGCGGCGAACGTTTTCGCGGTGGGCGACCCGGACCAGGCGATCTACCGGTTCCGCGGCGCATCGAGCGAAGCGTTCACGCTGTTCGCGCGGAATTTTCCGGCGGCGCAAGTCGTGGTGCTGGGAAAGAACCGCCGGTCGCTCTCGCCAATTCTCGGTTGCGCGTTTGGCATCGTGAATGAAAACCCGCCGGTCTTTGGGCAACGATCTCACCGGCTCGCGCGCAAACGAAAACATCGATTTCATATCAGCGGGCTCCGCTGGAATCCCTGCGCGGCGAGCAGGCAAAACGAAGGGGCGAGACTGCGTCCGCGCCGCCGGTCGAAATTGTTACTTGGGAGAATAGAGAAGTCGAGGCCGCCAACGTCGCCCTCCGCATCGAACAGAAACATCAAGAGCAGGGCGGCGAGTGGAAGGAATTTGCGGTGCTCTATCGCAAGCACAGCCATCGCGATGAACTGGTCCGTGAACTGGCCGAGCGCGGGATTCCATTTTCCATCGTAGGCCTCGACGTGCTCGACACGGCGGAGGTGCGCGACCTGGTGGCTTGCCTGACTGCGGCTGTGACTCCGAACGATGCCGCCAGTTTGTTTCGCGCGGCGGCGCTGCCGCAGTTCGGCATTGACCCCATGGATTTGCGCGCGGCGATGCGGGCGCTGCGGCGGGAGGAACTCGATCTACGCGCGGTTTTGGGAAAGCTCGCGGGCGGTGCGGCGGTGATGCAGTGCGTGGAGAACGCGCACCGCGACGTAGGGAAGGATGGAGTTCGCGCCGCCGATGCGGTGAAGATTGCGATCCGGCACTTCGAGATGCAGCGATCGGTTTTGATCGATGCGTTCGTGAAGTTTGTGGAAGAGTGGCAGACGAAACCGATTGCGGAAACTGGGAGCCCGTCCGAATTTCTCGACTACCTTGATTATTTTGTGCAGGCGAAAGGGAAGATTGAGCTGGAGGCGATCGAGGAAGACGGTGTGCGGCTGCTGACCGCGCACTCCGCCAAGGGGTTGGAGTTTCGGCATGTGGCCATCCTTCGTGGTTCGTCCACGACGTTCCCAACTTCATACAAAGAGCCGCTGATTGCGTTTCCGGCGGAACTGCGGAGGCCGGGCGGGTTTTCGCAGGACGACAAAACGCTGCACGAAGAAGAAGAGCGGCGACTTTTTTACGTTGCCATGACGCGCGCCAAAGACACGCTGGCGATCTATGCGCACCAGGGCCGCGCCAAGAAGGACCCGAAGCCGACGAACTTCCTGCGGGAGTTCATGGCAAACCCGGCGTACAAGAAGTTCTGGGTCACACGATCGGCGGAGTTCGCGCGGGATATTGCTGCCGGGGAAGAACCGGGAGCAGCCGCGCCGCAATCGAACCTGGCGGCGTGGCTGCTGCTGCCGCCATCGGCGAGCTTCGCGACCGGACTGAGCGCGTCGGGCATCGAGATTTATGAAGAGTGTCCGCTGCGCTTCAAGCTGGAACGGGAGTGGAACCTGCCGCGCGAAGTTCCCGCATCGCTGCACTACGGAGCGGTCATGCACCGCGTCCTGCGCACGTTCTACGATACGCAGCGTTATGGGCGCGCGATTGGCGACGAAGAATTGCTGGAACAGTTTCGCTCCGGCCTCGCTTCCGAGGGCATTGCCGACCGCTATCAGTATGAGCTGTATCTAAAACAGGGGATGGAGCAGCTGCGGGAGTTCTTCGAGGCCGCTCGCAGCTCGCCTCCGCCGGAGGTGATCGAGACCGAACGCGAATTCGAGTTGCAAGTGGGCCCGGCGAAGTTGAGTGGACGCGTGGACCGCATTGATCGCACCGGTCCCGACTCGGTTGCCATCGTGGATTACAAGACGGGCAAGGCGAAGTCGCAGGACGATGCCGACGAGAGCCTGCAACTTTCCTTGTATGCGCTCGCGGCCAGGGAGGCGTGGGGAAAGCGGGCCGATCGGCTGATTCTTTATAACCTCGAAGGCAATACACCGATTGTCAGCGTGCGCAGCGACGGCGAGTTGGAAGCGGCGAAATTGCGAGTGCGGGGAGCGGCGGACGGAATCGCGAGGGGAGAGTTTGCCGCGAAGCCCGGGTATCACTGCGCGTATTGTCCCTATCGCAATCTTTGTCCCGCGACCGAGAAGATGGTTGCGGCGTCGCGGAAGAAACTTTCGCCTCGCGTCAATTAGTGGAACGGCGGGTCGCTCGCTCGTCCTCCGGCCGGGCGAGGACGCCCGGCGCTCCGCCAGGAAGATTTCGTTCAGGAGAACCAGCGGAGCGTTGCTGAAAATGGAAGCGCCGCAAAAAACTTAGGGGACGCTCATCGCGTCCCCTTGGTTGTTGCCTGTTGCAGGTGCTTAGTGCTTCTTTGCGGTTTTCTTCTTGGCTTTCTTTTTGGTTGCCATGGATCTATTCTCCCTTTCCATTGTTCATGGAATTTCGCAACGATGATTTGTTGCAACTGATTGATGTATAGAGTCAACGCGAAGCGAAGTCAAGAGAAAAATGATTGCAAAGGTCGCAGACAACAGTGTACGAAAGTCACCTGCGCGGCTTGCGCGCGAAGAAAAAAGTTTAGGCGAGCGCGCCATGCAGCCTCCGACGTTCTCCGGTTGCGCTTTTTCCGAGCGCAAGCAGGTTGCAAGAGAGCGCTGAGAGCAGAGACGGTAGCGACAGCGCGTCGGGAACCTTCAGGAAAGTTTTTACCATCTATAATGAGAGCCAATTTTGAGCAGGAGCGCGTTGCTCGAAGGAACGCATCGACAGAACGCGTCGGAGGAGCGCAAGTATGGCCTACACGAATGATGTCGTGATCGTGGCAGGATGCCGAACGGCGATTGGGAAATTTCAGGGAAGCCTGAGCGAAGTGAGCGCTCCGCAACTGGGCGCGATCGCGGTGCGCGAAGCGGTCAAGCGGGCGAACATCGATCCGCGGCAAGTGGACGAGTGCATCATGGGCAATGTGGTTTCCGCAGGACTCGGTCAAAATCCCGCGCGGCAAGCGGCGTTGTTCGGCGGACTTGCTCCTGAAGCAGGTGCCATGACAATCAACAAGGTATGCGGCTCGGGATTGAAAGCGGTGGCGCTGGCGGCGCAGGCCATCGAGACCGGCAACAGCTCCATCGTCGTTGCCGGGGGCATGGAGTCGATGACGAACGCTCCGTATCTTCTGCCGAACGCGCGCAAGGGATATCGCTTGGGCAACGGGGAACTGGTCGATGCCATGGTGCATGACGGGCTGTGGGAGATTTACAACGACTATCACATGGGACAGACCGGGGAGAACGTTGCCGAAAAATACGGGATCACGCGCGAAGAGCAGGACGAGTTCGCCGTCAACTCGCATCGCAAGGCCATTGCCGCGCAGAAAGAGGGACGCTTCACGTCGCAGATTGTTGCCGTGGAGATTCCGGCAAAGAAAAAGGGCCAGCCTCCCGTGATCTTCGACCAGGACGAAGGGCCGCGCGAAGACACGACCATCGAAGTTCTGCGCTCGCTGAAACCGGCGTTCAAGAAAGATGGCACGGTCACGGCGGGGAACGCTCCCGGAGTCAACGACGGAGCGGCGGCGCTGGTGGTGACCAGTGGCGCGCTCGCGAAGGAGATGGGCGCGACGGCAATGGCGCACATCGTGGCGCAGGCTACCAGCGGAGTCGAGCCGAAGTGGGTGATGATGGCTCCGGTGGGCGCGGTGCGGAAGATCTGGGAGAAAATGGGCTGGCAGCCAGACGATGTCGATCTCTACGAACTGAACGAGGCCTTCTCGGTGCAAGCGATCGCGGTGTGCCACGAATTGGAACTCGATATGGACCGCGTGAACGTGAACGGAGGCGCGGTGGCGCTGGGACATCCCATCGGGGCGAGCGGAGCGCGCGTGCTGGTCACGCTGATCTACGAAATGATCCGCCGGGACGCGCGCCGCGGAATTGCGGCGCTGTGCCTGGGCGGAGGGAACGCGGTGGCGATGGCGGTGGAACGGTAGGACGATCTAGAACTCGGCCCTGAGTGCAATGGCGATTTGTCGCCAACCGGGACTAGAATGTTTAGCCATGAGAACCTGGATCGCCATCCTTCTCATGTCAGTTTGTGGACGGGGTGGGCTGGCGCAGGGTGGTGCGGATCACTCGCAGGCGCCTGCGCCAGCAGCTACTGCAAGCGCGAATGTCCCGGTCCCAGCGAGCAGTGTCTCTCCTGAGCCGAATTCGCCTGTAGCACTCGCCCTTGCGGCAGCGAAAGAAGCGGCGAAAGAATTAGAAGCGGTCGATGTTCCCAAATACTGCTTCGATCTCGCCGGGAACCAGGGACACTCGTCATCATTAGCGGCAGTTTGTGAGTTTGCCCTCAACCTGCGAAAGAAGTTGTCGAATGTAATTTGTGACCGCGAGACAAAGCGCTATTGGACGACAGGCCGTCCCGCAGCATTTGCTGGCCAGGGCGGCCGCGGCGGCCGGGGCGGCCGGGCCATCCGAACCGAGACGGATGACGTGCAACACGCAGACGTAGTCACAGTCAACGTGACTTATCGGGATGGGCAGGAGTATTACCACGACGTTCGCGTGGATGGACAACCGGCGCCTGTCAACTCACCCGAGCTCTCAGGAAGTTGGTCGCATGGCGAGTTTGCCACCATGCTGGAAGGCGTCTTTGCGCCATCGAGCAAGGCGCAATTCCATTACTCGAAAGAGACGAAGCTACACTCGATTCAAGCCTTGGTATTCGACTTCAAAGTGGCTTCGCAAAACAACCGGCTCTACTTTCTGAAGTCCGGCGATAAGATCTGGTTTCCCGAATATGAAGGCAGGATCTGGGTTGATGCGCACACATCTTCGTTGCTTCGGCTGGAACGTGAAACCGCGTACATGCGGGATGATCCGGTTACAAGGACGAAAACCGAAATCGAGTACTCGAATCTGGTTCTGGGAGACGGTACCAGCATGGTCCTGCCTACAAATTCCAAAGTCCTGATCTGTGAACCGCCCTTACACGGCAACAGTGACAATTGCGCACGCATTATCATCACGTTCAAGAATTGGCACAAGTTCCGGGCTCAGACCCGTATCCTGTTAACGGAAGAACCGCACTGATCGCCGGTTCTATCATCACTGCCCGGTGAAGAGGCGAGTTCTACTTTGGCGTCACAGCCTGGGCAACTACGGCCGCCAGTGGAATCTCCAGCGTACCTGCCTGGCTTGATCCCTGATCGTAGACGCCAGAGCGCAGGTAAACATCCGCCGCGGGCACGTCGATCTCCAGGTTGAACGCAAGGCCGTAGGCCTGCACGACGGCGTAGCGAGCCGGCGGGACAGTCAACTGGAGCATCCGGACCATCCAGTTCAGCGGCTTGCCGTCGCGGTCGTACGCGAGAAGGGTCACCTCGAGGCTGCCGTGGCGCACTCCGTCGGGAGCAGGATCGAGCGTCAAGTGGTCCGCCGGGACGGTGAAAGTCACCGCGTAGCGCGTCACTGGCCCTTTCAGATTCTCGTTGCTTCCCGCCCGTGCGGAACCCGGTGCCGGCTGTGCGTTTGCGGGCAGCACGCGCATGGTATAGACAATCGCGGTCGAGTCGGGCGTGCCATGATCCATCAGCGGCCGCAGCGGATCGCCGGTAGGCTTCGCCGGAGCCGACTGCGCAAGGGCCGCATCATTGGCATAGTATCCCCGGCGATAGGACAGGGTGTAGCTTCCTCCACTGACCTTGACCTCGATGTGGCGCAGCCTGTCGTCCATCTTCCTGTTGGGCGGCGCATAGGTAATCGTGTAATAGTGTGTGCCGTGTCTGAGCACGCGGTCCAGGGCGTTGTTCAGTCCGTTGGTGTTGTAGAGCGCCTCGCCGCCGGTATCCTTCGCCAACTCGTCCATGGCGGCGAAAGCGGCGGCGCGGTCCGTGCTTCCTTGCTGCAGAGCGCCGACCTGGAACTGGATCATCTGCTGCTCCGGGACCGAGCCGGTAACCGTGGGCGGCTTCGGGCCGCTGAGGTCGTAATGAGGGTCGATGGCAACGCCTTGCGCGCCGATCGGATAAATTGCAACTTGCGCCGCAGAGAGCAGATTCGCCGTGCGCTCCACTTCCTCCTGATATTGGCGCATGGGATTCGCTCCTTCCATGCTGAAGTCGGGACAGACGCTGAGCGGAAAAGAACCCGAGAACCAGATCACGTTTTTGCGGCCGGGCATTCCCTGCAAGTAGAGGGCAAGCTGCTGCATCGCTTCCAGCGTAGTATGAACGCGCACGTCGGTGCGAAACGACACCGTCTCTGTCTGAAACTGTTGAAGTGCAGCGGCCGCCGCCTGTAGCTGCGCCGATCCGGTCTCGGCCGCCATCTCTTGGATCTGGGTGGCCGCTGTATTGTCGGCATCTATTTCGGCACTCGTCTGGAGTAGTGGCGACGGTTGCGGATTGCCCGCCGACTTCTGGCCGTTCACGGCCGCCATCAGCAGCGCAGGATCGCCAGTGAATCCCTGAATGAAGCGCAGCCGCTCGGCCAAGGTGAAGATGGCGAGACGGGTTCCGGGGCGGATGCCCTTGATGTACTTGATCATCTGCACGTGAACGTAGCTTTGGTCCGACATCTGGGTGTTGAGCGCGTCCAGCAGCAGAATGTTGGCCGCGTCGCCGGCCTTGGCCAGCGGGAGGTTGGAGAATGTATTGGGCGGCAGCTTGGCTTGGAGCGCCGACATATCCGGCAGCCCGGCGTGCTCCTCGAACGAGGTTAAGGTCTGAGGTTGATGGTCCTCGAAGACTTGGAATTGTCCTTCGGGCAGGGCGGTGACGGGCTCGCCCGCACTGTTCGTGACCACAACGTCGAGCAGGACCCGGCGCACATTCGTGTGGATCGTAGCCGGTTCAGTGGAATCAGGAGTGGCAGTCTGACCACACACGGGAAAAACTGAAAGCAGCACCGTCGCAAGCAGGCAGGCGCGGATCGGAAACATGGGGAGTTCCTCCGTCAGGTAAAGCCTACATCAATGCGGGACGCGCTGCTGTATAGAAATGTATTCCGGGCGGGTGGTCGCTTGATCACAGAAGTACAACGCGGACTTCTGATTTGCCAGGGAGCGGGATTACTGGGGGGCGCAACTTCTGACGCTGGTTGAGAAGCGGGACGCCGAAGCATCCGGAGTTCCGGGCGAATTGCGGCGACTGCGGATCCCAGGCTACGCGGACAGGAGTGTCCGCGCTACACGGGCGATTCGCGGGCGAGGGCGCCCGCGCCACACGAGGCACGCGGCTTACTTCGGGGCGGCGGACAGCTCCGGCGACCCTACCGGCAGGGTAATGGTAAAGAGTGCACCGCCGTCGGGGGCGTTGGCGGCTTCGATGTTTCCGCCGTGCTCGCGCACAACGGTCTTGCAAATGCTCAGGCCGAGGCCGGTGCCGCGGCCGGGACGCTTGGTGGTGAAGAAGGGATCGAAAATGTGGGCCAGGTTTTCGGGCGGGATTCCGGGGCCGTCGTCCTGGAACACGAGCCACACCGAGTCGGCTTTCGGTCCGATGCGGACGCGGATGGTGCCTTTCTCGCGGCTTTCGCGGATGGCCTGCTCTGCATTCAGGAGCAGATTCAAGACCACCTGCATGAGCTGATTGGGATCGGCCATGATTGCGGGAATGGCCGGATCGGGCAGAAAGTCCACGGTAATATTGCTCTTACGCAACGGGTAGGCCTGCATCTGGACGGTGCGCTGCACCAACTCATTCAGGTCCACCTGGCAGCGTCCCGGCAGAGGGGGGCGGGCGAAGTACTGCAAGTTCTGCACGATTTCCGCGGCGCGGCGGGCCTGCTGGTGCAAAATGTCAATTTGTTTACGCGCGTCCGCGGTGGCATCGCTATCCTGGAGGAGTTCCGCCACACCCAGAATGCTGGTCAGCGGATTGTTGAGTTCGTGGGCAAAGCCGCCAATCATCTGTCCCATGGCGGCGAGACGTTCGCTGAGAATGATCTGCTGCTCGAGTTTTTTCTCCATGGTGACGTCGCGGACGGAGACGATCACGCCGGCTGGTTTGCCTTCGGCATCGAGCAGCGGGCTGGCCATGCCGAGCATGGTGCGCCAACTGCCGTCGCGGTGGCGGGCGCCGTATTCGCAGGAGGTCAGCGAAGTCTGGCCGGTGGCGACGGCACGATAGAGTTCGGCCAATACCGGAGGAGTATGCTCGGCATCCTCGACGCTCTTGCCCATGAGATGCTCGGGCCCGTAGCCGAGGAGTTCGGCAATGCGCGCGCTCACGAAGGTGTACTGCCCCTTGAGATCGAGCACCAGGATCAGGTCGGGGAAACTTTCCAGCAGATGACGCCGGAACTCTTCCTGAAGCTCCAACTGACGCTCCATCTCGCGCTTTTCGGTGACGTCGACGAGCGTGCCCTGATAGCGGACAATCCGGCCCGCATCCACCACTCCGCTCGATGTGTCAACGCAGACAGCGACTCCGCCATCCTTTCTTTTCAGCCGGACCTCTCGGGTACGCGTCTGTCCGCTCTGGTTTTCCACATGCCCGAGCACGGGTTGGGCGCCGGCGTCGGCGTTTAACGCTTGGGGCGGCAAGTCCAACAAATCCTGCTTGCTCTCGTAGCCCAGGATCTGTACCAGCGCCGGGTTCACCTCGAGCAACTGGCCTTCCGGATTGCTGATATAGACGCCTTCCTGGAGAGATTCGAACAACTGGCTGAAGCGCCGCTCCTTTTCGCGATGTTCCGTGATGTCGCGCGCGAGCACGCTGGCGCCGGTGACCTGGTCGCCTTTGACGATGGCGTTGACGACGCAATCGTAGTAAAGGTGGCGCGAGTCATCCTTGAGTTGGACCTCGACCACTCCGGCCCAGCTCCGCCTCTCGATAAAGCGCTGGAGATTCCATGGGCTCTCGGCATGGGGCGGCGCGCCCAGGAATTCTTCCAGTTGGTGACCAATGATCCTGGCATAAGGGATGCCGAGAATCTCGGTCGTGCGGCGGTTGACCGTGCGCAGGGCGCCATCGAGGGAGATGGCGAGGGCCACGTCATCCAACGAATCGATCAATTCCTTAAAGCTACGCTGGGAACGCATGATCAACTGGCCGAACTGGTCGAGTTGCTCTTCCAGGGGCACGACTTCCGGCAAAGTGCGAATGTCTTTGAGAAGGCGCGTAATCTCGGAGACCTCGCGCCTGCGGCCGAAGGCATAGGCGGCAAACAAGACGGACAGGATGAAAAGTCCGGCGGGAATTGCCCACAGCTGGTAGGGGATATCCTTCAGTTCTTGCCACGCTAATACGGCCAGCGCTGCCGCCAACAAAACCAGCAGGCCGAGCGCCCAGCGCCACAACTGCCGCTCTTCCCGTTCCAGTTGGCTGGCCACGCGATCGGGCTGGGTTGAAGGAGGAATCTTGTCGGGCATTGGTTGACTCCACTGGCGCAGAAGCTTACTCGTCCAGATTGCCCCTAGGGTAGCACCGAAAACGATCGTTGACGACAGTACGTTACCGAAGGTTACATCACAGTAACCGAGTGATGACCATCACAGCGGACCGGTTTTGCGCGGACTATGATGCCGGTAAGGATCTCCCATCCTGCGCTTGCCCTCCGCGTGTGCTTACTGGTGCCCCCTTATGCTCTATAAGACCCTGAGTGCCGCGGTTTACGGTATTGACGCTAACATCATCGAAGTGGAAGTGGATGTTTCGGGCATCAAGATGAGCGAAGACCACTTTCACACGGTCGGGCTGCCCGATGCCGCTGTACGCGAAAGCCGCGACCGGGTGCGCTCGGCGCTGAAGAACTGCGGCTACGATATTCCTCCCACGCAGATCACCATCAACCTTGCGCCGGCCGACATTCGCAAAGAAGGCTCCGGGTTCGACCTGCCGATGGCGCTCGGCATCCTCGGAGCTTATGGTGGGCTGAATAAGAAGGAGATCCCCGACGCTTTGTTTGTGGGCGAACTCTCGCTCGATGGCAGCCTGCGGGGAGTTCGCGGCGCTTTGCCGATTGCGATCGAGGCGCGGCGGACGAAGGTGAAACGCCTGATCGTGCCCGAGATCAACGCGCGCGAAGCGGCCATGGTCGGCGGGGTTGAGGTCTATCCCGTAAAGTCGCTGCTGGAGGTGATTCGTTTTATCAATTCCGGGAACGGCGTTTCCCGCTTGCAGGTTGACACCGATCAACTGCTCAGCCAGGCGCAGCAATTCCATGTGGATTTCAAAGACGTTCGCGGGCAGCAGACCGCCAAGCGCGCGCTCGAAGTGGCGTGCGCCGGCGGGCATAACATTCTGATGATCGGGCCTCCGGGATCGGGCAAGACGATGCTGGCGAAACGCATGCCGACGATTTTGCCGCCGTTTACTTTTGAAGAAGCGCTGGAGACCACGAAGATCCACAGCGTGGCGGGCGTGCTGGACGCGCGCGCCGGACTGGTCGGATTGCGTCCGTTTCGCGCACCTCATCACACCATTTCCGACGCGGGACTGATCGGCGGCGGCGCGATTCCGCGGCCGGGCGAAGTTTCACTGGCCCACAATGGAGTTTTGTTCCTCGACGAATTTCCGGAATTCCCGCGCAACGTGTTGGACGTGATGCGGCAGCCGCTCGAAGACGGGACGGTCTGCATTGCGCGGGCCGCCATGTCGCTGACTTTTCCGGCGCGCTTCATGCTGGCCGCCGCCATGAACCCGTGCCCCTGCGGATTTCACAACGACCGCACTCGCGAGTGCCATTGCACTCCGCCGATGATCCAGCGGTATATTTCGAAAATCTCCGGGCCGCTGCTCGACCGCATCGACATTCACATTGACGTGCCGGCGGTGAACTACAAAGAAATGCGCAGCACGACGGAGCCGGAGAATTCCGCCAAGATACTCGCGCGCGTGGTCCGCGCTCGCGACGTCCAGTTGGCGCGTTTTTCCTCCGGGCTGGAAAAACTTTACTGCAACGCGCAAATGCCGCCGCAGTCGATTCGCAAATTCTGCGAGCTCTCCGCCGATTGCGAGCGCCTGCTGGAACGCGCCATGGCGCAGCAGGGACTCAGCGCGCGCGCCCACGACCGCATCCTGAAAGTGGCGCGCACAATCGCCGACCTCGACGGCATTCCGCAGCTTGAACCGAAACATATCGCCGAGGCGATCCAGTATCGAACGCTGGACCGGACGTATTGGGCGTGAGGCGAGAGAAAATGACTTGATGTTCTTCTCAATCGCTGTTGGATCGACGGGCATGAGAGGCGACTGAATCGATGTAATGCAATTGAAGTACAATAAGGCGAAGGAGATCTTCTTATGCCGGCCAACGCTTTGGTGCAAACACGGATCGATCCCGCCCTGAAGAAGCGGGCGGCGGCGGTGCTGAAAAAGTTGGGGATCAGTGTTTCGGATGCGGTGCGCATGCTATTGACGCGGACCGCCAATGAGGGCGAACTCCCGTTCGCGCTGACCCGTGACGCCGCAGCTCATGATGCGTGGTTCCGCGCCAAGGTGCGGGAAGCGCTGGACGATCCGCGTCCCGGCATTCCGCAGGAAAAGATTGAAGCGCATTTCGCCAGACGGCGGGCAGTCGTGCTGCGCAAGGTGCGCTAGGGCAAGGTTCGCTGGTAGAAGGTGCGGTAGTTCATGCGGCTGGAGTGGTCCATCTTCGCGCAGGCCGACCGCGATGCGATCTTCGACTACATCGAAGCGGACGGCCCACAGGCCGCCATTACAGTGGACGACCGCATCGGGGCGCAAGTGGCAGGCCTGGCGCGGTTTCCAAAGAGCGGACGAGTTGGCCGCGTCGAGGGAACGCGGGAACTGGTCATTCACCGCACGCCGTACATCGCCGCTTATCGCATCACTCGTGACACGGTGCGGATTTTGCGGTTGTTGCACGGCGCCCAGCAATGGCCTGAGGATATGTCCGAAGGACCGCAAGAGTGAATTGAAAAGCGGCTGGCCTTCCGCATATGGCGATCATCGCCGAGGCGATTCAGTAACGGACGCTGGACCTGACGTATCGGGCGTGAGGTTCATATTAAGGACAGCCGTCCTCGGGGCGCCAACCTAAGGCGAGAGTCCTCCCGTGCTTATGGATTTGTGGTCCTCCACTCATGTACGCGGCCGGCGGCGATGCCGCCAAGAAGAAAACCCTGGATGGTGACCGTTTCCTGGGTGCGACGGACGAGGTTGTAGTTTGTAAAGGTGACGGGCGAGCCTGGGCATAGATATCGAGAGTGATTCATGCCTTCGGGTTTGAATTGGTTAGAGAACGTAATCGGCCCCTTCGTGGTCCAAACAGAGGTAATGCCTGGCGCGGGTTCGCGGTCGAGGGATCCTACCCACGCAGCACCCTGCACGCCAGGGTCCGGCTCGGCATGTGGTGCAAAGCAGGGTGTATCCGACCAGACTACGTCGATATGGGTAAGCTGGGGCTCGCGCAGAGCGGACCTGCAAAAGAACACCGCAACCGAGGGAACGGAGGGCATCGTAGGGTTGGTTGAGGGTGTGCAGATGCCGAAGTCGGGAACGGAGAGCTCGTGCGCTGGGAGCGAGATGCGCGTTACCCTGCCCGCCTGTGCCACACTGAGCGCAAGGGTGAGATGTACCGTAACCGGAGTCTCTTTCCACTTGTCGTAAAGCGCGCGAGGCAGAAGGAAAGGCCCGTCGTTGTACTCGTCGGCGGGAAGGTAGCGAGACGGTTGGATGCCCTGCGGCTTGTCGATGGCCTGCCACACCGAGGACCAGTGGGAACCGTCGGGAGCCTCGATTGCGACCTTGGCAGCCTCGGGAGTGGCCACATATCCTTGCGAGACTCCGGACCCTTTTAGAGGAATATAAATAATGGCCTCGCCAGTATCGGGATATGTGCCATGCGTTGAACCACTCGAACTTGGGTGGTACGACAACAGGGCGGGTACGGCGGCTTCGCCGGACCGGGGCGGATATGTACGGTCCATTGCAGTCTGATTGCGCGCGATGACGCCGGCGATGGCTCCAGTAATCACGAGCAGGACGGGAATGGCAATCAGAACCAGCCGGGCCAGCGAAGTTTTGCGCAGACCATATTGCAACACCACGGCTGCGCCACAACCACAAAGCATAAGGACAAAAGACGTCGTATCCCCAAAGGGGCTGGCAACGCTGGCAACGTGGCTTCCAGGATGGACTAGTGACAGGAAGCGGAAACCGATATAGCCAAGAAGGACGCCGAGAAGAGTCAGCGCCAAGCTGGCAAAGCTGGAGGTAACGGCGGAAAGCGCGAAGATAACAACGATCATGTCAGTGAGGAGAAGCAGACTGAAGAGCAGCCCCGGCACATAGGCGGACGGGGTGAAGCCGGCCTCGGCCAGCAACACTTGCTGAGCGATGAAGGTGGGCAGATACAAGAAGGCGAGAAGGAAGAGCAGCTTGGCGGCGAGGAGCTTCTTCCATTCGTAGGGACGGGTTAGCCAGAATTGGCAGTCACCGACCAGCATTTCCCCATGGACAACGCGCGCGATCAGGACACACCAACCCACATAGACCAAGGGAAGAAGTATGGCAGCTAGATACTTCATCTCGTAGCCTTGACCAACTTGATCCGGAATCCACCAGCTGGGGTATGCCCAGGTGAAGGCGGCGGTAATCGCGAGCGAGACAATAATCTCGGGCCAGAAGCGGCGTGTGTCTTTGACGAAGATATGCAGGATCTGCTTCATACGGTGGTCCCCTTGGAAGTGGCGTGATCGGCGGCAGATTGGGCCGTGGCACGGCTGGATTTGGCGATGGCGACAAAGATGGATCGCAGCGGCATGGGATTGAACGCGATATCGCGCGCGGAAGGGAAAATCCCCGCGAGTTCGCTGGCGGTGGCTTGGCCCTGGTAGGCGCTATGGACAAAGCTGATGACACAGTCCGCTGCCTGCGGTTGCAGCCACGACGGCGGAAGATTCGCGGGCAAGGGCGACGGGCTGGCTAGCGTGACCGTCACTTCGCGGAAGCGGTCGGTGAGCGCGGACATTTCTTCCGAGAAAAGCAAGTGGCCCTGTTCGAGAAAGCCCACATGACTGGAAAAGCTTTCGATCTCTGCGAGGTCGTGCGAAGAGAGAAAGATGGTGGTCTCCGGAGCGCGCTCCAGCAGGCCCTCGATGAGTTCGTCGCGCACCAGTGGATCGAGACCGGTGAAAGGCTCATCGAGGACAATCAGTGACGGGCGGTAGGCCAGCGAACTGGCGAAGCCGGCCTTCATGCGCATGCCGCGCGAGAGATGCTTGAGCTTGCGATCGAGAGGCAGATCGAATTGGCGGACGAGCTGCCGTTCGAGCGCCGGGTCCCATTGTGGGTAGAAGGCGCGCCAGTAGTCGAGCATGGCGCCGACCGTCATCCAATCGGGCATCTCCTGGTTTTCAGAGACATAGCCGATCCGGTTGAAGTCCTTACCGGCGAGCGAGGTTGAATCAATGCCCAGTACCTGCGCGCGTCCGGCAGTGGGGCGAATGATGTTCATCAGCAACTTGATCAGGGTGGTTTTGCCCGCGCCGTTGGCGCCCACCAGCGCATAGATGGCCCCTTCGGGCACGGTGAGATCGACGCTGTTGACGGCAACTGTAGGCCCAAATTCTCGGGAAAGGCTCGTAGTACAAATGGTTGGTTTCATCGGTCGTTCGGACCTCCATCTTTGGGTGTGGTGGCGGACTTGACGGCGCGGTTTGGATCTTCGCTTGTCAGCCTCTGCCAATGGGCGGAGATCGAGGAGAGCATCTCCTCGCGTTCGATTCCCAGCCTTTTGGCCTCAACCACTAGTTCCTCGATTTCATGGCCCAGCAGTTGCGTGCGCTCCTTCCTGCTGGAATCGGGAAGAACGGCCACTACGGTGCCAATACCGGGACGGGTCTCAAGCAGACCTTCATTGACCAGATACGCGACAATCTTGTGGGCGGTGTTGGGATTGATCTTGAGCTCCTTGCTTAAGGCGCGTACCGAGGGAAAGGGATCGCCCGGACGCAATTGGCCGGAGACCATGGCCTTTTTTGACGCGTAGACGACCTGCTCGAAGAGCGAAACGCCGGGGCGAAACTGGAATCGAAAGGGAATCACATGTGTACTATAACAGATAGTACACTATTTGCAAGAAAAAAATTGCCATAGCTCCTAATGCCCGAGCCGGCGATTCGTAAACTAGCTCTGTGAAGCGGGGTGGTCCGCGCATTCTATAATTGAATCCGGAGGGTCTCATGCCGGGATGGGGAACGGGGAGCTTTGAAAACGAGGATGCACAGACGCCGACTCAATTCCTTTGAGCGCTGGCAATCCACGGAAGATGCTATCCCGCGCCGCGAATCTCAGCCGCCTGGAGTCGCGGGCCAGCTATTCCCGCGACAGCGGCTGTGAATACAGCGTCCAATCAGGCTGAAGCAGCTTCCTTTCGCACGCTTACAGGGAACGGCCTGATTTTTGGCAGCCTGCTTTTCTGGGCCTGCCAAAGATCGTAATTGATCTGCATCTTCAGCCAAAATTCGGGAGACGTGTAGGGCATCGCCTTGGCCAGCCGCACGCTCATCACTGCGGAAATACCGGCGCGGCCGTTGAGGATGCGGGAGAGATTCGGCCGTGTTACGCCAAGGCGTTTGGCCGCCTCCTTTACCGTCATGTCGCCCAGGTAATCCTTCAAGACTTCGCCGGGATGGGATGGATGGAAAAGCATACTTAGCTCCTAGTGGTAGTCCTTGTAATCGATGAGGATGGCGTCCTCGGCGTCGAACGCAAATGTAAGCCGCCAGTTCCCACTGACCCGCACCGCCCAGTGCCCCTCCAGTTCTCCCTTGAGCGGGTGCAGGGCGTAGCCTGGCGCATTCATGTTGGCCGCGCAGGTGGCCGCATCCAAAGCGGACAAGATTCTTCTGAGCCGGTTTGCATGTTCGGGCTGAATGCCAGCCTTCGAGCCAGTCTCGGCAAACTGCTTGACGCCTTTGTGCCGATAGCTCTTCAGCATCTGTATAGTGTACCAATACACGATACTGGCGATCAAGGAAGTTTAGCGCACGGCGGGCTTCTGGAATCGACGGGTTGTCCGGAGATGGACCCAATCTATAATTCAGTTCGGAGGATTTATGCCGGGTTGGGGGACGGGGAGTTTTGAAAACGAGGATGCGCAGAATTTTCTGGCCGCACTGCATTTGAAAACGCCGAGCGACTTGCAGCAGATCCTGGCGGGCGCGGCCGATGAAAGCGATTATCTGGAAGCGGCCCCGAGTGGGGTGGTGATTGCGGCCGCCGAGGTTGTGGCTACGGCGAAGGGCGCGCCTCCGCAGACGGTGCCACGGCAAATTGCGGAATGGGTGGGCAAGATTCCAGGCGCTCCGAGCGCGGAGATGAACGAGCTCGCGCAGCGGGCGGTCCACAAGGTGCGGACCAACTCGGAACTTAGAGATCTGTGGCAGGAAGCCGAAGGGGTGAACGAGTGGAGCGCGGAGCTGCGCGAACTGGAAGGCAGGCTCAGCGGGTAAGTCTATGTCAGAGGTATGAGGTCAGGTTGCAGAGGTAAGAATCAAATCTTCAACCGCCCCGCAAGCGAGCTTTACCTTTTCAATCCGGCCTCATACCTCTGACCTCTTGATTCAGTCGGCGGCGGCCCCGGTCGTTGTCTTGTCGCTGTCGGCGGCGAGATTCTTCTCCATCTGGCGCAGGCGCAGGGCGCGGTTCGAGGGCAAGCCGGCGTCGCGGATCTTATAGAGCAGGGCGCGATAGCTGATGCCCAGGGTGCGGGCCGCGTGCTTGCGGTTCCAGTGGTGCTGTTGCAGGACCTTCAGAATGACTTTGCGCTCCAGTTCACGGACGCACTGGCGGGTGAGCTTCTTCAGGGAAATGGGGCCGTCGAGCGAAATATCCGGGCTGAAAAAATCCGGCTCGCGCGCCACCAAGTCGTTGGTGATCACTTCTTCGTGGCCCAGGATCACGTAGCGCTTGATCAGGTTTTCCAGTTCGCGGATGTTTCCCGGCCAGTGATATTTCTGGAGCACGGCCAGGGTTTCATGGGACAGGGGCCGGGCCCGGCAGTTGAACTTCTGGTTGTAGAGTTCTAGGAAGTAGGCGCACAAATCTTCAATGTCGCCGCGGCGTTCGCGCAGCGCGGGCATGTGCAGGTTGACCACGTTGATGCGGTAGAAGAGGTCCTGACGGAAAGTCCCCGCTTCAATCTCCGCTTCCAGCTTGCGGTTGGTGGCGCAGACGATCCGCACCTCGACCTTTTTGTCTTCCTGGGCGCCGATGCGGCAGAACTGGCCATCCTGCAAAAGTTGCAGCAGCTTCGATTGCAGGGATGGGTCAAGCTCGGAAATTTCATCCAGAAACAAGGTGCCGCGGTGGGCCAGTTCGACTCGTCCCGGCTTGGAACCAACGGCGCCGGTAAAGGCCCCTCGTTCATAGCCGAAGAGTTCGCTTTCGAGCAGGGTTCCGGGAATCGCCGGGCAGTTTACTTTCACATACGGGCCGGTTTTCCACGGAGACAGCCCATGGATGAGGCGGGCAACGATGTCTTTACCGGTGCCGCTCTCGCCGGTAATAAGGACGGGAACATTGGCGGCGGCTACTTTGTCCATGCGGGAATGGACCGCCTGCATGACCTCGGAGCGGCCAAAAATAATGTGGTCAGGAGGAACCTCGCCGAGCGCCTGGGCCAGAGAACTTACCGGAAGTGTCGTCATAAGACCGAATGCCCCATTGGGGTGAGTGTCACCCGCTTGCACTAAAAGTGCATCCCAAGCACCAAACC
Source organism: uncultured Acidobacteriaceae bacterium (assembly GCA_963709835.1). Lineage (GTDB taxonomy): Bacteria > Acidobacteriota > Terriglobia > Terriglobales > Acidobacteriaceae > Acidiflorens. Next base: position 59,509 of record CAVPYG010000091.1, read on the forward strand.
TGGGAGGCATGCCGAACAACCCACAACCCTAGTGTTAAAGGATCAACTTATGAACGAGTTGGAGTGATGATACGCCGGGATGCAGAAGATGCGGCATGGCACCGACGTGCCATGCCAAAACAGCCAGCGGGAGGGAAAAACAGTTCACACTGCGGAATTAGTTTTTCTCAAGCGCCGTCCGGAAACAGCCGCCGCGTCGGTGCTCAAGAGGTGGGTGAACTTCAGACCCAGAAGATGGTAGTCATCGCGGTGTGTAACCCAAACCGCCTTCGCCTGTATGACGCGCGAAGAGGTCTTCAAGCCGTTCACGGGCCGGAGTGGAGCACTCGGAATTTCCAGGGAGATTGGCGACGATTTCGGCAAAGAATGCCGAACAACCACCATTGCACCGGCAGGAGAGATGTCGATTGCGGTGGCAAATTCCAGGGATTCCTCGCCGATTCCGTCACTTGTGCGGACAAAAACAGGAATGGCGATATGCAACCGCACCCACTTCCGCTCTTCCTTCTTGGATAACCTATGAGACACGAGACTTACCACCGAATGAGGTATAAACACGCACAAGATTGCATCTCAGGGGCCAAACCTTAAGATGCAAGATGGGCCTGCTGAAACTGGCCCAAATCTCGGTACTAGCAGTCAGATTACCAAAGTAAGAGTGGAGCGCCGGGGGGCGATCGTGACCTGCAGTCATTCATAAAAGTGCAACATTTTTCGCTTCGATGCCTTGCGAGGTGCGTTTAGAATTGACAGTCGAGCGAGCCTGACTTAGGATCAACCTAATCCCTCGTTCTGTCGGTAATGACGCTCCCTCCCCAAAACAAGCGTGAACTGGTATCCCATGGCCTCGATATCCGAGAAAAGACCAGCAGCAGCCCTCGCGGGCGCAAATCCTAAAGACGACCTGCCGGCAGCCGCCGCGGCGGGCGTTTCCGGGGCAAGCCCGGCGGACGAAGTGGCGCGCGATCTGGAACAATTGAGGGACCGTTTCCGCAAGACCACGAACGCTCTGGCCTCTGCCGCCCACGACTTGAAGACGCCGCTGGCCATACTCAACGGCTACATTGAACTGCTGCAGAGCCAGAAACTGGGGCCGCTCAATGACCGGCAGCGCGAAGTGATGAGCGACATGTTTTTGAGCGGGCAGCGCTTGCAGCAATTCATTCAGGACTTTCTTACCTTCAGCGTGCTGGAAACCGGTGAACTGCGCATGCAGTACATCGAAGGCGATATGAACGCCTGCCTTTCGGAAGTTTGCCGCTTGTGGTCGGGGCGATTTCAGGAGCGCGGGCTCGCCATGTATTTTCTGCCCAACGACAAGCTGACGCCCTTTCCCTTCGACGCGCCGAAGATCCAGCGCGTGATTTCGAATCTACTGGAGAACGCCGCCAAGTACACGCCTCAGGGCGGGACGGTCTGGCTGCACGCCGAACCTCATATGTGGGAGCGCCGCGGCGCCGTGAAGTCCGCTGTCAACAAGGACCGCCAACGTCAAGCGATCAACGTGCCCAACGCGGTCAAAGTCAGCGTGGCCGATACCGGCCCCGGCATTCGTCCGGAGTTTCACCTGGAAATCTTCGACGATTTCTTCCGCCTCCCGGGCAGCGAATCGGCGGAGGGCATGGGCTTGGGACTGGCGATTTCACGCCGCCTGCTCCAGGCCATGGGTGGTAAGATCTGGGTGGAAAGCGAGCCGGGTGCGGGGTGCAAATTTTCCCTTCTGGTTCCCATGAAGCCAATTCCGATGGCTCCGCCGCGAGGGGCCGAATGAGCGAGACCGCCAACATTCTGCTGGTGGACGACGAACCGGGAATGCTGCGCTATATCCGCACCCTGCTGGAAGTGGACCATCACAAAGTCCAGACCGCGAGCACGGGCGAAGAGGCGGTCGAGCACGTCCAGAAAGGACTGCAGCCCGACCTGGTGCTGCTCGATCTGCTCATGCCGGGCATCGACGGCTTGCAGACGCTGGAACAACTCCGGCATCTCCGGCCGGGACTGAAAGTGGTGATGCTCTCGTGCGTGACGGACACGCGCAAAGTGGTGCAGGCCATGCGCCTCGGCGCCATCGATTATCTGACCAAGCCCTTCCAAAAAGCCGAACTCGACGCCGTGATTGGACAGTGCCTGGGCACGGACAAGAGCGAGAGCTACGCGGGAGAAGTCGAAGAACTTTGCGACGATGTGTTTTTCGTCGCGGCCAGCCCGGCGATGAAGAAGATTCGATCGCAGGCCGCGCTCGTCGCCAACGTTGAGATTCCGGTGCTATTGCTCGGGGAAAGCGGCACGGGCAAGGAAGTGCTGGCGCGGCTGATCCACAAACTTTCTCCGCGGGCCCATCGCACTTTTCTGAAAGTCAATTGCGCGGCGGTGCCCGCCGACCTGCTGGAAAGCGAGTTGTTTGGCTACGAAGCGGGGGCCTTCACCGGGGCCACGCACCCCAAGCCCGGGAAGTTCGAACTGTGCAACAAAGGGACCATCCTGCTCGACGAAATCGGCGAAATGCCGCCCGGATTGCAAGCGAAGCTATTGCACGTTCTTCAGGACCAGCAATTCTCGCGCCTGGGCAGCCGCACGCTGGTCAAGGTTGACGTGCGCATTTTGGCCGCGACCAACATCAACATTCAAGAAGCGCTGGCCACGAAGCGGCTGCGCGAGGACCTGTATTACCGGCTCAACGCCTTCACCATGACGCTGCCTCCGCTGAGAGATCGCAAGGAGGAGATTCCGATCCTGCTGAAGCATTTCATGTCGCGAATGTCGGAATCGTACGCGCGTTCTCCGTTGCCGATTTCGTCAGCGTTGATGGAGGCGTGCCTGCGCCATTCCTGGCCGGGCAACCTGCGCGAACTGAGCAACTTCATCAAGCGCTATCTGGTGTTGGGAGACGAAACGCTGGCCGCATCCGAGTTGCAGCCCCGGCACGATGGCGGTGGAGGATTGCACGCCGACAACCGGAACACTGCTGGGGCGTCCGACAACGCCGGCGGCCTGAAATCGCTGCCCTATATCGTG
>CAVPYG010000092.1:0-31691 GCA_963709835.1 uncultured Acidobacteriaceae bacterium
AATTCCGGATCGATCAGCGGACAATCGGCGGTGATGCGCGCCACGCAGGCGGCTTTCTCCTCGCGGGCCGCGTGGTAGTAGCGATCGAGCACGTTGTGTTCGCTTCCGCGATGACAGGGAACGCCGATCTCCCGGCACATGTTTTCGATGGCATCGTCCGCCGGAGCGGTGGAAGTGGCCACAACGACGCGATCCACCAGGCGGGCCCGTTTGACGCGTTGAATGACGTGCCACAACATCGGCCGTCCTTCTATCTCCGCCAGGCTCTTGCCCGGCAAACGGCTCGACCCCATGCGGGCCTGAATGATGGCCACCACTGGTCCCTCGCTCGGTTCGGTGGTCCAGTTCAGTATCTGCGGCCTTTGCTCTTGCGACGATTTTTTAGCTGCCTCGACGATCCGAATCACATCTCGTCCCTGTTCCAGATCGACCATGGGCCCCGTTCTGTTTCCCAAAGACTCGACGAAGTGGCGTAGTTCCGCCACATACATATCGTTCGTTTCGAATTTGTACTTAATACTTTTCCAGGCGGGCTGCTCGGCGGAAAACCAGCGCACTTCCTGGAGATTGAAATCCCAAAAAACAGTGCCCGCCTCGCCCACAACTTTGCAGGTGCGGGTATAGGCGCGCTGGACAAAATCCAGGTGCAATTCGGCGCGCCGCCGCTCGGGAAAACTCAAGTAGATCCACGCCGAATCTTCGACATCGACGTCGAGATCGCTCAGGCGTTCAGCCTGGCAAGTCACTTCGGTGGGGCGGCCCAAAAGCCAGCAGATATAATCGAGTTCGTGGGAGCCGTCGAGAATAATTCCGCCTCCCAATTCCCGGCGCGCGCTGTAGCTTTCGCTGTACTTCTGCCAGGGGCGCCAATCGGGAAGGTATTGCCCCGCTTCGGCGTTGAGCCAGAGCACCCGCCCAATCCTTCCCGAATCGATCAGTTCCTTCACGATCTGCAAGCCGGGATGAAAGCGCATGTTGTAGCCGATCTGAACGTTGCGGCCGTGGCGGTGCGCCTCGCCAATCAGGGACTGGATTCCACTGGACTCGTGGGAAAGAGGTTTCTCGATAAACACGTGGGCTTGGGCCTGCAAAGCGGCCAGCGCCTGCTCGACATGGAACACCGGCGGAGTGCAGATGAGCACGATGTCGGGCTTGAATTTCTCGAGCGCCTCGCCATAGTCGGCGAAGGTCTCCCCGCCCAGTTCCTCGCGGCACTGCGTCAGCGCTCCGGGGCTGGTGTCGCAAAAGCCAAGCTGCTGCAACCCCAGCGACTTGAGGTTCTTCGCGTGGCGGCGGCCAATCGAACCGCAACCGGCTACCAGCGCCCTATATTTTGCTCTGCCGGAAATTCTTGACATGACTTATTTTAATTGCCTGCGCACGAGCCCATCCGAGCGCTCGCCTTCCCCTGGCATTGGAAAACCAGTCGTTGGCAAATCCATGGTCTCTTCGCGGGCGGCTAACGACTAACGACTATAATGCCCGATAACTTTCCGCAGCGCATGCACCGCGTCTTCCACATCCTGCGCCGTCATGGCATGAAACATGGGCAGGCTGATCAGGCGCTCATAGGCGTCTTCGGCCACCGGATAACTCTCTTTCGAACCTAAGCGCTCGCGGTAGTAAGGATGCCGATGCACCGGGATGTAATGAACATTCACTCCGATATTTTCCGCGCGCAGCGCGCGAAATATCTCGCCTCGTCCCGTCGAAAGCATTTCCAGTTTGAGGCGGACCGGATATAGGTGCCACGCGGGATTGACGCCCTCGCGCACCACGGGTACCTCGATCTCGGGCAACTCCCGGAAAGCCGCCGTGTACTGCGCCGCGATTTCCCGCCGTCGCGCCAAGTTCGGCTCGAGCCTTTCCAGTTGCGACAGACCCAGGGCGCAGGCGATGTCCGTCAGCCTGTAATTGAAGCCGAGCAGCACCATCTCGTAAAACCACTGTCCCGATTGCTGCCGCTCGCGCGCTGCGCTGCTGAAATGCCGTGATTGCGAAAGCGCCGCAGCGTCTCGGCCAATCCGCGCATCGTTGGTCGCGACCATGCCGCCTTCTCCGGTGGTAAGGTGCTTCACGGGATGAAAGCTGAACACGGTCATGGCGGCAATGCCGCCCACGCGTTTGCCGCGAAATTCCGCGCCCAGCGCATGGCAGGCGTCTTCTATCAGGATCGCACCGCATTCTTTCGCCAGTTTCCCCAATTCATCCAGCGCCGCGGGATGTCCCGCATAATCGACCGCGATGATGGCCTTTACGTTCGAAGATGCGCACGAGGTGAGTTTTTTGGAAACTTCGCCAGGATCGAGGTTCAGCGTGTCGGGCGATACGTCGGCGAACACCGGCGTCGCCTGCTGATACAGAATGCAGTTGGCGGTGGCGCAGAAGGTCATGGGGGTGGTGATCGCCTGATCCCCCGGCCCGAGTCCGGCGGCAAACGCAGCGCCGTGCAACGCGGCTGTACCCGAGCTGAAGCTGACAGCGTGTTTCGCGCCGACCCACGCCGCGAATCGTTCTTCGAACTCGCCGACCTTCGGTCCCGTAGTCAGCCAGTCCGACTTCAGCACCTCAACCACCGCCTCGATATCGCCGACATCCAGACTCTGCCGGCCGTACGGCAACAATTTTTCACGGACGGGCGTGCCCCCATGAATGGCGAGCGTTTCTGGTTTTGTGGACAGAGAGCTCATGCTACGCCGTCGTCGGCGCCGCCTCCGCCGTTTCCGGCGTCACCAACCCCTTCAACTCACGCCGCGTCAGCCAGCGATCATTAGTGTCGCTCGAATAGCGGAAGCCTTCCGGCAGCGGCTTGGCGATCACCCAATTCTCCGACTTCCACCACGGATGCGAGGGCTGAATTATGTACATGTCTTCCGTCTCGAGCGTCTGCCGCGATTCATCTTCGGAGACCAGCACTTCATGCAGTTTTTCTCCGGGGCGAATCCCGATGGTCTCCACTTCGCATCCCGGCGCTATGGTCTCCGCCAAGTCGAGAAGACGCATGCTGGGGATCTTGGGAACAAAAATTTCGCCGCCGTGCATCTGCTCGATCGCTCGGATCACAAACTTCACACCCTGCTCCAAAGTCAGCCAGAACCGGGTCATGCGAGGATCGGTGATCGTAATCTTCCCGCGGCGGCGTTGTTCGAGGAATGTCGGAATGACGCTGCCGCGGCTGCCCACGACGTTGCCGTAGCGCGCGCAACTGAAGCGCGTGTTCTTCGCGCCGGCATAGGCGTTGGCCTGCACAAACACTTTCTCGGCGCACAACTTCGTGGCGCCATACAGATTGATCGGATTGACCGCCTTATCGGTCGAAAGCGCGAGGATGCGGTGGACGCCCTGATCGATGGCCGCATCGATGACGTTGCGCGCGCCCATGATGTTCGTCAGGATGGCTTCGAAGGGGTTGTACTCGCAAGCCGGGACTTGCTTGAGCGCCGCCGCGTGCACGACCACGGTTACGCCGGAGAGCGCGCGTTTCAACCGCTCCACGTCGCGCACGTCGCCAATGAAATAGCGGAGGCTGGGATGATCGAAGCCCGACGTTCTCATCTCATGCTGCTTCAACTCGTCGCGGCTGAACACCACCAGCCGTTGCGGATGGTAGTCGCGCAGCATGATCTCGACAAACTTCTTCCCGAACGACCCCGTACCACCCGTCACCAGTATCGATTCCTGAGCCCAATTCACCATTTCTTCCCTTCAAATCCTCAGCCGCCGGGTTACGCGCCGAACAAAGATGCGGCCACCGTATCAGGCTCGCGTTTCCTTCTGTAGAAACGGCGCTTGCCCCGTCTCACGCTGCGCGAGCCGCGCCAAGCCGCGTCTCCACGCTCAATCGTCGATCGGAAGCCCGCATTGCGGGACTGGGCACCGCAAATTTTTCTTAGACCGCAGTCTGCCGGACGAATCCTTCTTCGGCATCTTCTTGTGCTCGCTAGTATAGCCGAGGAAAGCGATGAAGCACGTATCGCCGAGGATTCATCGCGGCGTTTGTGACTGCGCCGCCGAATCCAGTACCCAGAACAACATCGACAAACCGCAATTTCCGGCTGCTTCCCACTTAAGGGATGCTAAAATCAAGCCAATACTTCATTCATAAGCGCCCGTTTCTGCCGGCCCGGTTTGACGTGGACGCTGGCCGTGAAAAGTTCCGGCTGGAGCGGGAATTTGTGTGTTGCATGCGGAGCGCTGCCGCAGCGAGTTGGCGGCGGCGAAGGAGTAATGATGTCATCGGGGCCCCTGGTTCCAAGAAGCAACGATCCACGAAGCGACCTGGCGCGAAGCGCCGACACATTGCGCGAGTTGCCAGGGGGCGAACCGGCGGAGTTTCTTAGGCCGCTTTCAGCGCTCTTGAATACGTTGCCCGCGACGGAATCCACGCCGCGCGAATACCTGCGCGTTCTGATCAAACGCAAGTGGCTGGTGCTTTCGGTGGTGGCGGGGATCTTCATGGCGGTGGCCATTGCCAGCCTGCGCCAGACTCCGATCTACGAAGCGGTGGGCCGCATCGCCGTCAACAAAGCCGATCCCAGTCTCATCACCTTCAAAGACTCGGGGCCGGTCATGGATTATTACGACCAGGGCGATCTCGATACCGAGGTCCGCATACTCCAGAGCGACTTGATGGCGCTCCAGGTGATCCGGCAATTGAATCTCGATCGGCGCCCCGAGTTCGGCGGCCGTGCCGATCAAAAGCAAGCGAACCTGGTCGCCGATCCGCTGCAAACGGATTCCAACCGCGCCACGGCGCTGCTGGGGGCCTTTCGCGGGAACCTCCGCGTCACTCTGATTCCCAACACGCGCATCATCGAGATCCATTACACCAGCGCCGACCCTCAGCTTGCCGCCAGCGCCGTCAATACGCTCGCCGCCACTTATGTGGAGCAGAACTTCAAGACCAAATTCGAATCCACGATGCAGGCTTCCGACTGGCTTTCCAAACAGCTGGTTGACTTGCAGATGAAAGTGGAGACTTCGCAGGAAAAGCTGGTGCGCTACCAGAAGGAGCACGAGATCCTTGGGACGGACGAAAAGTCGAACATCATTACGGAAAAACTCAACGAACTGAACCGGGAAATGACCACGGCCGAATTTGACCGGATGCAAAAAGAAGCGGTCTATCGCCAGACCCAAACCAACGATCCCGACGCGATCGCCGCGGCGATCATTGCCGACACCACGGGAAATGGGACCACCGCAACCTCCGGCCTGCTGGATAAGTTGCGCGAACAGCAGGCGGGCCTCAGGATCCAGATTGCCGAACTCAGTTCCCAGTTCGGCTCCTCGTATCCGAAAGTGGTTCAGCTTAACAATCAGATCAAGGAAATCGACCACCAGATGCAATCGGAAACAAACAAGGCGGTCGACCATCTCAAGGGGCAATACCTGGCCGCATTGCAGCGCGAAAGCATGTTGCGCGACTCCTTTGAGAAGCAAAAACAGGAGGCGAACAAGCTGAACGAGAGCGCCATCGAGTACAGCATCCTGAAGCGCGACCTGGACAGCAACCGCACCCTGTATGAAGGGCTGCTGGAAAAACTCAAGGAGGCCGGGGTCACGGCGGGATTGCGCTCCAACAACTTTCGCATCATTGATGCGGCGCGGGTTCCGCAGTTTCCGAGTGAACCGAACATTCCCCGCAACCTCTCGTTTGCGCTGGTGCTGGGCATCATCTCGGGTGTCGGCTTGGCTTTTCTGCTCGAGAACATGGACAACACCGTCCGCATCCCAGAGCAGGCGCAGGCGGTGTCTGGGCTGCCTTCGCTCGGAATGATTCCGCTGGGCTCCAAGTCCACCAACCGTGGTGGTTATGGCAAGCGCATGGAATTGGCCGCCTCGCCGGAGGTGGTGGAAACGGTGACCCAGATTCGCCCCCAGTCGCAGATGGCGGAATCGTATCGCGCGCTGCGGACTTCGCTACTGCTTTCGAATCTTGGAGCTCCGCCCAAGGTGATCATGGTGACCAGCGCGCGACCGCAGGAGGGAAAGACCACCACCAGCATCAACACCGCCATCGTGCTCGCGCAAAAAGGGGTCCGCGTTCTCCTGATGGATGCCGACTTGCGCCGCCCCAGTATTCACAAGACCCTGGGCATGGGCCCGCGCAGCGGTCTCAGCAACGTGCTCACCGGAAGCGCCACCGTGCAGCAGACGATTACAACCTCTCCCATCCTGCCCAACCTTTTCATCATGCCGGCGGGCACACCGCCCCCCAATCCCGCCGAGTTGCTTGCGTCCTCGAACATGAGGGACCTGCTGGCGGAGTTGCGGCAGCAGTTCGATCACATCGTGATCGACACTCCTCCAACCCTTTCCGTCACCGACGCGGTGGTACTCTCGCCGCGCGCCGACGCCACCATTCTCGTCATCCGATGCGGCCGGACCACGAAGCAGGCGCTGCGCCGCGCCCGCGATGTATTGATGCAGGTCAATGCGCACGTCGCCGGCGTATTACTCAACGCGGTCGACCTCACCTCCCCGGATTACTATTACTATTACGAGTATCAGGGCAAGTACAGTCAGTACTATCACGAAGAGGCGCCAGGCGGCGGACCCGGAGCGGAACCGAAGGCGGGTTGAGCCGGCGGGCTCTTCGGCAAGAGTAGTTGAGTTATTCTGTTCAGGCATTTCTGCCGGCGGGCGGACCTCGCTGGCAAAGCGAAAATGACAATCCCACTTTCAAACCGGCGGCGTGCGGAGGCGGCCGTAGGTGTGGCGTTGCTCGCCCTGGTCTTTCTTTTTCTAACTGGCAAGGAATATGCCGCCAGTTTCTTCGCTGGTCGCGCGGAGTTGCCATCGCTGGAGCGAGCGGTGCGGCTGTCGCCGGGGAACGCGGATTATCGCCATCGTCTGGGACGCTATTTTGCCTTTGTTGCCGGGGATGCCCCGTCGGCCATCGCGAGCTTGCGCAAGGCGGTGGAACTCAATCCCCACGACGCCCACTACTGGTTCGATCTGGCCGCCGCCTATCAGGTGACCGGAGACCTCGCCGGCCAGCGGACGGCATTGGATCGCGCGTTGCAAGCCGAGCCCACCGCGCCCGATGTGGCGTGGGAAGCGGCGAATTTTTTTCTCATCGATGGCGAAATCGATCGCGCGCTCGCGCGAATTCCGCGTCGTCATCGCCAACGACAACGAACTGAAGGACGCCGCCCTGCATGCCTGCTGGCGGGTGCGTCCCGACGCGGACGCGCTGCTCCGCGATGTGGTGCCGGCCCGCGCCGATTCCCTCATTTCGTTTCTGACGTTGCTGGAAAGCAAACAGGAAACTGAGGGCACCATCAAAACCTGGGCGCACCTGGCCCAGTTGCACGAGAAATTCGAGAGCCGGTATTTGTACCAACACGTGCGCTATCTCATTGATGCGCACCGCCCCGATGCGGCCATGGCGGCCTGGGAGCAAAGCTCCGACGTTCTTGGCCTCGCTTCCTATCTTCCCACCGATGACAACCTGGTGGTGAACGGGGATTTCAGCCTCGACATCCTTAACGGAGGCTTCGACTGGACTTACGTCAATCGCACCGGAGTGCAGCCACTGCTCGATGCGAGCGACTTTCGCGAAGGTTCGCGCTCCCTTTTCCTCACCTTCGAAGGCCCGGGCATCAACGACGCCGGGATCCAACAACTGATTCCGGTGCAAGGCGCGACCACCTACGATTTTTCCGCGTATTACAAGTCGGCGGACTTTGAGGGAGCGGGCGGTCCCGAGATTGTTCTGCGCGATGCCTACTCGGGCGCGCCGCTTTATGTCAGCGATCCGCTCAAAGACGCCGATTTCTGGAAGGAAGTTCACTCCAAAGTGACCACCCCGAACTCGACCACGCTGCTCGTGCTGGCTATCGAGCGCTTCCCGGCCGGTTCTCCGATTCGCGGCAAGCTTTGGCTCAACGATTTCGAACTTTCTCCCGAACTTGCTTCCGACAATTCTCTTGACAACTCCGAGGACAACCGGTGAGTTCCACCCTGGCAACGCCGACTGAGACCGCGCCCGACGTTAGAGAGAAAGATAAAGAGAAAACTCCGCGCCTGCGTTTTACCAACACGGCGATTTTGGCCGGCGCCTGCGCCGTGCTCTTGATGGGACCGCTGTGCTTTGGGGCGGTCGAGCCCTGGTCGATTTTTGCCTTGGAAGCGTGCGCCATGCTGCTACTGGCGGTTTGGGCATTCCGCCAGTGGATGAACGGTGAAATCAACGTTTTCGGCAACCCGCTCTACGGCCCGATGGCGGCCTTTTTGGCGCTGGTGTTGGCGCAGTGGGTGTTTGGAGCCACGGCCTATCGCCACGTCACCTACTCTCACCTGCTCCTCTACGCTGCCTACGCCATGCTGGCGTTTGTCGTGACCCAGACCCTGCACCGGTCTTCTCAGTTTGAGTTCATGGCCCTGCTCTTCACCGGTTACGGAGCGCTGGTGGCTTCGTTTGCGGTGCTGCAAGGCCTGGCGCCGAATGGAAAGCTTTACTGGGTCCGGGCGCTCGAAGAGGGCGGGGCGATTTATGGGCCCTACGTTAATCACAATCATTATGCCGGGCTGATGGAGTTGCTCGTACCCTTCCCGCTGGTGCTGGCCGCAACTCGCTTTACCGACGGGAGCCGCAAGATCGCAGTGGCGGGGTCCGCCGCGCTGATGGCCGCCAGTATTTTTCTTTCCGGTTCCCGCGGAGGCATGGCGGCGTTCGTGGCGCAGACGGTGGCCCTGACGGTGCTCCTGGCCCGCAAGCACGAAAGGCGTTGGAAGCAGCCTCTCATGCTGGGAGCGTTTCTGGCGGCGGTAATACTTTTTCTCCTCTGGGTGGGCGGCAACGCGCTCACCGAGCGACTGGCCAGCATTCACTCCGAAGCGCGGGAAGAGATCAGCGGCGGGATCCGCCTCACCATCGATCGCGACTGCTTGCGCATGCTGCTCAAGAGGCCCATCCTCGGTTGGGGACTGGGAACGTTTCCGGTCGTGTATCCGGAATTCCGCAGTTTCTACACCACATTCTTCGTCAACCAGGCGCACAACGATTATTTGCAACTGCTGGTCGAGACCGGCTTGGCCGGATTCTCGATCGCGGTGTGGTTCATGGTGCTGGTCTTTCGCCGGGGAGCAAGCAAGCTTAAGGATTGGACGGAGACGGCGAGCGGCACGCTCACGGTGGCCGCGCTGCTCGGTTGTCTGGGGATACTCGTACACAGCTTTTTGGATTTCAATCTCCAGATCCCGGCCAATGCCGCTCTGTTTTATGTCCTCTGCGGAATCGCCGCCGCCGCGCCGCTGCACGAATCCCAGCGCCGCCGCGTCGCCCGCCGCCGCAATTTGATCGTGCAACCGAATTCGGAAGCGGAAACCCTGCCGACGGAAACCCCGAAATCGTAAGCGCCGGTCGCACGGTGGTTTGCCCAGCCCAGCCTCAATCGAGCGGCGGAGGCGCCGGCCAGGGACCGCGCTCCGCTTCCAGTTTCGCAGCCACCGCCAGTACGACTTCTTCTTGCCATGGCCGACCGACGATCTGCACCCCGATGGGCAGGCCCTCCGGCGAATGGCCCATCGGAACCACGGCTGCGGGAAAGCCCAGCAAGTTAAACCACTCGCAATAACTCCAAGCATCGAGATACTTCACCGTCTTCCCTTCCACCTGCCACTCGCGTTCGCCATGACGAAAGGCGGGGATGGCGGCGACCGGGCAAAGCAGCACGGGATACTCCCTCATCTGTAGGAGAATTCTCTCGCGCACCGCATCGCGTCCCAGCCATGCGGCCAAGAGCGATTCGCCGGTATGCGCGGGCTCGGCGTTGATCCATGCCAGAAACTCGCGCAGAATCGGGCTCAGCTCGGACTCGCGGCCATGCAAAGCCGACCCAAGAATCATGCCTCCCGCCGTGCCGAAAAATTCCCACCACCGCTGACGCGCCTCTTCCAGCCCCTCGGGACGAAATGGTTCAACCCGAAATCCACCGCTCGATAAAAGCGTCGCCGCCCGCTTCACCGCCAACATGGTCTCCGGCGTGACGGGAGTTCGCGCCATCGTCTTCGAAGAAGCCGACCGTGATGGCTCGCAGTGCCGCGTCATCAATCTTGCTCAACGCAACCGGAGCGGCGCAAGGGTCGCCGTCGTCCGCGCCCGCCATCGCTTCGAATAGCGCCCGCACGTCTTCTATAGTGCGCGCCATGGGCCCGACCACTCCGATCAGGGCAAAGGGACCGGCGGATTTTGGATAGTGGCCGGTCGAAGGAATGCGTCCGGGTGTGGGCTTCAATCCGCAGATGCCGCAGAAGTGCGCCGGTACTCGGATCGAGCCGCCGCCGTCGCTGCCCACGCCTCCGGCGGAAAGTCCGGCGGCGATGGCGGCAGCCTCTCCGCCGCTCGATCCGCCCGCCGTGCGGCTCAAGTCCCAGGGATTGTTGGTGCGTCCATAAAGAAGATTGTCGGTTTCCCAGGCCATGAGCAGTTCGGGGGCGTTGGTAGTGCCGAGGACCACGGCCCCCGCCGCGCGCAGCCGCGCCACCAGCGGCGCATCCGCGGCGGCGATGTATCCGGCGCGCAAACGCGTACCGGCTTCGCAACGATGTCCTGCAACATCGATCGAAGACTTGAGGGACACGGGCACGCCATGCAGCGGCCCGAGTTCGTCTCCATAGAAAATCGCTTGCTCGGCAGCGCTCGCCTGGGCGAGCACCGCTTCCGGCTGGCAATCGACAAACGCGTTCAGCTTGGGATTGAGGCGCTCGATGCGATCGAGGTGAGTGCGCGCCACCTCCACCGGCGAAACCGCCTTTTGCCGGATGAGCGCGGCGATTTCCCGCGCGGAAAGAACAGGGCTTAAGGTCATAAAGTATGAAGAACGATACAACGAAATTCAGCATACCAGCGTAGGGCGGATGCGACCCATATCTCCTGCCAATTTTTCACACCCGCGCCCCGGTTTCTCCGTAAAGTGAAATAGTAGGCGGGCAAGAAAACATATTGGGCACATAGCACAATACATATTGACATTACGTGCAATATTATGTAGTATGTCCGTTGCGAGGTTACGTATATGGCATATGTGGAACCGGCCACAGTTTGGGCCCCAAAAGCCTCGATCCGCTCGGTTGAGATCCTCTACAACTCGGGACCAGGAGGCTGGTCCGTTGCCAGCATCGACTGGGAAGGCTCGGAGACAATCGGAATTCGTTGGAATGGCAAAGAAGGATCGGGTATTGGAAATCCGCAATCGCGCGGCAATGCGACTTGGTTCATCCTTCCCAACGAGTTTAGAGAGGCGGTCCTGAGCAGGGTTGACGATCTAGCGATGAGCGGCCCCGGTGGCTTGATCGAGGGCTACACGGCAATGGCCAACGATGCAGTCCGCGAGCGCGAAGCGGAGCAGTGGTCGGAGGGGTTGATCGGCGATGCATCCGCGCAGGGGTGAGGTGTGGTGGGTGTCCTTCGATCCCTCGGTGGGAGGGGAGATTCGGAAGACTCGCCCCGCCCTGGTCCTCAGCAATAATGCCGCGAATGCCGTTTTGAACCGGGTGATTGTTCTCCCGCTTACCAGTCAAACCACGAAACTGTACCCCGGAGAGGCGATGGTCACACTCAACGGCGAGCCGAGCAAGGCAATGGCCGACCAGATCGCGACCGCTTCCAAAGAGAGACTCCGCGATAAGCTGGGAAGCCTCTCCCTCGCCGATCTCGCAGCCGTGGAGAAAGCCGTGCTTCTTCAGTTGGGCATTCGCCGTTGAGCGTCAGGCTACTCGTTGCGCTTACTTGGAAAGCGCGTGATCCACCGAGAACGCTCCGGCCCCGCGCAACAGCAGCGCCGCAGCCATGGCGAGCACCAGCAGGTGAAATTCGATTCCCTCGCCTTTCTGCGTGCCCATCCAGTTCATAAAAAAGCCGTTTTGCAGGTGGACCATGAAGATCGCGCCGATCATCAGGCCGGCGACTCCGAGCGAAGCGATGCGAGTCAACAATCCCACGATCAGCCCCAGTCCGCCAAAGAATTCAGTGCAGATGATCAGAAATGCTAGCGCAGCGGGCATTCCCATGTGTCGAAAGGACCCCATGGTGCCGTGAAAGCCAAAGCCTCCAAACCAGCCCAGCATTTTTTGCGACCCATGCGCCAGGAAGACCACTCCCAGAACCAGCCGCAATATGGTCAAAGCCACATCGTTGGATGTACCCATCAGCCGCTTCAACATTGCTTCCTCCTGAATTTGCCTTGATTCCCTTCCCTACGGCGCGGTCCAGTTTTCCCCGGCGCGCAAACTCGCAAATTGGCCTGCCTGCGGAACTCAGCCGCGTCCCAGATGCGGGTATAATCTTGAAACACACTCCGCGAAGGATGGTACAAACAAAAATGTCCGCAGGCAATGGCAAAAATGATGCTAACGGCAGTTCTTTGGATGCGGTCCTCAAGCCGCGGGCAGAGTGGCTGGCGCGGCGGAGGGCCGAGAACGCCCAGAATAACGACGGAAACTTTTCGCAGATGCACTACGCTCGCCGCGGCGTCGCCGCCGGTTCCATTACCGACGAAATGCAATACATCGCTTTTCGCGAGCGCATCGCTCCCGAACTGGTGCGCGATGAAGTCGCTCGCGGACGCATGATCATTCCCGCCAACATCAACCATCCCGAACTCGAGCCCATGGCGATTGGCGTCGAGTCGCTCTGCAAAATCAACGCCAACATCGGCAATTCGGCCGTCACTTCGAACATCGACGAAGAGCTCAAAAAGCTGCATACCGCCGTCCACTACGGCGCCGACACCGTGATGGACCTCTCGACCGGCGGCGACATCCATCAGATTCGCGAAGCCATCATCCGCCATTCGCCCGTCCCCATCGGAACGGTGCCGATTTATGAAGCCATCTCGCGCGTCCGGCGCGTCGAAGACCTCACCCCGAGCATCATGCTCGAAGTGATCGAAGAGCAGGCGCAGCAGGGTGTGGACTACATGACCATTCACGCTGGCGTCCTCATTCAATATGTACCCTTGGTAGCGAAGCGCATCACCGGCATCGTCAGCCGCGGCGGCGCCATGCTCGCGCAGTGGATGACTCACCACCACAAGCAGAACTTCCTCTACGAATGCTTTGAAGACATCTGCAAGATTTTCGCCAAGTACGATGTGACCTTCTCGCTCGGAGACGGCCTGCGTCCGGGATGCCTGGCCGACGCAAGCGATGAAGCCCAGTTCGCCGAACTGAAGACCCTGGGCGAACTGACCCGCATCGCCTGGAAGCACGACGTACAGGTAATGATCGAAGGTCCGGGCCACGTGCCCATGCACAAGATCAAAGAGCAGATCGATCTGGAAAACGAGTGGTGCGACCAGGCTCCGTTCTACACCTTGGGGCCGCTGGTCACCGACATCGCTCCCGGCTATGACCACATCACCTCCGCCATCGGAGCGGCGATGATTGGATGGTACGGCGCGTCCATGCTCTGCTACGTCACTCCGAAAGAGCATCTCGGCTTGCCCAACGAAAAAGATGTGAAAGACGGGATCATCGCCTACAAGATCGCCGCCCACGCCGCCGACATAGCCCGCCAGCGTCCCGGAGCCCGCGACCGTGACGATGCCCTGAGTTATGCCCGCTATAAGTTCGATTGGGAGAAGCAGTTCGAACTATCGCTCGATCCCGAGACGGCCCGCTCCATGCACGACGAGACTCTTCCGCAGGAACAATATAAGACAGCCGCCTTCTGCTCCATGTGCGGCCCGAAGTTCTGCTCGATGAATTACTCCAGCAAAGTGGACGAATATAACAAGCAGGTCCACGGCCTCGAGAAGCAAGACTACTCGGGGCTGGCGGAGAAGCTGGTCACGCTCAAATAACACGCAGGGACGACGGCCACCGATGCGATAACAGGCATCCGGGACGCTGAAGAAGGGCGAATTCTTCCTGTAGAAGATGCGAGACGCCTCTTGCCAAAGTGGACTGCCGCGTCGCCCGCACGAGCGAGGTTGAGCGAGTGCTCGGTGAGTGCTGGGGACTGCCAGATGTTGACCGAAATAAACTGACCTAAGACCCATCGCACGAGACAATAAAACCTGATTGGGGCAGTTTCGAGGAGCGTCGGTGAATCAACAAGACCTTCGAAGCTGCCCCAAACCCATTTTAGGTGAAGTTTTAGAGCTAAGTTATTGATTTTGGAAGACTTTACAAGTAAGTCCTTTAAACTCAAAGACCTGGCGGGAATTCTTCCTAAGTCTTTGATTCCAAAAGACCGGGGAGAGGGGGGTACGAAACTCGGGTTAGTACCTCCTCAGTAAACAGCAGCATTAGACAGCGAATTTCGAGCCACCGAAGCACTGCGACGAACCAGCGAATGCGCATAGAATGACGGGTAGTCCAAGAACCCACAAAGGAGATTCCGCTTCCGATGTCACAGTATGAAGAACTGCTGGAGGAATTTGAGGCGTCTGCCCGCTCCGCCGATGGAGTGAAGCCTCTAATGCAGCACATCGCCGATCGCCTGCATGAAGCGATGACACGCTACAACTGGGTTGGTTTTTATTTCATGGAAGCTCCGAGTTTCGACGCTCTGGTGCTGGGGCCCCACGCCGGCAGTTTCGTGCCGCACGTGCGCATCCCGCTCGACCGCGGATTGTGCGGAGCGGCCGCCTCTTCCGGGGAGACCGTGGTGGTCAACAACGTTGGGGACGATCCGCGCTACATTGGATCGGACCTGGTGAAATCGAACATGATAGTGCCGATCAAGGTGAAGAACCGGGTGCTGGCGGAGCTGTGCATCGAGAGCTACTTCGCGGAGACGTTCACTCCACCGGAACAGGAATTCGTCGAGTCGTGCGCCGCGCTGGCCGGCCGGTGCATGGAAAAAGAGGCGCGGACAGCGGCGAAGGACGCGGGGAAGTCGCGCTAGATGTTTTCGCCAACCGTGGAACGCAAGACATTCTTGCCGTTGCGGTAGCCACTCCACGCAGCCCCGAAAGGGACAATTTATTGTGATGGAGCTGCGGCATCGCTAAAGCGATACTCCGATACGAATCCGTTGCTAGCGCAGCGAGGCACGGGCCTGACGCAGCCAGTAGTACTCGTTGATGGGGCGGTCGTCTTCCATGGCGGGCGCGGCCCGATCCAACGAAATCACCCACTCTATCGGAACTTCTTTCTTGAGGACGGCGGCAAACTGCTGTTCGGCGGTGGGAAACGGTCCCCATTCCACCAAGTCGGCGGCCGCAGCCGGCGGCATGCGTTGTGCCAGATCAGCCGGAGACCGCTCTGGGATGGGCTGGCGGCTGGCCATGAAATGGACGCCCCAACCTTCGATGGAAATAAAGGCGCGCACGTAGGGGAACGACTCTTTCAAGGCGCGCGCAATGGCGGCGACGTCCATGGCATCTCCGCCAGGGACCCATTGCTGGAGAATGCCGTCGGGCCGCAAGCGCCTCTTGGCGGCGGTATAAAACTCGCGCGAATACAACAGGCTGGATCCGGCTGCCGCGATCGGCGGAGGCGGGTCGATGACAATCACATCGTACTGCTCAGTGGTACGCTCCAGAAAACGGCGGCCGTCGTCAACCACGACGTGCGAATGCGGCGATTGCAGCAACTGGCGGCCGTCGGCGTGGTAGTACCAGAAGAGTTCGGGAACGCTGGGGACTAGGTCCACGGCGGTCGAGTCGATTCCCCATGAGAGCATGGAACGATGAGTGGTGCCCATGCCAAAACAAATCACCAAGGCATTTTGGGGAGGATGATCGAGAAACGCCAATGGCATGGCGGACATGATTTTGGTGATGGGCGTGAGGACGGTCATATTCACGCCGTTCACGATCAGCACTTTCTGCATTCCCTTGCCAGTCGCAATGACGGTGGCCGTGCTGTCGCGGCGCACCTGCGCGCCGGGAACCAGTTGCACATAGGTCTGGGTCCTGGCGATCAAAACGACGGATGCCAATACGACCACGGCGGACGCTATCGCGCCCACGATATTGAAGCGTTTGGCCGACCCGAGTTGGCGGAATAATGCGAATGCCAGAGCAACGACCAACCAGGGAAGAGCGAGCACCACCAGGGCGTAGCGCTCATCGAGATGAGGCAACAAGAGAAAGCCAGCAACCAGAGGGCCCAGGATGCAGCCGGCGACGTTTACGGCATACCCGGTTCCGGCCCGGTCGGGATCGCCTTCGGAGAAACGATCGACCAGCCTCGGGGTCACAAATCCGAGCAGACCACTGAAGGCGGCGACACCCAGGGGCACGCGCAGCCACGCGGCAACGCCCAGGCGCGGGTCGGCGGTGAGTAGAGGAAGTAAGCCAGCGAGCCAAATCAGGAGCCAGACCAGAGAACCGTCGCTGGCGTGGCGGCGGCTCCAGTAACGGTAGAGCTTCGATCCGATGAAGGTCGCGGCCAGGTAAACGGCGAGGATGGTGGCGAAAGAATAGACGAGAGTGCCGACATAGAAGGTGTAGAGCCTGATCCAGACCACTTCCATGCCCATGCTGGTGAGTCCGGTGGCGAAGAGCAGCCAGAGGATGGGGTTGCGAAACATCGGAGACCAGCCGAGAGGGGATTGGGCGGCAGAATCCTGTGCCGCATGCTCATTGTCGCTGCTATTGTCATCGGCGTCGGCTGGCGGAGTTTGCTGGCTGGCGAGCCTAACGGCAGCGCCACAGATCACAAGGTTGAGCAGCATGCCAACTTGCAGCGTGCCGGTAAAACCCAAGATCTCGATCAACAGGAAGGAGGGAATCAGAGCCCCGGCCACGGCGCCGAGCACATTGGCGAGGTAAAGGAAGCTGAAAGAACGTCGCGACTCGAGGCGCTGGTCGCAGCGGATGGCAAACATGCCAAGGGGAATGGTAGCGCCCATGCACGCGCACCAGGGAATGAGAGTGCATCCGAGCCATATACCGGCGGCAATGTAGTAGCCGGATGAGGACAGGGACAAGCTGGATCCGAGGTGCTCCAGCACGTAGCGGCCGGCCAGCAATTCCAAGGGCACGATGACGGCGGAACAGCCAATTCCTAACTCGGCCATGGCGTAAAGGTGCAAGGGCGGAGAGGTGAGGCGGCTCGAGTACTTGCGTACCAGACGGCCGGCAACCAGGGAGCCAACGCCCAATCCTGCCATGAAAGTGGAGAGCACTATGGACACCATGGCGGTGGTGACACCAAATTGGGCCATGGCGAGGCGAAGCCAGATCAGTTCGTAGAGGATGCTACAGAATCCGGAAACGAAGAAGAAGGCGAAATACCAGCCTCCGCCGCTGGCCGCGGCGGCCGCTGCTACGGGTGGCTCGGCCGCAGGCTTAGGGGAAACTGCGTCTTTTGTCGTCGGCATTGTCTCGGTGCTCACGGGTGACTCCTTTAGCGTCGTCAAACTCGAACCAGTCGGTTGGTTGTGCCTGGCGGCGAACCTGAAAGAATGCTGGTTCCAGTCTCGCAGAGAGTTCCAGACTACAGGCAGCGTTCCCTTGGCTTCATGGTAACGAAAGTCATGGGTTGAAGGGGCGCCCGTCTCTACACGAGCGGTTTATTGCAGGGTGGTGGATTGGGTTGGTTCTGAGTGGGCGCCAATCTGGTAGCGCTTCAGTTTGCGATAGAGGGTGGCGCGGCTGATGCCGAGCATCCTGCCGGCTTGGGCCTTGTCTCCGTTGACCTGAACAAAGACGCGTTCGATGGTGGCGCGCTCGATATCTTCGAGATCGGTGGCGCGGAGGTCGGTTGCTGGGGCGGCGAATTCGCGGGACCCGAGGGGCGGGGATTGGAGTTCGGCGCTGGCAATCGCTGGCGGGAGATCGTTGACTTCGATGATCCGCTGATCGCCGAGAGCCACGGCGCGTTCGAGGCAATTCTCGAGCTCGCGTACGTTGCCGGGCCAGTCGTAGGCGAGCAGGGCCTGCATGGCGTTGGCGGAGAGTTGGACATCGCGTCCGGGAGCGAGGCGGTCGAGGAACCACGCAACCAGGACGGGAATGTCGGAACGGCGCTCGCGCAAAGGCGGCAGAGCAATGGCGACGACATTGAGGCGAAAATAGAGGTCCTTGCGGAAGGTCCCTTTCTTGTAGTCGGCGTCGAGATCGCGGTTGGTGGCGGCCATGATGCGCACGTCGAGTTTGAGCCTATGATTGCTGCCCACGGGCCGGACTTCCTTGTCCTGGAGAAAGCGCAGGAGCTTGGCTTGCATCTCCAATGGAAGTTCGCCGATCTCGTCGAAAAAGATGGTTCCGGTGTCGGCGGATTGGAGCAAGCCGGACTTGGAGCGAAGAGCGCCGGTGAAGGCGCCTTTTTCGTAGCCGAACAATTCGCTTTCGATGAGGGTGGGGACAAGCGAACCGCAATCGACCGCGACGAAGGGGCGGCTGGCCATGGAACCGCGGAAGTGCAGGGCGCGGGCGACGAGTTCCTTGCCGGTGCCGCTTTCGCCGGAAATCAGGACGGGCGTGCGAGTGTCTTTCAGGCGGGAAATAAGGCGCAGGACATTCTGAATCCCGGTGGAATTGCCGACGATGCCGTGGAGCGAAGATTCGGTTTCGGACCGTTCGCGGAGGTAGAGATTTTCTTCGACGAGGCGGACCTTGTCGGCCATGCGGCGGAGGAAGAGGCGAAGTTCATCGAGTGGTGCGAAGGGCTTGGCGATGTAATCGTAGGCCCCGAGCTTCATTGCCTGCACCGCAGTCTCTACCGATCCGTGGCCGGTCATGACGGCGACTTCGAGGCGGGGATGAGCGCGCTTGGCCTGCTCCAGGAATTCGATGCCCGACATGCGGGGCATGACCATGTCGGTGAGGACCATGTGTACGGGTTGTTCGTCGAGCAGGGCGAGGGCGGCGTGGGCGTTCTCGGCTTCGAGGCAGTACAAGCCCAGCGACTCGGCGACGGTGATGCAGAGGCGGCGGATGGTCTGTTCGTCATCGACAACGAGCAAGCGGATGCGGAAGTCGTCCTTGGGTAAAGTCGGCTTCGGCGGATTCTGGGTCGTGGAATTCTGAGTCATGAGGCAGCCCTGCCCATGGTCTTCTCGACCACGGAAATGAATTCATGGACGCGAAACGGTTTTTCCACGCAGGGCGCGCCGGTGCGGCGGAGCGTGGCAGCGGTTTCTTCGTTGGCGATATCGCCGGTGATAAAAACCACTCGGGAGGCGAGTTCGGGGCGATGGGCGGCGATCCAGGCATGGACCTGGGCTCCATCGACGCCTCCGGGGGTGCGCATGTCGGAAACGACGCCGTGAAAATTGCCTGTCTGGAGCAGACTCAGGGCTTCGGCGCCGGATTCGGTGGAGAGGACGGAATAGCCACGGCCCTCGAGGACGGCGCGCACTAAGGCCAAGACGGCGGGCTCGTCCTCAATCAGAAGCACGGGCGCGGCAACGGGATTGGTTCCAGACAAGGTCATTGGGGATTGACTCCGGCTACTGCTCCGAAGGATGCCGTCTCGGGTACAACCGGGAGACGGACGATAAAAGTCGCTCCTTCAGAGTCCAGGTTGTTATGACAGCCAATTTCGCCGCCATGTTCGCGGAGGATGCCGTAGCAAATACTGAGGCCCAAACCGGTGCCCTTGCCCACGTCTTTGGTGGTGTAGAAGGGATCGAAAATGAGCGCGGGATCGGCGATCCCGGGGCCGTTATCGCGGAAAGAGATTTCGACAAAGGCGCCGGCGCGGGCGCTCATGATCTCAATGCGGGCGGGGCGCGAGGTTTCGCGGACGGCGTCGTACGCGTTGTTGAGGATGTTGAGGAAGACCTGCTGGAGCTGGTGGGAATCTCCCACCACCTGGGGCAAGGACTCGTCGAGGCGTTCGACCACCTGAATGCCGTGGCTCATGAAATCGTAAGAGCGCAAGTGCACGGTGCGTTGCAGGATGGAGTTGAGCTGCACGGCCTGGCGCTGGGGCGGCATCTGGCGGGCGAAGCTGAGCAGGTTCTGGACGATCTGCTTGGTGCGCTGCGCCTCCTGGAGAATCACGCGCAGATCGCGGCGGGCGCTTTCGGGGAGCTCGGGATTTTCCATCAAGAGGTCGGTGAATCCAAGGATGGCGGTAAGGGGATTGTTGACTTCATGAGCGACGCCGGAGACCAACTGACCGACGGCAGCCATTTTCTCGGCGTGCAAGAGTTTGGACCGGAGCAGGGCGGAGTCGGTAACGTCGGTCATCACTACCACGATGCTGCCGACCTGGCCGTCTTCGCCGACGATGGGGCTGAGATTGACGGAGAACTGGCCGCTGGCGCCGTCGCCGCGAATCAGAGGGAGGTCGAAGTTATCGACCTGCTGGCCGCTGCCCACGGCGGCCAGCGCTTCGCGGAGGGCGGGTTGGCGCGGGGGAGCGCAGAGGTCGGGGAAGGAATGGCCGAGGATCTGGCTCTGCTGAAAGCCGAGGCCGCTCCAGCGGCGGTTGGCATAGCTGATCACGCCCTCAGTGTCGGTGACCAGAATCAGGCTCTGCGTATGGCTGAGGATCTTGCTCGAGAAATCGCGCTCTTTCTGGAGTTCGGATTGGGATTGGTGGAGGCCGGTGACATCGAGCATTAGGCCGCGGTACTGAGCGACGGCGCCAGCGGGATCGCGCACTGCGAAACAGTTGATGAAGACGTGGATCGGCGACCCATCCTTGCTCCGGAAAGTCTCCTGGTGATTTCGCAATCCGCCGGGGCGTTCGAACAGTTCCGTCAGTTCTTTCCGGCGCTGCGGAGAAGAATAGAGCTGCGTTGGGATGTCGAGCTGAAGGACCTCGTCGCGGCTGCTGTAGCCGAGCATGTGGACGAGCGCGTCGTTGACTTCGACGAAGCGGCCCTGGGGCGTGGAAACGAAAATTCCTTCCTGAACATTGTTGAACAGTTCGCGATAACGGCGTTCGGCTTCGCGGCGGTCGGTAATGTCCTTGAGGACATGCACGGTCTGCCACTGGGCGCTGCTCTGGGCATGGATGCGGGAAGTGGAAATCAGGTAGGTGCGTTCGAGGACGGGGTGGACGTATTCGTCGAGGCCCTCGCCGGAACGGCAGAAGGGACAGGAGTGGGGCGAAGCAGCGGTGGAAAGAGCGTCGAGGGCGCGCATGTTGATGCCGATCAACTGGTCGGAGGAGATGCCGACGAAATCGGCGAGGGAGCGATTGACGCGGAGGATGTTGTGCTGCTGGTCGTGGACGACGATGAAGTCGCCGATGGCGTCGAAGACTTCGAGCCAGTGACGGTTGGCCTGCTCCATGCGAGTGAAGAGGCAGGCATTTTCGAGGGCGATGCTGGCATGGCCGGCGATGGCGCGGATCAATTGTCTGTCTTCAGTGGCCGGGGGCGCGCCGCGGTCGGCGAGACACAGAACGCCGACGAGTTCTCCGGAGGAACCGGCGAGACGGACGAGGGTGCAGTCGCTCCAGCCTAGAGTGGAGGCAAGAGCGGATCCTACGACATCGGAGGCGGGAGCGAAAGCGACATCGGCGGGGTAGTTCGGCAGGGCCGCCTTGAGCGCCTGACTGAAACGGCGGAGGAGTGGCTTTTCGTTCATCTCAACGCGAACCTCACCCGCAGGCTCACCCCTGGGTTCGGAGGCGGCGGATACGAGGACGGTATCCACGTCGGCGGACTGGTAAAGGCAGAGGGCGGCGGCGCGGCTGGCGAGCAATTCGGCGGCGCGGCGAGCGAAGTTGCGCATGAACTCGGGCAGATGGAGGACGGTGTTGAGTTCGAGAGCAATGGTGACGAGGGCCTCGGCGCGGCGGCGGTGCTCCTCGGAATGGTGCAGGTTGCGGGTCAGTTCAAGGGCGATGGCAACCTGGGCGGCGAGAGCGCGGGCGCGGCGGACGTCTTCGTCGTCGATGGGCCCGGGGGCGGTGCGGTCGAGGACGCTGAACATCCCCAGCACATCGCCATTCGAACCGAGCAAGGGGACGGCGAGGAACTGGCGAATTTTGAAAGCCTGGACGAAATCCAAATTGGCGCCCGGAGTTTTGGAAGCGTCTTCGGTGAAGAACACAGTTTTCTTTTTAAGCGCGATGGTGGCGGCGCCCTCGCAGAGCGGGATATCGAGGGGACGGGCGATGCCATTTTCGACTCCCCAGCGAATGTGGAAATCGTCCTCTTCAAGGAGTCCGACGACGCATCGCTGGAAGCCGAGAAAGCTGGCGGCGCGAATTACGGAAGCGTGCATGAACTCGTCGAGTTTTCCGGCGGAACCGAGTTCGAAGGAAATCTCGAGGATTTCGTGGAGTTCATGGGCTTGGGCGCGGGCCATGCCGTAGAGCTCGGCGTTGGCCATGGCGACAGCGCCAAATCCGGCCAAAGCGGAAACCAGGGTTTTGTCATCCTGGGAAAAGGGGATGGCGGCGCGGGGATAAACCAGGACCGCGCCGTGGGAGCGGGAGGTACGAAAGGGCGCGGCGATGAGGACTCCGGGCAACGAGTCGCCTCCGAAATGAGCAGCGCCGTCGATACTCACGGTAATACGCTCGCCAGCGGCGATGGCCCGGGCGGCGATCTCGATGGATGATCGCAGGTCGTTCTGCTCAAACCGCGAGCGAATGGAGAGGGCAAGTTTAGGGGACTCGGTCGAGACGGCCTGCAAGTGGAGCAGTCTCTCCGGTTGGATCTTCTCCGGTTGGAGTTTCTGCTGCACGACTTTCGGTGGTTGAACGAAGACGAGGACAGCCGGGGAATGAAGGAGCACGCGGAGCCGGTCGGCGATGTTCTCCATCACGGATGCGGTATCGGGCAAGACATGGAGGGCGGAGGCAGCCTCGACGAGGAGGCTGGCGCGGCGGTGCTCCTCGCGGGAAAGCTGGTCAAAGCGGAGGGCCTCGAGAGCGGTGGCTAGCTGGGAGGCAAGGATCATGGCCTTGGCGGCGTCATCGTCGTCGAAACCGGCATGGGGCGCGCTGCGCAGGAAAACGACGGCCCCGAGGGCTTCGCCGGCAGCCAGCAGAGGGGCTGCCATGGCGGCATGAGCCTTAGAGTCGAAGAGGCCGGAATAGGAGGCGACGCCGGGGTGGTTGAAGAAAATGGCACGGCGGTTCTGAACCGCGTCCATGGCGATGGATGGCGCGCTGGACGTACCGTTCGATGAGGAGTCGCGCGCGAGCGCGGAGTGCAGGCGGAGGCCGCGAAAGGACTGGGCGTGGTCGCCGTCGGCTTCGGCTCCGACGAAGTCACCGTCGGGGGAACGACTCCAAAAATAAGCGCCGCTGGCATGAAAGAAAAGGCGAGTAAGAGAGCAAAAAGAGCGGATGAGCTGGGCGGCAGTGGCGCTCTGAAAGGTGGCGCGAGAAAGCTCCAGAAGAAGCTTGTGGAAAGCCTCGTCAGACTGAGACGAGAGGGCGTGGGCCGAGTTTTCAATGTGGGTGGTCAGTGGGCACCAACCGCGCAGCTAAGCGGTTGAAAACAATTGAATTAAACTTCAAGTTACGCTGGATTCTCAAATTGAGTCAAGGGAATACGAGGGGGCAGTGCCGACTTGTGAAACGGCGCCAAACTGATACCAGGGTCTCATTCTGCAATCGGTTTATCGAGCGATTGAGCCATCGGGTGATCGAAGTTCAGAAGTGGAGCTTTCAGCTCATCTGACGGAATGATCGGATCACCGGATCACACCGTCACCAAAGTAATGTGCAAAGGTAAGTTTTCATATCCCGCAGTGTGGGTCTTGCACGAGTATAGGGGAAATACAAGGCGATTATGGGAGGCACTGTGTCTTGGCGATGCTTGCATCGGATATTGGCGTTGGCGGTGCTGCTGGTAGGCGGATGGGCAGCGTCCAGCGCTCCTCTGGCATGGGGGCAGCAGGAGCAGTTGCAGCGAAAAGTAAAGACCAGGGTCGAGCCGGCGTATCCAGAACTGGCGAGGCGCATGCATATTGAGGGCATAGTGAAGGTCGAGGTCACGGTCGCGCCCAACGGGACGGTCAAGGAAGCGAAAGCAGTGGGAGGCCATCCACTATTTGTTGCCGCGGCCCTGGATGCGATCAAGAAGTGGCGCTTCGAGCCAGCTACGGCAGAGTCAACGGGGATTGTGGAGTTCCGTTTCGATCCCGGCCAGTGACACGGCGGGCAGGAGCGCCGGGCCCGAACAGGTTTTGAGGGAGATTTGAGCATGAGTGGCAAAACGAAGCTGGACATAAGTTCCGGCGTTGTGCGGGCGATGGTTCTGGTGGGGCTGCTGATTGGCGGATGGGCAGCGAGCAGAGACCCCCTGGCATGGGGGCAGGAAGAGATTCATCGAAAAGTAACGACCAGGGTACCGCCGGCGTATCCAGAGCTGGCGAGACGCATGCACGTGACCGGCACGGTCAAGATCATGATTACGGTCGCTGCCAACGGTTCGGTGAAGAATACGAAGGTGATAGGCGGTCATCCGGTATTGGCGGAAGCGGCGCTGGATGCGGTCAAGCAGTGGCATTTCGAGGCAAGCACGGAAGAATCAACGGGGATTGTGGAGTTTCATTTCGATCCAACCCGGTAAGAGTGAAGTACCCAGAGAAATGCGGGAGGTACAGTGTCTTTGCAACGGTGGTATCGCGGGTTCGTGTTGGTTGTGCTGCTGATTGGCGGATGGGCAGCGAGCAGGGCCCCGGTGGCATGGGGGCAGGAAGAGCTTCATCGAAAAAGCAAGGTTCAAGTGGCGGCGGTGTATCCGGCGCTAGCCAGACAAATGCACGTGACGGGAACGGTGAAGATTTTGGTTACGGTCTCTCCCAACGGTTCGGTGAAGAACGCGAAGGTGGTGGGCGGGCACCCGTTATTGGTGGAAGCGGCGATGGATGCGGTCAAACAGTGGCGCTTCGAGACGAGTCCGGACGAGTCAACGGGGATTGTGGAATTCCATTTCGATCCAATCAAGTAGAAGGGCAGGCAAGATCCGAGGGGCGGGTTGAGGAAGGTTAGAACATGAATATCGAAAAGAAGCTGTACATAAGTTTCGGCATCATTCTGGCGATGGTCCTGGTGCTGTTAGCAATCAACCTGATCGCGGTGCAGCGGGAGCATGGCACCAAGGCGGCGGCGCAGCGTTCGATCGACATGGCCGAGGCCACGTCGGCGGTGCGCTTCCAAATGATGCAGAACCGGTTTCACCTGCTGAACTACCTGCTCAGCGGCGACTCTCGGGACGTGCTCGAAATGAACGAGGGTCAACACCAACTGGGCGACGCGCTGCACCACGCCGAGGAACTGGCGAGTTCCACCCAGCAGCGAAGCAGCCTGGAAAAAGTGCAGGGGGTAGAGGGCGCCTGGATCAACGACTTCGCCAATCCGCTGGTGGACAAACGCGGGGCCGTTGACAACGGCAACGCGACGGTGGCCGAACTGCAGATTTTCTATCTGCAAAAGGACCCGAACTCGTGGGTGGCGCGCTCGAGCGAAGTTCTGGACGACGTAGACCGGCAAAATCACGAACTGCTGGACGAGCAGCGGAAGAGAGATGAAAATGCGGCGTTGTGGACAATTCTGATCGCCGTAATCAGTTCCCTGCTGGCTCTGGGGCTGGGCACAGCGATTGCCTACCGGACGGCGACCGGGATCACGAAGCCGCTGGGCCGGCTGATCCACGTGGCGGACCAGATCGGACAGTCGGGAGACTTGGAACATACGATCGACGTTCACGGCCAGGATGAGATTGGGCAAATGGCGAGGACTTTCGATTCGATGGTCGCGTACCTGAGGGAAATGGCGGGGGTGTCGGAAGCGATTGCCGGGGGCAACCTGGCGGTGGAAGTGCGTCCGCGCTCGGCCAACGACACTCTGGCGAATGCGTTCACGCGGATGCTGGAAGGGCTGCACGGGCTGGTGCGCAACGTGCGCGACGCGGCTTCGCAGGTGGCGAATGCCTCGAGCCAGGTGGCCAGCGCTTCCGACGAGTCGGCGCGGAACAGCCTGCAAACTTCGTCGGCGATCGACGAAGTGACGAGCACGATGCACGAAATGAGCGTGAACGTGCAGAACATGGTGAAGAGCACGCAAACCCAGGCCTCGAGCGTCAGCGATACTTCGGCCTCGATCGATCAGATGGTGACTTCGATCCAGCGGGTCGCGGACACGGCCAAGGTGCTGCTGGACATTTCGAACCGTTCGCGGGAAGAGGTGCATAGCGGGATCGGCACCATGGAGAAGGCGACGGACGGGCTGAACCGGATCAACACCACGATCCGTTCCTCAGGCGAGATCATCGATTCGCTGGGAGCGCGGGCAGACAACATCGGCAAGATCGTCGAAGTGATCGACGATCTGGCGGAGCAGACCAACCTGCTGGCGCTGAATGCGGCGATTGAAGCGGCGCGGGCGGGCGAGCACGGGCTGGGATTCGCGGTGGTGGCCGACGAAGTGCGGAAGCTGGCGGAGAAGTCGGCGCAGTCCACCAAGGAGATTTCCGAGCTGATCGAGAACATCCAGAAGGAAGCGCGGAAAGCGGTGGAAAACATGGAGAAGAGCACGACCATCGTGAACGAAGGGCTGAATCTGGGGCAGGAGTTGAATGCGGCGTTGCGCAAGATCTCGAACGTGGTGACCGAGGTGTACAAGTTCGCGCAGGAAATCGGAGCGGCCACGAACGAACAGTCGCACGGCTCGGCGCAGATCGCGCGCGCCACCACGCGCTTGAACGAAATCACGCACGAAATCAACTCGGCGGTGGAAGAACAGGCATCGGGAGCGCAGGCGGTGGTGCAGGCCATGGAACGCATGCGCGAACTGGTGCAGTCGAACACATCGGGTTCGACCGAGCTGGCGGCTTCCTCGGACCAAATGTCGAAGATGTCGCAGGGTCTGCTGGAATCGATGAACCGGTTTGCGCTGCGGTCGGACGAGCGGGGCAACCTGCGGGCGAACGACGGGGCGACGGGGCTGGGGCACGCAGCCCGTAAGGCAGCGGCGGGATCACGTTAAGGGGAATGCATTCATGAGCCGGGAAACGCATATTGTGGGCTTCCGGGTGGGCCGCGAGACCTATGGCGTGCCCATCACCTCGCTGCACGAGATCGTCCGGGTGCCGGAAATTACGGCGGTGCCGGACGCGCCCGATTATCTGGAAGGGGTGATCAACCTGCGCGGGAAGATTGTGTCGGTGGTGGACCTGCGAAAGCGGTTTGGGCAGGCGTCCGCCGGACTCGACCGGCGCAGCCGCATTCTGGTGGTGGAACACCGAGGCCGGCTGGCGGGAATGATTGTGGACTCGGCATCGGAGGTGCTGAAGATTCCCGAAGGAGAAATCGAAGCGGCGCCAGCGATGATGCAAGAAGGCGGATTGGACTGCGTCACGGGCCTGGCCAAGTACCAGGGACGGCTGATCATACTGCTGGATATCAGCAAAGTATTGGCGGGGCGCGAGGGGGGAACGAAACCGGATGCGGAAAAACCGGCGCGGCCGGGAATGGCAAGGCGGGAGCGAAGGCGGGAACAGCAACCACAGGGACACCAACGAAGAGCGCCGCGGCGGGAAAGTAGCCAAAAGGCCCAAATCCACATGAACTCGAGCGAGATACCCGCACTCACGGAAGCGGAACTGAAACTGCTGCAAACGCTGGTTTACCAGGAGTGCGGCATGCACTTCGACGACCGGCGTACGCCTTTCCTCCAGGACCGTTTGCAGCGCCGGTTAAAAGAGTGCCAGCTGGATTCGTTCTACAGCTACTATCGCCTGCTCATCAGCCAGCCGGAAAAACAGGAGTTGACCTGTCTGGTGGAAAACCTCACGGTCAATGAAACCAGCTTCTTCCGGAACAAGGCGCAGTTGGAGCTGTTCCAGCGCGACGTGATGGAGGACCTATTTCAGCGCAAGCAGGAACGCCGGGACTACAGTTTGAGGATCTGGAGCGCGGGGTGTTCGACGGGACAGGAACCGTACACGCTGGCCATGCTGGTAGCCGATGCGCTGTCGTATTACTATCTGCGCCATCCATTGCCGTTCGACTCGCCGTTCCCGAAGCCTCTGGTGCCGGCGCCGTGGCGGCTGGAGGTGCTGGCGAGCGACATCAACTACTCGGTGCTGCGGGCGGCCCAGGCGGGCTCCTACAGCGAGCACCAGATGACGGCGGTCGACTATGGCTACCGCTTGCGCTACTTCGACAAGATGGGCGACCGCTACGCCGTCAAGAAGAGCGTGAAGGAACTGGTGCATTTCGACTTTCATAATCTGAAGACGGAATACCTGCCGCAGCGCAACGACATCATATTCTGCCGCAACGTGATGATGTATTTCGACGAAGCGGAACAGAAGCGGCTGGTGGAGAAGTTCTATCGCTGCTTGAATCCCCAGGGCTACCTGTTTGTCGGCCATGCCGAAAGCCTGCTGGGGCTGACGGAAAAATTCCGCATGGTGCACAGCAACAGCGGCACGGCCTACCAGCGAGTTGAGGTGAAAATGTGACCGTCCCTCCCGAAGACCGGATGAGCGAACTGCGCCAGTTGTTCTTCGAAACCGCGGGGGAACTGGTGCAGCAGCTGAACGACGAAGCGATGCGGCTGGAGAAGTCGCCGGGGGACGCGGAGACGGCGCGCAGCCTGCGGCGGACGGTGCACACGCTGAAGGGGGACGCGGCCGCCTGCGGTTTCCGGGAAATCAGCGAGCTGGCCCATGAGTTCGAGGACGTGTTGACGCTGGGCCAGCCGACGGCTTCGGTACCGGAGATGGCGTTGCGCGCGGCCGACGTATTTGCGGCATTGCTGGAAGCGTACGGGAAAGGCAAGAAGCTGCCGAGCATCCAAGCTTTTCGCGCGGACATTGCCCGGCTGGCGCATCCGGCGGCGGGCGGCAACGGGCCCAAAAACAAAAAACTCGCGGGCAAAACCGCGGCGAAAACCAGTTGCTGGTCGGAATATGAACAACTGGCGATCAGCCGGGCGGTGGCGGATGGCAAGCGCGTCTATCACGTGGTGGCGCCGATCGACCCACAGTGCGGCATGCCCATCGCGGCGCGGCAGATGATCCAGTTGGCGCTTTCGGATGTGGGCGAGTTGCTGGCTTTCTACCCGGCCGGAGGCAGTGCCGATGCGGTGAACCGGGTGGAAGCGGCGCTGGCGTCGGAAAAAACGGCGGAGCAGATCCGGGCGAAGTGCAGCATCCCCACCATTGCGAAGAATGTAAAAGTCAAACCCTTGCGGGTGGCAGCGCTGCCACCATCGCTTCCGCTGGTTTCCGCCGCCGATCTCGAGGGCAAGCGCGAGGTTGAGCCGATAGCGTCCGGCGACGACGGTGCCGGCCTTACTGGCAACGAAGCGCCGCCGTCCGGGGAACTGGCGGCGGCCCTGGCGAGCGGCCCAGACAACCTGCTGCGAGTGGATGCGGGAAGAATCGACAGCGTGCTCAATCTGGTCGGAGAACTGATCCTGGCGAAGTCGATGTTGCAGCAGACGCTGCTGGAGTTTGGACAGCGTTTTCCAAAGGATGTTTTGCGGGGAAAGTTCGCGGATGCGATGGCGTTTCAGGGGCGGGTGTTGAACGACTTGCAGCATTCGGTGATGAAGATCCGCATGGTGCCGGTCGATCAGCTGTTCCGGCGCTTTCCGCGCATTGTGCGGGACGTGGGGCGGCA
Organism: uncultured Acidobacteriaceae bacterium; assembly: GCA_963709835.1. Lineage (GTDB taxonomy): Bacteria > Acidobacteriota > Terriglobia > Terriglobales > Acidobacteriaceae > Acidiflorens. The sequence continues at coordinate 29,460 of CAVPYG010000092.1, forward strand.
GTGCGGGAAAGAAGTCGCGCTGACCATCCGGGGCGGGCAAACCGATCTGGACAAAAGCATACTGGATGCGATCGCCGAGCCGCTGACCCACATGGTGAGAAACGCGGTGGGCCATGGCATCGAGACGAAAGAGGAGCGGGTGCGCGCCGGGAAGAAGCCGCAAGGGACATTGCGGCTGGCCGCGTATCACCAGGGGAACCAAGTGGTGATCGAGGTGTCGGACGACGGGGCGGGGATCGATCCGGAAAACGTAAGGCAGCGGGCGCTGTCGCAGGGATTGCTGAACGCGGAGCAGGCCGCGCGTCTGACGGAGGCGGAGACGATGGACCTGATCCTGCGGCCGGGATTCTCGACCGCGAAGGAAATCACCGAACTCTCGGGCCGGGGCGTGGGGTTGGACGTGGTGCAGAGCGTGCTGGGGCGGCTGAAGGGAGCGCTGCAGATCGAAACCGCGCTGGGACGGGGAACGACCTTCCGCTTGCGGCTGCCGCTGACGCTGGCCATTATCCGGGCGCTGCTGTTCCGGGTGGAGCAGCGGCTGTACGCGCTGCCGCTGAACACGGTGGCGGAAATCGCGCGCACGTTCGAAAAAGATATCCATCAGGTGGAACACTACGACGTGCTGCAATTGCGCGACGACGTGTTGCCTCTGCTGCGTCTGGGTCCGAAGCCCCCGCCGGGGCCGGAAACCGCGGAACGCAAGGTATTCGTGCTGGTCATCAACAGCGGGGACCGCAAGTTCGGGGTGCTGGTGGACGAACTGGAGGGCGAAGACGAGTTGGTGATCAAGGCGCTCGATGACCAATCGATCACCACCGATCTGGTGAGTGGAGCTTCGATTCTGGGAGATGGGCGGGTGGTGCTGATCCTGAACATGATCGCACTGATGGACCGGTTCACGCGCGGGCGGACGGATGCAGCCTTGCGGATGACGGGATTGTTGTCGAGTGTGCTTCCAGCGGGGCCGGGCGGCGGCGGAATCGGAACGGGTGGTCCGCTGGTCCGCAGCACGGCGGGAGGCGAGGCATGAAAAAGCCGGTGCGGGTGCTGGTAGTGGACGATTCGGCTTTGATGCGCAAGCTGATTCCCCAAATCCTCGCCGCGGACGCCTCGATCGAGGTGGTGGGCACGGCGATGGACGGCTTCCTTGCGCTGAAAAAGATCGAGGACCTGTCGCCGCAAGTGGTAACGCTGGACCTGGAAATGCCGGGATTGAACGGGATTGATACTCTGAAGCGAATCATGCGGCGCTGGCGGCTGCCGGTCATAGTGGTCAGTTCGCACAGCACGGCCGGAGCGTCGATCACGCTCAAGGCGCTAGCGCTGGGCGCATTCGATTTCGTGGCCAAGCCGCAGGATGTTTCCGCGCGCATGCCGGAGATTGCCGCCGAATTGATCAAAAAGATCCGGGCGGCGGCGCAGAGCGCGGGGGTGCAGACGCAGTTTCTGCCGGCGGAAACACACGGGGAGCAGGCCGCCAAGCTGCGTCCGGTGGCGCCGACGCACATCGTGGCCATCGGCATTTCCACGGGCGGTCCGAACGCCTTGCAATACCTGTTTTCCCATTTGCCGGCGGAGTTTTCGGGCAGCATTCTAGTGGTGCAGCATATGCCGGACGGATTCACGGAACTGTTTGCCAAACGGCTGGACGAGACCTGCCCGATCCGGGTGAAGGAAGCGCAGTCTGGGGACTTGCTGATGGCGGGGCGAGCGTTGATTTGTCCGGGGAACCGGCACATGAAGGTGAAGAAACTGCCGCTGGGCAACGTGGCAGTGCTGGCGGACGAGGCGCCGGTAAACGGACACCGTCCTTCGGTGGACGTGCTGTTTCGCAGCGTGGCCGAGGAGTTTGGCAGCCAGGCGATGGCATTGTTGATGACCGGCATGGGAGAAGACGGGGCGGCTGGACTGGGAGAGATCCGGGCAGCGGGTGGATTCACGGTGGCGCAGAGCCAGGAAACATGCGTGGTCTTCGGCATGCCGAAGGCGGCCATCGAACGCGGGTACGCGATGAAGATCGCGGACCTCCAGGACCTACCGAACTTCTTGCTGGCACAATGCGAGCCCGAGCGGAACCGGGTAGAGACGCTCGAAGTCAAGAGAGCAAGCAGTAACGGAAGTAACTAGGGTTATCTTCCGAAAGTGTGAAGATCGTGATTAAGTGGTATTTGGGGGAGGAGTGTCATGGAAAAGTTTGCGCCCGTAAAACGGAGCGAAGACGGACAGCCGGTG
>CAVPYG010000093.1:0-14336 GCA_963709835.1 uncultured Acidobacteriaceae bacterium
AATCGCGCCCGGGCCTTGTTTTCTCTAATTCTAATGACGTTCTCCCTGGCGGCGATTCTGTCGCTTCCCGCCGCCGCCCAGAATGCTCCGGCCCCGGCTCCCGCCTCGCCGCCTGCAGCCGGCTCCAATTCTGACGCCCAGTCGCCAGACCAATCCGTCGAGACCCTCAAAGTCAACGTCGAAGTCGTGCAGCTGTTTTTCAACGTCAAAGACAAGCACGGCGCGCTCATCCCCGGCCTCACCAAAGACAATTTTGAATTGTTCGAGGACGGCAAGCTCCAGACCATCAAATATTTCAAGGCCGAGTCCGATCTCCCGCTGACCCTCGGCATCCTCCTCGATACCAGCGGCAGCCAGTTGCGCGTCCTCGATATGGAGAAGACGGTTGGAGGTTCGTTCCTCGAAAGCACTCTGCGTCCGAAAGATGAGGCCTTTGTCATCAGCTTCGGTACCGACATCACCCTGTTGCAAGATTTCACCAACTCCGTCAGCCGCCTCCGCCATGCGCTGAACGATGCCAGCATGAACGCCGGTGGAGTCGGCTGTGCCGGAGGTCCCATCGGCCCGCAAGGCCCGATTCCATGTGGTGCCAGTGGCCAGCGCGGCACCGCGCTCTATGACGCCGTCTATCTCGCCTCCCACGACGAATTGAGCCACGAGGTCGGACGCAAGGCGATGATCCTGCTCACCGACGGAGAAGACGAAGGCAGCCGTCTCAAGATCAAAGATGCCATCGAAGCCGCCCAGAAAGCCGATGCCATCTGCTACGTCCTGCTCATCGCCGACCGCGGTCTCCGTGGCTGGGGCGGCCCCTATACCGGGCCTTCCGACATGAAAAAACTCACCGAAGAAACCGGCGGCCGCGTGATTGAAGTCGGGAACAAGATCGATAAACTGCGCGCCGCCTTCGACCAGATTTCCCAGGAACTCCGCAGCCAGTACAACGCCGGCTACGTGCCCACCAACACCGCCCGCGACGGAAGTTTCCGCAAGGTCGAGATCAAGCCCAGGCAGGGAGACTACAAAGTCCAGGCCCGCAGCGGCTACTACGCCACCGCCCGCCCCGAAGATTAGAGCGGCATCACGCTCGTGTGGGGACAGCCGCCCTCGGCCGGGGTCCCCAGACCGCGCGCTTTTCGTGGGCTGGGGTGGTCGGCTGTCCAAGCCGAGCGCAGCTCGGCTTCCGGTCGTGGCCACAGCAACTCTGGTTTCGCTATAGAAGACTAGCCGGGTGCCCCAGGTCTCGCGGTTTTCGAGACGTGGGCCGCAGTGCACCGGCACCGCGGAGCCAACTTCACTTCCGCGACTTCTTTCTCTCCTCGATCATCACTTTACGCAGGGCCCGGTTGATCCGCGTCTGGTACCCCCGCCCCGCCCGTTGGAACCACGCCACTACATCGGCGTCCAACCGCAGCGTCACCGGCTTCTTCACCGGCTTGTACATGCCCGCCAACTCCTCCGGCAGGTACCGCGGATGCCTTCGAGACCCCGCCGACTCCAGGATCTTCGTCACTTTTCGCGGTGCCTTGGCCCGCTTCGTAACTCGTTTGCGCTGTTTCATTTGAGTCCTCTTGTACGTACATAATTACACGAACACAACTACCCGTACAATATTTCACGTGAAACATATTTCGAATTCGCGCCGGGATCCCTCGCGTCTGCGCAATGGTTTTACTGAGAACTGAGAACTGAGAACTGAGACCTGAGACCTGAGACCTGGCCCTACATCCCCGGAAACTTCATCCCCGCCATGCGCCGCGCGAAGCTCGGCTTGCCCATCTGCTTGAACATCTTTTTCATCTGCGCGTACTGGCGCAGCAGGTTGTTGACTTCCTGCACGCTGGTGCCCGACCCGCGCGCGATGCGCTTCCGCCGGCTCCCGTTGATGGCTTCGTGATGGTTGCGCTCGTATCCAGTCATCGAATTGATGATGGCCTCGACCCGGTTGATCTGCTTCTCGTCAACCTTGTCGGCGGCCTTCTGCATCCCGGCAAACGCGCCGACCGAGGGCAACATGCCCACCAGGCTTTGCAGCGATCCCATCTTGCGCACCTGCCGCAACTGGTCGCGGAAATCGTCGAGCGAAAAGCCGTCGCCCGCCAGCACTTTGGAGGCAAGGTCGGTGGCCTTCTTCCTGTCGATCTGCGACTCGGCCTTTTCGATGAGCGAGAGAATGTCGCCCATGCCAAGAATGCGGGAGACGATGCGGTCGGGATGAAAAGGTTGGAGCGCGTCGTACTTTTCGCCGATGCCGATGAACTTGATGGGCTGTCCGGTGACCTGCCGAATGGAAAGCGCTGCGCCGCCACGAGCATCGCCGTCCATCTTCGTAAGCACGACTCCGGTAAGCGTGAGCTTCTTATGGAATTCGTCGGCCGAGCGGACCGCGTCCTGTCCCGTCATCGAATCGGCGACAAACAGTATTTCCTGCGGATTAAGCAGCCGCTTCAGCGACTGCATCTCCTCCATCAGCTGGTCGTCGATGTGGAGACGCCCGGCGGTATCGACGATCAGCACGTCGCATCCGGAGTTGATCGCTTCGCGCCGCGCTTCCTTGGCCAGCCGCTCGACGGTCGCCGTATTCGCCTCGCCGACTTCGCCTTCGTAGAGATTGGCCTTGATCGCCGCCGCTACGATTTTAAGTTGCTCGCGCGCTGCGGGACGATAAACGTCAACCGAAACCAGCAGCGGACGGTGTCCGCCATTCTTGAGCCAGTTGGCCAGCTTGCCTGAGGTCGTGGTTTTGCCGGAGCCTTGCAGCCCGGCCATCAGCACGACAGTCGGCGGCTGCGAGGCGAACTTTAATTTAGCCGTGTCTTTGCCAAGCGTCGCGACCAGTTCGTCGCGGACAATCTTGATGACCTGCTCGCCCGGCGAAAGCGCAGTCAGCACCTCCTGCCCGACGGCCTTGGCCTGTATGCGGTCGATGAGATCTTTGACAACCTTGAAGTTGACGTCGGCCTCAAGCAGCGCCAGCCGAATCTGCTTCAGCGCCTCGGCAATGTTCTCTTCCGTGAGGACAGCCTGCCCGCGCAGCGCCTTGAAAGCCCGCTGAAGTTTTTCCTGAAGGTTCTCGAACATAAGGGTAAGGAGTTATTTTAACAGTCGGAGTCTGAGACACGGGTGCCACTCATGTTGATGCGAGTAACGAAACTTGACGCGTTCTGCGCATCTTCACGATCCGGCGCGTTAGCAGTAATGCGTAGGTAAGAGGAGGTATGCAGAGCAAGAACCCAACGAGAACATCAAACCAGGTGAAACGATATCTGGAATACACGGCGTCGATACGTTCGAGCTTTGTCTGGATGCCAAGGTGCGACGCGGCATTATGCATCGCATCGTAGCTTGCGAAGTCAGTGCGCTTGCCAGTTTGAGTATCGAGCAGGAAGTACTCATCTACATCGTTGCTCTCCTGCTCACGCTTGGAGGATGCATGAGTGTCGGATCCTCCTAGGATGTACTTCCCAGCCACTTGAAGAATCCTGACTCCGCCGACGGCGTCCTCCTTTCCCGCGATCAAGTCGCCGCTCTGTGTTCTTGGGTTGTACACCCATCCCTGGTCAGTCACGTCGATCATGGTTATGGCGTAGCCGTTTGGCAGCGGACAATTCCATGAGTCGCCTAGTCCGGGATCACGATGAAGCAGAGCTCCATTGACGAACGCTTGAAAGATAAACATCAAAGCGGCCCAACCGAGACAAGCGAATGGGAAAACGCGCGCTACTAAAATGACCCGGCGGCGACCTTCTTCCGCACCCCGCGTCAGAAAGCTCGTGAGACCGCCCAGAATCAGCGTCCCGACGCCTGCCAAGAAAGCACCGATAACCGCCCAGATGACGAGCACGAAGCCAATGCCCATACGCGGGACTCCTAAGTCCAATGGCAAAAGTTTAGCTTGATCACAGCCGATCCTTCCAGTACCCGGGTTTCCGGTGCCCGTGGGCGATTGCAAGTACCTGGACTGTCGTTTGTTTTTCCCGATAGACGATAGCATATGGGAAATGCCGCAGGACGAACTTCCGGCTGCCGTGCTCGCCCGCTGGCCAGCGATGGGGAGCCGCGACCAGCAAATCTATAGCCCGATCCAATTCAGCGGCAAACTTGACGGCTGCGGTTTCGTTCCGCTCCAGATACCAACTGACTGCGGATTTCATTTCCGCGAGAGCGGACGGGTGAATCTCCAGCGGCTTAGCGGCCATTGAGGATGGTCGAGATTTGCCGTCGCGCTTCCGCCCATGGGATGGGTTTCACTTTGCCGGAATCCAGCTCCGCGATGCGGCGCGCAATTTCCTGGCTCCATTCCTCTTCGGCTGCAACATCCAAGGTGTCATCCAAGCTTTCGAGAAGCGAACCGGCCAAAGCGGCGCGCGCCTCCGGCGGCAGTGCCAGCGCCTTCTTTAGAACCTCAGAAACCTCTTGTGCCATAAGGCAATTTTACGCCTCCGGCAGACAGACTCGCACTTGAATTTCACCGTGGCCCCGTCCCCAACATCGCTTCCTTCGCCGCCACCACCGTGTTGCAGTGAATCGTTACTGTATCTTCGACATTTCGTGCGTAGCCTCCGGCGAGCGTGACCATTACTGGGATGCCGCGGGATTTGGCGGCGCAAAAGACAAGTTCATCGCGCTTCTTCAATCCTTCAATCGTGAGCCCGAGGCCGCCGAGCTGATCTTCGCGATAAGGATCGGCTCCGGCGACGTAACACAACAGCTCGGGCTCAAACTGCCGCAAGCCGGAACTGAGCGCGTTGTCGAGCCAGCCGAGATAGTCGTCGTCGCCAATTCCGTCGGGAAGATCGACGTTCGATCGAAGAAGGCGGCTTCCACATCGGGTAGTTATTTTCCTGGTGGAGCGAGATGGTGAAACGTCTCCCGAGTGCCCGCTGTGCATCCTGCTCTTGGCGGAACTGGCTCTGGTCGAGTGCCCCGGATGCAGCGAAACCGCGGGCACGGGCGGCAGCGGCTGGCTGGCCGTGCGCGTACCGGCAAAAATCGCTGCCGTGCCATTGCCTTGATGCACGTCGCAATCGACCGTCATCGCCCGGTGGATCTTGCCGTCCCGCTGCATGCGGCGGATGGCGATGGCCACGTCGTGGACCACGCAAAAGCCCTCGCCATGATCGCGGAATGCGTGATGAAATCCGCCGCCAAGGTTAAAACCGGCGCCGTCGTTGAGGGCATGATCGGCGGCCAAAATCGAGCCGCCCGCGTGCAGCCAGAAGGCGCTCACCAGCTCCGGCGAGTAGGGAACTTCGAGTTCCAACTGTTCGCGCGCGCTGAGCGTGCCCGTCTTCAGCTTCTCGACATACTGCGGAGTGTGCACCAGCAGCACGTCGCGGTCGGTTGCGCGACGAGGCGCGACAAAATCGGAGGTCGCGGCAATTCCAGCGGCGAGCAGTCGGTCGCGAATCCGCCGGTACTTTTCGGCGGGAAAAACGTGCGAGCCGATCGGCAGGTAATAATCGTCGCTGTAGATGAGCTTGAAGGGCAGCATTCGGCACTCAGCGCTTGCGCATAACCCGATTCCCTCGGCTGAAACCAGCGGTCAAGCGAGATTCGCCGTTCGCCGCCGGGGCATTGTAGGCAAGATTGTACGGCAAGATCGTCCGGCGCGTTGACGGTTGACGGTTGGCAATAGAACTCGGGCAACGAGACCGAAATCCGCGAGCGCGATCTCACTCGGAACGATCTCACTCGGCGCGCTCCCACTCGGAACGCTCTCACTCAGAACGATGGGCCTTGCCGGAGATTCGTTCGAGCTGAATGCGCACCACGGCGGCCCGCGATCCGGAAGTGGCAATCGCTTTTTCCGCTTCGGGCGTCAACGTTCCGCAGAAACGCACGGCCAGAAGCTCCAGTATCCGCCGTTTTTCCGCCGGATCCGTCACCAGGGCCGCCCGGCCGAATGCAATCGCGCTCTCATAGAGGGTGGACAGCTTGTCGGGCAACACGCTGGCGCTGGCCACGGCGCAGAACGAGACTCGCTCTTCATGCGCGATGTTCTCCAGTTTGTGTCCCTCGACGGCGCAGTGAATGTAGAGCGTGTCCCCGGAGAGCACGTGGTTCACGGGGACGGCATAGGGCCATCCGTCAGGCCCCACAGTGGCCAAAACGCCATGCTCCGCCCGCGCCAGAATCTCCCGGGCCTCGTCCTCGCTCAGCGCCCGTTCGCTTCGCCGTATCTCACGGAACGTGGTCATCGTGTGAAATTCATCCTCTCAACGTCATCAACATGTTAACAGCCGTTCGAGGCTGAAAGTCCGTCCCGATTGCCGTCGTCTCCGTTGTAAGATGGTATGCGAATAGAGAAGCCGCATGGCAGGTTCCTGCCGGCTGAGCGGAACTGGCGGCGGCCGAACTTTTGGAGATCCTGCATGAAGAACTTGGGCTGCACTGCGGCCATATTGATAGGAACTGGGCTCAGCCTGCTGACAACGGCCTGCGGCGGAGGAAGCTCAAGCCCGCCGCCTCCCCCTCCAACCATCTCAGTGACCGTCGCGCCCAACCCCACCACCGCAATCATCGGAACTCAGGTGCCGTTCAGCGCTACGGTGACCGGCCCGGGCAACCCTAGCAGCGCCGTAACCTGGTCGTTGCTCGGGCCGCCGGGCAGCGCTTTGAGCTCTGGCACCATCAGCCCAACCAGCAGCACAACCGCGCTTTACACCACGCCCTATCCGGCTCCGGCTACCGTCAACGTGGTCGCGACCAGCACCGCGGACCCCACCAAGAGCGGCGCCGCCGTCGTAACCCTCGCCGCTCCCTCTGCCGCCGCTGGCCCGGCGCTGACCGTGGATGCGGCTACCGTGACCCGCGCCATCAGCCCTTACATTTACGGCATGAACGCCTACCTGCTGAACGCTACCCCGGCTGACTCTGCCGTCACCAAAAACACCAACATTGCGATCGACCGCTGGGGCGGAGACGCAACCTCGCGCTACAACTATCAACTGGACTTCTCCAACTCCGCGGCCGATTGGTACTTTGAGAACGGAGCGGGCAACGGCGCGGATGGAGCGGCTCCGGTCAGCGGACTGACGGCCTTTGACGCGCTGGTGACCAGCAACAACGCCATCGGGGCCAAGACCCTGGGCACGGTGCCGGTGCAGGGATGGGTGGCCAAAGACAGCACCAGTTGCGGCTTCCCGGCATCGACCTACCCCGTTCAGTATTCCTTTGATCCCTACAACGCCAACTGCGGCGACGGAGAAAATCTCGACCAGAGCCCTATCCGAGGCAACGATCCGACCATCACCAGCACAGCGGTCGGCCCCTCGTGGGCGGGAGCGTGGGTCACCTACCTGGTCGGCAAATTCGGCTCCGCAGCCAACGGCGGCGTGGCTATCTACGACCTCGACAACGAGCCCAGTTGGTGGGACGCGACCCAACGCGACGTGCATCCCGCGCCCTTCACCTACGACGAAGTAACGACCAACGGCATGGCCACGGCGCTGGCCATCAAGACCGCCGATCCCTCGGCTGCCGTCAGCGGTCCGGTGATGGATTACTGGTGGGATTATTTTTACTCGAAGAAAGACGTTGAGTCGGGATGGGGATCGGGCGGTACTCCCTGTTATGAGCCGTGGAGCGATCCGACCGACCGCGAGGCACATAACGGCATTCCGCTGATCGAGTACTATCTACAGCAGTTCGCGGCCTACGAGGCGGCAAACAACCAGCGCCTGCTCGACTACCTTGACCTGCACGCTTATTTCGCGGCGACCTATAACGGCAGCTCCGTTGCCTTCACCACGGCAGGCGACACCGGAGTGCAACAGGCGCGCTTGAACTCGACGCGGGTGTTATGGGACCCGACGTATACCGATCCCAATTTCCCGCAGCCGAACTACTTCAAAGACGCGAACTACACCCCCAGTTGCTCGCCCCCGGCGCAGGCTCCGCAACTGATACCGATGATGCGGACCTGGGTTGCGAATGATTATCCCCTCACCAAGCTGGCCATCGACGAATACAACTGGGGCGGAATGGAAGCGATCAGCGGGGCGCTGACGCAAGCCGACATCCTGGGAATTTTCGGTCGCGAAGGCCTCGACTTGGGCACATTCTGGCCAACCACCAATCCTTCGACGCAGGCGCCCGGCTTGACGGCATTTGAGATCTACCGCAACTACGATGGCAACAACTCGACGTTTGGAGACGAGGCTCTGGTCTCCACCAGCGCCAATCAGGCAGCGCTTTCGGTTTACGGAGCGCTCCGCACCTCGGACAACATGGTGACCGTGGTGGTCATCAATAAGACCTATGGCGACTTGACCGCGACTCTCTCGCTTGAAAATCTGACCCCGAACGGCAACGCACAAGTTTTCCTTTATAGCAGCGCCAATTTGGCCGCGATCGTCCCGCAGACTGGCGTGCCCGTGACGCCGCCGGGCCCAGGAAGCACGACCAGCACGCTGAGCACCACCTTCCCGGCGCAGTCAATCACCGTCTTGATTGTGCCGCAGACGTAGGCGCGTGGGCGCCAGTCCCTCAGGGGCTAAAGCCCGCATGGTTTGACGCTGTTGGCGGCACGACTGAAGTCGTGCCCTTCCCAAAACCGAGCAACGGGTTACAGTAATTATGAAAATGCTATAGACCAGTTTTCAGAATTCTTGGGAGAAATACAATGCCACGATTCTGCACCACTTTGATGGCGACGCTACTGAGCGGCCTGATCCCGCTGTGCGCCGCGAGCGCACAAACCACACAAATCGCACAAACCAATGCCAAGCCCGACTTGAGCCAGCAGCCCACTCTCTACGTTGTCGGCTACGCCCACCTCGATACCGAATGGCGATGGGAGTACCCCCAAGTCATCGACGAATACATTCGTAAGACGATGGAGGATAACTTCGCCCTGTTCGATAAGTATCCTCATTACATCTTCAATTTCAGCGGCGCGAACCGTTACCGCTTCATGAAGGAATATTATCCCGCGGATTACGCGAAGTTGAAGAAGTACGTGGCTGAAGGAAGGTGGTACCCGGCGGGCTCTTCCATGGAAGAGGGCGATGTCAACACGCCCAGCGCGGAAACGATTATCCGCCAAATCCTATATGGAAATGAGTGGTTCCGGAAAGAATTCGGCAAGGCCAGCGCCGAGTACATGCTGCCCGACTGCTTCGGCTTCCCGGCGTCTCTGCCCACCATTCTGGCGCACTCCGGCGTTAAAGGCTTCTCGACCCAAAAGCTGGTCTGGGGATCGTCGGCGGATGGCGGCGGCCCGAACTCGCGCGAGAAAACGCCGGAAGGCACACCCTTCAACGTGGGCGTCTGGGTCGGCCCGGACCGAGAGAGCGTACTCGCAGGTTTGAATCCGGGTGACTATAGCGGCGGGATTGATACCGACCTCAGCAAGCCCTTGCCCGCGGCCCCTCCCAACACCGCGCTCGAAGAGCTTCGAAATAAACTCAACCCGCTGCGTCAGAAAATACGCCAACTCGAGAACGCCAATCAACCGCTCGATCCGCAGGACCTCCACGAATATTACGCGCTGGGTGCACAGGAGAAAGCTTTCGCCAAAGTCCAATCGGATCGGGAACTGGACCGTTACCAGCACGATTGGGCGGCGCGCGTCGAGCACAACGGCAAAGTCAGCGGCGTATTCACCGACTATCATTATTACGGTACCGGCGACATCGGCGGGGCTCCGGATGAGGAGTCCGTCAAACGCCTCGAAGCAATCGTCACCCAAGGGTTGGCCAGCTTCCCGCCGCAGGATGGATCTTATACAGGGGGGCAACCGCATCCAGAGTGGCCTGCCGTCAAGGTGGGCGATGGCCCGGTCCATGTAGTTTCGGCGACCGCGGACCAGATGTTTCTCGACATCACGCCCGCTGAGGCCGCCGGACTTCCGCGCTTCACCGGCGAGATGGAACTGACCAATCATTCGGCCGGCTCGCTGACTTCCCAGGCCTACCAGAAGCGCTGGCTACGGAAAGAAGAGTTGCTGGCGGACGCAGCCGAAAAAACTTCCATTGCCGCCGAATGGCTGGGCGCGCGCACCTATCCCCGCCAGCGGTTGAACGATGCCTGGACGCTCGTCATGGGCGGCCACTTCCACGACATCGCCGCCGGAACGGCCACTCCGAAATCTTACGAATTTGCCTGGAACGACGACGTCATCGCCATGAACCAATTCGCGGGCGTGTTGACCAATGCCACCGAAGCCGTCGCCGCCGCGCTCGACACTCAGGCCAAAGGCGTTCCCATCGTCATCTTCAATCCCTTGAACATCGCCCGCGAAGAAGTGGTCGAAGCCAGCGTCGAATTCCCCGGCGGTATGCTCGGCGCGGTTCACGTGATTGCACCGGACGGCAAAGAAGCCCCGGCACAGGTATCGCACGGTAAAGTGCTGTTCGTTGCGCGAGTGCCGTCTGTGGGCTATGCGGTGTATGACGTGCAGCCAGGGGTTGCGGCGGACCTCACATCCGCCCCAGACGTGTCCGAGAACTCGCTGGAGAATCAGTACTACCGTGTGAAGCTGAACCAAGACGGCGACGTTTCCAGTATTTTCGACAAATCGCTCGGCCGGGAATTACTCGCCGCCCCGGCGCGCCTCGCCATTTCCTACGACAATCCCGAGCAATGGCCGGCCTGGAACATGGATTGGGACCAGGAACAGGCAGCGCCGAAAGCCTACGTCGGCGGCCCGGCGAAGATTCGTGTAGTGGAAAACGGCCCGGTGCGTGTGGCCGTTGAAGTTTCACGCGAAGCCGCAGGATCGCGATTTGTGCAGACCATCCGCCTCGCAGCGGGAGACGCGGGCAAACGCGTGGAGTTCGCCAATGCAATCGACTGGAACACGCGCGAGTCGAACCTGAAGGCGACTTTCCCCCTGGCCGCCTCAAACCGCACCGCGACTTACAACTGGGATATCGGGACCATCGAGCGCCCGACCGCGCAGCCGAAGAAATTTGAAGTTCCATCGCATCAGTGGATCGACTTGACCGACATGAGCGGCGTTTTCGGCGCGACCATTCTGACCGACTGTAAAAACGCGTCGGATAAGCCGAACGACAACACCATCCGGCTGACATTGGTCCGCACTCCCGGCACTCGCGGCGGCTACGCCGATCAGGGCACGCAGGATCTCGGGCACCACGAGTTCCTCTACGGAATGGCGGGGCACGCCGGCGACTGGCGCCAGGCGGAGAGCGACTGGCAAGGCCAGCGCTTGAACGATCCACTCATCGCCTTCCAAACCTCGCGGCATTCCGGAGCGCTCGGCCGGGAGTTTTCCCTCGTCAAGGTCGGCAGTTCGAGGATCCGGCTCTTGGCGCTGAAGAAGGCCGAACAGAGCGATGAGGTCATCGTGCGCCTGGTGGAACTCGATGGCAAGCCACAATCGAATATCAAGATCTCATTCGCCGCGCCAATCACTTCTGCCCGCGAGGTGAATGGACAAGAGCAACCAGTCGGATCCGCCCAGATTTCCGGCGGCGCGCTGCTGACCTCGTTCACCGCGTATCAACCAAGGACCTTTGCGCTAAAGCTGGGTGCGCCGCCGGCCCGAGTCGCGGGCGTGCGTTCCGCGCCGGTGCCATTGAAGTATGACCTTGCGGCCGCCAGTAAAGATGGCAGTCACTCTACCGGCGGATTTGACGCCAAGGGCAACGCGCTGGCGGCTGAAATGCTGCCCGCGCAAATCACTTTCAATGACGTGCAATTCAGGCTCGCGCCGGCGACCAACTGGGCGCTCAACGCGGTCGTGGCAAGGGGCCAGACGCTCGAACTGCCGCCCGGCCGCTACAACCGCGTCTATGTGCTCGCCGCATCCGCCGAAGGCGACCAGAAAGCCAGCTTCAAAACCGGGAGCAACAATGCCGACCTGACTGTCCATAACCTGACGATTCAAGACTGGGGCGGATTCATCGGCCAGTGGGACGACCGTCAATGGATCGCCAAAGACACGCCCATCGAAGGCCATCCCGGTCAAACCGAGCGCGATGACTACGCCGAAATGACTGGAATCAAGCCCGGCTATATCAAGCGCGCCGACCTGGCCTGGTACTGCACCCATCACCACAATGCCGCCGGAGAAAACGTGCCCTACAGTTATTCCTATCTCTTCGCCTATCCGATTGACTTGCCACCCGGAGCGACGACCATTCAGTTGCCCGACAACGAAAAGATTCGCATTCTGGCAATATCGGTGGCCGAGGAGAACGCGGAAGTGAAACCTGTGCAGCCGCTCTACGATGTGCTCCCCCCGCCGGTGCCGCACAATACAGCGTGGCTCACGGCAAAGGATGTCAGCGGAGCACGATTTATGCGAGAGCCCTGACATATTCTCGCCAGGGAGGTGACTGCATTTTCCCGTTGATTGGCACGCTGACGCACCGTTCTCCTCGACGGAAAACTCTGCCGAGAATTCTCCGTCCTTTAGAGTCTGTGTGAGAACTCGTTTTCACGCCATCCGGTGGAACGAAACATCACAGAACGAGCCCCAGAGGGGCGTCCGAGCTTAGCCCACCGCTTCAGCGGTGGGAAAGGCGCAAATGACGATCCAAGTCCCGGAGGGACGTCCCAGTTCTCGCGCACGCTCTTGAGTGCTACAGTCGCGCCCCGCCTTGTTCCGAATCGGGGCGGTCTAGCTTGCCCGTATTGACATTCCCTGATCGGCACGGACTTTCTTGTCTCCTCACCTTCCGAATCATCGCCATCGGGGACTCATTCTTCTCACCAATCATTTTCTGCTGACTCATGGTCTTCTGGCGAACCAGCGCCCGGAATCGTCACAAATTTGGTGTGATGGCTGGCACCGAACGGCGAAGGCTTTCGCTCTACACTTTTCTCAATCCGGTCGAGCGCGATCCATTCGCGGAAAAGTTCGCTCGCTTCTTCCCAGCTTGGAATCGCCGGCTACAAGCCGCAACGTTCGCCGCACTCCGGAGCGCAACCGAACTCGACCCATGGGCCCGCGGGGGATGGATCTGCGGGGTCGAGCAAAGGGGCAGTATAGCTATGAACGTGATGACGCAATTTCCGGCGGCACGCGAGTACGATCCCGATCCGCGCTTTCAGGCAATGTTTGAAGGGGCGGCAATTGGCATCGGGATTTGCCGCCTCGATGGGCGGATCATGGAGGCAAATCCGGCGCTCAGCCGCATGCTCGGCTACAGCGAAGAGGAATTGACGGGCAGGCTGGCCGGCGATTTCATTGCCAAGATCCGCGCCGAACGCCGCGGCGAAATTGGCCGCGAGATTTATCCCGGCAGCTTTTCACCCGGCGAACCAGCGCTGGCCGAGTTGCTGCGCGGCGAGCGCGACTCGTTCGAGATTGAAAAACGCTATCGCCGCAAAGACGGCTCCGAGCTTTGGGGACATCTGACGGTGTCGCTCGGGCGCAACCCCCGCCGCGAGCCCGCCTTCCTGATCGCCATGCTGGCGGATGCATCCGAACGCAGGCGGATGGAAGAGCACTTGCGCGAAGCCGAGAAGATGGAAGTCATCGGACGCCTGGCGGGAGCCATCGCGCATGACTTCAATAATCTGCTGACCGGCATCCTTCTCTACTGCGACCTGTTGACGGCGGGCTTGGGGAAGAGCGGTTGCGAGCCGGGCGAACTCCGCCAGCACGTTGAAGAAGTTCGCAAGGCTGCCGAACAAGGGGCGGCATTGACCCAGCAACTCCTGGCTATCGCGCGCAAGCAAGCCGCCGAGCCACGCCCGGTCGCCATCAACGAAATCATGGCTTCCTCGGAAAACCTCTTGCGGCGGTTGACCGGCGAGCAAATTGACCTGGTCGTAATGGCCGACGCGGCGCTCGACTCCGGCTCGGGACTGGTGCTGGCCGATCCAGCGCAGTTGCGCCAGGTTCTGCTGAACCTGGCGCTGAACGCGCGCGATGCCCTGGCGCAGGGCGGAACCATCCGGCTGATCACGCGGGCCACGGAATTTCCCGGCGCCGCCGCGCCGGGCAAGCCGCGGCGCGCCGTCTCGCTCGCGGTGCAAGACAACGGCTGCGGCATGGACGCGGAAACTCGCGCCCGCTTGTTCGAGCCTTTCTACACCACCAAGAAGCTGGGAGAGGGCACGGGGCTGGGCCTGGCGACGGTCCAGCGCATCGTCAACGAAGCCGGTGGCGTTATCGAGGTCAAGAGCGAGCCAGGACGCGGCACATGCATAGAGGCATTCTTCCCGGCGATCGAATCCGGGGCCCAGTCGCCATATACGAATCTCGGACCTGCACCGCACGTTGCTGTTTGATCGGGTAGTTATTGGAGTGGGAGATTTCATTTCGCACAATTCCACATCGCAAGGGAGATTCGCCATGTTCAACGCCTCCAGCGCCGAGCAATACGTACTCGTAGTCGTAGTACAGGGCAATAAAC
>CAVPYG010000094.1:0-12295 GCA_963709835.1 uncultured Acidobacteriaceae bacterium
TGTCGCGCAACGCGAAAGATGGAGCCGAGGCCGAAGCCATTGCCCGCGCTCTGGAAGAAACGAACTGGAACCGCAAACAAGCCGCGGCCCTGCTACAGATCAGCTACAAAGCGCTGCTTTATAAGATCCGCCAGTACGGAATTGCCCAGAGCCGGAGTACGCACCGACTGTCCGCAGGCGCGTAGAATCAGTTGCCGGTTGCCAGTATCCAGTTGCCAGTCTAGGAATCGCGATGCGCCCCCGGCTGCGGCCTGATGAGTTTCCCAGAGAGCCAATAAGCAAAAGCCGCAAGTACAACGAAAATTCCAACGCGGGAGATGTTCTCTCCCGCTGAGCCTGCAACGAAAGCGATTCCAGTTGCCCTTCCCTCTGATATATCGCGGTAAATGCCGATCAGCGGCAGGAGCATGAGCAGGCCGAGCGAAACGAAGAAGATGGCCGCTGCAACCAGCGACCTTTTCAGCATTGGGCCTCACTGGCGACTGGAAACTGACCACTGGCAACTGTTTTTGGTGCGGATAAGAGGACTCGAACCTCCACGACCTTGCGATCACTAGGACCTGAACCTAGCGCGTCTGCCAGTTCCGCCATATCCGCAAACTTGAAAAAATCGGCAGGGCCCTGATGAGGGCGACTACATTACTATTCTACCGGCTGGCGTATGGGTGTCAAACGAGCGCAAAGCCATAACCAGCGCGGTGTTAGATTCTTCGCTCGTGTAGAGGCGGGGCTTGCCTTGTCCAAGCCGGACTCAATCCAGCATTTTTCCATAACACAAGGGACCCTGGCATTTGGGCACTGCCCTGGCCATGGCAACGGCGAAAATCTCGGCATTCTCTCCTATTGCTGTTCTTTCTCCTTCTCCAATTCGCGCTTAAGGAAAAGATAATCCACCAGGAACGCAACGCCGAGAAAGAAGGGTGCTACCGCGACGCCGAGGACTAACGGGATGATGGCAAAGCCGGCAGTCGAAAGAATCTGGCGGTCAAAGAGGAATGCACCGGCAAAAGTGATTCCCCCAGCGATGCCAGCCGCGATTAGCAAAAGGGCCGATTGCCGGGTTCTGCGGGCCTTCGCCACCGGATCAATCGGTATGGCCGTCACCACCGGCACAGAAACTCCTTTTTCAATCGCCATAAGACGTTCACGATTCTGCAGACGGCGGCTCAAATACGAAAATAGATAAACCACGATAACGATGCCAAATACCAATGCGAAGAGAAGTGCTGGCCCATTATTCATTTGTGTCCTCCATTTTGGTTGCTCTTGTGTGTTAGACCTCTTTTCTGGAAAAAGTTTCAGCGTACAGGGTGAAACTTCCAGCCGAAAACACGGTCTGAGTAGAATAGTGTTTCGCTTGGAACAAGCACGACTTGGCTAACGAACCTGACTCTTTCGAGGCGATTGTGCGCGAACACCGGTCCATGGTGTTTCGCACGCTGCTGCGTATGACGGGAGGCGGGGAGCAGATCAAGGACTTGGCACAGGAGGTTTTTCTCCGCCTCTATCGTGCCCTGCCGCATTTTCGCCGAGATGCGAAAATCTCGACCTATCTTTACCGCATTGTTTTGAACGTGGCTCGGGATGAATGGAAGCGGCGGCAAAAAGAGCGGAATAATCTCGTCCAGATGACGGACGAGGAGGAGAGCTGGGAGGAGAGGCTGGCGCATCCGGGTAGGAATCCCGAACAGTTGCTCGTAGTCAAGCAGACGCAGGCGGTTGTGGAGAGCGCATTAATGGAACTGAGTGAGCCCGAACGCGCGGTGCTGGTGCTTTGCTGCCAGGAGGAGTGTACGTACGAAGAGGCTGCGCTGATTTTGAATCTCCCCATCGGGACGGTGCGCACCCACCTTCACCGGGGACGCCAGCGGTTGAAAGAAAAAGTACGAGAGAGGTTGAACCGATGCGTGATCAACAAGTAAGTTGCGAGGATGTCTGCGCCGCCTTGCGAGGCGAAAGCCGCAGCCAATGGTCGGCGGAAGCGATGGATCATCTCGCGCAATGTGAACGCTGCCTGGAGACGTTCGTAGAGAGCGCGTTACAACGTGCTCCAGAATTCCAAGTCCACGCCGAGTTTGCCCGGCAGACTGCGGCGATGGCGGCCGCCTCCAATGCCAATATCGCCAGAGCACGCAGTGTGCCCTCTTATGGACGGTCCGTAGCAGTGGCTTTGCTGCTGACGCTGTCAATCGGCCTCGGAGCACTGGTCGCCATGTATCCGCTCCCAACCACTAACGGACCGCTGCTGATGGCCGAGTGGATTGGCATCCTTGAACTCGGCGGCCTGGCTCTGTGGGTTGGACGCCCGTGCTTCGAGTAACAACCGATGCGTCAAAACTAATTGCCCGCTAGCCCAGCTTCGCATCCATGGTGATCTTTGCGTTCAGCACCTTCGACACCGGGCAGCCGGCTTTGGCATTTTGCGCGGCGGTGTTGAAGGCTTCTGCGCTTGCGCCGGGAACCTTTGCTACAACATCCAGATGCACGGCGGTGATGGTCCAGCCGCCCTCGATGTTCTCCATGGTAAGCGTGGCGGAGGTGCTGATGCTTTCTGGCGTGAGCTTCGCGCCTCCCAGTTGCGCCGACAGCGCCATAGAAAAACACGCCGCATGGGCGGCCGCGATCAGCTCTTCCGGATTTGTCCCCGGAGTGTTTTCAAACCGCGTGGTGAACGAATAGGGCGTGTTCGCCAGCACGCCGCTGGTGGACGAAACCGTCCCTTTTCCGTCTTTCAGACCGCCCTTCCACACTGCGCTCGCTTTGCGTTGCATAGGAATCTCCTGAGAGAAAATTTAGACGAAGCCCCACTCCATTGTAGACGCCCGGATAAATTGCGCGCCTCCCTTCATGCCCGCGAGCGAAGGGACCGCAAGAACATAACGATATCGACTCCGCGGGTTACTTCCCGCCTTGCATCTGTTGCGCGAGGTAGTTGGCGATGCCCATTTCCTTGATGGAATGGAGTTGGGCTTCCAAATAGTCCGCGTGCCGCTCCTCGTCGGCAATCATGCGATCGAACAAAGCCTTGGAGCCTTCGTCCTTGGCCTCAACGCAAATCCTCACGGCCTGGTTGTATTGGACGACCGCGTCCTGCTCGTCTTTCAGATTGATCGCGAGTTGCTCCTGCACCTTGCTGCCGAGTTGGGGCTTCAATCCAACCTCGATCTTGGGGATGCTGTCGAGAAAAATAATGCGCTCAATCAGGCCCTCGGCGTGGCGCATCTCTTCGATGGCGCGGACTTTGGTCTGCTCGCCCAGCCGCGTGTAGCCCCAGCCCTGGCACATCTCGGACTGCGTCATGTATTGCACGATGGCCGTCAACTCCGAGCATAAAGCCAGGTTCAACTGCTCGATCACCTTTGCGTTGCCCTTCATAAGTATTGCCCTCCGTCGTTTACGATATTGCATTTTTTACAAAAACGAAACCGTGAGCACCGTGACAGCGACGCGGCTGAAATGGCGCCGCTCCCACCCTCTCAAAACCCGCGAAGGATGGGGCACCCACTTCCCATGCCCTTCTCACCATACGCGGCAAGCGTTCTGGGAAACCATGGGCTGTCCGGCCTTGCAGCCAAACGCCTGTTGGAAGGCGGCGGAATTCTGCACCGCGCCATTCACGCGCCAGCGGCCGGGGGAATGCGGATCGATCAGCACGAGTTTACGGGCTTGCTGCTCCGTCACGTTCTGGCACCAGATCTGGCCATAGGCGAGAAAGTAGCGCTGCGCTGGAGTGTATCCGTCGATCGGTTTTAGCGGCGTGTTGCCGATGATGTTGGTCAGCGCCATGTAGGCCAGTTTGAGGCCACCGTTGTCGGCGGTGTTTTCGCCGAGCGTGAGTTTGCCATTGAGCTTGACGTCGTCGGTGCCATCGCCCTTGTCGCCTTTCACGGAGACGAAGCTCGAATACTCGCTGGCGGTGCAGCCGGCGCGCTCTTCAAATGCCTTGGCGTCGTCCGCCGTCCACCAATCGCGGAAGTTGCCCTGCGCATCGTATTTGCGTCCCTGATCGTCGAAGCCATGGGTGAGTTCGTGTCCGATGACCACGCCGATGGCGCCAAAGTTCACGGCGTCGTCCATGAGCTTGCCGTAAAACGGCGGCTGCAAAATGCCGGCGGGAAAGTTGATGTCGTTCATGGGAGGGCGGTAGTAGGCATTGACGGTGGGCGGAGTCATGCCCCAATCTTTGCGGTCGGTGGGCTGTTCGATCTTTTTCAACTGGCGCTGCACCTCGAATGCGTGGGCGCGCACCGCATTGCCGGCGTAGTCGCCGGACTGGATCGTAACACTGCTGTAATCGCGCCATTTGTCGGGATAGCCGATGTTGTTGACGATGGTGCTGAGCTTTTCATAGGCCTTCTGCTTGGTGGTGTCCGACATCCAGGTCAACTGGTCGAGATCGCGATGCATGGCGTTTTCGATGGCCCGCACCATTTTCAAGGTGCGCTCTTTGCCTTCGGGGCCGAAGGTGCGGTCAACATAGAGCTGGCCCAGGGCCATGCCCAGGCTGGCGTCGGTGGCTTTCACGCAGCGCTTCCAGCGCGGCTCCATCTCCTGCTGGCCCGACATGAATTTGCCGTTGAACAGGAAATCCTCTTCGACGAAGGCTTTGCCCAGGAGCGGGGCATACTCGTTGATCGTCCTCCAGGCGAGGTATATCTTCCAGTCGTCGAGCGGCACGGTGTTGAGCTGGTCGTTGACCTGCTTGAAGAAATCTGGATTGCCCACGTTGAGGGAAGTGAACTGAGGCGCGCCACTATCGGCGAAGTAGAGGTTGAGGTCGAAATTGGGAGCCGCGGCGGCAATTTCAGCGACGGTCATCTTATGGTCACGGGTTTTGGGATCTCGGCGAAGGGTGCGGTCCATCGCGGCCTTGGCCAGCCCGGTCTCGACATCTAAAACGGCCTTGGCCTCGGCCGCCGCCTCGTCCTTACCGTCCCCGGCCAGAGCGAACATTTTCTGCACGTGCTCGAGATATTTCTGGCGCGTCTCGACCGACTTGGGGTCGTCTTTCAAGTAGTAGTCGCGATCGGGCAGAGTGATTCCGCCCTGGTCGATGGTAGCGACGGTCCGGGTCGAATCGTGCATGTCGGGCTGAGAGTAGAAGGCAAACAACGCCGAGGTGCCATTGCGGTGCATGGCCGCGACTTCTCGAATGACGTCCTGTTTCGTCTTGATGGCGACGATACGCTCGAGTTGCGGCACCAGCGGAGCGGTCCCCTTCTTTTCGATCGTGGGCTCGTCCATGCAGGAGGCGTAGTAAGCGCCCACCATGGTTTCGACCGGCGTGTGTTTGCCGGGAGCCTGCGCCTCGGTCAGCAGGTCGCGCAAGATGTAGAGATTATGCTCGGCAAGTTCATCGAATCGTCCCCAACGCGACTTGTCGGCAGGGATGGGATTGTTCTTCATCCAATTGCCGCAGGAGTATTGGTAGAAATCCACGCAGGGATCGATGGTCTTATCGATGGCGGTGAGATCGAAGCTGGGGATTTCTTTGGGAACGGAGGAGGAAGATGGGCTGGTTTGGGCCGAGCACAGCACAGCAATCAGCAGCATGGAAAAAACACAGAGAATGCGAGTTGGCATAGTTACCTCGAGATGTGAATTGCCGCCGCGCAATTTGCCGGCAGATCGCGCGTTGTCTTACGAACAATCAGGACGGCGGTGATGCCAAGGCCGCGGCAAGGCTCCAATCAGACACACTACTACATGAGGGCTGGGATGGGGAAATCGGTGGAAGGGGAGCGAGGTGCAAGCAGCTTACGACGATTTCGGCCAGAGTGCAGTTTGATGTAGCGCAGAGGGCGGCGCGGTGACGAGCACAAACCTTTTCCACAGAGGACACAGAGGGGCACAGGGGGAGACTTTCTAGGCGAATCACTAGTGTTCAGACGCTAACAGCGGACAGCAGGTCCTTCCCCTTCGGCTACGCTCAGGGCCAGAATGACAAATATTAGGTTGATGAAGGGAGCGCGTCATGCTTTTCCGGCCAGGGAGGCAGGAGTTTCACCAGCGCCCACAGAATGACGAAGGGCAGAATGGTCAGCGCGATGGCCACGAGCAAGCCTTCGCGGGTGATCAGGCCCATCTTGTAGGTGGTGTATCCGAGGAAGCTCTTGGAGAATAACTGGCCGCCGATGACGACATTCCAGCGCATGGCGAAAATGCCGATCAGGGTCAGGCATCCGGCGAGGGAGTAGATGCGCTTGCGCGCCATTTCGCCGAGCTTCAGCACCTGGGTCAAGGCGAGCAGCGCAATGGGAGTCACGGTGCCGAGCATGATCTGGACCACGATGTGCGACATGTAGAGCTTGGTGTGGACCATGAAATCGAGGCTGCGGAACGATTCATCGGCCTCGTAGATGCGGTGGATGAGGTCGAGCATCTCGAGGCTGAAATCGATGATGAAGGTGTAGAACAGGTAGCTGGCCACGGTGTCCACGCAGCGCATGTCGATCGCCTCTTTGCGCGCCCACTTCAGGAACATGTAGATGCAGCATCACGGCGGCGATGCCCGATACCATGGCCGAGAAGAGAAACACCACCGGCATCAGCGGCGTGGACCACCATGGATTCGCTTTCACCGAGCCGAAGATGAAGCCGACGTATCCGTGCAGCAGGAAGGCGGAAGGAATGCCGATCAGCGTGATCAGCCAGCCCACGCGTTCATCAATCTCCAGCGCGCGCTCGCTGATGTTGCCGGAGCCGAGCGTCAGTACGCGGTAAATCAGACGCTTCCAGCCGGTGGTGGATTGGGAGAGCAGCACGATGTCGCGGCGGTAGTCGAGCCAGATTTCGACCACCAGAACGGCCATCAGATACCACAGATAGACAAATCCGAACATCGCCATGGCCGAAGTGCGGTGCGGCGTCAGATACATTTCGTAGGAGCGTTCCGGGTGGCCGAGATGCAGTTGCAGCGGCAGTGGCGCGACCAGCAGGAATGCCAGCGCCGTCAGCAACGCCAGCCGGTAGGTCGGCTTCACCGCCTCCACCTGGAAAATGCGCTCCAGCGAAGCCAGAATGAATGCGCCGGCCACCAGTCCCGTCAGAAACGGATAGAGCACGATGAGCACGCTCCACTGGAGCTCCACTTCGTTCGGATACATGAAGCCTTCAACGCCGGACATCATGGTCGCCAGTCTCCTCGCCGCGCAGAACTTATCTCACCGAACCTTATCTCACTGATCCGTCCAACCCGTTGTAAAAGACCTTGGCATGCGTTGCCATGTGGGGCTTCAGGACCTGGACGCTGTGGGTCTTCAGGAACTCATGAATCGGATCGTTGGGATTCTTCAAGTCCGCCAGCTGGCGCGCGCCGGTCGGACACGATTCGCAACACGCGGTGGTCAGGCCCTTCGTGATCCGGTGATAGCAGAGCGTGCACTTCTCGGCGGTCTTCGTTTGCGGATGGATGAAGCGGCAACCGTAAGGGCAGGCCTGCACGCAATAGCGGCAGCCGAGGCAGTATTTCTTATCCACCAGGACCACGCCATCGGGGCTGATGAAGGTCGCGCCTACCGGGCACACCTGGGTGCAGGGTGAATCCGCGCAATGGTTGCACAGCTTGGGGACGAAGAAGTTTTTCCCTCCCGTTACTTTTGCCGGAGGGAATCCCATCTTGCCGCCGTCGGGCGAGTCCACCTGGGGATTTTCGATGTCGTAGTCGGTCACATGGTAGCGCTCGACCCAGGTGCGGAAGTATCCGTCGGGCACGTCGTTCTCGGCCTGGCACGCCCGCACACAGTTTCCGCAGCCGATGCATTTGGGCAGGTCGATCAACATGCCCCACCAGTGTTCGGTCATTTTGTAGTTGGGGGAGGCTTCCGGAGCCCCGGCCAGGACGTGTTTCCAGGCGACGGCCGCAGCCGGCAACAGGAGCAGCAGGTGGCGCCGGGTGATGGTCATTTCTTGCCTCCGGGCTTTTCCGCGGAAGTTACTGGGGGAGTTCCTGCGCCGGCGATGGCCGGACTGTGCGGCTGGTGGCAGGTATCGCAGGGCAGCCCGGCGGAGTGATCGGCGGAAACGACTTGGGGGAATGTTTTCGGCTTGGCGATGTTCGCTTCGTGACAGCGGACGCAGAGCACGGCGGTGTCGAGCTTGGCGGGCGCGACCGATGCCGGGTCATCGGCATGTTTAGCGAGTGGTCCGTGGCACGCCTCGCAGTTGACGTGGACATGCTTGCCGCTCTTCTTTATTTCGAGAACGTCCGCATGGCAATCTTCGCAAGCCTGATGGCCGGCGTAGTTCACCGGGCGGGCGGCGATCTCGGCGAGGGCGTTGCCGCGGTAGTGTCCGTACTGGCCGAAACTCTTCGGCACAAGAAACGCGCGCAACCCAACAAACGCCAGGCCGCCCGCGAGGAAAACAGCGGCCAGCCGAAACAGGTGCCCGGCGTCTTTGAATGCCTTCATAAAATGTGCTGTCCTTTTGAAATACAGCACGGCGCTACCCGGCCGCTGTGCGCCAGATCACAGGCAGGTGTGTTTATGGTTACAGGCGGGACCGAAACGCGGACGGGCGGGGCAGAAAGACATGTGACGGAAACGCTTCGCGCTAGTGAGTGGCTTGTCCTAGGTCAACAATGTCCTCCTTGTCTTGATCCCGAAGTGATGCCATGATGAAATTCCTTCGGCCAAGTCCCTAAACTGGAAAGCTGGATGGAGGTTATTCGTCGATGAACACAATCCTTCGGTTCTTTCTTGGGAATACTGAGGCCCCACCCACTGTACTGCTAATTCGTATTGCGGTCGGACTGATCTTCTTTACCCAGGGCATTCTGAAGTACATCGATCCCAACATGGGAGTGGTTCGCTTCACAAGAGTCGGGTTTCCACACCCGTACTTGACGGCGCATTTTGTCGGCACCTTCGAAGTTCTGTGCGGCATCCTACTGCTATTGGGGTTGTGGACGAGACTCGCGTCCATTCCGCTGTTGATCGTGATCACGACCGCGATTGCGACGACCAAGGTCCCGGAACTATTTCGCGCCAACCAGGGTTTCTGGTATACGGTCAGCGATGCGCGCACCGATTTCGCGATGTTCTGCTGCCTGGTTTTTCTCATCTCAGCAGGTGGCGGAAAATGGTCCATGGATGGGATGCTTGCCAAGCGCACCGGAACCGATGACTGATTGGCGCTGCCGTCGTTGGAAAAAGAATCAAGAGGTTCGATGAAGGAATTGTCTGAATCCAGACGGATGTTTCTAAAAGTAGCGGGGCTATCAACCGCGGCTGGCTGGCTCGCCGCCGGCAAGGTGATGGGTGACTCCAGCGTACTGGCGCAGGTTGGCGACTCAGCTGCGGCGCCGCCGGAATCCGGTCCCGCCGACTACACGCTGCACATCAAGGCGGCTCCGATCGAGATAGCGCCCAATCGCATCATTTCGGCGACTGCGTACAACGGGCAATTCCCGGGGCCACTGCTTCGCTTTAAGGAAGGCCAGCAGGCCACCGTCGACGTGCACAACGAGACCGACACGCCGGAACAATTGCACTGGCACGGTCAAACGATTCCGCCAGACGTGGACGGCGCGTCCGAGGAAGGCACTCCATTCATTCCCGCGCATGGCAAGCGGCGGATCGTGTTTACGCCCAGGCCAGCAGGCTTCCGCTTTTATCACACGCACAACCGCGCGGGCGCAAACCTGGCCGCTGGACAATATAGCGGCGAAGTTGGGCCCGTGTACATCGAGCCGAAGCACGAACCGGGGCGATACGATCGCGAAGTGTTTCTAGTGCTCAAGGAATTTGAGCCGACTTTTAGCCGCGGTGGAGACATGGCGATGGACTTTCTTTTACCCGCCACGCGAGTGAAGGCACTCGAAGAACAAGGCGAGGCTGCCATGAAAACCTCTCTCGCCAGGGGCATGCCGCACGGCTATGAAGTCGGCTATGCGTCTTTCACCATCAACGGACGCATGCTTGGCCACGGAGAACCGGTCCGCGTCAAGCGGGGCGAACGAGTTCTGTTTCATATTCTGAATGGAAGCGCGACCGAGATTCGCAGCCTGGCGCTGCCCGGCCATTCTTTCCGCGTAGTGGCGCTGGACGGAAATCCCGTGCCCAATCCGGCGACGGTCCCAGTCGTCTGGCTGGGCACGGCGGAGCGCGTCTCCGCCATCGTTGCCATGGAACATCCCGGCGTCTGGATCATGGGCGATCTGGCCGATGACGATCGCCATCACGGCATGGGAATCGTCGTCGAATACGCAGGCTCCAAGGGCAAGGGACAATGGATTGCGCCGCCTTCGTATCGCTGGAACTACGGCGTCTTCGGCAAGCCCGGCGCAACGGCCACGCCGCCGGACGAAACCTTCGACATGATCTTTGCAAAGGACAACGCCGCCGAAGAGGGCTTTAACCGATGGACGATCAATGGAATGACTTATCCGATGAGCGGAATGCCAATGCCAGCCTCGTTTCATTTGAAGCAAGGCAAGCACTACCGGATTCGAATGCGCAACGCCAGCGACGATATCCATCCCATCCATCTTCATCGTCATGGTTTTGAACTCACAAAACTGGCAGGAAAGAACACATCAGGAATTCTGAAAGATGTGGTCATGCTGGGCGGCTACCAGGAGGCCGAAATCGAATTCATTGCCGACAACCCTGGAATGACGCTATTCCATTGTCATCAGCAATTGCACATGGATTTCGGTTTTATGACCCTGTTCGACTACGTGTGAAAGTCAGTTGGAAGAACTAGAATCTGGTGGTTGGCGCCTGGGAAATTGCCATACTTAAGAAGACGGAGACTTGCGGGCAAATGAAAAGGAAATTTCTGGAGGCCGGTGCGTTCTTGCTGATGGCGATGCTTGCGTTCGTCGCGGGTTCCGCAGGCCAGAGTGCGAACGATCGACCGTCCAATGATCGGCCCTCCGGCGATCAAAGTTCACGGCAGCGCGATCTGTTGGCCTGGCGGGCTCAGCGGGCGGCGAGCCTCCGGGCTCCCGAAGGCTGGCTTTCTCTGATCGCCCTGGGATGGCTGAAGGAAGGAGACAACAGCTTCGGCTCGGCTGAAGACTGTCGGGTGCAAATCGCGGCCAAGGCGCCGGCGCATATCGCGGTCGTGCGCTGGGACAAAGAAAAAGGCACGCTGAGTTTGTTGCCTCCGGCCGGTGGTTTTCCGAAGGACCTGCGGGTCAATGGTCAACCGGCCAAAGAGCAGGCCCTGGTTCCCGACGATGCGGGCCAGCCCTCGAAGCTCACGATTGGCACGCTCACGATTATTGTGATCCATCGCGACGAGCAATATGGGCTGCGCGTCAAGGACCTCGAAGCCCCGACCCGCATCGGTTTTCACGGATTGCGCTGGTATGCGCCGAATGCCAACTACCGCGTGCATGCGCGCTGGATTCCGTACAACCCGCCCACGGTGCTCGATATTCCGACCGTCCTCGGGACCACGACCCATCTTCCGGCGCCGGGCGCGGCCGAATTCACGCTGGATGGAAAAGTTGTGCGACTGGAGCCGGTGCTCGAAGATCCGAAAGCTACCGATCTTTTCTTCATTCTGGCTGATGCCACCAGCAAAACTACGACGTACGGAGCGGGACGCTTTCTCTATAGCGAACTTCCCGACCATGGCGTGAGCCAGCCCGGAGAAGTGTGGCTGGATTTCAATCGGCTGGTCAACCCGCCCTGCGCCTTTACCCCGTATGCGACGTGCCCGATGCCTCCGGCGCAGAATCGCCTGAGCGTGCCGATCCCGGCGGGCGAGAAGCGGTATCACGATTGAATGATGGACGGACGGGCGTCTCGTCGGTCCAGCCGAGCGACGGCGCCCGGCGCTCCAGCGTCGTGGATTGGGCAAATCGTGGATAATATCTCTTTCCGAATTGCTACTTCATATTGAACAGGAGTCTTGCATGAGATTGGTCCTGATCGTAATAGCCGTCGCCGGTATCGTCTCTTCTTCGCTGGCGTTGCGCGAACATTACCGCACCGATGCTTCGCCGTGCAGCATCAATGACCGCTGGGACTGCGGCATCGTGAATCACAGTCCGTACGCCATGTTCCACGGGGTTCCCGTGGCCGTGATCGGCATCGCGGGATACCTGCTGCTCGGCGTGCTTGCGTTCAAAAAAGCTTACCGGCTGATGCTGGTAGCGGCGCTGGGCGGGCTTTGTTACTCCCTTTATCTCGCGCACATTGAGGCCGCGGTGCTGGGCGTGTGGTGCGTTTACTGCGTCATTTCGCTGGGAGTGATTTCTTTGCTCAGCTTGCTGGCGCTGGGCGCGGTGATCGCGGGCTTGGTCCGTGGAGCGCGAAAGACTGCGTAGTTGTAGCGCCGC
>CAVPYG010000095.1:0-16685 GCA_963709835.1 uncultured Acidobacteriaceae bacterium
GTGCGCGTGCTTTGCGATCCGCGAAGACGACGCCACCAGTTCGATTAGTTCATCGCTCCAATCCATGGGCTCGACCGAGCTGACGCGCAATTTTTCGAGAGAAGTCCGATCGAGAATGGCGCGAATCAGAGTGACGAGCCGTTGGTCGTCAGTCGTTCGTTCTTGCTGATGGCTGATGGCTGACGGCTGACGGCTGAACTCCAGGTCTCTTCCCCACCGCCCCAAATTAATCCCCGAAATCACGACTTCGCGATAACCCGCCTGGACCAACGTCCGCACTTCCTCGACGACCCGGTCCATCGGCAGCGACCGGCTTTGTCCTCGAACATACGGAATCACGCAGAACGAGCAGCGGTTGTCGCATCCATCCTGCACCTTCAGGTTGGGACGCGTCCGCTGGTTGGCCGCTTCAAACACCGGGGCCGCAAGCAGTTCGGTGTGCGCAAAAATGTCGCCCACAATTACGTGGGTGGCTTGCTCTCCTGAAAGTTGTGCCAATGAAACAAACCCCGCCGCGGGAGACGTGGCAATCTCCGCCGCACGGTGTTTATGTGAATTTCCCACGACCCACGTTACGCCGGGCAGCGCCGCCAGTTCTTCCGGCGCGCGCTGCGCGTAACATCCGGTCACCAGAATGCTGCAATCTGGATTCAGCCGCCGCAACCGCCGTATCGATGCGCGCGCATCCCTGTCCGCGCCCTCGGTCACGGTGCAGGTATTCAGCACCACAATTTCGGCGTCGCGCGCCGCGCCGGCGCGGTGCAGTCCGCGCTCCAGAAATTGCCGCTCCAGCGCCGCTCCATCCGCCTGCGTGGCGCGGCATCCAAAATTTTCTATGTAGAAGCTAGCCACGCTCTCATATTAGAGGAAGATTGGGCTGGGGAAAACTCGAACTCTTTGCTGATCAAGCCGGTCGGCACCGGCGATCTTCCGAGTCAGGCGGAAACCCTGCTCCTCCGACACGCCGGCACGACACTCCGCCACCAAGGCGTAACCCGCCCTCGACGCCCAGGAGGTGACAAATCCCGTCGGCCCCGCTTCCCTTAACCTGCAAAGAATAATCAGGCGCTCGCGACCTGCCGTCCCTGCTGAAAACACTCCCGGCACAGCACCGGACGCCCTTGCGTCGGCCGGAACGGCACCGTCGTGTCTTTCCCGCACTGCGAGCAGTTCGTCCGCGTCTCCGTCTTGGTGTAAGAATATCCGCGCGACGATCCCGGCGATGTCGCCCCGACCATTGCCATGCGCTTGCCCTTGCAGCTCTTGCAGCGTTTGGGCTCGTTCTTGAACTGCTTGTCGTGGAAGAACATCTGTTCCCCCGCTGTGAACACAAAGTCCGTACCACAATCGATGCACTTCAACACCTTATCCTGGTATTCCATTGGAGAGGCGCTCCCCTTCCGCGTCCCTGCTCCGCACGGGAGACCCGAATAGGGAAGGATCCGGTTCACAACGTGGGCAGGAGGCTAACATCCCCCCTCATGCTGACCCCTGGGTTCGGCCCGCCATGTGGTGTGCACCGCATGGTTACTGCTTTACTGCTCAAAACGACTAGCGGGGGAAACTCAACAAGCTTCTCTTTCAACCAGCGTCGTTTGCCTATAACTTCGAGTGCGAGGAACGGGCCGTTCCACCTAGCGAACGGCCCGTCTTTGCTTAGTCCTGTTCCTTGCGCGCTTTCTTGCGGCTGCGCTTGCGAGCCAGTGCTTCTTTTACTCGCTTTCGTTCGCCGGGCTTCAGGTAAAACGAGTGACGCTTTACTTCCTTGATGATGTCCTCGGTTTGTACCTTCCGCTTGAACCGCCGAAGCGCGTTTTCGAGGGATTCACCCTCTTGAAGTCGAACTTCCGCCAACGGACTACACCCCCCTACTCGTCCTCACTGGACTCTTAAGTTATGGCAAGCATTGCCTTCCAAGTCAAGTGGAATATGTGGATTTCTTCAACACGTCTCAGAAGTTTAACCGCAGTGAAACTTGCATTTGCCGCGGAGCAAACCCGCTCATCGGCTTCATAAGACTTGTAGGTTGCTGATAATAAGCCGGATAGTAAGTTCCCCCCGCGTTCTGTGAATACCTCACAAACTGTCCTGCCGCATTGTAATAACCGCTGTCGCTCAACTCGTCCCTCTTATTGTCGCGGTTGAAGATATTGAACGACTCGGCGGTCATTTCCAGGTGGTACCGTCCGCCCAGATCCATCTTTCTGGTCAGCCGCAGATCCATGCTGGCGTAGTCCGGACCAATAAATGAATTGCGCCCATACCCCGACAATCGGTCGTTGCTCGTGTTCCCATCCTGGTTCGGATCGCCCGACACCATCGCGCTCGCCGGGCGTCCGCTTCCGTAAGTCATGATCCCCGCGATTTTCCAGTGGTCGAACATCGCCGCCAGAGCTTTCTGTCCCGCGGCAAAAGGATTCGGCTCCTCAATTGCCGAAACCGAAAGCCGCTGCCGCTGGTCGGTCACGCTCGACGCCTTCTCGCTCTTGGTGGAGTACGAGTTCTGCACCGTCGATGCGCCCGTCGCCGGCGCATCCTGCCCATCGTCGATGGCATGCGCCCAGGTGTAAGCCAGACGGAAATCCACGCCCCCCGACATGCGCTTGCGCACCGACACCGTCATGCCGTGATACACGCTCGATGCCGCGCTCTCCAACTGGTCGATTGCTCCCAGTTGCGCGACCGGGCGCAGCAGAGGGTTGATCGTGTATCTCGACTGCCAGGTCGCAAACGACTCCACGTTATAAAACGCATTTTGAAAAATATAACCGGTCGAATCGTAAACCGGATAACTGTAGTAAGTCGGTGGCGGCAGATTCACATCTCGCGCCCGTATCAAGTCCACGCCATGCACAAACAAATATGACAACGTCCCAGAGAACCCGCCATGCAGTTCGCGTGCTAGACTCAGGCTTGCCTGCTGCACCCGGGGCGTCCTAAAGTCCGGCGCAAACGCCGAAACCTCCGCCGAAACTGCGCCGGGCGCAACTTGCTGTGGCAGCGCATCGAGTAACGAAGCCGGAAGTGGGCACGCAACGGGCCCGCGTGGACAACTCACCACCGCATTCGGATAGGGATGCTCCAGCAGCACCTGCTGCTCCGAGGCAACCGAATTATCCAGGAAAAGAAAGTCGTCGTTGAGCCCATTGTTATTGATCACCGCCGATTGATAAAGCCCCGGAATGCGTGTATAGAAAATTCCAAATCCCGCCCGCACCATCACCGGATGTACGTCGCCAAACGCATACCCAATCCCCACCCGCGGCGCAAAATTCGTCCCCCTGAGCGGCATCTTCCCCGCCTGCGGCCACAACGGGTTGCCCACCAATCCCTTCTTCGAAAACGTCTGCAAGTCGTAACGTGCTCCCAGGCTCAAGCTGAGATGCGGCGTCAGTCGCGCCGTATCTTGCGCGAACCCCGCATAGTCGTTGCTGTCCGGATGTGACACCGGATTGCCGAAGTTCTGCATGTAATATCGCGGCAGGTTGACCGACGGCCCAGTCCAACTGCCCGCATCCCAATCCCAGCCCGGCATGATGGTGTGCGCATACGCCCGCAGCGACGTTAGCCGCAGGTTATTCCCATTCGCCGGCTCCGGCGCAAATGTCAGCGGATC
Source organism: uncultured Acidobacteriaceae bacterium (assembly GCA_963709835.1). Classification (GTDB taxonomy): domain Bacteria; phylum Acidobacteriota; class Terriglobia; order Terriglobales; family Acidobacteriaceae; genus Acidiflorens. The sequence goes on from CAVPYG010000095.1 coordinate 3,617, forward strand.
CACATAGATGTCGTCGAAGTAATACTCCCCGCCGTACATTGACGGAAAGAAATCGTAGTCCCAGGTGCGCATCGTGTCGGCCCCGAATTTCCACTGGTTGCGCCCGTGGTTCAGGCTCAACGTCTCCGCCAGATGCAACCGGTGTTCGCGGGTCGCCCGCGGCAACGACGACGATTGCCCCAGGTCCGTCATCCAACCATAGATGCTCGTCCGCGTCCCGGTCGTGTTAGGAGCGGACTGTTCCAGGTCGCGCGAAAACTGCGCCCGCAAGTGGCTCGTCAGCCGCGGCGTAATGCTGCCCGTCAAACCGAGCGACGCGCTTTCCGTTGCTACATCTTCTTCCCCATTTCCGCTCATGGCAAAATTCGTAATCGGACTTCCCGAATCGAAAGAGACGTTGTTCATCCCGTAAGACCGCGCAGCGTTCAGCCGCAACGTCAAATAGTGGTGCGGCGTCAGCACTCGATCCAGCTTCAAAGATGCCGTTCCCCCCAGCAACTTCGCGGGAAACTGACCTCCATTCTGCGAAAGCTGCACCGCCGCCGGCAAACCAGTCGGCTCAACACACGGCGGCTCGCTCGCACCGGAAGGGCATCCCGGCACAATCGCCTCATCGCAGGCCGTTCCGCCAATCGCGGGATCGCAGATCTCGTAGTCCAGCGGCAACACCGGGCCCAACTGCGGCACCACCGTCGTCGCTCCGTTCTCGAACTGCACCACCCTGGGCAAATCGAAAATGTGCTGGTCGTAACTGGCAAACAAAAACGTCTTGCTGCGCTGGATCGGCCCTCCCATCGTCGCTCCAAATTGGTGCTGCACATTGCTGGGATTGAAAGTCATAAAAGGAGGCGTAGCTCCCCCCAGGGCACTGTCGCGCAGATAGTAGAAAGTCGTCGCGTGCCAGTGGTTCGTGCCCGACTTGGTCACCACATTCACCACCGCGCCCCCGGCCCGCCCCGACTCCGAGCCATAGCCGCTCGATTGCACGCGGAACTCCTGCACCGCCTCATTCGAAAACTGGTAAGGCGCGCGATAGCGTCCCGCAGCCTGCGCGAAAAATCCGTTATTGTTGTCGCCTCCATCCACCAGGAAGCTCGTGTTGTATCCCCGAATCCCGCCATAAGAAAGGTCGCCGTTCGATCCCGAGGTCTGGTCTCGCGGGTCCTGCGTCACGCCCGGCATCAGCAACAGCAGATCGGTAAACCTGCGCCCGTTCAGCGGCAGGCCATTGATCGCCTTGTCGTCCACCAGCGCCGTGGCCGCGCTCGGATCCATTTCCACCATGCGCGGCTCATCCGACACGGTGATCGTTTCCTTCGGTCCTGCCACCTTCAGCTTGAACGTCAACTCTGCCGCCGCTCCTATCTCCACTCGAATCACCGGCGAAACTTCCGGCGACATCCCTTCCGCCTCCGCCCGCGCCGAATACTGCCCCGGCGGCAGCAGGTCCACCACGAACCGTCCCGCCGAATCGGTCGCCGCGTGATAGCGAATGCCCGTCTCCACCCGGATGGCCACAATGTCCGCGTTCGTAATAACCGCCCCCTGGGCGTCCAAAACCACGCCCCGCAACGCGCCCGTGGACGCGTCTTGCCCCCAAGCAACAGAGGCGCCAAAAATAAGTTGCAGGAGGAATGTCAGAATAACGAAGACGACGGCGCGAAACGCATTGTCATTGACCTTGCGAATTACGATCTTGCGATTTGCCACTAAAAGCGGCGCATGCCAGCGGAACATAAGAATCCCCTCGTGTCCAAGACTTCGGAATCGGAGGGGATTCCAGAGACCCTGCTCATCCATATATCAAAGCGCATCGCGCCAGGATGTGACGCACGTACAGGCAATATGTTCGGTTTTGTTGGGTCGATGGTTAGGAGGACGCCCGTCGCTCCACTATGATCTCTCGCGCGGTCGCCGTACTGGTCGATTTTGTTTACCTGACACCTGGCACCTAAGACCTGAGACCTGCCTCCTACAGCCTGACCTTCCGCAGCCTGAGCGAGTTCGTAATTACCGAGACCGAACTGAAGCTCATCGCCGCCGCCGCCAGAATCGGGCTCAGCCGCAGTCCGAACGCGGGATACAGCACGCCCGCCGCAATCGGCACTCCAATCGAGTTGTAGAGAAAGGCGAAAAACAAATTCTGCCGGATGTTGCGCATGGTCGCCCGGCTCAGCTTGCGCGCCCGCACAATTCCTTCCAAGTCGCCTTTGAGCAGGGTGATGCCGCCACTTTCCATGGCGATGTCCGTCCCCGTTCCCATGGCGATTCCGACGTGGGCTTGCGCCAGCGCGGGTGCGTCGTTGATGCCGTCGCCTGCCATCGCCACGACGCGGCCTTCGCTTTGCAGTTGCTTGACGATCTCGGCCTTTTGCGCGGGCAGCACCTCGGCGCGAAAATCGTCTTTCTCAATGCCCAACTTGCCGGCGATCTCCTGTGCCGTTCGCGCGTTGTCGCCAGTGAGCATGACGATGCGAATCCCCTGCGCCTTCAATTCGCGCAATGCATTCGAGCTGGATGCTTTCAGAGGATCGGCGACCGCGATAAACCCAGCATACTTGCCATCGACCGCGACATAAAGCACGGTCGAACCAGTGACTTTGAGAACTGAGATCGCGATCTTGTTCTCGAAAGCTCCAGCTACGCGCATCAGAGCGCCGTTTCCAACCGCCACGCTCTTCCCTTCCACCATGCCGCGCACGCCTTGCCCCGGCACGGATTGAAAATTGGTGGGCTCGCTCAAACTCAACTTCAGTTCCTTTGCCTTCAAGACAATTGCCGCGCCCAGCGGGTGTTCGCTCGCCCGCTCCAGGCTCGCCGCGAGGCGAACAATCTCGGCATCGCTATACGCCACCACTTTCGGTTTTCCCTCGGTCAGCGTCCCCGTCTTATCGAAGACGATGGTATCCACCTTCTCCAGCGTCTCCAGCGCCTCGGCATTTTTGATCAGCACGCCCGCTTGCGCGCCGCGTCCTGTGCCAACCATGATCGCCATCGGCGTCGCCAGGCCAAGCGCGCACGGACACGCAATAATCAGCACGGCCACGGCGTTCACAATTGCATGGGCGAAACGCGGCTCCGGCCCGAAGCTCACCCACACAATAAAGGTCACCGCCGCAATCGCCATCACCGCCGGAACAAACCAGCCGGCAACCCTGTCGGCCAGCCGCTGAATGGGCGCTCGCGTGCGTTGCGCCTGGCTGACCATGCGCACAATCTGCGCCAGCATGGTCTCGCTGCCCACGCGCTCAGCCCGAATCACCAGACTTCCGTTGCCGTTCACAGTAGCGCCGATGACGCGCGAGGCCGCCGTCTTCTCCACCGGAAGCGATTCGCCCGTGATCATCGATTCATCCACCGCGCTCGATCCCTCGAGCACGACGCCATCGACGGGAATCTTTTCTCCCGGACGCACGCGCAGCCGATCTCCCGGTTTCACATCTTCTAGCGGAATATCGCGGTCACCTTCAGAACTGCCTTCGTCGTCGTGGTTACCTATGACGCGCGCCATTTTCGGGCTGAGATCGAGCAGCGCCCGAATCGCGCTCGACGTCCGGCTGCGGGCGCGAAGTTCCAGTACCTGTCCCAGCAACACCAGCGTGACGATGGCCGCGGCCGCTTCAAAGTAAACATCCGGGTGGTCGCCCATGCTGCGAAACGACGCCGGAAATATTTGCGGAAATAAAGTTGCGATCACGCTGAACACATAGGCCACACCCGTGCCCATCGCGATCAGCGTGAACATGTTGGTGCTCCGGTTTCGTACTGATGCCCATCCCCGCTGGAAGAACGGCCAGCCGCCCCACAGCACCACCGGCGTCGCGAGGATCAATTCGATCCACGACAGCCCCCATTCCCACGGCGATTCCATGAACGCGTGCGGCTTCAACATACTGCCCATGGCAATCGCCAGAAGCGGCACAGTCAGCGCCATGCTGACCCAAAACCGCCGCGTCATATCGCGCAGCTCGGGATTGTCTTCTACGACTGTCACCGTCCGGGGCTCCAGCGCCATGCCACAGATCGGACAGCTTCCCGCCTCTAATCGCTCAATCTCCGGATGCATGGGGCATGTGTATTCGGTCCTGGTCGCGGAGAGCCCCGGAGATTCAGGTTCGAGCGCCATCCCGCACCTAGGACAAGGCTCCGGCCCGCTTTGCCGCACCTCCGGGCACATCGGACAAACGTAAGCCGCAGAAATATGGGTCCGCGTGTCTTTCCCAGTCACCGTCGCCGCCTGATCGTCAGCAACAACGCCGGTGGAGCGACGGGCGTCCTCGCCCGTCCCAGGTGTGCCCGACGCAGGCATGATCGTCTTTGCATCACCAGCCGAACCGACCAGAAACACCAGTCCCGATGCCGTCGCCATTCTCGTTGTCATGGCCTGGGGCGGAGACGCCAGAATCTTCTCCGGATTCGCCTGGAACTTCGCTAAGCATCCGGCACAGCAGAAAAGATATTCTTTCTCGTTGTAGAGCGTCTTAAAGCGAGCCGTTGCCGGATTCACCTCCATCCCGCAGACGGGGTCTTTCTCTTTGTCGGACGACGGTGCGGGGGCGGGATGGTCCATAGTTTAGCCGCCAGATCGCGCTTGGCGGAATCCAGTCATTATTAGATACTAAAGAGCGGTCCTCGAACCTGTCGTGTTGAGAAAGGTTCTGAGAAATATTGGGAGAAACGAAATGACCTACCTCGAAGCCGCCTACCGCTATCAGACCCCGCCGGGAGAAGCCGAGTTGCGCGCCATTGACAGCGTCCGCGAGGTCTATGGCATCCAGCGCATTCAGTTTGACGAGAAAGAGCGGACGGTGCGGGTGCGCTTCGACGCCTCGCGCTTAAAGGGCGAAGCCGTGGCCAGGTTGCTGCGCCAGGCCGGCATCGACGTGCAGGAACAACTAGCTCTCGCCTGAACTGGCTGACCCGCCCTGATACCGTAGCGGAATGATGATTACGGCGCGGAAACAAACTAGCGCCGGCATCTTGCCGGCTGTCTCGAGGGCGTTTCGCCCTTTGCACGGCGGGAATGTGCTCCGTGACGCGGACTTATTGCCGAGACTGTCTCTTCAGGTCAGGCAGGAATCCAACCGCAGAAAAGAGCCGCTACCCCGCCCCGTTCCCTGCTAATCCTCAGCGCATGAGGAGCCTACGGGGGAAGGCTGAGAAACCGGGCGGGGTGCGCCTCGGCAACAAACGGAGTTTGGCAAAGGGCACCCGGAAAGACCTCTGGCCGAAGTTTCTTCCAAATGCCCCGTTGCGCGCCACTTCGTTGCCCTCAGCAGAAGCACGCCGCGTGCCAATCGCTAACGCTTTGCCAATTCGCTTTTGCACAGCGCCGGGCAGGTAGGATTTTCCTTGGAACCGTGAAACTTTTACCCTGGCCGGCTGATTCGGCGGGCGTGTTCAGCCATCGGCTCCTGATCGGGTTGGGCGAAACGGCCCGCTTTCCGTTATAATTCAATGACGCAATTCCGCCACGACGCGCCCGTAGCTCAATTGGATAGAGTGCTTGGCTACGAACCAAGAGGTTGGGAGTTCGATTCTCTCCGGGCGCACCAGTTTTTCAATGATTTCAGGCAATTACGCAACAGGCGCTACCGTTCCTACCCTGTGCCGCGTTATTTCCGTCTGCTCGCCAGGGTCAGCCTCACTGGCCGCGGAACAACGGTGCGTAATCCACGAAACTAGAAACAATGGAACGCTGGCAAAAGGTTTAGGGTCTTATTTTTCAGGTAGCGCCGCAGAACTGACGCTTGTTCTCCCTGCACTACTGGCAAACCGCGAAGATCTTCCCATGTGCGAACGTTGAATTGGACCGCATTTTCGGCTAAGTGCCGGCGGAAGAGTTGTTCGTCATTTTGCGCGGCTCGTCTGACCAAGTTTATTACGAATGGCTTTTCACATTCCGACGCAAGCCAGTGAGCGAAGACGGCATTGCGACACAATTGTTCCAAGATCTCCTTGGCTGGCTGCACTGATATCCATTTTCGATTCAGCGGGTCAGCCCCACCGTCCTTACATCTGTAGCGGTTGAGAAATTCCGTGACCGAGCCGAAGCGGCCCTTTTTCCCGGCCAAAACGGAATTACTCGAGCCAAATTTCGCCTCAATGAGCACGATGGCTTGCCCCGGAGTTCGCAACATGATGTCGGGTTCAGTTGGCAATCCCAGGCCGTTCTCAAGCTCGGCGCGAACTTTGCACAGATTGGGCCATCGACTACAGTCGGCATTGATGCGGTTACCCCATAGATACAGCTCTGGTTCTACCGTGGGAATTATCCCGGTCAACGCCTCGAATGCCTCAGCCAGCCCCCCTAGGGTCAACAGGCTGACGAAAACATTCCAACTCACGGCGTCTTCGCTGGTCTCAAAACCCAAACGCCATTTTTCCACTTTGCACACGCGTTCTAGAATGTCCCTGCCGACAATGAAATTGCGCTCCGAATCCTGGTAAATATAAGTGGGCTTCGTGGACACGCTGATGCCATGCTTTGGGCAAAAACATGGCTTCTGTCCACGATGGCGCCTGGCGAGTAGCTCGTCACAACCGTCGATGCAACATGGGACCCCGCGCTGCAATGGGTCAGCCCTTGCGGTTGCGTATAGCGAAGCGGCGTCTTTCTTAATCTCAGCCATGCCGTAGGGGATTTCGCTCCACGTGAATTTGGTCCCGCTTTTCATCTGAACTCCAGTCGTGAAGACTAAAGGCTTTGGCCGCCAAGGATTCGAATATCAAACTTGACACAATGTCTGCCAAAAAAGTCCAAGTTCGTCCCGCCGGGCGCACCATCTCACTTAGCGAACGGGTTCTCAATCCGAATGCCCGCGATCATTTGTCCCGGATTCAGGTCCTCAGAGAGAATTCGAGTCGCTCCACATTTTCCCGCGGACGCAACAATCAGAGCATCCCAAAATCCGATCCGGGATTCGTCCTCGATTCGAAATGCCGATGAGATTTCAGCCGGAGTGGTTTCGACGCACCAGATCGCATAGCTGTCCACCACCATGCGCGCCACCTTCTTGGGGAGCGGCGAAGCGATTTTCCGGGTCACGTTGACGTAGAATTCCTGCAACACCTGCATGCTGAGAACGCCTGAGCGCTGGCTCCAAAGCTCGGCGAGGATTCTTTTGGCCATTTCATGCTTTCGCTTCGCATCGGCGTCGTGAGCGTAAACCAAAATATTGGTGTCGACAAAAACCCTATCGCTCATGCAACTCGTCTCGACTGACTCGAATCACTCCGCCCAGATGAAAGCCTCGATCGAGCAGCGTCATGGCCTGGCGATGCGCGCGCTCGTAGGCTTCTTCCTCTCCAACCAGCGCCTCAATCTGTGCAGCAAGAAGACCGCTGATGGAAGTAGCACGGCGAGCAGCGAGAACTCGGATCTTTTGGAGCGTTTGCCGCTCTAGGCTTACGGTCACGTTTTGTTTGGATGTGTTCATTGTTTCACGTAATATACGTGTAGCACGTATAGTACGTGTTGTCAAGCTCCGCAGACCTTGGCGAATGCCGATTGGTTCTCGATCCCAGTCTAGCTCTCTTTCATCTTCAGCTTGCTCTTGTTCTCTTCAATAAAAGCCTTCAGCTCCGGGACCGCGTTGAGCAGCTTTGTCCACTGTTCGTAGTAGAGGGTCACGGGAAAGCGGCCCAGCCCATAGACGCTGACGCCGCCCTTCTCGCTCACGCGGAACTCCATGGCGCGACTCTTTCTTGTTTCCACCTGCTTCTCCAAATCGGCCAGGCGAGCTTTTAGTTCTTCGTAACTTGGTTCTGTCATGAATGCACCTCGATTCACTTTTGTATCATAGAAGCGCCAGCGAGCCTCCGTCGAGCCGGGCCCTTGCAGTGCTGAATCCTGGTACGTTCGACTCAATCGGCTTCAAGCGACGAGCCCCGCGCCGCACGCAACCCGTTTGCTCGCAGCTCGTAGCTCGAAGCTGTCTCAGAAAAACCGTCCCAGCTTGAAAAAGAACTTGCGGTGCTCGCTGTCGCCGATGCTGCCCCCGAAAAACACTGGCCCGAACAACGTCTGAAACAAAACCCCGACGGTTGCATCTTGCGCAACTTCGGTTTCGGCCGCCGGTTGGCCGTAAGCCTTTCCCGCCTCGTACATCGTCAGCAGATAGACATTCTGTTTCAACAGCGGCGAGAAGTCCCGCAGCTTGTAGAGAAACGCCGGTTGCAGCAGAAAATACTGGTTCGTGAGCAACTCATTCTCGCCGTAAGCACTCAGCCGCAACGGCCCGCCCAGGCTGAAGGGCGGAAATCCCGTGTCCTTGGTCGAGAACGACGTGCCTCCCGAGGCCAACAGCAGCACCGACGACTTCTTGCTGGTCCGCTCGGCCAGCCCCATCCTCAATTCCTCGGTTGGCACCACGTCCGCGGTTCCCGGAGCAGTGTCATAGAAATTAAACGTCGATTCCACCCGCACGCCCCGCCGCGGAATCACCGGATCGTCAAAGCCCTCAAACCGATATCGCACCGCCGTCACTCCGTACCGCCCGTGGACCTCCGGCGCCACCGGAGTTCCAATATCTTCGTTGATCTTTCGGTATCCCGCCTCATATCCCACGCGCAGTTCCGCACTCCGCCCCAGCGTGTAGCCCAGATCCAGCCCTCCGCCCATCAACCGGTCGCGATAATCCCCCAGAAGCTTGTCGCGCTGGTACACAAAAAACGGGCTGCTGTCGGCCGTCCCATGCGCGGCGATGAACCAGCCCGTGTTCGCGGTGAAGGGATGAAAGTACTCCGTTTTAACTCCGTATTCCGAGCCCGCGATAAAATCGTTGCGCCACTCCGATCCGAAGCCGCCAACATCGAGAAACGTGACCCGCCCTCCCACCTCGAACTGCACATTCTTATAGTCCGACCCGTCAATCACTAGCTCCGGATGCACCGTCGGCGGTGCGTAGTCTTTCTCCTGGACATCCACCTCCAGCCCCGGCTTCCCGTCCCGCTCCACGTCGCGATACCCGGCTCGGGCAAAGCGCCCCAGTCCGGTCACGCTCATCATCTTTCCATCCAGATCGTGGGTATCGATGGGCCTACCCGCGAGAGGGGAAAGTTCGTGTTGCAGCCCTTTAAGAACGTCCCCCTCCGCGCCGGTGACTTCGACAAACTCGGGTACCGGCACGGGTCTGCGTTTCGCCGTTCGCGCCGCGACGATCCGCTGCCACTCGTCTTGGTCAACTTGCAGACGCGAAAGCAGCGCACTTTTTGCCTGCGCCGCTTTGCATCCCTCGGCCTCGATCTGGGCGAAGAGTTTGTAGTCGGTCGCATCGAATTGTTCCAAGTCCGCCGTCAGCAGGATGTCCGCCTTCTCCATGCTGGCCAGTTCATTGATCGAGATGGTGACGCTGGCCGAGCGCTGCAACACGCCCAGCGACGAAAGCGACGTTTTCGGATCCAGCGGAGCCGTCCTCAAATGCACCGCGATCACTATGTCGGCGCCCATTTTCCGGGCTACGTCCACCGGCAAGTTATCCAGCAGCCCGCCGTCAACCAGTATGCGGTTGCCATCGCGCTCCGGCGTAAAAAATGCCGGCAATGACATCGAGGCCCGCATCGCTTCCGCCAGCGACCCCTGATCGAATACATACGGCTTCCCCGATACCAGATCCGTCGCCACCGAGCGGAACGGTATCGGCAATTCGTCAAAGCTCTTCATCTGGGAATAGGGCAACCCCACCCGGTCGAGAATCAGTCCCACCTGCTGTCCGGAATTAAATCCAGTGGGCAACTGCCTGCCGTTCTTGAACCCGAATTCGAAGGCATTGGGATACTCGCGCTGGTCTTCCTTTCGCCGGAACGACAAGTCGTTGTACGGAGTGGTGCCGCGCAGCACTTCGGTCCACTGGATGCTGCGCGTCAACGTTTCAATCTGGTCCGGCGATTCCCCGCTGGCGTAGATTCCTCCCACCAGAGCGCCCATGCTGGTCCCGGCAATCATATCCACTGGAATGCGATTTTCCTCCAGCCACTTGATCACCCCGATATGGGCGAACCCGAGCGCCCCGCCGCCCTCCAGCACCAGACCGATTCGCGGCCGCGGACTCACCGGCGGTACGGCCGCGCTTTTCAGCCCCGGCGGGATGCCGCAGGTGGCATTCTCCCGCGCCCACAAGCTCGACATGAACAGCACGCAAACTGCAAGGCTAAGACGTTTCATGGCATCTCCAGACCAAACAAAATCTACCATGCCACACCAGCCTGCAAAAAACATAGGCCAGCCGTGCAAATCCGGTTTGAATCGGGGTACGCCTTCAGGCATACCGCGAGCGCCATGGAATGAGAGCGCCTTCAGGCGCTGGCTTTGAGCTCTGGAGATCGCCCAGCAACCGCCACGTCACCCCAGCCCCGTTTTCGCCCGCCAACCCGCGCTTTTCGCCTCTCCGCCGCGTTGACGTGAAAAACTCTGCACACTCCGCCCTAGTCCCAAGACGCACCTCGCCATCTCCCGCTGCCACAGCCGTTTACGTTCCCCGACACGGATCCAGGATGGAATCCCAAATGCTAAAATATCTGCAGAACCAAACTTCGAGGGAGAAAACTGGAATGGCAAAAAAGAAATCGCTTCTCGAAAGCATACCCGTACTGGTGCTGCTGGGCCTGCTCGCCGGTGCCGTCGGCGGCGTCGGAATCGGCGTGGTCCAGTTGAAGGCGATGTCCCCGACCTCAACCAGCGCGACCAAGTAGATCCTCTGGGTCAGAGTAGGAATCTGACCCCTTCCACGGACGTGATTCCCTGCTCTGTATGCACCGCTACGTCCGCCAATGCTGCGGCTGAAGCCAACCTCAAAACCCAGCTACGGTTTCGCGGTAAGTTCGCGTATCAGCTGCACCTCGCGCTCCCGATACGGCCGCCCATCGGGATAGAAAATGTCGTGGAACCACACCGGCGGCTGCTCCTTAATGTAGGGGTGCTGCCACGACTCCCACGGCAGATTGGTTTGCGTCTTGCCGTTGACCAATCCCCAGTTAATAGCCGCGACGCGATGTTTTTTCGCGATCGGCAACACGGTGTCGAAAGTGCTTCCCGCCGACCGCGCCATGTATTCCGTGCACAGCAACGGCCGCTTATATCCCTCCAGCCCGATCACCTCCTTCTCGAAGTCTTCGGGCCAGCTGTAGTTGTGAAATGAAATGACATCCGATTCCCTCAACTGGATTTCCGTCACCGGCGTCTGCTTATCCGGTCCAAAGGGAGCGAAATTGTCCTGAAAAACTCCGCTGGTCAGCGGCTGCGAAGGATGGGCCTCGCGCGCCCAGGCGAACACTTGCGGCAGCAGCGCAATCACTTCCGCGCTGTCCGCGGGCTCATTCCACACATCCCAGGCCAGCATGCGCTTGTCATCGGCAAACGCGCCCACCACTCCGTGCACATATTCTTTCAGCCGCGGATATTGCGAAGCGATCCTTGAGCGCCGTCTGTCCCGGACTCTGCACCCAGCCCGAATTATGCACGCCCGGAATCGGCGGATGCTGCGGCCCCAGCTTCGGCTCAGCCTCCCAGCAGGAGTCGAACAGCACGAAGATGGGATGAATGTGATGCTTGTCGGCGATGGTCAGGAAGGCGTCGATCCGGCGCGTAAAACCCGCCGCATCCTGCTTCCACAGCAGGTCGTGCAGAAAGACGCGCATGGTGTTCATGCCCAGCCCTTCCGCCCAGCCCAGTTCCTTGTCGATCTGCGGCGCGATCGAAAGTCTCCGCCTGCCACATCTCCAACTCGTTAATGGCATTCGCCGGAATATAGTTAGCGCCGACCAGCCAAGGTTGCTTCTCGTACCAGCCATTGGCCTGCTGCTCGGTCCAGCGCGACTGCGCCGAAGCGAAGTTGGACAGCAGAAACGCGCCTGCCAGGACAACCGCAAAACGAACCCTCTTGGTCATCATATTAATATTGATTTCACCAGTGATGGAATCCGGACCATCCGCGTTCCAGCGGCCATCCACCAGAATTGGACAGAATTGGAGCGGGAGACGGGGATCGAACCCGTGACATCCAGCTTGGGAATTTAACAGCATACGCAACATATAGCAAATACAAGGGTATTTTCCAAGCAAGAGGGTGATTTAGGGCTATTTCGGGTGTTCTAAAGTTGTAAACTCAGTTGTAAACTTTTTTCGCTTTTCTATCCCCTTTCGCTTTTATTTCTACTATGACCATCTGATTTTCTGTTGAATGAAGAAATTGGATTGAATTAGTGAGTGGTTGATTAGGTTGATTGGGTGAGTAGTTAAAAAGGGTGGTTGCAGTTAAATGGTTCATTAGTGAGTGGTTGATTAGGTTGATTGGGTGAGTAGTTGAAAAGGTAGTTGCGGTTAACCACTCACCTAATCAACCCAATCAACTTTTCCTAACTAACATAGCCTTCATCCTGCTTAAAAACTCGGGGGTTACGCCTATATAGGATGCTATTTGTTTTCGGGGCAGACTGAAGATCAGCGTGGGGTACCGTTACGAAAAGATGTTGTAGCGTTCTTCAGCGGGAATCATCATGTTGTCGATAATCCGTTGCTGGTTGGCTACCAGCGAATTTTCGGTTGGTCTTGCGGAAAAAGCGTTCGAACTTTGGTACTTCTATGTAAAGCTTTTCCTGGTTCGTTTTGAAAGCAGGATGATTTCCGACTCTTCCAGCGCTTCAATGTTTTGTATGCCAGGCTTTTGCAAAAGCAGGCTGTATATGTCGGCTATCCACCAGCCGGGCGGGGCGAAGCTCAACACGTGTTCGTCGCCATTTTTATCAACTGTAAACCCTCTCAGGCAACCTGATGTTACAAATATTGAATATTTACAAACTTCGCCCTCGTTAAGCAAGAATTCTTTTTTTGATTTTTTTTAGTGCGAGATAAGCTGCGAAAATATTTTCTCCCCGTCATTCAGTTGAATATACTTTGAAACATTGTTGAGGAGGAGATCAAAGGGCATATAGAATAGCGCGGTGTTTATGAAAACGTAATATTAACAAGCTGCTTTTTAACTATTTCATAACACTTATTTAAATTTCAAACAATCCTCGCTAATTAAATTCGCGGCATAAATTTAGCAATAATACTTGAAAGACCGAGCGT